>PXRO01000001.1 GCA_003021685.1 Halobacteriales archaeon QS_4_62_28
GTGTACGGTCGACGCGAACGAGAGTTACCCGTCGGCCGAGGCGTTCAGACGCCAGTGGACGGCCCACGCCGCCGATCCGGGCCTCGAGGCCATCCTGGATCGCGTTCGCTACGTCGAACAGCCGCTCACCCGGGGCGACGCGTTCACCGACGACACCCGCGAGGTGTTCACCTCTTGGGCAGACGCCCCGCCGATCGTCATCGACGAGTCCGACGACCGGATCGACAGGGCCGGACGGGCCCTCGACTATGGCTACGCCGGCACCAGCCACAAGAACTGCAAGGGCGTCTTCAAGGGCGTCGTCAACGCCTGCCTGATTACCCACCGCAACGCCCGCGACGACGGCCGGGAGTACGTCATCAGCGCGGAGGATCTCACGACGGTCGGGCCCATCGAGCTCCAGGCCGACTTCGCGGTCACCGCGACAATCGGCGCGCCCCACGTTGAGCGCAACGGCCACCACTACTTCCGCGGTCTCGACGCCTTCCCGGAGGACGTCCAGGAGCGGGCGCTGGCTGCCCACGGCGACCTCTATTGGCGCCACGACGCCGGCTTCGTCGCCCTCGACGTCGCCGACGGCACCGTCGACCTGACGAGCACCGTCGGGGCGCCGTTCGGGGTGGATCCCCTCTACGACCTCAAGGCGTTCACGCCCGTCGAGGAGTGGCTGCACGCGACCGGCACCTGACCGGCGGCCCGGACCGCGAGTCTTGTTACGCGCTCCCCGATATGGTCGGGCATGACGACGGTCACCTTGGGGCCCGCCGGCACCTACTCCCACCGGGCCGCGACGGCGGTCGCCTCAGGAGCGCCAAGCGGGCGCTCGAACACGGCTACGCGGGCACCAGCCACAAGGACTGCAAGGGCGTATTCAAAGGTGTGATGAACGTGTGCCTCATAGCCTCGCGGGACGCTCGCGAGGAAGGGACACACGTGATTAGCGCCGAGGACCTCACGACGGTCGGTCCGATCGAACTCCAGCACGACTTCGCGGTAACGACGACCATCGGCGCCGACCACGTCGAACGCAACGGCCACCACTACCTCCGTGGACTCAGCGCCTTCCCGGAGATGCAGGCAACGGCGCTCGACCACCACGGTGATCTTTACTGGCGACACGAGGACGGATTCGTGACGCTGGCTATCGACAACGGCACCGTCGATCTGACGAGCATCGTCGAGGCGCCGTACGGGGTCGAACCGCTCTACGACACGACCCAGTTTACGCCTCTCGAAGACTGGGTCGACGAGCTGGAATCGTAGCGTTGCTGACGAATCAACTGAGCGGTCCTTGCGGTGGTCGTCCGGCTGATCCATTCTGGATCCCGGTGCTCCCCTATCCTTTTCGATGGAGTTGAGTGACAATAGTGCCAAAACATCAGAATGAGATGATAAAATAATTTCTGACATAGGTTTCCCGATAGTCACTCGATTGATCGCAAGAGAGGATAAAAACGCGGCGGCGGCAACGTGTCCCTAGTTGAAGTTAACCAACGTCCCGTCCGGTTGTTAATATCCTCCAGCAAACTCAATGAAAAAGTTACGAACAATTATCTATAGCTACTATAACTGAAATATATGCATAAAAAACTCTGTGAGGCTACCAACTGGTCTACCGGCCGCCAGTCGATGGTCTGCGTCACTTGGCCTGCATTCTTTCATAGGTCAGAAAGGACCAGGACGACGGTAGTGTTCAAACAAGCTGATTCCATGCGAAGCTAAACGATCTGAGACAATCGTCGGCGGTTTCCGTGTTAGCGTTGCTAAAACAGTTTGAGAAACAGATAGTTCGCCGTTTTATTTCTTTAAAGACACGTTCAACAGCGTTCCGGTTTCCGTGTTTCTCGTATCTGAAATCGAAGCCGTGGCGCTGGCAAGCATCCTACAATGAGTGCGGTCCATCAACGAGAAACACGGCGTCGGAGACATCGTGTTCCTTGGAGAGTTCTGTCAGAAATGAATAAGCGAGAACCTTCGTTGTTGTCGGCTTAAGCTTTGTATAAACTAATTCGTTCGTTTCTGGATCGATGGCGGCGTACAGCCAATACTGCTCGTCATTCAGTCGGATCACAGTCTTATCAACCGCAACGTGATCCGGACGCCGACCAGGTTCAGGCTGCAGATCGGCCTTGTAAACCCAATTGTGAACGGTGGATCGAGCACGTTTGACACCGAATACCTCAAGAATAGAGACAGTATTCGAAAGCGAAAGTCCAGTGAGGTGCAGTTGAATACTGAGCTTCATCAGCAATCGCGGTGTCGCTTCTCGTTCAACAAACTCTAAGTTGATCTCGTCTAAACATCCAGTGAGGCGTCGCTTTCGGGCATGGAGCACTCAGAAAACGCACCGCCTCATTCTTCAGCCTTATCTGACTCGATGGAAATTCTGCTATCCCTGGAGAGCGTGGAACAAGATATGGGGCACAAGAGACCGACCGCTGTTCCGTGCCATCTAGCACGTTTATTTGACTGGTCCAAGTGCGTAAGAATAAGACGCTTGGGCGCGACAGCCCGGCTACCGCCGGAAGCGGCAGCCGGGAAAGCCCGCATAGGTGAATCTCTGTTCCACGCGCTGGCGTCCCGGAGTGAGAATCAGTGTACCTTGGAATTGACGTTTACAAGCGAGACGCACAGGTAGCAGTAATGGATGAGGCCGGTGAGATTGTCGAAGAGGTTCGCGTCGAGAACGCGAACCTCGACGACCTCGCCCAGCGGTACGCTGGTGCTGAGGCCGTCATCGAAGCGACCACCAATTACTACCACATCTACGATACGCTGTCTGAGTATTTGGATGTAACTGTTGCTCACCCTAGCAAACTCACGTTGATCGCAAATGCAGACAAGAAGACTGATCGCGTCGACGCGAAAGAGCTGGCGCGGATGGGTCGGTTAGATGTAGTACCGGAGAGTTACGTTCCAACTGACGAGATCAGGGAAGCCCGCACACTCGTGCGCGGGCGACAGACGTTGGTCGAGAACCGGACTGAGTTCGCCAGTAAGATCCACGGGTTGCTGTCCGATCACGGCATCACCCAAGAGATCAAGCCACTGAGTGTGTCGGGGCGAGAGTCTCTCCGAGATCTCTCGCTCCCGACGCCGTGAGACGAGTTACTAGCGTCGTATCTTGTGATGATTGAGACGCTGACCGACGAGATCGATCGGCTCGAAGCTGCGATCGAAGAGCGCGCTGGGTCTCCTCCAGAGACCCAGCTGCTAACGACGATTCCCGACGTGAGCTACTATTCAGCGCTGATGATCTACGCTGAAGTCGGCGAGATAGAGTGGTTTGATCGGGACAAAGAAGTCGTGAGTTACGCTGGATTGAACCCGGTGATCCGCGAGTCAGGCGACTCGCGGATCGAAGGTAATATTTCGAAACGTGGTTCCCGGCAGTTACGCTGGATCCTCGTCCAGTGTGCGCGCACAGCCGTTCACACGTGTAAAGACAAGTGCCTGAAACAGTTCTACGATTGATTAGCGGGAAAGCAGGGCTCGCAGAAAGCGATCGTCGCAACTGCTCGTAAGTTGCTGGTGTCTATCTTCCACATGCTTGACCGAGAGGAGGTGTATGATCCTCCAGGTGTGAGTGCCTGACCGCCACCGGATCGGCGGCGGTCAATGGCTTGTTCAGGCCCCACCAGCCGCAGCTACCGCACACGATGTCTCCCGCCTACCGCTGACTGAGAGTATAATTGGCCTGCTATCTGGTGGTTCTCATTCTCTTGGGACCACTCAGCTCGGCAGTCCAAAATATTATGTCGTCAACGGTGGTTTGTTCAGATAGTAGAATTTCCATAGGTGAGACAGCGAGGTAGTCCATATAGGCTGCCGCGTCTTCGTCGTCCGGCGGGTGTTTGTACTCATTCTTCTGTTCCCAGAGCCACAGGTCGAACCTTGCAGTCCGGTAGGCCGTGCCGTAGACGGTGTACGGCGAGTAGCCTTCGGCCTTGCCCGGCCGCTTGCCGACGTTCAACAGCCATGACAGGAATTCGACGCAACGGTCTCTGTAGTCTACTAATTGCCTCTCAGTCAACGACCCTCGTGTGATTTGGGCACTACTGGGATGGGTCTGTCCGTGTCGATCTCTCCGTTGGTGAATACGGGACAGCGTGAGAGCGTGATTGGCAGGTCCATGTGTTGACACTCCCTGCCAAGGCGAAAACTACACGACGGCGAAGCCGTCGTAGTGCGCGGGACCGGATTTGAACCGGATGAAGACTCGCTTCGCTCGTCTTCCAGGGTTCAAACCGGCCCTGCTCCTTCGCTCACTTCGTTCGCTCAGTGCGCGGGACCGGATTTGAACCGGCGGACCCCTACGGGACAGCGTCCTAAGCGCTGCGCCGTTTCCTGGCTTGGCTACCCGCGCGCACCGCAGCCTATTCCCGACCGCGTCAAGTACTTAACGCTCTCCGGCGACTGCCTCATATACCGGTGGACGTACGCAATAATACATTCAGCCCGAGGACCGTGACGGCTGAGTAGTATCAAACAGTACGTCCACCGGTATACTGCCGGCTGTCCGTCCGTGAAAGATTGTGCGACCCCGGGGTCGTAAACAGCATGACACAGTGACAGCCGGCAGTATCAACGCGGGCACAGGGCGGTCGGGGCAAAAGCAACGCGAGGAGCTTTAAGTCTGATGACGGACAAAGAGCGGATATGTATCGCGCGAGCGACCAGCGTGAACACGAGGAGTGGCTGGAGAATCTGGAAGCGGCGGCCGACGCGCTCAACCTGGAGAGTACGGCACGCTCACGCGCCGCAGATCTGTTCCTGTCATCGATGCCCGAGGACGAAGAGCGATCCAAGCGGGCGGTGATGGCCGCGAGCCTCTATGTCGGTGCGCTCGTCAGCGGACAGGAGCGCTCCCAGCGGGTCGTTGCCAACGCTGCAGACGTGTCTCGATTGACCATCCAGCAGCGATGGAAGCCGATGTTAGAAAATGCGGGACTCGATGCGCCCGACTGGTGATTACTGTCGTTTCGGGCGACCGTCGCTGTTCGGCGTTACGTTCCCATGCTGGTCGATCTCGCCCCGGACGATGCGAGTGCTGGAGACGATATCGCCGTCGGCGGCATGGACGTGGGGGACGATTTCGATTTCGAGCGGCTCGTGGCCGCGATCCCGACGGATTTCGTTGATGCGCTTGCCGCCGGTCTCGGTCTCGGGTGAGACGACCAGTGCCTCGAACTGTGGTTCCGTCGCGATGCCTGTCGGCTCTGTCAGTTCTCGGACCTCGTAGGTCCGGTCGTACTCGTCTGCATACGATTCGACTTCGTCGACGAGGTCCCGCTTGCGCGTCTCGAACGGACGGATGTGGCGGTCGGAGTTGCGGGTCTTGGCTGCGAGTTCGTCACTCGTCAGTCCGATCGTCACGTCGCCAAGGTGGAATGCGCGCTCGAACAGCGCGCGGTGACCGTCGTGGACCGGATCGAACGTCCCGCCCAGCGCGACCTTCATACAACTGGACAGAACGCCTCCGGGTATAGGGGCTTCGACTCCGGCAGTGTTGTACTGTCACCCTTTACTGTGAGAGAGCCAACTACGAGCTGCCCGACGCTGGTCCGATTTACTCCTCTTCGTCGTCAGCGGACTCTGCATCGGTCGTGTCGTCTGCATCGGCCATGTCGTCTGCATCGGTCGTATCGTCCACATCGTTCGTTTCGTCCTCGACACTGATCGTCACTGGCTCGGCCCCAGTCCCGGTCTCTTCGCGCTCTCGTTGGCCGAGATGGTCGTCGAGGTTGAACACCATGTTTAGTCCGGACTGGACCTCGTCGACGACCCCGGAGACGAGTTCACTCGGCGCGATTGCGGCGTACTCGTAGGGGTTGTTGCCGGCACCACTGCTCTCGCGTTTCTGGCGGATGACTCTCCCCTCGCCGTGCAGTTCGGCCAGTGCCTCACGGACCGTACTGGGGTAGAGACCGGTCCCCTCCGAAATCTCCTCGCTCGTGCTGTCGGGATGCTGTCGCAGGTGAACGTAGATCCGCGCCCGCGTCTCGGTGTCCAGAATCCAGGAGAGCAGGTCGACGATACCCTCGTCGAACGACTCGACGGCGCGGTCGGCCTCCTGTTCGAGTCGCTCTCGCACGTCGATATCCTTCGAGAGGTCTTCTTCGAACGGTTCGTCCGGTGGTTCGTCGTCCATAGTATCGTCTGGGGACATGCGTCGTTTCTAGAAGGACGAAAGCCCCTGTCTCACAAAAACCCTTGGCTCGTCGCTCGGGGGTCAGAATTACCATCAGACATTACTCGTTTAAAGAGTCGTAAAATCGCCATCCAATTATTAGCGATGAATTGGCTCGGCAACTATTTACCATCAACAACGCAAAGTGCACGTAGCGGTGTGGCATGGGAGACGACACCGCATTTGTGAAACTGGTTGGACTGGTGGTCCAACCGCACCGGGATGCAGACAGCGGGCAACGGATGCGCGGAACGGGGTGGGACCCAGTTACGCGTCGTTTACTAACAGGAGATCATCGGCGAGCGTCGCGACACCCGCTTGCTGGCGGAGCCGGCGCTGTCGATGTGCGCCGCTCTCTCGCTCGTAGATGCGCTGTACTCCGTCGATGCCGAGCCGAGAGCATTCCTGGTCGACGACCGTCCCGAGTGACGCCGTCTCGCCGTCGCGGGTGAGGAGTTCCGCGTCGTGGCCGTGGCGGATTGCCCGCCACTTGTTCTCGTTGAGGACTTCACGGCGCATTCGTGTGTTCGACTCGCCGTCCTCGTAGCGCTGTGCCATCGATACGACGAGGGCGTGGACGTACTCAACGAAACCCATCACGATGTCGCGGTCCTGCTGTCCATCCGGCGTCCGGACCTCGACGGTACCGTGGCCGGAGTGGGGCCGCACGTCGAACCAGAGTTCGCCTCTGTCGTCGATGCTCTCCGACTCGACCATCCGGCGTTCGAACGCCGCGAAATCGTCGTAGGAGTCGAACGCAGTCGGCATCCCCGTGTTGGGCAGTCCTTCGAAGATTTTGGCACGCGCCGACGCCAGTCCAGTGTCGAAGCCATCCCAGTACGGGGAGTTGGCCGACAGCGCGAGCATTACGGGAAGGTGCCACCTGAGTTCGTTGGCGATCCAGACGGCCTTGTCGGCGTCGTCGACCCCGACGTGGACGTGCAGGCCTGCCGTCGTGTTCCGGTGCTGTGGGTACTGGATTCGTTCTAGCTGGGAGCGATAGCGGGTCTTTTCGGCGTGTTCGAGTTCGCGCCACTTGGCCAGCGGATGCAGGCCCGCTGCCGCGACCTGAAAGCCACTGGCAGACGCGTGACGAACGAGGGCGTTCCTGATATCGTCGAACACATCCCTCGCATCGTCGAACGACTCGATGGTGGGCGTCTGGGTCTCGATCACCGTCTTGAACAGTTCGTGGTCGAGTCGGCCCTCCAGAATCTCCGGCGGTTCACGCTCATAGACCAGTTCGTCAGAGCCAGACGTTGGCCGACCGTACTCGTCGACGACGTAGAACTCCTCTTCGATGCCGAGCGTGCCCATCCGATCGAACGCCGCGGCGGAACCCGTCTCCTCCATCGGTCGGGTTGTCGGTTGCCGACTGTTAAAACGTTCCGTCACGGCGCGGTCGAGCGACGACACCGAGATGGTCGTCGTGATAGGGAGCCAGCGACTCGGTCGACAGCACTTCGTAGCGCTCGGTCAGCGTGTCCAGCACGTCCTCGAAGACAGCCTCGGGATCGGCAGTCACGTCCTCGCTTCGGGCCTTGATCGCCAGCAGGAGGCGACCGTCCGACCGCAGGAACTGCGCGTTCCGGTTGGCGACGAGGGCCTGCCCTCGTGTGGCAACGTCTTGGACGAGAACATCGACCGGTTCGACGACGTGGGCGTACTGTTCGGGTTGGCGTGCGTCTTCGAGCAGTGGAAAGAGGCGCTCTCGCGTGCGTGCTGCATCAAGGAGATCCCGGACCGGCCGCGGGGCGAACTCGACGGCGTAGGTCGGCCCGGCGAAATCCGTGACGTGGCTGACGGTCGTCCCGGCCGCGGCACCCAGATACAGCACGGTCTCGCCTCCGGTCAGCCCCGTCTCCATTCCGGAAACGAGCATCGCGCCGAGTTTCGACCGGTGGGGATTCCAGCGTCGCCACGACCCGTCGGTGTCCTCCCCGTAGACGGGATCGCCCCGTGTCGCGAGGGCGGTCTCACCGTCGAAGGCGTGACGCTCGACGCCGTCGGGCAGCGTCACTGCTTCTCACCCTCTGTTCGCGCCTGAATCGTCTCGATTCGCTCGTCGAGTTCGGCCTGCAGTTCGGGACGCAAATCACCGCTGTAGTGGTCGATCCGGGCTCCAATCGAGAGCTTGCCCGCCAGCGCGCGGGCCGCCGACCCGCGATGCTCTGGGTGGGTGCCCCGAACAGCCTCGTGAGTGAAGATGATGCCGTGTTTGGGCGACGGCGCGTTCCCGCGTAAGTGGGCAAAGAGGGCGTCCTCCGCGCCGAGAACCTGCACCGTCCCGCTGGGCTTCTTCGCGAGCGATTCCAGGCCGCCAGCGAGCGACAGCAGACGGGCGGTGAGCACTGGGCCGGCCAGCGCAGCGAGGTTCGGCGCGACCGCAGGCGCGGTCCGTTCGATGTAGGATCGGAGTCGCGCGGCCTCCTCGTCGAGGTCGACCACCCGCTGTGCGAGCGACTGGAGTTGTGCGCCCGCAGCGTCCTCGCCCTCGTTTTCGGCGAGTTCGCGGGCATATTCGACGCCACTGCCGGCGTCGCGTGATCTACTCTCGCCCCACTCGGCGACTCGCTCTGCCAGTTCGTTTGCCGTTTGCTCACAGTCGGTCATCGACCGCACCGCGTGGACGAGTTGCCGGTCGTCGGCACCCTCCTGCTCCTGAACGGCCGCCTCGGTAGCCGCCATCGTCGCAGTGTGCAACAGTTCGTAGTACTTTGCCTCGTCCTCGGCGAACCCGATCTCGACGGCCAGTGACGGCCACTCGTCCGGTGCGCTGGTGCTACCCTCGCGTATCGCAGTGGTTCCTGCCGCCGTGTCGCCGGGGTCGAGACCCGCGTACCACCCGTCAGTCATACCTATCGTTCTGGCCCGCCGCGTTAAAGTCTCGCGGTCGCTCCCGCCCGTATTTATATTATTGACGGGTATGTAGGTCCAGATCATGGCTGAGTCTGGGACAGTGCCGGCCTGGCGCGAGGCAGAGCGAGAGTACACGGATCCGGTCGTCGACGAGTCGACCATCCCGGAACTGTTCGAGGCGAGTGTCGACCGGAACGCAGACAGGGTCGCCCAGTTGTACAAGGGCGGCATCTACGACCGCTCGCTCGCGTCCGACGTGATTCCGGCGGCACCCGAGGGCGCGTACGCGTCGATCACGTACGACGAGATGCGACAGGTCGTCCACAACCTCGCGGCCGGGTTCCGGGAACTCGGTGTCGAACACGACACGCGCGTCGGTATCTTCGCCAGCACCCGCATGGAGTGGGCGCTCTCGGATTTCGCCGCGCTGGCCGCCGGTGCCGTTGTCACCACGGTCTATACGGAGTCCTCCGCACGACAGGTCGAGTACCTCCTGAACGATCCGGGTGCCAGCGGCGTCGTCGTCGAGAACGCCGACCTCTTGGAGCGAGTCCTCGAAGTCGAGGACGGACTCGACCTTTCCTTTATTATCGTCATGGACGAGTGCGAGACCGACAGGGACGACATCTACACGCTCGGCGAACTCCACGATATCGGGGCCGAAGTCTACGACATGTCGACCTACGAATCCTGGCTCGAAGAGCGCTCACCCGAGGACCTCGCGAGTCTGATCTACACCTCCGGGACGACCGGTCAGCCAAAGGGCGTGAAACTCACCCATCGGAACTTCCGGTCGAACGTCAATCAGGTGTACAAGCGCCTCGCTCCCCGGCCCGACAAAGCGGATGGCCTGCCGACGCTGTCCCCGGAGACCACATCCATCGCGTTCCTGCCGCTTGCACACGTCTTCGAACGCCTCTCGGGCCACTTCGTGATGTTCGGCGTCGGCGCGAGCGTCGGCTACGTCGAGACCGCCGATACACTGGCCGACGACATCGAACTGATCCGGCCCGACACCGGTGCGAGCGTCCCGCGCGTCTACCAGCGAATCTTCGACCGGATGCGCCAGCAGGCCAGCGAGTCGGGGCTCAAACAGCGAATCTTCGAGTGGTCCGTCGGCGTCGCCAGAGAGTGGACCGAGACCGACGACCCAGGGACCGGCCTCCGACTCAAGCACCGCATCTCGGAGCAACTCGTGTACAGCCAACTCAGGGAGAATCTCGGCGGCAACATCGACTTCATGGTCAGTGGCGGTGGCAGCCTCTCGAAAGAACTCTGCCAGACGTTCCTCGGGATGGACCTCCGGATTGTCGAGGGGTACGGCCTCACGGAAACGGCACCCGTCGTCTCGGTCAACCCACCGGAGGACGTTCGGCCGGGGACCCTCGGCGTGCCAGTCCCGGACATGGAGGTGAAAGTCGACACGACCGTCGTCGACCAGTCCGACTTCGAGACCCAACGGGATGTTGGCGAACTGCTCGTCCGTGGCCCGAACGTGTCGCCGGGCTACTGGAACCGCGGGGCCGAGACGGCCCGAGCGTTCAGCGAGGACGGGTGGTTCCGGACCGGCGACATCATCGAGCAGACCGAAGAGGACTTCCTGATCTACCACGACCGCCTGAAAGAGATGATCGTCCTCTCGACGGGTAAGAACGTCGCCCCTCAGCCGATAGAAGACGCCTTTTCGACCAGCGACCGGATCGCACAGGCGATGGTGGTCGGCGACGACCGGAAGTTCGTTGCCGCGCTCTTCGTCCCGAACGTCGAGCAACTGCGCCGATGGGCCGACCGAAAGGGAATCGACCTCCCGGACTCGAAAGCGGAGATATGCGAGGACGACCGTGTGCGCGAGTGGATTCAGGCGGCGGTCGACACGGTCAACGAGGACCTCGGACGGGTCGAACAGATCAAGGCCTTCGAACTCGTCCCCCGCGAGTGGACCGCCGAGGACGACCTCCTGACACCTTCAATGAAGAAGAAACGTCGCAACATCCGTCAGGCCTTCGAGGACCGCCTCGACCGGATCTACGGCGGGAAGTGATACCGCGCCACGTAGTGGTCGAAATACCGTGTTCCACATACTGCCGGCTGTCACTGTGTCACGATATTCGCGACCCCGGGGTCGCGAAATCCGTGACGGACGGACAGCCGGTAGTATCAGCGCAGTTTCTCGTATGAGGCTTCGAGGTCGATCATCGGTGCAGGGTAGTCTACCCCCAGTTCGACACTGTACTCGGCCCGCTGGGCCTCGCTCAGTCGCCACGGTTCGTGGGCGAATTTCGCTGGCAGGGATGCAAGTTCCGGGAGCCACTGGCCGACGTACTCGGCGTCGGCGTCGTACTGCCTGGCCTGGCCGACGATGTCGAAGTACCTGTCCCGTGAGTCGTTGCCGACCTGAGCGTTGTACGCCCAGTTACACCAGTTCGAGGCCACGTCGTAATCGACCAGTCGGGCCTCGAAGTAGGCCGCGCCCATCCGCCAGTCGATCCGGAGGTTGTTGGCGAGAAACGAGGCGACGTTCTGCCGGCCACGGTTGCTCACGTAGCCCGTCTCGTTCAACTCCCGCATGTTGGCGTCGACGAACGGGATGCCAGTCTCGCCGGCCGCCCAGCGTTGGAACTGCTCGCGGTCGCGTCGCCATTCGATGTCCGCACGCTCTCGAATGCCGCCCTGCTGGAACCACTGTTTGCCGTGCTTTTGTAACTGGTACTGGAAGTAGTCCCGCCACGCGAGTTCGAAGACGAGCCAGTACGTCGATTTGTTCGCGACGCGGTCGGCCTCGTACTGCTTTACTTCCCGGTGGATCCGGCGGGGCGAGAGACACCCCAGCGCGAGCCAGGGGGAGAACTTCGAGGAGTAGTCCGAACCCAGTAGTCCGTTCCGGGTTTCGCGGTATTCGCGCAGGCAGTCCTGCTCCCAGATGTAGGTGGCGATCCGGTCGAGACCCGCCTGCTCACCACCCTCCCAGTCGAGGACTGTCCGTTCGTCGAGTTCCGCATCCGAGGACTGGTGGCCAAATGCCGCAAGCGACGGGAGCGAGCCCTGCGCACCGACCGGCGTCGGAACGTCGGACGGTGCCGGTGTCGGCGCTCGAACGTTCGCCTTGGCCTCTGTTCGATCCTTCCAGGGGGTAAACGTATCCGAAATCTCGGGCGGCGGCCGCGGCAGATCGTCGCGATGGTAGAGGGTGTGCGTCCAGAACGTTTCGTGATCGATTCCCTCGTCTGTGAGTTCCGACCGTACTCGTCGGGCTTCGGTCCGTTCCTCGGTACCCGGCAGGTCCTGCCAGTACACCGCCTCGGCGTCGAACTGTCGGGCCACAGTCGGGACGACCGATGCGGGACTCCCTCGACGGACGAACAACTCCCCGTCACGCTCGCGTAGCGAGGTCCGGAGGTCGGCGAGACTGTCGAGCAGGAACCGGGCGCGATACGGACCAGTCTTGTCGAGTCCGAACAGTCCCGCACCCGTCAGACGGCTCGGGAGACAGTACAGCGGAACGACTTCGTCGGCGTCCACGACGGCCCGTGCCAGCGTCTCGTTGTCGTGACAGCGGAGGTCCCGCCGAAACCAGACGACAATCGTGCTCATAACCGTATCAATTAGCGTCCAGACGGGTGTGTTCGATGGATAACTGTTTAGGTGGGGTGTACTGTCGGCTATCACAATGTATCGATGTATACCACGCGAAATCGTTCACGGGTGGACGGCCGGTAATACGAGTCGATTACGAATATAGGGGTAACGATTGGACACAGCCCGTATCATAGCAAATCTCCGAATTGGGTGTATAATTGCGTTTATTGGAAGTACGGCGACTGATATTGTTCTTTTGACGAACAGTCTTATGATAGTAGCTTATGTACC
>PXRO01000002.1 GCA_003021685.1 Halobacteriales archaeon QS_4_62_28
CTGCCGGAGGGATCAGAGCACGTTCTCACCGTTCTCCCACACCGCGGCCTGCCCGGCGGGACGCCCGACGAAGTCACCGAGGCCTTCGCCGTCGACTACCCGGACGTGGATTTCCCGAGCGCCGCTGTCGTCTCGAATGACGCGGCCGACGACTACGGGGCCGACGCCTACGTGCTCTCGGGTGCGCCCGGCCTCACTGGCCACGCCGAGGTCTTCGTCGACGCGGTAATCCGGACGCGAGACGCGATCCCGGACGATACGGCGCTCGTGCTCTCGGGGGTTGCCACACCGCGCAACGTCGCGACGCTGATCTACGCCGGCGTCGACCTCGTGGATACCGACAGGGCAGTGGTGCGAGGGACCCAGGGGCGCTATCTCACGACCGACGACGCCTACTTCCTCGAAGATCTGGACGAACTCCCCTGCTCGTGCCCGGCCTGCCAGGGGCCACGCGATACGTTCGACCGGCAAGACTGTGTCGAACACAACGTCAACGCACTCGAAGCGGAACTGGCGCGGGTCCGCCGCCGGATCCGGGACGGCCGACTCCGTGACTACATCGAGGGCCAGGCCCGACAGGATCAGTGGCTCACGGCGACGATGCGCCGCCTCGACCAGCAGTACGCCTACCTCGAACGCCACGCGCCGATCTACCGGCGCGAGGAGATCACTGCCGCCACCGAGGACACGATGGGCCGGGTCGAGATCCAGCGGTTCGCCCAGCGCGTCACCGAGCGGTACCAGTGCCGGTTCGAGGAGCAACCGCTCGTGATCGTCCCCTGCTCGGCGCGCAAGCCCTACAGCGATTCCCAGAGCTACGAACAGTACCACCGGTCGGTCCAGTTCCGGGGCCACATGCTGTCGATGACTTCGCCCATCGGGGTCGTCCCGCAGGAACTGGAACTGACCTACCCCGCACAGCACTACGACTCCGTCGTGACCGGGCACTGGAGCGCCAACGAAATCGAGTTCGTCAGCGACGTGCTCGAACGGTATCTCGACGGGACGAGCTACCCCGAGGTCATTGCCCACGTCCCCGAGGACGGCTACCGTGAAATCTGTGAGCGCGTCGAGGATGCCCTGGATATGGACTTCACCGACACCGTCGAGGACCACCCGACGACGACCGACTCGCTTGCCGAACTGGCCGGCGCGCTGGAAGGCTACCCGAAGTATCTCAAACGCGAGCGCCAGCACAACACGCTCCGGGCGGTCGCAGACTACCAGTTCGGGGCCGGCGCGGGCGACGCCATCTTCGGCGAGGACCTCACCGCCGAGGGCACCTACCCGCAACTGCGCGCCCACGGCGAGCGAACCGGCGACAGTCAGGGCGAGCAACTCGCCGCGCTGACCCAGCAGTACGGCGTCCTCGGCCTCACCATCGCCGGTGCCCGGCGCTGGGTCGACTCGGGCGTCCCGGTCAAACGCGTCGAAATCGACGACTTCGTTCCCCACGGCTCGGTGCTCGCGCCCGGCATTATCGACGCCAGCGACGCCATCCGGGTCGGCGACGAAGTCGTCGTTGAGGGGCCATCTGCCTTCGGCGTCGGGCGCGCACAGATGCCCGGCCCGGCGATGGCTGACGCCACTCGCGGGGTCGCCTGCCAGGTTCGCCACGTCGAGGAACAGTATACCGGTGGACGTACGCAATGATACATTCAGCCCAGGGACCGTGACGGCTGAGAAGACGCTATGAAGATCTCGCAATTAAGCTCATGGCGTCCGAACAAGGTCAACGGGAGTGCATGAGACCGCTTCGGTACTGATGTGTTCAACACGTTGCGGAAGACTGGTCCAAGGCCCGTGGAAAGACGAAGCGTATTGTGCCACCGAGCACGCATAGGAGTCTTTCCAGTTCCACGCCTGAGCAGTCCCATCGGAGGCGTTTCAATGTACCTTGGAATCGACATCCACAAACGGTATTCGCAGGTTGCCGTCGTCGAACCCGACGGCAACCTGCACAACGAGATTCGCTTACCAAACGACCGTCTCGACGACCTCGCCGAGCAGTACGCTGGCAGTGAGGCTGCCATCGAAGCATCGGGCAACTACCGCCCGATCTATGAGACGCTCGACGAGTATTGTGATGTGACGCTGGTTGATCCATCAAAGAATCGGATTATTGCCGACGCGACGGTCAAGACCGATCGCATCGACGCAAAGCGACTGGCGCTGATGCTGCGGGCAGACATGCTCGCAGAAAGCTACGTCCCGCCGGACGAGATCCCGCAGCGTGTGGATCTCGTCCGGACGCGGAAATCGCTTGTCGAAGAACGCACTGCTGAGAAAAACCGTGTTCAGGCCGTGCTGGCGCGGACTGACAATACCTACGACAGCGAGTTGTTCGGTGCCAACGGCTGAGCTCTTTGTCGGATGCTGATCGAACAATTGTGGAGGCTCACTTGTCAGTCATTGGTGAGTGCGACGAGCAGTCAGTGGGTTATGCCGGGCTGGATCCAGAGGTGCACCAGTCTGGTGAGACAGAGGTTCGTGGGAGTATCAGCAAAGAAAGTTCAGCGCCGTTGCGCTGGACCCTCGTCCAGAGTGCACATGTGGCGGTCAAGCACGACGAGTACCTCGGGAACTTCTACACGCGGCTCAAAGAGAAGAAGAATCACCAAATAGCAATCGTCGCCACAGCTCGGAAACTGTTGGTGTCAATCTTCCACATGCTCACGCGGAAAGAACCCGTGCGACCCACCGGAGGTACCTGCGTAAAGGCGCGACATACCAGCCACCGGTGGTCGCCTCACCGCACAGCCACAGCTACCGCCGACGATATCTCCCGCCTGGTGGTTGTTGGAGATGCTGTACCTGGCTGCTGGCTGGTGGTTTTCTCAATTCCTGCTCGCTAAGCGTTGGGGAGCCGAACAATTTTTATTCCTCAACGTAGATGGCCTCACTTGCGAGATCTTCATAGGAGTACCGACAGTCGGTTCCACTGTTCAGCGTTTCGCTTATACGATACTTTGACGGTTTGTAGTTTCGGATAATCTCCGGGAAGATCAAACGGAATCAGCGGCCTGCATAGACGTCACTACTGGGGGTTTCCGGGCCAACACTGCTGATAAGAGACTCAGACTCCGCGTCGATACCTACGAGAGTGAATTCATGATTCCAGAACTCGTCGATACAACAGGGGCGGCCCGCTCAACAGCCCGACGGGCTGTCGGCCTACTCACCTCTCCGCGAGGCCAACAGTGTTCGAACGAGGTATCCGAGCCAGCGACAATGAGCCCTGGTACCGGTTCTCGGGGCGAACGACTTGTTACAGGTCACGAACCGCTTCTGATCAAGAATATCTCTTCTCGGACCTATACACCCAAAATAGAATTAAAGTAGAGAAATGCGGGAGAAAATATACGAAAAGTAGAAGGATAGAAACTGATAGAGAAATTATATATTCATATAGTACAAATATGAAGCCACAAGAGGAAAATAAGCTCTTATAGTAAGAATTAGAGCGGAAAGTAAAAACAAAAGTCGCATATATACTCTTGTTTGTCGGCTAGCATACTTATATTCGGCTGTAATGGCTTTTGTGAGTCGTTGATCATCGAGTATAACGTGTGTACGGCTGTTATCGGGGTCCTGTTCCTGTTGATTACATTCGGTGCTCTGAATAATATGTGTACGACTGTTATTAAGTGGTTTGCAGGGGGGGAGGTACAACCACCGGATCAGTGATTCATGTGTGAACTGGCGTTCTTTTGAATCTTTAGCTCGATCACGTTCTTGGCCTGAAACAGGCGATTTGGAAGTTCCTCAGTAAACCGGTCGCCGTCTAACCGCGCTGCAGGCCCAGCAATACTGATTGCACCGAGAACTTCTCCCTCGTCTGTGAGGATTGGCACTGCAACGCCACGAAGGCCCTCGACCGCTTCGCCACGATTGTAGGACACACCCTCTTCTCGAATCTGTTCCAATGAGTCGAACAGCTCTTCGCGATCGTCGATCGTGTGCTCTGTTGTTTGCCGAAGTCCGTACTCCTGAATGATTGCTTCGACCCGCTCTTCGGGGAGGTGGGCAAGAATTGCTTTTCCGAGTGCCCTGTCGTGGAGACGTGCTCGTCGACCGATTGATGCGTCCATATCTATCGCCTCGTCACCGGCCTGTTTGTACAGTATGGTACCCAATCCCTGCTCTTCCACCATGAGGATCGCTAGATCGCCAGTCCCGTCTGCGAGATCGTTGATCTCGTCCGCTGCAGCTTCGAATAGCGGGATTCGACGCCGTGCTTGCCCGCCGATCTCAAGGAAGCGTAGCCCAATCCGGTACTTCTGATCGGTCTGGACCACGTATCCTTGGTCCTTGAGTGCCTGGAGATGGTAGTGAACTGTACTTTTCGGGATGTCCAGATACGTCGCGAGTTCTGTCACCCCCTGTGGACCCCGTTCGTGAAGTGCCGAAATTATACTAAGCAATTTTTCCGTCGTTCGTTCCGTATTCTCAGGGTTGTCGCTCATATTCGGCTATTCGATATCCTACGTTATAATTCTTGTTCGAGCTATTAGAACAGTCATATCCGGCAGAATGGTGGATTTTCCTCATCATTGATGTCTGTGAACAGCTCCCACTCCAAGAGGAACATGATAAACCGTTATGGACCGCTGTTCTATGTATTGCCTGTTCTCGATAGCCTCGATTTTCTGTTCGAATGAGTCGAATACTCTCTAATTGTTGCCAGTGGTGACGTTAGACCTGGACCGTCCGATATACGGTGTGGGCCGAACGGGGGTTCAAATATTGTTAACGTCTAACACGGAAGTTCGGACGATCACGAATTCTACACAATTGAACAGTAAAGTCGTGAATGGATTTATATACTATACCCACCACGCTGTGTGTGTGATGCTTGAGGGAAAGACAGCTGTTGTCACTGGCGGTGCGAGTGGTATCGGGAGAGCAATTGCTCAAAAATACGCCGACCACGGTGCTACTGTCGTCATCGGTGATATCAGACAAGATCCGCGGGAGGGGGGCGTCCCAACAGCTGAATTGATCAATGACCGAGGTGGTGAGGCGACGCACATCGAGGCGGATGTCACTGAGTACGACGATGTGCAGAACCTTGTTGATACGGCGGCGGACGAGTACGATTCGGTCGACGTCATGGTCAACAACGCCGGAATCCTCCAGCAGACCTTGCTCCACGAAACGCCTGTCGAGGACTGGGAAGAGCTGATGCGTATCAACGTCGATGGCGTCTACTACGGGACGAAAGCTGCGCTCGAACATATGATCGAGCAGAACAGTGGGAGTATCGTCAATATCTCCTCGATCAGCGGGAAAATCGGTCGGGCAAACGCACCTGCGTACTGTGCTTCCAAGGGTGCAGTAACAATGATGACCCATCAAAACGCGATCGACTACGGCCCAATGGGAATCCGGGTCAATGCTGTTGGGCCTGGTGGCACGCTGACCGAGATGGTTCACGAAATAATGAGTGAAGAGCGCCAATCATACCTAGAAGACGCGACCCCGCTACGCCGGTTAGCCGAGCCCGAAGAGATCGCTGATGTCGCGACGTTCCTCGCCTCCGATATGGCGAGTTACGTCAACGGGCACGTGCTGATTGCCGACGGAGGCTTCTCTATCGTCTGATCGAACAACTCTCTTCGCAGAGTGTCCCAGAACCCGGATTAAAACAACGGATATCTCGACAGGGAGTTCGAACCATACTTCGCGACAGTGAGATGCTGTCTCCAACTATCGATTCTGTACGCACCTGTCTCACTGGTGCGACGGTAACTTTCGGATGGTGACGCGTCCGTTTTCTGAACGGCTACCAGTAAATATAAATAATTCCTCCACCCTGTTCCGTGTGAGTATGTCTGAGCAGACCGGCCTATTGTCAGGTAGTGCAAAAATCCAATCCACCGTATTGTATCGCTGGGAGGCGTTGGACCGTGGCTGGAAAGCAAGCTTGTTCGGTATACTCATCGTGCTCCCGTACCTCGCAGGAGTCCTCCCCTGATGAAGTCCCCGGGAACAAGTTTACGAAAAGTAGCTCCAGGTATTCTGGTACTGTTCGGGATCGCTGTTATCGCTCGGTACCTCGGGGATGCCATCCCAGCTATGACTTCACTTATTATCGCGATAGGAACTGGAGCACTCATCGGCAATACGACTAGTGTCCCTGACTGGATTCAACCTGGCTTAGACACGCACAAATTCTTCCTCCAGACCGGAATCGTGCTCCTCGGGGTTCGTCTCACACTGGCCGAGATCGTTGACACCGGTCCGATCGTTGCGATGCTGGCCAGCGTCATAGTGCTCTTCGGCGTCCTGTACATGGAGTGGATCGTCGGTCGGCTCTTCGAAATAAAGAAGCAGACGAGATCGTTGCTCGCTGCCGGTGCGAGTGTCTGTGGTGTCTCCGCTGTCTTGGCCGTGTCGGGTAGTATCGAGGTCGACGAAACGGACATCACCTACGCCGTTGCGACGATACTGTTATTCGATGCTGTCACGCTCGTCGTGTTCCCGCTAGTAGGCCAGCTATTGCCTCTCTCGGGCAAGCAGTTCGGTATCTGGGCCGGATTGAGCCTCTTTAGTACTGGACCGACAGCAGCTGTTGGCTTCGCCTTCTCTGAGTCGGCGGGACAGTGGGCGACAATAACGAAACTCGTGCGGAACACCTTCATCGGAATCCTAGCTATCGGGTATGCTATCCGCTATACCACTGCTGAAACCGATCAGCTGGCTTCCTCGAAGCTCTGGGGCCAGTTTCCGAAATTCCTCTTCGGGTTTCTCGTCGTCGTTATCTTCGCTAACGTGGCCGGCCCGTCGGCTCAAGCTGTCGCCTCCATTGGTACGGTGCGTAACTGGCTGTTCCTCTTGGCCTTTGTTGGCCTTGGTTTCGATATCAGTCTCAAAGAACTGCGATCGACGGGGATCAAGCCTGTACTGGTCGTAATCGTCCATCTCACTACTGTCAGTCTGATTACTCTCTTCGTCGTCTTCTCGCTGTTCTGAATCCCGCTACCAAAACATTTATAATATAGTAACTGAACTGAAGTCATGTATGCCTGATAGGTACGTAGAGGTTGTCGAACCTGAAGACAACGTGGCGACGGCACTCCGCGAACTCGAATCCGGGGAGACAATCACCGTCGCTGTCGGTGACGGGGAACGAACTGTTGAGATCCCTGAAGACGTGCAGTTCGGACACAAGATCGCTATCGAAGACATCGCTGCGGGCGAGACGATCACGAAGTACGGGAAGAGTATCGGCAACGCAACGGAGGACATCCCCGCGGGAACGTGGGTGCACATCCACAACGTCGAGAGCAACTATGGACGTGGTGACCTCGCAGGCGACACAGAGACTGCCGCGGTGAGTGAATAAATACAGATGAGTGAATTCCTTGGATACGAGCGCGAAGACGGGAGTATCGGCATTCGAAATAACGTTGCCATCATCTCTACGGCCCCCTACGCCAATGACACAGTGAAGCGTGCGGCCGATATCATTGAGAACGCTGTTCCTATTACCCATCCGCTGGGCCGGTGTCAGACCAAGCCAGACGTCTTCCAGACGTACCGTACTCTACTGGGCTATGGGACCCACCCGAACGTCTACGGGACGGTCGTCGTCGCCCACGCTGGTGAGATCGTCGACGGGGACGAACTGGCCGAAGACGTCGCTGAAACCGGCCGCCCGAGCGAGTCGGTCAACATCCACCGCCAGAAGGGCGTGATGAATGGGCTCAAGGCCACCGTCAACGCGGCGAAGGATATAGTACAGGATGCCAGCAATCAGAACCGTGTCAGTGCGGATATGTCGAAGCTCACCTTCGGCATCAACTGTGCGACCTCGGACACCACGAGCGGGCTCTGCCAGCACAAGGCCACCGCAGGCGCGGTCTGGCGGCTCATCGACGAGCACGGTGGCCGTGGTTGTTTCGCCGAGACACCGGAGTTCTTTGGTGGCGAAAACGAACTCGCCGACCGCGCAATAAACGACGAAGTCCGGCAAGAGATCCTCGACCGCGTCGAGAACTGGAACCAACGCCTG
The DNA here is from genome assembly GCA_003021685.1 of Halobacteriales archaeon QS_4_62_28. Lineage (GTDB taxonomy): Archaea > Halobacteriota > Halobacteria > Halobacteriales > Haloarculaceae > Halomicrobium. The sequence goes on from PXRO01000002.1 coordinate 8,018, forward strand.
CAGGCGACAGGCTACGATGTCCGTGGCGCCCAGCCAACTCCCGACAACATGGACGGCGGGCTCACGACCATCGAGGAGAAATCCCTGGGCGCACTCGTCAAGTCCGGCGACGGGCCGATCCAGGACATCATCGACTACGGCGCGAAGATCCCCGACGCCTCGGGGATGTACATCATGGACACGCCGGGCCACGGAGCCGAGTCCGTGACTGGCATCGGTGCGAGTGGTGCTCACTTCATGGTCATCTCGACTGGACAGGGCCACACCCTCTCGAACGCCCTGATGCCGACGATCAAAATCACCGGCAACCCACACAGTGCCGAGCGGGTACCCGAACAGACCGACGTTGACGTCAGCGAAGCGCTCGTCGGTGACAAAACGTTCGACTGGGCAACCGATCAGCTGTGGGACGAGATCACCGATGTCATTAACGGCAAATTGACAATGAGCGAGGCGATGGGCGAGAGCCAGTTCGCCATCCACCGCATCGGCCCCTCGACGTAACGACGAACAGCGCGTAACGGTCCTGCAGTTCAAAACTACCGTATTATACGCTCATTCAATTATTCAAATATATAAATCAAACCGATATATACGGAAGTTTTATTACGGTGCAATAGTTAGTGTCGGGCATGGGAAGTAGTAGAGAATACCTCAAAGATGCACCAGAGCAGTCCACGGAGATCTCCAAAGAAGTCCGTGACAGCGTGTACGATATCCTGTCGCAGGTCCGTCAAGAACAGGACGACGCCATTCGAGAGCTGACCCAGAAATTCGACGGCGTAGAACTCGATGAATTCTGGGTTACTGACGATGAAATCCAGGCTGCGAGGGAGCAGCTCACCGAAGAGGAAAAGGAGCGGATCGATTACAGCATAGAACGTGTCCGCGATTTCGCGCAAGCTCAGAAGGAGTCGATAGATAACGACTTCGAGCGTGAGTTTGGTGACGGCATCATCTGTGGCCAGCGGACACTCCCCGTCGAAGCGGCTGGGACCTACGTTCCTGGTGGGCACTTCACTCATATTGCCACTGCACCGATGTCGATCGTCCCCGCGCGTGTGGCAGGGGTCGACCGGGTTATCGCGTGTACCCCGCCCCGAGAAGACGGGTCAGCAAATGCCTACCAGTTGTACGCAATGGATGAATCGGGTGCCGACGAAATCTACAAAATCGGCGGTGCCCAAGCAATCGGGGCGATGGCATATGGTACCGAGACTATCGATTCGGTAGATGTCGTCACCGGTCCGGGTAACGTCTTTGTCTTCGAGGCTAAGCGACAGGTATTCGGTGAGGTCGACCTCGACTTACTCCCTGGACCTACGGAGGTCCTCATCATCGCAGATGACACTGCAGACCCAGAGGTCGTCGCACTCGATCTCCTCTCCCAGGCCGAACACACAGAGACTTCCCAGCCTGTCTTGGTCACGACTGATCAAGAGTTGGGTGAACGGACACTTGAGGAGATCGAGTCGTGGCTACCGCAACTCGAAACCGAAGAGACAGCCCGCAAGTGCTGGGAGCAGAACGGGCAAATTGTGCTCGCTGAGGACGATGCTGAGGCGGTTACGATCGCTGACGAGTACGCAATAGAACACGTCCAGATTATGACGGAGGCTCCCCGTGACATTCTCGAGCAAATGAGTAACTATGGGGGCGCATTCCTCGGTGAGAATGCACCAGTAGCCTTCGGCGATAAAATCACCGGGCCCAATCATATTCTTCCAACACATGGGACAGCACGATTCAATGGCGGGTGCTGGATCAGTTCGTACATGAAAACGATCACCCACCAGGAGCTGACTGCGGGAGGTGCTGCGCACCTGTCAGAGTACGCAGCCCGTATCTCGGAAATGGAAGGGATGCACGGTCATCAATTATCGGCCGAGATACGGCCAATAACTGATGAGTAATACCGATCGGGACCAGCTGCGCTTGTGGACCTCGACTGCTGAATAAAAGTTCCGAATCGGTTCGTCGCAGAGCGATATTTTATTTTTGCTTTCGCGGTGAGCGAGCGTTTTCGAGAAGTGCGCCCTTCCCGTTACAGAAGATCAGGGGGAGTCGAAACATTCTCAGGGACATTGTAAGTCTCTCGGGAAGCCGCCACGATGATCGGGCGTCACAACAGAGACAGTACCATCCCTATCAGTCGCCACGCTTGCGGTCTTTTGAACTTGACTTTCAGTACAATCATCGACCGCAACTGGCTTTCGAGGCTTGGTCGAGAGACGGTCAGTGCGGGCTACAGATGGTGTTACGTCGATGAATCCGTACCAATAGAATTCGTCCCACCTCCGAGAGAAACACCTCGCGCGGGAAGCGTATGTCGTGTGGCGTGTTCGTTCCCTTGTCCACCGTGACTACCAGTCCCGACTACGGTGTGACTGACGATCAGGAAATAAGGATGACCGTTAATTATTAATATTATAACCATGTACGGGTTACCATGCCGAAGATTAGCAGACGGCATTATATCAAAGGTATCAGTGCCGCAAGTACAGTCGCTCTCGCTGGATGTAGCGAAGGTAATCAGGGTTCATCGGGCGGGGATGGAAGCAGTGGGGACGGAGGCAATGGACAGGATGGTGCGTCGACCTCTAATGCGGGTGAGACCACGTACGAATTGGACGTTGCAACCGCCTACAAACTGGGTACGACAGAAGAGTACCCCGTGATGCAACAGGAGTTCAAAGAGAATGTCGAGGAAGCCTCCGATGGTCGTATCTCGGTCAAACTCCATCCCAATGGCGTTCTCGGCGCAGGATCGGAACTGGCCGAAAAGGTTCAGTCAGGAACGATCCAGGCTGCACAGTTCTCGTTCTCGAACTTCGCACCGTACGCATCTGCAGTCGACCTGGTCAATCTCCCCTACTTCACTGGGACGAACCAACAGTTCGTCAATCTGGTCACCAGCGATGCATGGGAAAACAACGTCCACAACAATGTCCGAGAGAACGGGTTCGAACCCCTGTTCTACCTCGTTATCGATCCACGGGCGATTGGTGTCAGGAAAGGGAAAAACGCCGTTCTGACACCAGACGATATGGCCGATTACAAGCACCGTATTCCCGGGTCACAAATTCTTGAAGAAGCCTGGAAGATGGCCGGGGCAAACCCGACACCGGTCGCTTGGGGAGAAACGCCGTCTGCAATCGAGGAAGGAGTCGCTGATTCGCTTCACGTTTCCATCGAAGCGTTCGTGACGTTCGGATTCAGTGACCTCGTCTCATCAATTACCCGGACGCAGATGGTAGAAGATGCTCAGGTGTACGCCATGAACGAGAAATGGTACAGCGACCTTCCGAGCGACCTACAGAGCGCCGTGGATGAAGCCTCGGAGAATACGTTCCGGGACAATCTCAACCAGGTTCCCAAATCACGCGAGAATTCACTCACCGAACTGGAAGAGGCAGGCGTCGAAATCCACAATCTATCGGACTCTCAGCTACAGAAGTGGAAGGACAAAATTGGCTACCAGCGCTCTGAGTGGGATAGCTGGAAAAAGGAGCTGGCGGGCGACATGGAGACATTCAAGAAGTTGGAAGAAGCCAAGGGGCAGAAAAGCGATTTCGAGGTCCCGAACTAGCACAGCCTTTTTAAATTGGCGTATCTTCGTCATCGACCATGATCGAGAAACTGCAAAACAACGTCCGCTCAAACCCGGTGGGACGGCGGATATCGTCAGCTGCTAGATTACTGAACGAACATCTGGAGAGATATCTCCTCCTCTCTATCTACATGTACGTCATCTCGATAATCGGTATCGAGGTCTTCCGCCGGTTCGTCCTGAACAACGCCAGTATCTGGGGCGAAGAGACGGCTCGGTTCATGTTCATCTACCTCACCTGGATCGGTGCGAGCTGGGGAGTCCACAAACGCCTGCATCTCCGAATCGACATCCTCCATCAATACGTCTCAGAGCGGACGACTGGACTCTTATATATTCTCGGTGACATTGTGATGCTTGCCTTTGTCGTCGTCGCGATCCTGTGGACGATTCCGCAACTCCAGACGTTACTTGAATTCGGTGGTCAAACCCAGGCGTTGCGAGTCAATAAAATCTACTTCCAGGTCGCAGTGCCGATCGGAATGGGATTGCTCACAGTACGCATCTTACAGGCACTGTACCGAGATATTAAAGATGTCTTGGCCGGCCGAGAAGTATACAAAGGAGAGCAACTCTTCGCATAACCATGGTCTCAACAGCTGTTCTCGGGGTTCTCGCTCTCACCGCACTCCTCATCCTGATCGGTGTTCCGATCTTTGCGTCACTCGGCATCGGCGGGTATCTGTTGTTGGAGGTGTCGGGAGTCCTTCCGACTATCCTCCTCGGGCAAACCCTATTCACCGGCCTCAATGCATTCGCTCTCATTGCGGTTCCTCTCTTCATCCTTACCGGGGACGCGATTGTCGAGACGGGGTTGTCGCACAAACTACTGAACTTCACTCAGAGTGTATTCGGTGGGTTCCGGACCGGGATGGGTACTGCCACCCTCTTCGGCTGCGGACTGTTCGCGGCAATCAGTGGGTCAAATGCGTCCGACGCGGCAGCTCTGGGCCGGATCACACTTGACCGTCTCGGGGAGCGAGGCTACCCACGGTCGTATAGCTGTTCACTGGTTGCGAGTGGTGCCTCGACCGGCATTCTCATCCCGCCCAGCATCTCCTACATCATCGTGGGCCTCGTGTTCGGCATCTCAGCGTCCACCCTGTTCATAGCTGCACTGATTCCAGGTGTAGCCATTCTCCTCGGCATGGTCGTGATGAACATATTGGTGAACAGGTACCAGGGGTACGAAACCGGTACCGGCCACCCTGAGCTCACCGATGTCGTATTCAGCCTGTGGGACGCGAAGTACGGGCTGCTGATTCCGTTCATCATCCTGGGCGGCATCTATAGTGGGACGTTCACCCCGACAGAAGCCTCTTCGGTTGCCGTGATTACGACGATCATCATCGGAATCGGGTTACAAACGCTCTCTTTGCCGCAATTTCCGGAGATGCTGGAACGCAGCGCACTTGTGAACGGGGTCATCGCCCCGATCATCGCTATCGCGCTGTTGTTCAGTCAGATCCTCTCTGCACTGGGAATTCCGGAGGCCCTCGTCAGTGCGATCATCGGGACCACGAGCAACTTCTACCTCGTTACGATCATAATGATGGTCCTCTTGTTCATGGCCGGTGCTATCATGGAGACGACACCAAATATCCTCGTTCTGGGGCCACTGCTGCTCCCAGTGGGCCAGCGCATCGGGATGGATCCGATCCATTTCAGCGTGTTCTTTATTTCCGCACTTGCGGTGGGATTCATCACACCGCCAATCGGCCTCAATCTGTACGTGATGTCCGGCGTCAGTGGGGAATCGATAACCGACATCGCGAAAACTGCCGTACCGTTCATGATCGCGATGTTGGCGATCATCTTGCTGATTGCATGGTTCCCCATTCTCTCGATGTGGGGCATATAACGCTCCGCTCAGTTTTCGGGTCAGACTGGTAGCGATCGAAGTGATAAACCGAACATTTTTATATCTATTATTATTGTTTGAGTATGATGGCGAATAGTAAATCCCTTGCCAAATTCGGTCGGTACTCGAGTGGCGTGCTGGCCTTGATATTCCTCCTGAATCTTTTTCTGGACTCGGGAGCGATTCCGTTTGTGGACTTGAATCCGTTCCTCGATGATGTAGGGCAATTTCTGATACTGCTTGTTGCGTCCTTCCTCATCTCGATCGAATTTATAATCGCCGACATACGGTCGGAGTCCCAGGACACCAAAGACATGGAGAAGGAGGACGGTTCTGGCGAGTCGCATGTCGGTGTCGAATCGTAATCCGGTATTCTTCGTCAAGAACATCGTTCCCGTCTCGCCACAGGGACGTCTCAATCGGGACGATGCAGTCCTCAAACACAGCGGAACTCATCTTCGGCGTTGAAGAGGTCGCCATACATCAGCGGAGTCACCACGCTCCGACCGGGCGATGTCATCTCGACAGGGACTCCGGGCGGTGTCGGTATTTTCCGCGAACCGCCCGAACTCCTCGAACCCGGAGACACCGTTGACGTTGAGATTGGAGGGGTCGGGACACTGACCAACCCTATCGTTGCCGACAGCAGCTAATGAGCAAATCTCTGAGGTTCAGTCGTCTTACGTTCGGCTGGTTGCTGATGGGTCATCCACTTTATTTAAGATGGTTTCAGCCCCTGTTCGAAAAGTGATGTCTATGATTTTTAGTGAGGCCAGACAATACTCGATCGAATGGGTGTGAATCTTCGTGGCGCGAAGATTTTTGACCCGATAGATGACTACTTGATTCTCATTGGAAGTTCATAGAATCTATATACCTGAATATTATCCCAAATCTCCCAGATCTGCCTGCTTTTTGGCAATTGCAATTATACGTAGGTATCAAGTACAATTATATATCGAATATATGTTTGTTGTCGCCGATATTCGCAAGGGTACGAGTGCCTCTGTGAATAGTACGGTTGCCGACTATCATCGCGTTAAGTTTGACGTGAATTGTGGTAGACGGCGAAGGCTTCGAGCCACGACTGGGCTGTCTCAAGCGTGACATGGCTAAAACTATTCGCAACCGATGATGTTCGTCGCTCTATTTCCCAGAAAACACGTTCGGTAGCATTCCGATTCCCGTGTGGAATTACCTGGAATCGGTACCCGTCTTCAGCGAGAACTGGTCCAAGATAATCCGCACCGTCCACGGGCAATACCACGTCGTCGAGCTGATAGCGACGGTGTAGCTCATCCAGAAACCACCGCGTCGTCTGTTTCATTGTGGTCGGAAACAGGCTCACGTGAAGAATTTCGTTCGTATTGGGATCAACAGCGCCGTACAGCCAGTGACTAACTCAACGCGACCGCGTTGGGGAGCCGAACAATTTTTATTCGTCAACGTGGATGGCCTCACCTGCGAGATCCTCATAGGAGTACCGAATGGTACGTCCACCGGTACAAGAGCAGAATTCTCAAGTCACGTGGTAGCCAAGCACCACCCAATGCACGTCAGTATCGTCGGCAGCGGCTACGTCGGGACGACGCTCGCGGCCTGCCTGGCGGATCTGGGCCACGACGTGGTCAACGTTGACATCGACGAAGAGGTCGTCGCGGCGATCAACGCCGGCGACGCGCCGATCCACGAACCCGGACTGCAGGAACGCATCGAGCGCCACGCGGGCGACCGCCTGCGGGCAACGACGGACTACGACGCCGTCCGAGGCACCGAGGCGACCTTTCTGGCACTGCCGACGCCGGCCCAGGAGGACGGGAGCAACGACCTCTCGATCATGGAAACGGGCGCACAGTCGCTGGGCGAGGTGCTCGAACCCGGCGACGACCACCTCGTGGTCGTCAAGAGCACCGTCGTTCCGGGGAGTACCGACGACGTGGTCGCGCCGGCCATCGAGACTGCCGGTGACCTGTCCGTCGGCGAGGACTTCCAGGTCGCGATGAACCCCGAGTTCCTCCGAATGGGCACCGCCGTCGCCGACTTTCTCAACCCCGATAAGATCGTCCTCGGTGCAAACGACGGGGACGCCTACGACACCCTCTCGGCCGTTTACGACCCACTCATCGAAGAAACGGGTGCGCCAGTGGTCCAGACCGGCATCCGCGAGGCCGAAATGATCAAGTACGCGAACAACTCGTTTCTCGCCACCAAGGTCAGCCTGATCAACGAACTGGGCAACATCTGCAAGGAGTACGACGTAGACGCCTACGAGGTCGCCGACGCCATCGGCCTCGACGACCGCATCGGCGAGCGATTCCTCCGTTCGGGGCTCGGCTGGGGCGGAAGCTGCTTTCCGAAGGACGTAGCCGCACTCATCGCCGCCGCCGAGGACGCCGGCTACGACCCCGAACTCCTGCAGTCGGCCGTCGCCGTCAACGACCGACAGCCAGAGCGCCTCCTCTCCCTGCTCGACGACCACGTCGACGTGACGGGCAAGCGAATCGCCGTTCTCGGACTCTCGTTCAAGCCCGGGACTGACGACGTACGTGGAACTCGCGCTATCCCCGTCATCGAGGGACTCCACGAACGGGGGGCAGACGTGGTCGCCTACGATCCCGTCGCCGTCGAGTCGTTCCGCGAGTACGCTCCCGACGTTCACTTCGAGGCCGCCGACAGCGCCAATGAGGCCCTCGCCGACGCACACGGCGCTGTCGTCGTCACCCACTGGGACGAGTTCGCCGCGCTCGACGACGAGTTCGACCGGATGGCGACGCCCGTCGTCGTCGACGGCCGCCACGTGGTCGAACGTCGCGACGGCATCACCTACGAAGGGCTGACGTGGTAGACGGACTCGAACCGCGACAGCGGGGCTGGACTGCTCTCGTATTTTGCTACGCCGCGGGACTGCTCGTCGTCTCGCTCCTGCCAGCCTCGGGCGAGACGATGGCTGCGACGGGGCCACTGGGCGTCGTCGCGGTGGACCTCTGGTTTCACGCGGGTGGCTACGCACTCTTCGCGCTGCTCCTCGCCCGCGCAACCGGCGCGACCACCGTCCAGTCGCTGCTGGCCGTTCTTGCCCTCGTCGCACTGTACGGTCTGGCAATCGAGGGCCTCCAGACGGTCGTGGCGACCCGGCAGTTCTCGCTTTTCGATGCCCTCGCCAACACCGCGGGGGCCACTGTCGCACTCGCGGTCCGGGCGGCCCGGACGGACCGGCACGCTGGCTGGTGATACTGTCGGACGTAACCATCTGAAGATTCTCGCCACCCCCGGGTGGCGAAATGTATCGGACTTCCGTCCGACAGTATGAGCAGACCGCGCCGGTTTTACGTGTGCATCCGCTTTCCCACGACAATGAGCGAGCCCAGTCCCGACGTCTACGAGCAGGGTAAGGGCATGGACGCCCACAACACGGTGATGCGCGACGTACGCTCGCGCAACGACGCGTCCTACGACCCCCGAGAGCCGACCCGCGTCTGGCTAGACGAGGACAACACGCCGGACGGCGTCTACCAGAGCCTGACGATCGTTCTCAACACCGGCGGCTGTCGGTGGGCCCGCGCCGGTGGCTGTACGATGTGTGGCTACGTCGCCGAGAGCGTCGACGGCGGCAGCGTCGCCCACGAGGACCTGCTGGCCCAGCTCCAGCACTGCCTGGACCACGAGGCCGAGAACGCCGACGAGCAGTCGGGACTCGTCAAGATATACACCTCCGGTAGTTTCCTCGACGAGCGCGAGGTCGGCGCACAGACCCGCCGGGCCATCGCCGACACCTTCGCCGACCGGGACCGCATCGTCGTCGAGTCGCTGCCAGATTTCATCGCCAGCGAGAAGGTCGGCGATTTCGTCGAGCAGGGACTGGAGACCGACGTCGCCGTCGGTCTGGAGACGGCCACCGACCGCGTGCGCCGGGACTGTGTGAACAAGTACTTCGACTTTGTCGACTTCGAGGATGCCGCAGCGGCGGCCCGGGCCGCCGGTGGGGGTGTCAAGGCGTACCTCCTGTTGAAACCCCCCTTCCTCACCGAAGGTGAGGCCGTCGAGGACATGAAACGGTCGGTGCGCAAGTGCGCCGACGTCGAGGGGTGTCACACGGTGTCGATGAACCCCTGTAACGTCCAGCGCTACACGATGGTCGAGGAACTGTACCACGACGGTGGCTACCGCCCGCCCTGGCTCTGGTCGGTGTGTGACGTGCTGGAATCGACTGCCGACGAGGACGTGATCGTCGTCTCGGACCCCGTTGGCCACGGGAGCGACCGCGGCCCGCACAACTGTGGCGAGTGTGACGACCGCGCCCAGCGAGCGATCAAGGACTTCGACCTGCGTCAGGACCCGAGCGTCTTCGAGCAGGTTTCGTGTGCGTGTGAAGCGACCTGGGCGGCCGTCGTCGAACGAGAACGGAGTTACTCGCTGCCGCTGGCGCGGTGATGCTGTCATACGCATATACACCCGGACACGGACCATGCAACGGTTCCGCGGGCTAACCAGCCGGGAGAAATGTCTCAACCCCGAACCAGCGACGGTTACGTTGAACTATTCGTGTCCGAGTGTATAGTTCGATGCCGGCATCGTTAGCGCGTTTTGCCGTCAGGAGGTGGCAAGTGCCGTCACGACGCGGCCGGCAGTATCCCCCCACCCGGTAGTTCCACTTTCACTCCGGTAACCGCGGCTTTTTGTTGCTGGAACACTGTAATCAGATAGGGGTCAGGACCTTGTCACACGCTCCATGGCCCCTCGTTCCCTTCCTCTGGAGTGACGCTGTCAGTCGCGATACAGTATCTCCTCTCGAAGAAGCATCAGCTGATTTACATTCGAGATGGACGCTGCACAACTTATTTACTGGTTACCGGTTAGTAGTCAGCTAGTATGATCGAAGCGTCGATCCGATACCAGACGCAGGGTGACGAGTGGCTCAAACGTGTGCTGATCGGTGGAGGACTGATATGTGCCGGTCTCCTGTTTGGCATCTTCATTCTACCGCTGGCGCTGTTTTTCACCGTCAACGGGTATATGCTCGAAGTACTGCGTCGCGTCCTCCGTGGCGAGACGACGAACCCGCCGGAATGGGGTGAACTCGCCCTCGTCGAGACCACCATCGACGGTCTGAGACACCTGGCCGTCGTACTGCCCTACGGATTCGCCGCACTGTTGATCGCCGGACTTCCCGCCGGTCTCCTGCTCCTGATCGGTGCCATCGCCGAGAGCGGCGCGCTCGTGTTTCTCGGCGTCGCGGTCGGTGCCTTGCTGTATCTCGTGGTAGTGCTCGCACTCGCATTCGTGATGCCTGTCGCGACGGCCAACTTCGTCCGGAAAGACAGCATCGCTGCGGGTTTCGACTTCGGCGTGTTGCGCACGATCACGCCGAACAGAACGATGCTCAAGGCAGTCCTCATCGCGTTCGCGGTCAACGTTATCATGTCCGTGATCGTGAACGTACTCGGCTTCACGATCGTCGGCCTGTTGGCCGTTCCCTTCGTCCAGTTCGTCTTCCAGTCTGCCATTTTCTACATCTGGGCAGACGGGTTCGCCGACGCATATGAAGCGGAATACGGCGAGCCACCGATCACGCCGACTGCAGCCAGTGAGAGCGATACCGGCGCGAGTGGATCGACCGGAGAAGCGATCTGAACGGTGACTGTCACTCGGCGAAACCGCGAAGCACGCCCTGTCCGTCAACCTGTCCGAGGTCGGGAAGGGCAACGCGTTCGGGATGGGGCATCATCACGGCAATGGAGTCACGCTCGCCGGTGATCCCCGCCACGTTGTGCTTCGACCCGTTCGGGTTGGCCCCCTCGTGGACCTCGCCGTCCTCGTCGCAGTATCTGAACAGAATACGGTCCTCGTCTTCGAGTTCGTTGAGACGGTCGTCGTCGATTTCGAACCGGCCCTCGCCGTGTGCGATGGGGAACTCGACGACCTCGCCTTCTTCGTAGGCACTCGTCCACGGCGTGTCGGCGTTCTCGACGCGGAGGTGAACCCGTTCACACTGGAAGCGAGCGCTCCGGTTCGTGGTGAACGCACCAGGGGTCAGCGACGACTCACAGCCGATCTGTGCGCCGTTACAGACGCCAAGTACCGGCACGCCCTCGCTCGCGGCCTCGCGAACTTCCTGCATGATCGGCGACCGGGCCGCCATCGCCCCGGCCCGGAGATAGTCGCCATAGGAGAACCCGCCGGGCAGCATGACACCGTCGATATCCGCCGGCAGTCCGTCCTCATGCCAGACGAGTTCGGCGTCGATGCCCAACTGTGTCAGGGCCTGGATCGAGTCTCTGTCACAGTTCGACCCGCCAAAGCGGACGACGGCGACTGTCATCCGTCGGCCCGTTCGACCGCCACCTCGTAGTCGTGGATGGTCGGGTTCGCCAGCAGTCGCTCGGCCATCTCGCTGGCTCGCTCTTCGGCCGCGTCCTCGTTCCCGGCGTCGAGGTCGATTTCGAAGCGGTCGGTCGAACGCAGGGCGTCGAGTTCGAACCCGAGCCGGTCGAGCGCACGCTTCGTCGTTTCGGCCTCGGGGTCGAGGACGCCACGCTTGAGCCGGACCGTCACGGTCGCGGTGTACGCAGTCATTGTGACACTGACGGTTGGGATCGGAGAAAACGCTTGCGTTCTCTGGTGCCCAGACCGTCGTTGCACCCCGACGACTACTGGTGGCTGCGCGCCGTCCCGTTGATGTCGACGGAGTGCCACCCGTCAGGTTGGCCTGACAGCCCGTGACTCCGGATCTGGTGGGTGCCGTCGCGCTCGCGGAGTTCGACCTGTCCGTCGAACGTCTGAGCCACACTCTTGATCGTCCGCTCGTCCTGTGCAGCGGGGTCGACAGCACAGACGCCGAGACCGTCTACCGACTGGATACGCCCGGTGACGGTGTGGAGAAACCGGTATACCGGACGGATGTCGTCGGCGTACATCAACAACGGTCCCAGGGTGTACAGTCCCGTCCGAACACGCGCCGTTCCGCTCGCGTGTAACTGTTCGTACAGCTGGGAAAACGACATCCCGATCCCCGTCAGATCTGCCGGCGTCGCGACGCCGTGGATCTGCTCGCTCTCGGACTCGCTACTGTCCTGTGCGCAGTCGATGAGACACATACGCGACGGGTCGACGTTGCCGCCGATAGCCTTGAAGTCGCCGACGGCTTCGGTGGCGCTCACGTCGGCCGCGACCAGGAGTATTCCCTCTTCGGACGGCCCGGCAAGCAATCCAAGCAGTAACTGTCTGAGTCCACCCAGCGATGGCCCCGTCACCAGTATGTTCGTTCCTTCTGAAACCGGTTCGAGTGGCACCCCTTCGAACACGTAGCCTGCATCGTTGGCTTGACTCATATCACACCCTCAGGCCGTCTCCTGTGGCAGCCGCTCGTTCAATCGCCGCCTGAGTTCCAGTTGTTCCATTGCTTCGTCGGCAAAGAGTTGCAGGTCCTGACACTCCTCGGTCGTGTAGGACCGCGTCTCGCTGTCGAGACAGCAAAGCGCCCCGATTGTTTGGCCGCCGGGCGTCGTTAACTGCGCACCCGCGTACGACCGGACATCGAGTTCTCTGAGCTGGTCGTTGCTGGCAAACCGCGGATCCTCGGTCAAGTCCTCGACCACCATGACTTCGTGTTCGAGTATCGTATGTGTACAGATCGTATCCTCGCGGGCCACTGTCTGCCAGTCTGCCCCCTCACAGGCGACGAACCGCTCTTCGTGCTCGTCGACGAGGCCTACGAACGCCTTGTCGATATCGAAGTGGCTGACGACCAGTTTCGTCAACCGGTCGAACGTCTCGGCCGTCGTGAAATCGGTCACGTCGTATGCCGCCAGTGCTTCGAGGCGTGCCTGCTCGTCTTCGGGCACCGGATACGCGACCTGGTACCCGCCCATCGTTGCGTCCTTGATGAGTGAAACCAGTCGTTCCCTGACGCCCGGAATCGAACGCGGCAGGTACTCCACGATGTGAGATTGACTGTCTGCCGGTACGTCGGCCGGCGATGCCTCCCCGAACAGCACGACCGGACAGTCCGCGTACGCCGCCCGAACCCGCTCTAGCACGTCGAACCCCGTCCCATCGGGTAACGTCGTCGCCGTGACTACGCAGTCGATCTCGGAACTGAGTGCCGAGGTCGCACCACTCACCGTCGTCTCTTGAATCACCTCGAATCCTGCGGCAGAGAGGGCATCGACCGTCGCTGCCTGTTCGTCCGGATCACCGTCCACAGAGACAACAGTTGGGTGCGAGTCAACCACAAACTACTGTGACAACTCCACCGTCTTAGTCTTTACCGGTTGTATCATTCGACTGTAATCTGACCATCAAAAAGCCAACACGAAGGCTTTTGACGTGTCACGACCGACCGGTGAGCAATGAGAACGGATATCGTCACGGGGTGGTGGTCGTGACGCGGAACCTGACCGAAATCACGGTCGTCGGCGACGACGATACCGGTCTGATCGCCGAGGTCACGTCACTGCTCTTCGAGCGCGGGATCAACATCGAGGATCTGGACCAGGCGGTCCGGGACGGCGTGTTCCGGATGACGATGCACGTCGAGACGGCGGAGATGGTCTGTACGGAAGAGAAACTCCGGACGGACCTCGACGCACTCGGTGCGGAACTGGGCGTCGACATGCAGGTCCGGTTCCCGGCCGACCGGGAGACCCAGTCGATTGCTGTTCTCGTCACGAAGGAGAGTCACTGTCTCGAAGCGCTGTTCGAGGCGTGGGCCAGCGGCGACCTGGGTGCCGACATCGATGTCGTGATCGGCAATCACTCGGATCTGCAGCCACTGGCCGAGACGTACGACGTTCCCTTCTACGATATCGGCGACGAGAAGGGAACGCCAGACGAGGGGGAACTGCTCGACTTGCTCTCGGAGTACGACTCGGACCTGATCGTGCTGGCTCGGTACATACGTATTCTCAGTCCGGACGTGGTCTTCCGGTACGAGAGCCGAATCATCAACGTCCACCCGTCGCTGTTGCCGGCCTTCCCCGGCGCGTCGGCGTACATGCAGGCAATCGAAGCGGGCGTCCGGATCGCCGGCGTGACGGCCCACTACGTCACGACAGACCTCGATCAGGGGCCGATCATCACCCAGCGGGCGTTCAACGTGCCCGACGACGCCACCGAAGCGGAACTCCAGCGGCTGGGCCAGCCACTCGAAGCCGATGCGCTGCTGGAGGCCATCGAACTCCATCTGAGCGACGACGTGACGGTCCACCGCGGCCGCACGAAACTCCGCGATCCCGACGACGTGGACGCACAACTCGGTGCGCCCCGGGAACTCAACAGGGAGAACCCCGACCGTCCAGTCGACGGACTCGGGGAGGTCGTGGCAGGCGACGATTCCGAAGCCGAAGCGGACGACTAGGGTCGGGTAGTCTGTCTCGACGATAGATCGGTTTCGCCGATAGCATTGCACAGCAGCAGCGAGTGTTTGTGACTGCTACAACCGGTTACCGGGTCGATCACACGACGGCGTCTGGTAGTTGGCTACAGATCCTGGATCGTGGCGATGGCGTCGTCGAGCGCGGGGGCCTCGAACACGCTGGCCCCGATGTAGGCGTTCGTCCCGGCCGTATAGAGGTCGCTGGCCGCTCGAATCACGTGGTCGTCCAGTGGTTCGGGCCGACCGTCACAGAGCGATTTCCAGTCGGCGACGCTTGCCTCGTCGGCCCGGGCCTTGGCGTCGCTGACGGCTTCGACCCACGCTGGCTGGGTGCGCTTGTGGTGCTGGCGGATGACCTCTTTCGAGACCTGCTGGCCCTCGTAGGAAAAGCGGTTCTCGTCGAAAGTGCCCACCACGTCGGCGACGTGGATTTCGCCGTCGTAGTAAAGACACTCGATCTTGCCGTCCTCGTGCACGAGGCCGGCGTCGGCGGCTCGCTCGGTGACGACGTGGTTGACCGCACGGGCCAGTTCTTGGAGACGGCCGATCCCCGCGAGTCCGGCAATCTCGTCGGCCTCGTCGTGGTCGAGATACCGGTCCTGCTCCTCGTATTTCGTCGAGAATTCGACGACGGGATCGTCGAGGTCGACCGCTTCGTCGGGCCACTCGTCGATACTGAGACCGTGATCGGCCGGGTCCGTTCGCTTCCGGAGCGACGATCCGACAGGGACCCGATTACGGAAGACGATTTCCAGGGGTATCAGGTAGTTCTCGTCGGCGGCCGTGTGGTAGGTGTCGTAGTCGTAAGTCCCGTCCTCGAAGGGCAGGTCCGGAACCTGGGTGAGCGAGATGGCCATCTCCTCGGGGACCGCGCCGGCGTCCAGTGCCTCCCCCAGGTCGAGGACCGTGCCATCGACGACGACGCCCTCGTAGTGAGTCGGGATGTGATTCTCCTCCAGCAGTTCGAAGTTGAACGCACCCATCGTGCACAGCGACGCACCCTTTCGAGGGATTTCGTCGGGCATCGTTCCCCAGTCGAAGACCGAGTAGTCGTCGGTAAACACGAACGCGCCCCGCCCGAGCGTCTCCGCTGTCGCCGATTCGTCGACACGGAACTCTTTGACGCTGGTCATTACTGCTGGCGTAGTCCCGGGCCGGACAAAGGCGTTTGCACTTCGAATTCGTCGGCGAGAGAACGACGACGCCACGCTGGATCGAGCAAGACACCTAACACCGGACGGGGCGACCAGTCTCCCCGACACGCTGGTGAGCGTTCGCTCCGCGAAGGACGGGTGTCGCATCACCGGGCAACGTCCTCGGATCCAACACGTTCGACCTTCTCGTCGCTATCCCGACGAGTGTTCTTCGGAACTGATACTGGCCAGAAGCACCGGTCCCGCCACGTTTTTGCCCGCCTACACCTATCGACAGATGATGCCGGACGCCTTCGACGCAGCGACGAACGTCCCGCGGGGCGAGTTCGATTTCACACATCGCCCCAGTACGGACCAGTCCTTCGAGAACGCGCTGGCGAAGGCACGCGACGGCCTGGGCCTCTCGGTCGACGATGCAATCGAACTCCTGACCACGGGCACCGATACCGAGGGGGTCGACCCACGGCGCAAGGAGCAGGTGCTGGAGGCCGCCGACCGGCGACGGGCCGAGGTCGTCGGCGAGGAAGTCACGTTCGTCGCCAATCTCAACAACAACGTGACGACGGCCTGCAACACGGGCTGTCTGTTCTGCAATTTCAAGGACCGTTCGGAGCGATTCCGCACGGCCAGCGACGAGGACCACGGCGGGTTCACGAAGACGCCCGCCGAGTCCCGGGCGGTCGTCGAGGACGCCATCGAGATGGGGATCTACGAGGTCTGTTCGGTTTCCGGTCTCCACCCGGCCTTCGCCCTCGACGCCGAACACCGGGAGATCCTCGAAGCGAGCAACCGCGGGGACCTGAACTACCGCCCGCCCGCGGAATACGATACCGATCCGGGCAACTACTGCGAGCAACTGCGCGCGATGAACGTCGGGGACGTGCACCTGCACTCTATCACACCGGAGGAAGCCTACCACGCCCGTCGAGGGACCGACTGGGACTACGAGGAAGTGTACGGTCGCCTGCAGGACGCAGGGCTCGACAGCGTCCCGGGGACGGCCGCCGAGATTCTCGTCGACGAAGTTCGGGACGTGATCTGTCCGGGCAAGATTCGCAGCGACGAGTGGGTCGAGGCGATGACCGCTGCCGCAAACGTCGGTCTCGATACGACCGCGACGATCATGTACGGCCACGTCGACAACGAGGCCCACCGCGCGCTGCACTTGCAGCGGATTCGCGAACTCCAGGCCGAAACCGGCGCGATCACGGAGTTCGTCCCCCTCTCGTTCGTCCACGAAGAGACACCACTGTACGAGGAGAGAATGGTCGACAGCGGCGCGACGCCTGCCGAAGACGAACTGATGATCGCCGTCTCGCGGCTCTTTCTCGACAATATCGACCACATTCAGTCCTCGTGGGTCAAGTACGGCGACACCGGCGGCCTGAAGATGCTCACCTGTGGGGCCGACGACTTCATGGGGACGATTCTCTCCGAAGAGATCACGAAACGGGCCGGCGGCGACTACGGGCAGATGCGCACCGTCCAGGAATACGTCGACATGATCACGGCCATCGGTCGGGTACCAGTCGAACGCTCGACTGACTACCGACAGTGCCGCCGGATCGACCCCGACGACCCACCGTTCGGGCCGATGCTCGGCCCCCGTGCCGACGGCACACCGATGCTGGAGTAACTCGGATGTCCCTCGACGCTACCGCCGATGTGGCGTCATCGTCACGTCATTTTTCGGCTGGAGCGTGACCGACGCGGCCAGTTCGAGGTCGTCGTACTCGCGTTTGAGTGTCCAGTCGCGAGCGAGCGTCGCCAGGACGAGCTGGGCCTCCGTCATCGCGAACTGCTGGCCGATACAACGCCGCGGGCCGCCGCCGAAGGGGAAATAGGCGTATTCGGGCCGGTCGCTGTCTTCGAGAAACCGCTCTGGGCGGAACTGTTCGGGGTCGTCCCAGAAGCGGTCGTCGCGGTGAAGCACCCACGCCGGGAGCGTAATCAGGCACCCCTCGGGGATCGTGTACCCACCGATTTCGACATCTTCGGCCGGTGAGCGCCGGATCTCGTGGGCTGGCGGGAACAGCCGCATCGCTTCCTTGACGACCGCCTCGGTGTACTCGAAGGCGAACACGTCCTCGATGCCCGGTTTTCCGTCGAGCAGTTCGTCGAGTTCGTCGTGGAGACGGGCCTCGGCGTCGGGATTGGCAGACAGTAGGTGCCAGATGTACGTCAGCGACAGTGCTGTCGTCTCGTGGCCGGCAAAGAGGAAGGTCAGCATCTCGTCGTGGATCTGTTCGTCTCCCATCTCGGTATCGGCATCCAGCAACATGGCCAGCAGATCGTCGCGGTCGTCGTTGCCTTCCGCCCGCTGCTCGCAGCGCTCGTCGAGAATGTCGTACACCTGCTCGTCGATGTGTGCCTTGGCGCGGTCGGCCCGGCGCAGGAACGGGACCGGTGCCCAGTCGGGCGCGAAGAACGTGATCGGCTGGCGGCTCGGCTTGAGTGGTTCCTGAAACGCCTCGACAGCCTCGTAGAGGCCGCGCGCGCCGGGATCGATCTCCTCGCCGAACATGCAATCGACCAGGATGTCAAGCGTACAGCGAGTCATCGACCGCCGAACGTCGATCTGTTCGCTATCGCTCCAGCGTCCACCCGTCGCCGCCGCCTGATCGACCATGCTCTCGGCGTAATTTTTGATATGGTTCATGTAGAACGCTGGCTGGATGGCCTCGCGCTGGCGCTCCCAGAGGTCACCCTCGCTCGTGAGCAGCCCCTCGCCGACGATTTCTTCGAGTTCACTGTTCCCGTCCTCGTGCTTGGGGAACGTCTCGCGGTCTTCGAGGACGCGCTTGATGTCGTCTGGATCGGTCAGCATGTACGTGTCCCATCCCAGCATCTCGTAGTTGACGACGTGACCGTACTTTCGAGCGCACGATTCACGGAACGAACAGGGGTCGCGCGCCCACTGGTGAGTGTTTCCGATCACGGGCAAACCACGCGGCCCCGGAACCTCGGTAGTTGTCATCGTCCGAGACTACACGGCCCGCCCCCCTCGCTCTGGTGCCTCCCGTATGAGGTTTGTTTAAGTAGTGGGCGACGCGAATCTCGCACATGCGGTACGTTACGGTCCGACTCACGCCGACCGAGGGGGGTGCACTCCACCCG
Source organism: Halobacteriales archaeon QS_4_62_28 (assembly GCA_003021685.1). Lineage (GTDB taxonomy): Archaea > Halobacteriota > Halobacteria > Halobacteriales > Haloarculaceae > Halomicrobium. The sequence goes on from PXRO01000002.1 coordinate 27,133, forward strand.
CTCGGCCAGGCCCTGGCCGACGCCGAGCACGTCACACGTGAGGCCATCCACCAAGTGGAGTTACTCAGTGACGGGACCGGCGTGATGCTCGGCGAGGCGCGGGGCAACCGGGAGCGGTACGAGCGGATCCTCGCCGAGAGCGAGTACGTCCACCAGTACGCCGTCACCGGCGCGAACGGGCGCTGGTACGCGTATCTCCAGTTCGAGCCAAACGAGACGAACCGGCAGATGATCCAGCAACGACAGCGGTCAGCGGTGCTGATGGAGATGCCCATCGAAACGAACCCGGACGGTTCCATGGACATCACGCTTGTCGGTGACGACGGGGCCTTCTCCGACGCTGTTCCCAAGAACTCGGACGCCTACGATATCGAGTTGCTCGAAACCGGCCAGCGGCCACCGAGAGTCGATGACCTGTTTGGCTGTCTCACCCAGCGCCAGCAGACGGTCCTGGAAACCGCCGTCGAACTGGGCTACTACGAGAATCCACGCGAAGCCACGCAGCGAGACGTTGCAGACGCTGTCGACGCGACGGCCGGGACTGTCGGCGAACATCTCCGGAAGATCGAACAGCGTGTGTTCGCACAGTTCGTTTGACGGTATTGTCCGTCCCGGTCAATCGTCTGCAGGCACGGGATTCTCCCCCCGGTCACGCACCGCCCGGAACCGCTGGCCGTGCCCGTCGTCGCGGTCGAGCGCCGTTTCGATCCGCCCGGAGAGCCACCGGTCGTCGTCGAGGAAGCGTTCGTAGACGGGGAGCCGCTCGTGGAGTGCAACGCCCGCGTGTTCGGCGATGGCCCGCAGTTCCGGTAGTGCTGGCCACTCGTACTCGGGGTTGATGTGGTCGACGGTCACCGGCGAGACGCCACCGAGGTCGTCGATGCCACAGTCGACGAGTTCTCGCGCGGGCGCGAGATTTGGCGGGACCTGCACTGACACGTCCTCGGGCAGTCCTGCACGAGCCAGCGCGGTTACACGGCGCATCGTCGCCAGATCCGGCGTCCCGCCGTCCCAGCGGTCGTTCTCGACGACTGGCTGAACGATCACTTCCTGGATGTGACCGTGCCGTTCGTGCATCGCGGCGATAGCGAGGACGCTCTCGGCACGCGCTCGCCAGTCCTCGCCGATTCCGACCAGAATCCCCGTCGTAAAGGGCACGTCGAGTTGCCCGGCCACGTCCAACGTGTTGAGTCGCTGGCCCGGGTTCTTCGCGCGTGGCCCGCCGTGGGCCTGCACGTCGGCGGTCGTCTCCAGCATCACGCCCATCGAGGCGTTCACGTCCGCCACCGTCGCCATCTGTTCGCGGGTCTGGTCACCGGGATTGCTGTGGGGAAGGAGCCCTTCCTCCAGGGCAATCTCACAGGCCTCCCGGAGATAGGTGTGAATCGAGTCGTGGCCCCACGCCGCTAACTGCTCGTGGACGGCCGTGTAACGGTCGTCCGGGTCGTCGCCGAAGGTAAAGAGCGCCTCGGTACACCCTGCTGTTGCACCGCGTCGACAGGTCTCGCGTATCTCCTCGGGTGCCATCAGTTCGGCCTGGCCCGGCGGGTCGTAGTACGTGCAGTACGTGCAGGTGTACCGGCAGGCAGTCGTCAGCGGGACGAACACGTTCCGGGCAAAGGAGAGTTCCGGGGCGGCAGGTACGTCGGCAGGCGATACCGACAGCAACTGCTCGATGTCGTCGTCTGCGAGTTGCAGATCGATGCCGTACTCGGCCGCGCCGGGAATCACGTCACCGTCTCCGGTCCGGGGACTCAAAAGCGTTCACTTCGACCGTTCGACCGTCGCGCGCCCGTCGTCGACAGTGACCGCAAAGCCAGCGTCGGTCAGCCACTCGGCCCCACGCCCGTGCCCGTGTAACAGGACTTCCGTGAGGTCTGCTGGCTCGTCGATATCGGTCCCGAGGCGGTAGGAGTCGACAATCGTCACCGTTGCCCCGATGTCGTCGGCGATTGCCCGGTGGTCCCGGATCGACGCGCCGTGGTAATCGACACGAAAGTCGGGGTGGCGGGCGACGAAGGCGTTCGTCCCCCCGCCCCGGCCCGGCGCGAGCACCACGTCACGCTCCGGGTCGAACAGCCGACCGAGGGCTGCCGGGGTCGCCAGCGCGAGGTCGGCCATCACGACGGCGACGGGTTCGTCTGCGTGTTCGAGGATGTCGTTGATCGCCGGGTCGAGGGGCCGGTCGTCGACGGTCACCGGCAGGTCTCGGTCGAGACCGACGGCAGCAGTCGTCAGTACTTCGGGTTCGACGCCTGCGCCGGCGAGTGCGTCTAGCACGTCGCCGAGCATCGCGTGTGCGAACGCGCGGCGCTCGTCGGGCGTCAAAACAGGTGCGAGTCGTGTGTTCGGCGCAGTGGCCGAGAACGGCACGACGGTTCGCATCTACAGTTTCGAGTAGTCGTCACCGCGCTGGGAGAGGACGTAGTACGCGCCGCCACCGATCACCAGGAGGGCAACGAGTCCGCCGGCAGCCATCAGGAGCGTCTGGGTCGTCTGTGAGGACTGCTGGGCGGCTTCGGCCGTGCTCTGTGCGTCGTTGGCTGCAGTCATTGCGTCTTCGAACTCTCCGGCGTCGTACAGCGAGATGGCACTGTTCAGCTGGCTTTCGGCGTCTGCGTTGCCACCGGCCGCGTCGATTGCACTCTGGGCCGCGTCGATGGCCTGTCGCGCTTCGCGACTCTCGCTGGTATAGTGGTGTGCGGAGTCGTTGGCGAGTTCTTCGGTGTTGTTGCCAGTTCGCTGGTCGAGCGAGGCGACAGTGAACGTCTGTCGGGACTCGTAGCTGTAGTTCTCGACTGTCGGAGCCGTCCCGACCAGCTCGATCTGGATCTCGTCGCCGTTGTTCTCGACGTCGAGGTCCTGTTCGAAGGACTGCTCGCCGTAGGTTGTCTCACCGTTTTGCACCGGTGTTCCGGCCCGGAGGACGGTCACTGTCCAGCGAACGTTCTCCAGTTGTGTATTTGCCTGTAGCGTCCACTGATTGGCCGTATCGGTGAACGGGTCGTCGATAGTGTAGGTCACCGACACTTCGTCACCGACCTGTGCTTCGGTTGGAACGCCGTCTGAGGAGATACTGAGAGCAGTAGCTGTACCGGCCACACTGAGTAGTACCGCAATGCACACCAGTGCAACCGCGGTGTCAGAACAGCGGGTCAAGTTCATCATCGTCGTCTTCCACCAACTGCTCTAAGTTATCTTCGCTCTCCCGCCGGATGTCGTCGATGTTGTCCTGGGCTTCGATGGCGACCTGCTGGAGTTCCTTGATTCGGGGGACGTTGTGCACGCCCGACAGCAGGACTGCCGCGGCCACGCGGGGTTCGTTGGTCGGGTAGTCCCCGCCCCGAACCTCCATGCTCCCGGTTTGCTCTTCGAGCCACTTGCGCCCGCGCTCTATGCCTTTCCGGTTGAGGTGTGCCGAGGGGCCAGCCATTACCAGCAGCGCGCGCTCGGCCCCGTCGATTTCACAGGGCAGCGTCAGACGGCCGAGTGCGGCCTTGCGGACCAGCGACGTGATCCGGTTGGTCGTGTTTGCACTGTCCATGTCGCCGCCGCTGTCTTCGCCTTTGAACCGGGAGAGGAGGCCGCCACTGGAGGACATCTCTACGTCTTCGGAGGCGTAGCCGACCGTCGAGACCCCACCGCCCGAGAGCGTGTTGATGATCTCCGAGGAGTCGACGACGCTTTCGGCGACGTCGTCACCGCTGCCGATTTCGCCGGCACCGAAGAGGACGCCGAAGCGCTTGACGATCTCCTCGTTGATGTGGTCGTAACCGCCTTCGACGGATTCGCCGGTCTTGCGCCAGGCGTCGTTGTCGAACACCAGCAGGTTGTCGACCTCGCGGACGAACGTCTGGAACGACCGGGCGGCGTTGAGCGTGTAGATACCACCCTCGTCGCTCCCCGGCAGGACGCCCAGTCCGTAGACTGGTTCCGTGTAGATCCGCTTGAGGTGTTTCGCGACGACCGGCGAACCGCCCGACCCGGTGCCGCCCCCGAGGCCGGAGACGATCAGGAAGCCATCGATCTCGTGGACGGGGATGCCGTCGATTGCACCCTGTATTTCGTCGATGTCTTCCTCGGCAATCTCTGCGCCGAGTTCGTTGTCGGCACCGACGCCGTGGCCCTTGACACGCGCCTGTCCGATGAGGACCCGATTCTCCTGTGATATGTTCTCGAGACCGAGCAGGTCAGCCTTCGCCGTGTTCACCGCGACCGCCGAGCGAACGATACCGGAGTTCGTTCGCTCGTCGTATTCGAGGAACTTGTCGACGATTTTGCCGCCGGCCTGCCCGAAGCCGATCATCGCGAGTTTCATTGATTGGTGAGACTCCGCTTAAAAGGGGTAAGTAGGAAGGCGGGCATAAGCCTTTTGCCAAGATATCGGATACGATACCGGCGTGAAAAGAACGTCTGACGACGACGGAATCTCGATAGGGACTCGCCGTCTCCTGTTTTTTGGAGTAGCTTACTATCTGCCGAGATACTCGTGTAACGACGTCATCTCGCCCGTTTCGACGCCAAAGGCAGTGCTCTCGTTCTCCCGTGTCGTATTATCGAAATTAAGAGAGCGATACTGGTCGGCACCCATCGGGAAGCCCGGAACGACATCGAGCGTCTTCAGTCCGACACCGGCAAGCGCCATCGGCAAGGGAAGTATACTGACCGAGGTGTCTTCGGCTTCGTACACCGCTTCGGTGACTTCTCTCAGAGTCAGCACTTCCGGCCCGCCGATTTCGTACGTTTCGTGACCGTGCTCGTCCTCGGTGAGTGCGTCGGCCAGCATCGGGACCAGGTCACCGACCCAGATCGGTTCGAACCGCGTCTTCCGGCCGCCGCCGGGCAACGGGTAAATGGGAAGCCCCGGTGCGAACATCCCCTTGAGTTTCTTGGTAAAGGGGACGAACTCGCCGCCCTCCCCGAAGACGACGGACGGGCGAATGATGACCCAGTCCAGCGACGAGTCCCTGACGGCCTCTTCGGCCCGGCCTTTCGAGCGGATGTAGTGGGTCGGTCCGTCCGGGTCAGCACCGAGTGCGCTCATCTGGACGAATCGCTCGACACCGTGTTCCTCGGCGGCCTGCACACAGTTTTCGGTTCCCCCACGGTGGATACGGTCGTGCATCTCGTCGCCGCCCTTGGGCTTGAACAGCGGCGATAGGGCGACGAGATTGATCGCCGCATCCTGGCCGTCGAATACTCCCTCGATACTCTCGTAGTCGGTCACGTCACCGGTGACTGTCCGAACGCCGTCGGGAATGTCTGCGTCCCCTGGGGACCGCGACAGGGCGGTCACGTCGTGACCGCGGTCGGTCAGTTCCTCGCACAGATGCGTCCCGATAAAGCCACTACCGCCGACGACGAGTACGTCCATACTGGCCATGTGACCGGGAAGTGATGTAAAGGTGGTGCGTATCGTGTTAAGGGCGGAGGGCAGAGACACGACAGATATCGTACATTGCCGGCCGGGTCGACAGCACCATCCCGAGGTCGGGGCGTTTACGTGTCGGCGCAGTCTCTACGTCGGTATGCTACTGACGCTGGAAGGACTCGACGGGAGCGGGAAGACAACGGTGTGGGAGGCCCTACAGTCACACGACGACGTCCCCGACGACGCCGTCTTCACCCGCGAACCGACGGACTCGTGGTACGGCGAGGCCGTCGTGCGTTCGATCAACGACGCCGACGCCGACTCGCTCGCGGAGTTGTTCCTCTATACCGCGGATCACGCCGCCCACCTGAACGATACGGTTCGGCCAGCGCTGGCTCAAGACCGGGTCGTCGTCTCGGACCGCTACTCCGATTCCCGGTACGCATACCAGGGGGCGACACTTTCGGACCGACTTGAGGACCCACTTAACTACGTTCGGGAAATTCACGCCCCCTGGACGCGCCCCCCGGACGCGACTATCTATCTCGATGTCGACGCCGAGACGGCCGCCCGGCGTTCCGGTGCGACCAACAAGTTCGAGACGGCCGACTATCTCGCTGACGTGCGCGAGAACTACGAGCGACTCATTGAAGACGAACCCGGGCGGTTCGTCCGGGTCGATGCGAGCCAACCAGAAGCGGCCGTCCGTGCGGAGGTCTTCGAGACCGTCGAGGACTTGTTCTCCCGAGAGCGGTGACCTATTGTTGCATCGCTTCGGGCAGTTCGATCTCGTCGGGGGCGGGCATCCAGACGTAGTCGAACGTGATCCCGAGTGCGAGTGGCACGAACAGTGTCACTAGCAGGACGGTCGACCGGCTGCCGACGTTGCCGCCGAGTTTGAACACGCCCGATAGCACGAGGAGAAGGACCACGAGGACGACCGGACACAGCAGCAACGAGTAGAGCAAGCTCCCCCACCGGGTGTTGAGCCTGACGCGGAAAAAACGGGTCATCAGCGCCGTCACGGCACTGTTCACCAGCACGATCACGAGTAATCCAATCAGATCGACGACGCCGACCATATGCTCGCCAGGGGTTCGAGGCTCTTTGCCGTATCGACATCCGCGCTGGTAGGCCCAGCGTCACTCCATACAGATGTAGGTTCGCGTGTCGACGACGCCGTCGAGGTCTCGGACCCGGGTCGCAATCGTGCGCATTACATCGTACACTTCCTTACCGACGCCCTCGGCGATGATGTCGTACTTGCCGGCGACGATGTGGGCCTCGCTGATCCCCTCGTGGCTACGGATCTCCTCTAACAGCCCTTCGGACTTACCTGCCGTCGTCTTGATCATGATAAACGCACTGACCATATCTCCCATGTGTATTGGTAACACGAAAAAAGTTTAGGAAGCTGACGGGGTACCTTTATCCACCCTCATCTCGTAAACGTTACCATGCGATTCGTTATCGTGGGTGCTGGTCGTGTCGGACTCCGGACCGCACGGGTGCTCAAGGACGGTGGGCACGACGTGGTCCTCGTGGACAACAACCCCACGAAGGTGAGCCGCGCCCAAGAGGAGGGATACGAGGTTATCGAGGGCGACGGTGCCGTCGAGAAGACGCTGGGCGCGACACAGTTGGAGGGCGCAGACGCACTCGGTGCCTTGACCGGCGACCTCAACGACAATTTCGTAGCGTGTATGATCGCCAAGCAGTTCGACTGCCGAACAATCATGCGAATCGACGAGGACTATCGAGAGGACATCTACCGCAAGTACGCAAGCGAGGTCGACGAGGTGATCTATCCCGAACGGCTCGGCGCAATCGCCGCCAAGAACGCACTGCTCGGCGGGAACATCCGTGCCGTCGCCGACATCGACCAGGAACTCCAGCTCGTCGAGTTCACCATCACAGAGCAGTCGCCGATGCGGGGCTACAGCATCAGCGAACTCGAACTCCCCGGCAACGCACGACTGCTCGCCTTCGGCAAGGAGGGCGAACCGCTTCGGCTTCCCGGCGAGGACGAGACGCTGGATCTGGGCGACCGACTGGTGATCCTCGCCGACTTCGACGTGCTCGCCGACGTGCGCAGCATCGTCGCCGGCGAGACCGGCCGCGCAACCGCCATGGGAGGTGCCTGAGATGGTCGTCGCCTACGTCATGATCAAGGTGTACACTGGTGAGGCCGACCGACTCAAGGGCGAGATCGAGGCCATCGATGGCGTTACCTCGTCTCACATCGTCGCCGGCGACGTGGACTTTATCGCCAAAGTCGAGGTCGGGACACCTGCCGAAGTCAAGGACGTGGCCGCGACGCACATCCAGTCCATCGAGGGCGTCGAGGACACCCAGACGTACATCGCGATGGACTAAAGTGGGGTGCCGCCAGCACCGCCGTCGCCGGCGTCGTGCTGGGCCTGCTCGACGAGTTCCGCGACTGGCCCTTCGTAGTCGTACCCGGGGACGATTCCCTCGACGTAGGTCCCCTCGACGTACTCGACGAACGTTTTCGCGACCCGCGCAGCGGTGTCGGCCGACCCCAGTTCGAACTCGTAGGTGACGACCACTGTCTCGCCGTCGCGTTCGACCGCGTACCCGCCCAGGTCGACCGCTGTCCGGGTGGACTGTGGGGCGTCTTCGAGTCGTCGTGTGAGCGTCTCGAACCAGCCATCGACGACGGCGTCGCCGACATCGTCGACGGTGGCTGCCGGCAGTGTCGGTGCTCGCACGGTGACCGTGTAGGCAGTTCGCCACTCCGGGGCGTCGGTCGCCGTGACGGTGCCCTCGAACGCCGTGGTCGTCACTCGGTACGCCGCATCGTCGCTCGGTTCGAACGCATCGTGGACATCGAAGGCCTGCCGCGCGCTCTCGGGAAGTCCGTCGGTCATCGCTCACGGGTAGGTCGCTGGCGGGCAAAAGCCCGTCGTCGCCGACAGAATGCGAGGGCTGGGAGTGAGCGAAACCGACGGTTTCGCGATCCTCGCGGGACTCCCAGAGTCCCGCGGCGTTCGAACCGAAATCAGACGTTCCGGGTCACTCTCGTCGGTCGTTTCCCGGGCTGCGGCTGATAGGCTTCGAACCGCCAGCCGGAGGATTCGACGGCCCTCGCCTCCGCTCGGGCCGATCTCATGCGAGGGCTGGGATTCGAACCCAGGGACCCCTACGGGAGCGGGTCTTAAGCCCACCGCCTTTGGCCTGGCTCGGCTACCCTCGCGAACAGTGACGGTTCGTCCGTGATCCGACCGTCAGTGTGTTGATCACAGGGCGTGGTGAATGTCGCTTTCGGTCTCACACTCATACTCCGGATCCCGAAACCAACTGTCTAGAAACAGGTTATCGAGGTGACGCGGCGAAACGACGGTCTCACGTGTGACGCGAAACCGACGCAATTCAGTAACCCGGTTTTAATTTTGGTTTGTGGACAGGAGTAAGTAGATAAGACTGTACAAATACGCTGCTTACTTCTCATATACTGTTGCGGTGAATGTGAACGATCAAAACACCTTTTTGGAGTATCGAATCAACGTGACACTGGAATTTCAGGTGATTTTTCATGAGCGATCCAGACCGCACGAATCCGAAAGAACGGCTTTCCCGACGACAGTATCTCCGCGGGGCGGCTTGCAGTGCCCTGGTAGTCAGTGTTGCCGGCTGTCAGACCGACGGTGGAGACGGCGAAGACGGCGGCGGCGCAGAGGGCCAGCAAACAGCGACCGGCACCGAAACGGAACAGCAAGAAGAGGGTGGTGAGACACAGGCCCAAGAAGAGACAGCTGGTGGCGACGGCTCACTCACGTTCGCGCAGGCGAAGTCACCGATCGAATTCGATCCGATCGTACTGAACGATGTCCCGTCTGCCGAAGTTGCTGGACTCCTCTTCGACCCGCTGTATACGTACGACGAGGGAACCAATCTCGTCCCGCAAATCGCCGCCGATATGCCCGAAGTCGAGCGCAATGCCCAGCGGTGGATCGTTCCCCTCAACACCGACGCGACGTTCCAGAACGGCGATGCGGTCACCGCCGAGGACGTCGCCTATTCGTTCACTGCGCCTGTCGAGGAGGAGACGGAGAACGCCGGCGAGTTCAGTATGATCGACACCGTCGAGGCAGTTGACGAATCGACGGTGCAGTTCGACCTCAAGTTCGAGTTCGGTGCGTTCGATTCGTATCTCCCCTGGGAGATCGTCAGCAAGTCCGTGCGCGAGGAGGACAAGGAAGCGTACAACACCCAGAGCCCGGTCGGTGCCGGGCCGTTCACCTTCGAGGACTGGCAGGAAGGCGAGTTCGTCAGGGTCACTCGCTGGGACGACTACTGGGGCGACCCGACGCCGAACCTCGCGGAGATCGAGTTCGTCCCGGTCGAGGAACCGACCACGCGCATTACGACGCTCCGGACCGGTGAGAACGAGATCGTCAAGAACATCCCACCGGCAAACTGGCAGACCGTCGAGGAGATGGACGACGCGAGTATCGAGTCAGTGCTCGGAACGAGTTACTTTTACCTGGCGTTCAACTGCAACGAGGGGCCGACAGCAGACCCCGAAGTACGCGAAGCGATCGACTACGCCTTCTCGATGGACAGCGCCGTCGAACAGTTCGTCGAACCGACCGGCGAACGACAGTACGCGCCGGTCCCCCGGGCGATCTCCGAAGACTGGGAGTTCCCGACCGACGAATGGGAGCAAGTCCCCCACGAGCGAGACGTCGACCAGGCGAAGTCGATGCTCGACGACAACGACAACGTCCCGGATGACTGGTCGGCCCGTATCATCGTCCCACCGGACGACAAGCGAGAACAGATCGGCGTTTCCGTCTCCAATGGCCTCCAGGAGGCGGGTTACGATGCCACGGTCCAGCGCCTGGACTGGGGTGCCTTCCTCGAACAGTACGTCTCCGGCAGTGCCGATGATTACAACATGTACACGCTCGGCTGGGCCGGCTCACCCGACCCCGACACGTTCATGTACTTCCTGTTCTCTCACGAGGAGATCGGTACGACCAACGGCACGTATTACGAGAACGAGGAGATGAACGAACAGATCATGAACGCCCGGCAGTCGAACAACGAGGAGCAACGTCGCGAGTGGTACACCAACGCTATCAACACGGTGCTCCAGGATCGGGTTCACCTGCCATCGTACAACCTCAAGAACAGTTTCGGCGTCCGAGGTCTCGTCAACGACTTCCAGGCCCATCCCGTCAGCCAGTTCAGTATCGTCTCCAACTACAACAACGCCTCCGTCGAGTAACACAGCCATGTGCGCACTCACCGCGCGCGACGGTGCTCGAACCGGACCGATCACCGGGGTCGGTGATCACGAGCGATGACAGGCTGCGTGGCCGCCACGCTGCCAGTCTCCGGTGATCGATAGATGGGCCTCGTTCGCTACACTACCAGTCGCGTGTTGCAGGCGATCCCCGTGTTGCTCGGGGTCGTTACGATCACGTTCGTGCTGGCAAACGCGATTCCCGGTGACCCTGTCCAGATCATGCTGGGTCCATCACCGAGCCAGACGCAGATCGAAGCGATCCGCGCACGGTACGGCCTCAACGAGCCACTGTGGGTCCGATACGTGAACTACGTCGCCGCGCTGCTAACCGGTGATCTCGGCCAGAGCATCTATTACGATGTCCCGGTCACCCAGAAGATCTTAGAGCGCCTGCCAGCGACGTTGCTGTTGATGCTGTCCAGTTACACGTTCGCGATTCTGACGGCGATTCCGCTGGGCGTCATCTCGGCCAAGCGACGGAACAAACTGACCGATCACGTCTCGCGGATCGTCTCGCTGATCGGCGTGTCGACGCCGTCGTTCTGGATCGGGCTCATGATGATCCTGATCTTCGCGTTTCACACGAACCTCCTCCCGTCGACGAATCTCGTCATGCCGTGGGCGGATCCGGCCGGGATTCGCGGCGCAGAGACGCGGCTTGACGTGCTCGTGATGGCCGGACAGCATCTCCTCTTGCCGATGGTGTCGCTCGGAACGCTCCAGATGGCGGCGATCACCCGGATCGAGCGGTCGGAGATGCTCGATGTCCTCACCGAAGAGTACGTGAAACTCGCACGCGCATACGGTGTCGCCGAGCAGACGATCCTCCGGAAACACGCCTTCCGGAACGCGCAACTTCCGGTGATAACGATCATCGGCCTCCAGTTGTCGAGTGCGATCGGTGGTGCGGTGTTGACCGAAGTCGTCTTCGAGATCAACGGCATGGGCCGACTGATCGTCGATTCGATTGCCCGACAGGACTATCCACTGATCATGGGGACTACCATCGTGTTCGCGTTCGTGTTCGTCGTGGGTGTCATCGTCACTGACCTCTCGTATGCCTATGTCGACCCGCGCGTGTCCTACGGGGAGGCTGAATAACCGTGGCGACGATCGACGAACCCGACAGTCCGACGACGCAGGATGCCATCGACGAGATGGGAGACGGCGAACCAGCTATCGAAGCCCGGGTCGGCTGGCGGTACACGCTCGCACAGATCCGGAAGGATCCGACGGCGATGACTGGACTGTTCGTCATCGCTGTCGTCGGTGTGCTGGCGGCGTTTGCGACGATCGACTCGATACTGTTCGAATACCTCGCGCAGTACCAGGTGTTCGCCCAGTTCGGCGTCGAGAAGTACTGGATCGCGAAAACGGTGTGGATGAGCCCGGTCAGTGAGCCGGTCGGCACCCCACGACTGTTACCGCCGGTCGGGTTCGAAAACCAGTTCGGGGCCGGAACCTGGGCGCATCCGCTCGGGACCGACGACCGGGGCCGTGACATCCTGTTGCGGATCATCTATGGGTCCCGGATCGCCGTCACCGTCGGACTGAGCGCAACAGTGGTCGGCTTCGTCAGCGGCACCGTCGTCGGTGCTGTCTCTGGCTATTACGGGGACTGGGTCGACGACGCGTTGATGCGGGCCGCAGAGACGCTGTTTGCCATCCCCTTCCTCGTGCTAGTGCTTGCCTTCATCGCCGTGTTTGGCCGCTCGCTGACCTTCATCGTCTTCGGCGTCGGCATCGCTTCGATACCGACGTTCGCGCGCCTCATCAGGTCTCGCGTCGTCAGCATCCGCGAAGAGGATTACATCGAGGCCGCCCGCGCCGCGGGCGTCACGGACCGAAACATCATCTTCAGGCACGTCATCCCGAACAGTTTCACGCCGGTTCTGGTGCAGGCGACCCTGCAGGTCGGGACCGCGATACTGATCGTCGCCGGTCTCTCCTTTCTCGGCTTCGGGGTTCAGCCACCGACCCCGTCGTGGGGCCAGATGCTGGCCGTGTCACGCAACTACATGATCCCGAACCCGTGGTTCAGCATCTGGCCCGGCATGGCGATCCTGATCACGGTGGTCGGGTTCAACATCTTCGGCGATGGCCTGCGTGACGCACTCGATCCACGGTTCAACAACTAATCATGACTGATCCACTCCTCAGCGTCGAGAACCTGCAAACGTACTTCTTCACCGAAGACGGCGTCGTCCAGGCCGTCGACGGCATCAGCTTCGACGTCATGCCGGGCGAACTCGTCGGCCTCGTCGGTGAATCCGGTGCCGGCAAGAGCGTCGCGTCCACGTCGATCCTGCGACTGGTCGAGGACCCCGGCCGGATCGTCGGTGGGCGCGTCGAGTTCAAAGGCGAGACGCTGTTCGAAATCGAGACCGACGACGAGGGTACTCCTGTCGAGAACGAAGACGCTACACCCGTCGAGACCGACGAGTCGCTGTCCCAGCAGGAGATGCGCCGCCGCATCCGGGGCCGCGAGATAGCGATCATCTTCCAGGACCCGATGGAGTCGCTCAACCCGGTCTACACCGTCGGCGGTCAGTTGCGGGAGTTCATCGAGATCAATCGCGACCTCGGGAAGTCGGCGGCCAAGACGGCGGCCATCGACATGCTCCGGGAAGTCGGCATCCCCGAAGCGCCAGCCCGGTACAGCGACTACCCCCACCAGTTCTCTGGCGGGATGCGCCAGCGGGTGTTGATCGCCATGGCACTTGCCTGTGAACCGTCGCTGATCATCGCCGACGAACCCACCACCGCTCTCGACGTGACCGTCGAAGGCCAGATCCTGGACCTGGTAGCCGACCTCCAGGAGAAGTACGGGACAGCGTTCGTCTGGGTCACCCACGACATGGGCGTCGTCGCGGAGATCTGTGACCGCGTAAACGTGATGTATCTCGGTGAGATGGTCGAACAGGCCGACGTGGACGACCTGTTCTACGACACCAAACATCCCTACACGGAGGCGCTACTGGAGTCGATTCCACGACCAGACCGGACTGTCGAGGAACTGAACCCTATCGCCGGCGTCATGCCCGAAGCCATCGATCCGCCCCGGGGCTGTCGGTTCCACACGCGCTGTCCGGACGCTCGCGAGGCCTGTACCCGGATCGACCCCGACTGCCGGGTCGTCGAGGATGGCTATTCGCCCCACCGCGCAGCCTGCATCAAATACGATGCATTCGGCAACGTCGGCTATGATGCCAGCCCGCCCCTCGACAATGAAACCCGGAGCGGCGTCGACGTGACGCTGACCGGCGACGGCGGCCACCAAGGCGGTGACGACGATGAGTGATGCCAAACAGTCAGTGACCGGCGACACGACCGACCGGACCGGCGAGCAACCGCTGCTCGAAGTCGACGGGCTGACCAAGCACTTCCCCAACGACGAGGGGTTCCTGTCGTGGCTGCAGTTCCGACCGGACGACAGCGACGGTCCCGTGGAAATCGGCCGCGAGTGGGTCCGTGCCGTCGAGGACGTGTCGTTCAAAATCTACGAGGGCGAGACGCTCGGTCTGGTCGGCGAATCCGGGTGTGGTAAGAGCACGCTGGCCCGGACGATCCTCAGACTGGTCGAACCCACCGACGGATCGGTGTATTTCAAGGGTAACGACCTCGCCGCGATGGACAGCGGGACGCTCCGACAGCAGCGCCGCGACGTCCAGATGATATTCCAGGACCCACAATCCTCGCTGGACCCGCGGATGAAAGTCGGAAAAATCGTCGAAGAACCGATGCAGGCTCACGGCATGTACGACGAGGAGGGGCGGGCCGCGCGAACACACGAACTCTTGGAGAAAGTCGGTCTCGATCCACAGCACTACAACCGCTATCCCCACGCCTTCTCCGGGGGCCAGCGCCAGCGGATCAACCTCGCGCGGGCGCTCTCTGTCAACCCCGATTTCATCGTCTGTGACGAACCAGTGTCGGCACTGGACGTGTCCATCCAGGCACAGGTGCTCAACACGATGAACGAACTTCAGGACGAGTTCAACCTCACCTACCTCTTTATCGCCCACGACCTGAGCGTCATCCGGCATATCTCCGACCGGGTGGCGGTGATGTATCTCGGCCAACTGGTCGAACTCGCCGAGAAAGCGGAACTGTTCGAGAACCCCCAGCACCCCTATACGCGGGCGTTGCTGGAGTCGATTCCCGTGCCGGATCCCCGCGTCGAGGGCACCCGCGGCGTGCTGGAAGGCGACGTGCCGAGCCCCATCCAGCCGCCCAGTGGCTGTCGGTTCCGCACGCGCTGCCCGGAACTCATCGCCCCCGAAAAATACGACCTGACCGACGAAGAGTGGGCCAACATCCGCCAGTTCACGCGGTCGGTCAAGCGCCATCGCTTCGAAGCGACGGGGGCGAACGTGATCCGTGCGGAGTTCTTCGGGTCGACACTCCCCGGCGGCGACGCCGGCAGAACGGTCTCACGAGCGATTGATCTGCTCGTCGAGGACGAGTGGGACGAGGCAACCGAACTGTTGAACGAATCGTTCACGGAACCGAGCATCTGCGCGCGAGAAGAACCGAGCTACGAGGTCCCGACGGAACACGGCGGTGGCCGTCACTTCGCGGCCTGCCATCTCCACCGCGAGGAAGAGCAGACACACTGACAGGCACTGAACCACAGCTCAGATCCACGGTGTGTCCGGATCGACGACGCTCGCTGGCTTCTCCCCCCGGAGGACTGCGGCGACGCTACTCGCGACGCTCTCCGAGAGGTCGTCCCGACTCTCTTCGGAGTACCAGGCGGTGTGGGGCGTCAGCACCACGTCGTCCCGTTCGAGCAGCGGGTTGTCGGCGTCCGGTGGCTCCGATTCGAGCACGTCCAGCCCCACTCGTGCGATTTCGCCGGTTTCGAGCGCCGTGACGAGCGCTGCCTCGTCGACGACGCCGCCGCGGGCCGTGTTGACGAGGATACACTCCTCGTCGAGGCGCTCGAACTCCTCGGTGCTAAAGCGGTGACGGGTGTCCTCGTACAGCGGCACGTGTATCGAGACGTATCCAGCCCGGTCGAGCAACGCCTCGAACGACACCTTCTCGACGCCGTAATCGCGCATCGTCCCGCCGTCGACGTAGGGGTCGGCGGCGATCACGTCGAGACCGAACGTCCGGAGCTTCGCGGCGAGACGCCGTGCAATCGCGCCGAAACCGACGAGACCGAGCGTCTGGCCGGCCATCCGGTGGACGGGCCGACCGGTCTGCCAGTCCCACGTCCCCGCCCTGATTTCGCGGTCGTGCTGGGGGACCGCCCGGACGCAGGCAAGCAGCAACGAGAGCGCGTGAGTGGATACCTCGTTCAGCGAGTAGTCGGGAACGTTCACGACGGTGATACCGTTCTCCGCGGCCGCGTCCACGTCGACGTTGTCGACACCGATACCGGCCCGTCCGACGACCCGGAGCGTGTCGGTCCCGTCCAGCACCCGCTTCGTGACCGGCGTCGCCGCGTCGACGATGATGCCCACTGCGCCCTGAACGGCGTCTGCGACGGCGGCTTCGGTCTTCTCGTTCAGGACCTCGATGCTTGCTCCGGCGTCTTCCAGAACGGCTGCCTGGTGGTCGGGATCGACCGTCTTGTTGTCGCTGAGAACGACTGTGTGCGTCATAGCAATCGTACCGACAGCCATCGCAAAGAAGCTATGCGAACATGCGAAGGCGAGAACTGTTTAGAGAAGTGGTGGAGAGCAACGCCTGCAAAGCACCGAAAGCCCTCGCTTTGCGCGGCGGCAGTTGCCGCCGCGGAGAAGGCGGTCGGTTCACCGACCGCCCACTCGACCGCTCCGGGGCTCGCTGCGCTCCTCACTTCGTTGCGGTGCTTACGTTGCCCGGGAGGGATCGACCGCCGCTCGCCCTTTCATCCGCCAGGGTTCGGACGGTGACGCAGCCGATACCTGGCGGATGAAAGGGCGAGTGCGGTTGCGGGAACCCGGACCCCGCAAGCACCTACCGGAGCGCAGCGTGGGTCCCGGGACCGCAACCGCACGAGGGCTTTCGGTGTCTGCGACGTATTCAGCACGGTTGCTCCTTTGAAGAGTGCCGCTTGGCGTACCGTTGCCCCTCACCAGTCGACCGACAGCGTCCCGTCGCCGCGGGGGTCGGGCGCGATCTCCTCGTTCGTCCGGCGGTCGACGACGTGGATGACGCCGTCGTCTTTCTTCGCCGGGCACACCTCCGCCGCGCGGATCTCGTCGTCGACCTCGTCCTCGCCGATGTAGTAGGCCTTCGGTGCGGCGATGCCGGTGTCCAGATCCAGTTTCCAGTTGGTCGAGACCTCGGCGCACTTACCCGCGCCGATACACTTGTTAGCTTCGAACACGATCTTGTATGGCTTTTTTTCGACCGGTGGCGCGTCCGTTCCGCCCAGTTCGCTCGGATCGACCGGGCCGTCCTCGTCTGCCATACCCAAATGTGGGTGGTCGGGACGGATAAGCCCGACTCTTCGGGCGAGCACTGCCGGACGGACGCTACTGGCCGGCGTTCGCGAGGACGTCGAACCGGCGCAGGGTCGGGCCATGAAAGGCCAGACTCAACAGGAGGGCAGCGGCCGCACCAGCGGACAGGATATAGTACATCGACTGGACGCCGACCATATCCATCACCGTACCGGCACCCAGTTGCCCGAGAGCGCGCCCGGTGCCAAGGCCCAGCGCCGAGAGCACTGCCTGCCCGGTCGAGGTCAACCCTTCGGGCGCGAAGCGATGGGCGAAGTTGACGATGGCGAGATAGTACAGTGCGAGACCGACGCCGAGAACGACCTGAACGGCGAGTATCGCCGCCTCCGTCGCGACCGCGGCGTAGACGAGGTACGTGCCGACGTACAGCGTGGCCCCCAGCGTCAACTGCGTGCGGTTGGTCAGGCCAATCTTGGCCATCGAGAGGAAGATCACTGCCTCACCGACCGTCTTGATCATCCAGGCTGTCCCGGTAAGGCCGTCGCCGGCCCCGATGGCCCGAACGTATACCGAAAAGTAGGCGCTCCCGGCGGAACTGACTCCGCCCAGCAACATCGCGACCGCGAGCAAGAGCAGGAAGCGACGGTTTGTCAGCAGATCGACTGCCTCGCGCCGGAGGTCGGGGGTCAGGTCGGTGTCGGTGTCTGGAAGGCCACGGACGATACCCACGAGAACGACCATCCCGACGGCGTAGACGTAGAAGACGATCTCAGTCGCAAAACGCGAGAGGAGCCACCCGATAACGAGACTGCCGAGGCCGAAGGCAATCGACCCGAAGGCACGGACCTGCCCGTAGTCCAGGCCCTTCGAGAGGATCATCGCGTTCGCGATCGGTGTGATCGGCGAGCGAACTACCGACAGGAGCGCGGTCGCGAGCACCAGCAGCAGGAAGGGGTCGGGCACCCGGCCCGCCAGCGGAAAGGCGAGGACGACGACGCTTGCGACGCCGGCGGCCAGCAGCAAGATCGGCTTCGACGCGGCGAACCGGTCAGCGAGGCCACCCCAAAGTGGCTGTGCGATCATCCCACCGACGACCAACACGGCCCCGAGTAGCCCCATCTGGCCGCCGGTCAGCCCCAGTTCCTCGAAGTAGGCGTTCCGGAAGACAGCGAAGCCGTTCGAGGACGCGAAAAAGACGAAGTACAGCAACTGGTACTGACGCTTTGCCCCGAACACGGAGTTCCGTCGCCGTTCCGGGCACTTGAATCTGGGGATACGATACCACAGCAGTTGTTAACGAGAACGGGCGTGTTGCGAATGGACCCGTCACACGGGTGCTCTCCGGTTCGCGATCACAGATCGGCCAACAGCCGGCGTTGCTTGAGATTCCTCCCGCTGGTCGGGATCTCGCTACTCGCGCTTCACTTCGACGCCCTCGATCTTGATCGGCGTCGTGGGGGCGTCGTGCATGTCGGTGTCGACACTCCCGATTGCCTCGACCACGTCCATCCCGTCGACGACTTCCCCGAAGACGGCGTGCTTGTCGTCGAGGTGTGGCTGAGCGTCCAGCGTGATGAAGAACTGCGAGCCGTTCGTGTTGGGGCCGCTGTTGGCCATCGACAGCGTGCCGGGACCGTCGTGACGCAGTTCCGGGTGGAACTCGTCGTCGAAGGTGTATCCCGGGCCGCCGCGGCCGGTTCCCTGCGGATCGCCGGTCTGGAGCATGAAGTCGTCGATAACGCGGTGGAACTCGACGCCTTCGTACAGCGAGTCGCCGCGGATCTCGCCCGTCTCTGGATCTTTCCACGTCGTCGTCTCGGGTGCTGGCTCGTCGTCTGCGGCCGGGTCGTGTCTGGCCAGATTGAGGAAGTTCTCGACTGTCTTGGGCGCGCGCTCGTCGTACAGTTCCAGTTCGATGTCGCCTTTCGACGTCGACAGCGTGACGCGGCTCATGTCCACCGGGAGGGCACCGGTGGGGAAAACGCTGGTGGTCGAACCCGGACCTACGGCAGCGTCGCGAAGACGAACTCGGTGCTGGAGCCGAGTGGGTCGTCGGTCGTCACGGTCCGAAGGTCGGTGAAGCCGGCGTCGCGAAGCTGCTGGAGTGATCGCTTGCGACCCGGCGCGGAAAAGAACATCGACCCGCCCATCCAGCCCCGCCGGACCGTCTCGAAGCGACCGCCGGGTAGCGTCATCAACAGTTGCCCGCCGGGACGGAGGACGCGAGCGAACTCCCGGTACACTGCGGGCTGGTCCTCGCGCGGAACGTGAAAGACGGCGTGGTACGCCGTGATAGCGTCAACGGCGTCATCGGCTACTGGCATGGCGGTCATCTCCCCCTGAAGCAATCTTCCGTGGGGGACCCGCTGACTCGCGAGTTCGAGTCCACGGCGAGAGAAGTCGAGACCAATGCTTCCGGTCGGCAGCCGTGCCAGCGTCCGCTCCCCGTCGCCACAGCCCACGTCTAGCACAACTGGATCAGCCGGGAGTTCGTCGAGCAGGTCCCCGACGAGTGCGCTGTCGGCACCGTCAGGATCACGGTTGCGAGCGTACGCCTCGGCCACGTCGTCCCAGGCGTCGCGAATCGCTCTGCGGTCCATGGCTCGCTGTCGGGACGCTAACCCCGTAGGTCTTGGGCGACGAGTCGACACTTCGTCTCGAACTCGCCTGGCGCGCGTTTCACGTCTACAGACTAAGCAGCCCCCGCATGTATGAACAGGAGTGCCCACGTGATCGTGACCCTGACGACTGTGAAAGACCACCGTATCATTTTTGACCCAGTAATACATGTAACACAACATGGCGTCTGTTAGTCTCCGAGTCCCGGACGAATTAAAGAGAAAGATGGACGAACACAGCGAAATCAACTGGAGTGCCGTAATCAGAGCAAACATCGAAGAAGAGATTGGGCGGTTAGAATCACGCAGCATCGGTCACGCGGTAGCTACGAGCGAGCGATTAAGCAATGAGATCGACGAAAGGGAAGTAAAAGACGAAAATACGGCGGAAACCATCCGTAAGTGGCGAGAGAAGCGATATGGAACTAATCTCGAGTAATGTCTGAGATCGTTGTTGATACGAGCGTTGTCGTTAAATGGTACATCCCTGAACGGCACCATGAACAAGCTCGTGCGCTACGTGATGCGTATCTCGATGGGAAGTTTGACTTGATCGCTCCAGCACTCATGCCATTCGAGGCGGTTAATGCGCTCAAATACAGTGGTCATTACGAAGGGGAGCGTCTCGAAGAAGCCTCGGAATCACTTCCCGAATACGGGATCGATCTTGTCCCCATCAACAAAACTGGCCCTGTTGCAGAGATTGCAAATACTCTCGATATTACCGTCTACGATGCATCGTACATAGCACTCGCTCAGAAACTTGATACAAAAGTATATACTGCTGATGGGAATCTACTTGACGGCCTCGAAGGAGACTACAGCGAGTTGGCGGACCATATCAGAACGTATTCCTAAGAAGTGGTTCAGTTTCGCGCCAAATTTTAATAAAGAAACCACACTACTATCTACTGTTAGCGTCCCGGCTGGTGTGATCCGGGCGTGGGAGCGCCCAGCACTAGCCACTCGGCCAGCGCGCATCAGGTAGATACCCACCCCTCGTTGTAAGTAGTGTGACAGATTGTTGAAACAAGTTGTCGTCCACATCACGATTCAGTCTCTCGACCGAGAGTTGATCGTGGACTTCCAAACCGACTTGATCTCTCCGTCACGGTCAACGGTCACGATCACCGTGAACTCGTGGACTCGTTCCACCTCGTCACACAGTACTGACTCGCAGAATCTAGTTTTTTCGGTCGCGAAGGTCGGCCGACAGCCAGTTCTCGTTCCCGAACTCCAGTCGCATCGCCATCCTCACTCATCGGCCGCCGTGAGATCGGCGTCATTCAGTGTGAATAACGTCTATGTCCGTGAGTTGCCTGATCGGTTCTTCATCGAAGTCGTTGCTGTTGTGCGTGATGAACAGACCGCCGGCTTCGTGGGCTGTCGCGAGGTTCAGCAGGTCTATGGCGTCGAGGGTGACGCCCTGCAACTGTAGCTTCTGATCGAGGTAGGCGGCTTCGAGTGCTGTGTCGTTTGTGAACGGAAGGATTCGGTCGAAGCTGGATCGAAGATGTTGCTGTTCTTGGAGCATATCGGCCCGGCTGCTGTGGAACTGGAACGATTCCCACGCGACGTGTGAGGGGATCGTCCACTCCTCAGTGCTGTACTGCTGAAGGTGTTGTACGACCGCTTCCTCGGAGTTTCGTAGCTTCACCAGAACGTCCCTGTCAAGGACGATCATCTACCGGCGTTCTTCTAGCGAATCGTTCAGTCGATCTCTCGCGTTGTCCATTTCTTCAATCTCCTCGTCGCCGATGGGCGGGAGTGATTCGGCGATTGCCTCTACGTCCTTCTCGGTCCGGCTCAAGCGATCAAGGAGGTCGTTGAAACTCTCGTCGTCTCGTTTGAGATCACGGAGCCGTTCCTTCACGTCGTCGGTGACTCGAATTGTGCTCATGTGTGTACGTTGTGTACGCTCTGTTGGTATCTCTTTCGCCACTACAGCCAGTCCACTTTCTCGCGCTCTCGAAGCTGCGCCTCGGGACTGTGAGTCCCCCGGTAGTGATCTAGAAGCGTCTCCAGATCGTCCCAGCCCCCCCAGTCGCAGACGACCATCGCGTCAATGTCGGCCGACCGGAGGCTCGTCGCGCTGCTCTTCATCGTCGTTCGGCGGAAAAATGGGCCGGCGCGAATTCGAATCGCGGTTACGGCCACCCGAAGGCCGAAGGATACCAAGCTACCCCACCGGCCCGTGCGATAGCAGATGATCAATCGGTCAGCGACGGTTTAATCGTTGCGACTCGGCGTCAGTGAACACTTCTGGGATCGAACGTCCGTGAGCCTCACGGACGGTCGACCGATCCCCAGAAACTATTTATGCGAGGCTAGTTACTCACTATCTGAGTAACCAATGACGATCCTCGTCACTGGCGGTGACGGCTACCTCGGGTGGCCGACCGCCCTGCGTATCGCCGACCGAACCGACGACAGAGTCGTCCTCGTGGACAACTTCGCCCGGCGCGGGTGGGTCGAGGAGGTCGGGGCGACCAGTGCCACGCCGGTCGCGAGCATCGACGAGCGCCTCGATGCGGCCCGCGAGGTCCACGACCAGTCGAACCTCTCTTTCGTCGAGGGCGACCTCGCCGAGCGGTCCTTCGTCGACGAACTGCTGACGGTCCACGAACCCGACGTCATTGTCCACACCGCGGCCCAGCCCTCCGCGCCGTACTCTCAGATCAACGGCGAGCGGGCCAACTACACCCAGCACAACAACCTTCAGGCGACCCGGAACCTGCTGTGGGGTCTCGAAGAACACGATCTGACGGACACCCACTTCGTCGAGACCACTACGACGGGCATCTACGGCGCACCGGAGTTTCCTATTCCCGAGGGCGGGTCGACAATGATCAACGACGGCGAGCGCGACGCGGTGCCGTTCCCGGCGATGTCGGGGAGCTGGTATCACATGACCAAATCGCACGACGCGGCTAACATGCGTCTGGCGAACCAGCAGTTCGACATCCCCATTTCGGACGTTCGAACGGCCATCGTCTACGGCACCGAGACCGAAGAGACGCGGGCTGACGACCGCCTCAAGACGCGTTTTGACTTCGATTACTACTTCGGTACCGTCACCCACCGGTTCTGTGCACAGGCCATCGCGGGGTATCCGGTCACCGTCTACGGCAAGGGCGAGCAGCGAAAGCCCTTCGTCGGCCTCGAAGACGCCGTCGAGGGTCTGGCCCGCCTCGCGCTCACCGACCCGGACGACCGGCCGGACGACCTGACCGTCTACAACCAGGTGACGCGGGCGATCAGTATCGTCGAAATCGCCGAGACCATCGCCGAGGTGGCCCGCGAGTTCGAACTCGACGTGGCCGTCGAGCACTTCGAGAACCCGCGTGACGAGGACGAGACCCACAAGATGGAAATCGAAAACGACCGCTACGCCGACCTGATCGACGGCCAGGACCAGCCCGTCGAGAGCGGCGTCCGGGACATCTTCGAGACGCTGTCGCGCTATGATGACACCATCGCCGCACACGAGGACCGGTTCCTGCCGGGCGTCCTCGAAGACGAGGCCTGAGATGGACGTGCTTGTTACGGGGGCGTGTGGGTACATCGGCAGTGCGTTGCTCCCGTTGCTCGGTGCCGACGAGCGTGTCGACCGCGTCGTCGTCCTCGACGACCTCTCTACCGGGTCGCCCCGCGCACTGCTTGGCACGCTCGACGGTGACATGGACTTTCGGCAGGGCGACGTTCGGGAGTACGGCGATGTCGAGAGTGCGATGCGCGGCGTCGACCGCGTGGTCCACCTGGCGGCGATCACGGGGGCGGCGAGCACCCACGACCGCCGCGACGAGACGTTCGCGGTCAACTACGAGGGGACGGAGAACGTCCTCACTGCGGCGGGCAAACTCGGGATCGACCACGTCGTCTTCGCCTCGTCGTGCAACGTCTACGGTCGCGCGACCAGCACCGACATCGACGAGTCGGTCGATCCGGACCCGATCAACCCCTACGCGGAGTCGAAACTGGCATCCGAGACGTTGCTGGCCGACTACTGCGAGGAGTTCGACATGACCGGGACCGCACTGCGAATGGCGACGAACTTCGGCTTCTCACCGGGCGTGCGCTTCAATCTCGTCGTCAACTACTTCGTGTTCCGCGCGCTCACCGGTCGACCGCTGACGGTGTACGGCGACGGGTCGAACTGGCGGCCGTTCGTCCACGTCGAGGACGCCGCCCGGGCCTACGCTGGGGCGGTCCTGTCTCCCGAGGACTGGTCCGAGCCGGTGTACAACGTCGGCAGTAGCGAGCACAACTACCGGATCGCAGAGATCGCCGACATCGTCGCCGAGGAAGTCGCCCCGGTCGACGTGACGTATCTCGAAGACGAACACCCCGGTCCGTCGTATCACGCCAACTTCGACCGACTTGCGACGACTGGCTTCGAACCGACCTGGACGCTCAGAGACGGCGTCCGAGACCTTGCAGCCCAATTCACCACCACTGACCAATGACTACTGACGAACACGACTCGCCCCACGTCGCGGTCACCGGCGCTGCGGGCTACATCGGCAGTCGCGTCGTTTCCGACCTACAGGACTCTCACCCCGAGTGGGAGATCACCGCCCTCGACAACTTCTATCTCGGTGCTGTCAGACAGATCGGTGATGTCGCGGTCGAGCACGTCGACATTCGGAACCGGGATCGACTCGAAGACGCGCTCGCGGGTGCAGATGCCGTCTTGCACTTGGCCGCTATCTCCGGTGTCGACGACTGCGAGTCCAATTCGGATCTGGCCTACGAGGTCAACGTCCAGGGGACCAACAACGTCGCGTGGTTCTGCCGAAAGACCGGCGCGGCGCTGGCCTTCCCCTTCTCGATGGCCGTCATCGGTGACCCGCAGTCGTTCCCGATCACCGTCGCCCATCCGCGAGACCCGATGAACTGGTACGGCCGGACGAAGCTACTGAGCGAGCGCGCGATTCAGGACTTCGCCGACGGTGCGTTCCCGGCCCACCAGTTCATGATCTCGAATCTCTACGGCGAGCACGAGATCGACGGCGCGACGGTGTCGAAAGGGACCGTGATCAACTTCTTCGTCGACCGCGCGCTGGCCGGCGAAACCCTGACCGTGTACGAACCCGGCACGCAGTCGCGGAACTTCATCCACGTCAAAGACGTGGCACGGGCGTACGTGCTGAGTTGCGAACGCCTGCTGGACCAGCGAGCAGCCGGCGAGACCGGCGTCGAGACGTTCGAACTCGCCAGTGACGAGGACCCGAGTGTCGAGGCTGTCGCCGAACTCGTCTGTGACATCGCTGCGGAGGAGGCCGACATCGAGGCCGACGTCGCGCTGGTCGAGAACCCTCGTGGTGACGACGAGACGCTCGTCGACTCGTTTACCGTCGACACGACTGCTGCCCGCCAGCGGCTTGGCTGGCGTGCCGAGTTCGATGTCGCCTCGGCGATCCGGGACGCGTTCACAGCGGATTCTTGAGTGGCTGCCCTCGACGTTGCGACGCTCGTCTGCTAGTCGCGCTTGCGACGCTTATCTGCTAGTCGCGCTCCTGAAACACGACAGAATCGAGCAGGCGGGCAACAGCGGTGAGGACGGGATACGTCCACGGTCCCTCGCTGTAGAGGTATTCACAGAGGTTGTGACCGTCGAGATAGGCCACCGATGTCCGTTTATCGAGCACTGACTGGCGGGTCTGGAGCACGTCGTCCAGTCGCTCGATGAACCGCTGTCGGTACCACGCCGGGACGATATTGGTATCGAACTCGTCGAGGAGTGTCTCGAGGTCCTGACAGAGCGACCCGAGTGACGCTCGCTCCGTACTGAGAGTGTCGTGGAACTCACCGCGCTCTGTCGCGCTCTGTTCGGCCGCAGTGACGAGCGCGTCCTTGTGATACGCTGTAAACGAGATACCATTAGTCGGTTCGAAGAGTTCCGCGAGTTCCGGGCCGAACTCGGCGACCAGGCTCTCGCCGATGGTCTCGTCGTACACGTCGGTGTAGTGTGGCACGGCCATCACGGTCTCCCGGTACGCAGCACGTAGCTCTGCCGCTCTCTGTGGCGGTGACTCGCCGGACGCGCTCTCGATTGGCAGCGTCTGGGTCGGTGTCGAGACGGTCGGCACCGCTGACACCCGGGCCGCGAATTCCTCGAATGCCGTCTGCTCGTTTTCGACCTCGCGGTACTCCTGCTCTGCGACCTCGATGGCGTCCCTCAGCGGACCAAGCACGTGCTGGCGCAGGGCAGACAGATACTGGTGTGGGCCCTCGGACGTAGTTGCTTCAGTCATCGTCGTGCCTTACGTTACCACATGACTAAAACATTTGTTTTACATATCCGGGTCAAAGTGATTTATTTCATATACTATTGAGACGATCAATAACATGTTGAAACAGTAA
>PXRO01000003.1 GCA_003021685.1 Halobacteriales archaeon QS_4_62_28
ATCGAAGTCAGCGACGCACTCGTCGAGACCATGCGGGACCGCGGCGTCGAGGACGCTCGCCGTGGCGACATGTTCGAACTTCGCGATCAGTTCGAGCGTGACCGGTTCGGATCGGCACTCGCCATCGGGACCCAGCTATGTCTCGCAGGGTCGATGGACGGTCTCAGAGCGTTTCTCGCCGATCTGAGTTCCGTCACCACACCCGACGCGAGTGCGGTGGTCCATAGTTACGATCCCACAGTGGCCGAGACGAGCGAGATACTGGGCTACCGGTCGGATCCAGCGCCGGGCCTCGCACATCGTGTCATGTCCTTCGAATACGAGGGCGAGCGTGACGAGATACTCTCCTTCCGACTGTTCAGCCCTGACCGACTCCGGGAAGCGACCGTCGGGACTGACTGGACTGTCGCAGACACGACCCGACCGCACTGGGAGGGGAGCTATCGCGCCGCGTTAACGAAAGGGTAGGTCGTCGTCGTACTGTCGGCCGCCACCGGGAGTTCGGGGTGACAATCGACATATATCCACTCGATACGACGGTGTGTCATGGATTCGTATCGTGATATGATCGAGTGGAGCCTGAAAAGACAGGACAAGAGCGGAGACAGAAGCTAACGAACAGTCAGAGAGGGCCGCTATTACTGGAACGTTCGGGAGACAGTCTCTTCGTCGTCGAAACCGGCTTCCGCGTGATCGAAGCGTTCTTCGACTTCGTCGTAGCGTTCCCGCACGTCCTCGTCGACGCTGGCACCGACTTCGTCGAGTGCCTGCTCGAAGTGGTCCATCGTGATCACGACGTTGCTGACGGAGTCACCGATCTCGTCGGGATCGACGCTGTTGATGAACTCACGGGTCGCGGCCATCGAAGCCTCGCGGGTGACAGCCTCGATGTCTGCGCCGACGTAGCCCTCGGTCTTGCGGGCCAGACGGTCGAGGTCGACACCGTCGGCGAGCGGTTTGCCGCGGGTGTGGACCTCGAAGATGGCGCGTCGCGCGCTCTCGTCAGGCACTGGCACGTGGACGTGGCGGTCCAGTCGGCCGGGGCGGATCAGTGCCGAGTCGATGAGGTCTGGTCGGTTCGTCGTGGCGACCACGACGACATCCTCCATCGCTTCTAACCCGTCGAGTTCTGTCAGCAGCTGTGAGACGACACGTTCGCCGACGCCCGAGTCCGTCGACCGGGAGCCACGTTCGGCGGCAATCGAGTCGATCTCGTCGAAAAACACCACCGTCGGGGCGTTCTCCCGGGCCTTGCTGAACACTTCGCGGACGCCCTTCTCGGACTCGCCGACGAACTTGTTCAGCAGTTCCGGCCCCTTGATCGAGATGAAGTTCGACTGGGCCTCGTTGGCGACTGCTTTGGCCAGCAGAGTCTTGCCCGTCCCCGGTGGGCCGTACAGGAGGACGCCTTTGGCGGCCTGGAGGTCCATCTGGTCGAACACCTCGGGGTATTCGAGAGGCCACTGGATCGTCTCGCGGAGGCGCTCTTTGGTGTCTTCGAGTCCACCGACGGAGTCCCACGACACGTCGGGGACTTCGACGAAGACTTCACGGAGTGCCGATGGTTCGATGCCCTTCAGCGCCTCCTTGACGTCCGGCTTGGTGATCTGCAGGGATTCGAGGACCTCGGCGTCGATCTCATTGGATTCCAGATCGATGTCGGGGCGGATCCGGCGAAGTGCGTTCATCGCACTCTCCTTGGTCAACTGTGCGAGGTCTGCACCGACGAAGCCGTGGGTGTTCTCGGCGTAGGCTCCGAGGTCGATCTCCTCGGCGAGGGGCATCCCGCGGGTGTGGACCTGCAGGATCTCCTTGCGTCCCTCCTTGTCCGGGACGCCGATCTCGATCTCGCGGTCGAAGCGGCCACCGCGGCGCAGAGCGGGATCGATGTCGTCGACGCGGTTGGTCGCACCGATCACGATCACGTCGCCACGCTCGTCGAGGCCGTCCATCAGCGAGAGCAACTGGGCGACGACGCGCCGTTCCACGTCACCCTGGGTTTCGCCGCGCTTTGGTGCGATAGAGTCGATTTCGTCGATAAAGACGATGGCAGGCGCGTTCTCCTCGGCCTCCTCGAAGATCTCACGGAGTTGCTCTTCGCTCTCTCCGTAGTACTTCGACATGATCTCCGGACCGCTGATGGTCGTGAAGTAGGCGTCGATCTCGTTGGCGACGGCCTTGGCCATCAGGGTCTTGCCGGTGCCCGGTGGGCCATGGAGGAGGACACCCTTCGGCGGTTCGATGCCGAGTTGCTGGAACAGTTCGGGGTGGCGCATCGGCAACTCGATCATCTCGCGAACCTGTTCGAGTTCGCCGTCGAGGCCGCCGATGTCCTCGTAAGTCACGTCGGGGGCCTCCGCCCCACTGCCGTCGCCGGCGGCACCGCCAGTGATCTGCTCTGCGGGCTTCTCGCTGACCTCGATGTCGGTCTGGTCAGTGACGACGACCGTGCCCGAGGGGGCCGTCTCGGCGATCCGGAGCGGGATCTTCTGGCCGCTCATGCTCGACAGCGGCCCGAGGCCGAAGCTAACGGGGACGGTCTGGCCCTGCGTGACCGCCTGCCCGCTCAGGTTGTTGCGGATCATCGGACCGACGTTGCCCCGCACCCGGAGGTTCTGGGGCAGGGCCACGGTGACTTGCTTTGCGACTTTGACATCTGCCTTCTCGACCTCGACGCTGTCGTCGATACCGACGCCGGCCTCCTGGCGGAGTTGTCCGTCTATCCGGACGACGCCCTTGCTGCTGTCCTCCGGGTAGCCGGGCCAGACGCGGGCAACAGCGCGGCTGCCGTCGCCCTCGATGACGATGTAGTCGCCGTTTTCGAGTTTCATTTCTTCCATGGCAGACCGGTCGACCGCCGCGAGCCCACGCCCCGCGTCCTTCTGCTTGAGTGGTTTGACAGTAAGTTTCATTCCTGGGACACCTCGGTCGTCATCTCGACAGTGAGGACCCCGTTTCGGATAAACGCTTGTACGTTTCCATCGGGGACCTCGAAGTCGTGCTGTTCGCCATCGGCGACGACGATAACCGTCTCATCGACGACATCGACTGACGTATCACCGACGACGCTCAGATCTGCCGCGAGAACGAGCGCATCGCTGTACTCGTACCGACGGATCGGGGCATCGTCGAAAAGCTGCTGTTCGCTCGTCATGCTAACTACGAGTTAGTGATAAGTGTATATAAATCTTTTGTCTGGGACCGCAACAAGGCGTTGGGGCGTTAATAGAACGCCTTGATTGCGATTCAAGCTTTCGGTCGTACAATCGAACGGCAGGCCAGCACCACTATCCGGTCGGCGGTGGTATCAAGGGACGTGGAGACAGTGACACACGACGGGCGGAAGACGGCGTACAGACTGGTCGAGGGAGACGCTAGCGGTCCGACCACGCTGTACGTCCACGGGAGCGGCGGAACCCACAGGCTATGGAGTCCCCAGTACGGCCCTAACGGCCCGGCACACCCGGCAGTGGCAGTTGATCTCAGCGGTCACGGGGAGAGCGAAGATATCGACGCGCCACCGGGGCCCGAGACACTCGCCGCGTACGTCTCGGACGTTGTCGCAGTCGCCAGCGAGACAGCGCCAGCTGTCCTGGTCGGCACCTCCCTCGGCGGAGCCGTTGTCCTCCAGACGGTACTGGAACGGGAGTGCAAGCCACAGGCACTCGTACTGGCCGGCACTGGTGCAAAACTCGCTGTCCTCGACGCCCTTCGAGAGGACCTTGCAACGGACTTCGAGGCGGCCGTCGATTTCCTACACGCCGAGGAGCGACTGTTCTTCGATCCGTCCGGTCGCGTGCGCGAACACTCTACCAGAAGGATGACCGCCGTCGGCCAGGCGGTCACGCGACGTGATTTCGAGACGTGCCACCGCTTCGACGTGCGCGACCGTCTCGATGAAATCGATGTGCCGACACTCGCAGTCTGTGGCGAACACGATCACCTCACGCCGCCCGCCTACCACGAGTCCCTGACCGCAAAAGTCCCCGAGGCCACCATGGCGACGGTCCCGAAGGCCGCCCATCTCGCCATGGCCGAACGGCCAACGGCGTTCAACGAGGCGCTGGCGGGCTTTTTCGACCGCGTGTTCGTCGATGAGTGAGAACGGACCGGCCGCTACTCGGTGTCGATGTCGTCCAGTTCCTCGACGACGTGGCTGTGCTCGTCGGCCGGAAAACCCCCGGATTCGACGGCCTCGACGTACTCACCGATAGCCGCCTCCATCTCGCCACGGACATCACCGAACGTT
This sequence comes from Halobacteriales archaeon QS_4_62_28, assembly GCA_003021685.1. Taxonomy (GTDB): domain Archaea; phylum Halobacteriota; class Halobacteria; order Halobacteriales; family Haloarculaceae; genus Halomicrobium. The sequence goes on from PXRO01000003.1 coordinate 4,250, forward strand.
CGGGAGAAGGGTGCCACATCCTCGGACAGACCGATCACTTCGTCGACGGTCAGCACCTGGCCGTCGCAGTCCGGCCCCGCGCCGATCCCAATTGTCGGAATGTCGATAGCCTCGGTCACAGCCTCACCGAGATTTGCGGGGATGTGCTCTAAGACGAGCGAGAACGCGCCCGCATCCTCGTGCTCGCGGGCGAGGTCGATGATCTCCCTGGCAGACTCCTCGTCGGTCCCCTGTCGAAAGAGACCGGTTTCGTTCTCACGCTGTGGCGTCAGGCCGAGATGGGCCTGGACGGGTATCCCGAGTTGTGTGAGTCGGCGCGTCAACCCGATAGTGTGGTGGCCCGACTCCAGTTTGACGCCGTCTGCGCCCGCCTCCTTGATCATTCGACCACAGCGTTCGATGGCATCGGTCTCGTCGGCTCCATACGAGAGGAAGGGCATGTCGGCGACGACGAAGGCCTCCTCTGTCGCCCGGGCGACGGCGGCCGTGTGACTCGCCATCTCGTCGACCGTCACCGGGAGCGTCGAATCGTAGCCAAGCCGCAGGTTCCCCACCGAGTCCCCCACCAGCGCGATGTCGACCCCCGCCTCGTCGACGACTCTCGCCGTCGGCGCGTCGTAGGCCGTCAGCATCGTCACTGGCTCCTCGCCTGCTTTCGCCCGTATGTCTTTGGCCCGCATGCCCGATGGTGGGACACCACGGCGCATAATACTGCCGGCTGTAACCTCGTAAAAATATTCGCAACCCCGGGTAGCGAAATCGTTCACGGACTTACAGCCGGTAGTATAAGCCCTGTCATGGTCTCTCCGTTCCGTAACTGATTAGCGAACGAGCGCCGGAACATCAGGTATGGCACGCGTTGAGGAGACCGACCCGGACGGCATCGACTTCGGGTGGGTGATGCAGACGACGTTCGTCACGACGATTCTGTTCGGTGCTCCACTGGTCGCGATGCTCTCGCTGTTCGTCGAACTGACGACCTGGGCGAGCCGGGCGCAGTTTGCCGTTCGCGTGGGTGCCATCGTCTGGATCATCACTGCCATCGCCGTGTACGGCTACGCCCGCTACCGTTCGTGACGGTCGCGTGCCCACTGGAACGCCATCGAAGCGCGCTTTGCTGCCGTCGCGTCGCTGTCTGAATCGCCAACGAACAGCGTCCTCGCCGGCTCGACCCCGAACTCCGCTGCCAGAGCCATCAGCGGTGCCGGATCAGGTTTGTAGGTATTGATCGAGTCACGACCGAGGACTGCATCGACGTACCCGTCGATGTCGTGGGTCTCCAGCGCGATGTGGCAGGCCGCCTCGCAGTTGAGCGAACAGACACCGACTGGCACGTCGAGAGGCAACTCGTCGGCCAGCGGCAGGCGAGTGGAACTGCGTGCACCCGCTTGCTCGTGTTCGGCAATCGTCTCCTCGACGATGTCGCGATGCCCCGTTTCGTCGGACAGTTCCAGCATGTCCCACAGTGAATGGCCAGTCGTGTCCACGTCGCGGGCCCGCAAGGCGTCGTCAACCTCGCTGGCGACCGTATCCCAGTCGACAGCCAACTGAGCGAGCGTCCCGTCCAGGTCGTAGATGACAGCATCGTAGTCCTCCGAACTCACACCAGAGAGGTAGCGCCCGACTGAAAAGAGGCTTCCGTCCATAGAGACCTACCCGTCGAGCAGTTCCCTGGCGATGACGTTCTTCTGGATCTGTGTGGTCCCCTCGTAGATGGTCGTCACCTTCGCGTCGCGGTAGAACCGCTCGACGTCGAACTCGGTCGTGTAGCCGTAACCGCCGTGCAACTGGACGGCTTGCTCGGTTACGTCGACCGCCCCCTCCGAGGCGAAGGACTTCGCGACACTCGCACTCGTCCGGGCGTCCTCGCCGCGGTCCATGGCACGTGCGGCCTCGTGGGTCAATGCACGGCCAGCCTCGACAGTCGTGTGCATCTCCGCGATAGAGTGGCGAACCGACTGGATCTGACTGATCGGGTCCCCGAACTGCTCGCGCTCCTGGACGTACTCGATTGCCTCGTCGAGGGCCGCCTGCGCGAGGCCGACGGACTGGGCGGCGATGCCGACTCGACCGCCGGTGAGAATCGACAGCGCCGCGGCGAGTCCCTGCCCCTCCTCGGTGAGTCGATGCGAGGCCGGCACCCGGACGCCGTCGAACGTCAACGAGGTCGTGTCGCTGGCCCGGAGACCGAGTTTGTCCTCCTTCGGACCGACGGTGAGCCCATCCGTATCCTTGGGCACGAGAAACTGCGTCACCGAGTCCGGGTCGTCGTCGGTCTTCGCGAAGACGATGACCACGTCCGAGCGCGCACCGTTGGTGATCCAGGATTTCTCGCCGTCGATGACGTACTCGTCACCGTCGCGCCGGGCGACGGTACTCATCTGGCGCGGGTTCGAGCCGGCGTCTGGCTCTGACAGCGCGAAGGCCCCGACGGGCCGGCCGCCGACCATCTCCGGAAGCCACGTCTCACGGAGCGACTTGTCACCGAACTCGGCGAGACAGGACGTAACGAGGCAGTGGACCGAAAGCGCGGTTGCGACCGCCAGCGAACCGTACGCGACGTTCTCGTTGACGATAGCGTAGGTCGTCCGGTCCGCGTCGAGTCCACCGTACGCATCGGGCACTGTGAGGCCAGTCACGTCGATTTCTGCGAGCGTCTCCCAGGCCGCCTCGGGAAACTGCTGGTTGCGATCACACTCGCGCGCAGTCGGCCGGATCTCTTCGAGCGCTACCTCCCGGACGGTGTCACGGACGGCACGCTGTTCGGGCGACAGATCCATACCCCCGATAGAACGGGAACGCCAATAGGTGCCACGGCCGGCTATCGGGTCGTCACACGTGACACGTCGCTCTGAGACGGGCCGCTGGAGGAAAGATCAGTCCATCACTACTCCGCGAGTTCGATATCCAGATACTCTTCGAGCGCCGAAATAACCGACCCGCCGACGCCGGCCTTGGTCGCGCGGCCCTGCTCGACCGCGAGCACGTCCGATTCGTCAATATCGATTTCGTCAGCGAGTTCCTGGGTCTGAAGACCGGCCGCCTGGCGCGCTTCGGTGACGACCGAGCCGTAATCGCCGACGAGATACGGTAACTGATCGTCGTCGTAGTCCGCACCGTCCTCCCAGTGTGAGGAGTCGGGCTGCCGGGCGTCGTTCAACTTCGCAGTGTTCTGTGCCGCGCGGCGCTTGCGATCCCGGTCCTGCTCGTCACGAGAGCCACCACTGTCGTCTGCTGCCGGACTCTCGTCGTGGTGAGCACAGTCAGAACAAACCTGCAACGTCGCACCCGCAACGGTCGCAGTCTGGAGGTCGGTATCGGACGCACCGCAGAGTTCGCAGCTCTCGCCGGCGCTCCCACTACTACTGCCGGTCGAGTACTTGGCCATGGGGCCGGTAGCGGTCCGAACGTATTTGAAACATCCGCTTTGTCGCGAGTGTGAGAGGTTCGCGCAGGCAGTCGCAAATGAAAGTGCTTTTATCCAACCGTGGGATAGCACCGAATGCACACGACGTAGCGAGCGTGGGTAGCCAAGCCAGGCCAACGGCGCAGCGTTGAGGGCGCTGTCCTGTAGAGGTCCGCCGGTTCGAATCCGGTCCCACGCATCTTCTGCATGAGTGTTCTACGCCCAAGAGACGTAGAATCGCTTCTGTCTCTCTGAGCGAAAGATCGTCCGCTCCCGCTGCCAACATCCAAGCGTAGCTATGTCTAAACTCTCTTTGAGCAGGTTTGAGAGTAGCATGAATCACTAGCTCTTTGACCTACTCACTGTTTATCTAGACAGTGCCGTTACCACACTATAGTCATACTCCATATGATTATAGAGCGTTATTGGCTTAAGATACCGTGCACTAAGTGTACGGGCTATAATCTCGAAGTGGCTGGTACCGAGGTCGTCATACTCAGCGACCGATTCATCCACTTCTTGGACGATTTTTTCGTCAATAGCGATTCTAAACTTCTTTTTAGCCGTCGCTGAAACAATCTAGGAGCAGTGTGTACTTAGTGCACGGTGTTTTCAGCCCATTATATCTGGCTCAGTAGACTATGTGAACTCTCCTGTGACACCCTCGTTATCCCAGTATTCAAATCGGTGGCCTTGTTGAAACCTCCAGTCGATGATAGGTTTTAGCAGTTCTGCTGTATACAGCGCGCGAATCTCGCACGGCACCCTAGGTTCAGGACTGGATCAACTCCGACCACCCTCACCAAGTGGGGTGGCCTTGTGAGAGCGGCTAGCTTTCCAGCAATCATGAAAGGTACTTAGGCGTTGTCCGGGTTGATCACTTCGTCGTCGGTGTCACCGACGGCCACCACCCCCTTCATCCCGGCTCCGCGGTGAGGCTCGCAGTAGTAGCGATAGACATCCGCGTCCTCGAACGTGTACCCGACTGTGTAGCCTTCTTCGCTGACCAGCTCAGACTCAAAATTGAGGGCGTCGATGACGACGTTGTGGCTGCCGCCGCGACCCGTCCACTTCCAGACCACCCGCACGCCCGGATCGATGAGGACCGCCGGCGGTGCGAACTCGTGACCAATCTCGCCAGCCCCGACATCCACGGTCACCACCTCTTGGCCCCGGAGATCAACGGTTCCCTCGTAGTTCGGGACGTTCTCGAACCAACCGTTGTACGGTCCGGTTCCGCCATCTTCCCCGTCGTCCGGTTCAAGGCGGATGTCGTCGATGTTATCGGCAACATGGTAGCCAGTGTTCAGGATTTGCAACGTCTGCTCTGCTGTCCCGGCCCACTCGTGGTGGTGATTTTTCATCCCTTGCAGCACGCGCGACCCCTCGCTGGAGCCCTCCAAGCCAGTCTCCATCGCGTGCAAGGTGTGATCGTTATCGGTGCCTACGAACAGGACACCATCAACGATGATCGGAGACGACACCATGCCGTGCTCGCTAGCACGCGATTGGAACGCGTCCTTAAACGTAATCTCACCAGTTTCGGCATCGGCGAAGATCACCCGCGCGTCCTGATCGACCAGCACCACTGTGTCGCCCACGACTGTTGGGGCTTGATTCCCTGCCGAGTGGTCGTCCATCTCCCAGAGGATGTCGCCGGTTTCGACGTCGAGTGCAACTGCCCCACCGTCGTAGCGAGAGGTATGGAGGATGCCGTCTTTCGCCGTGAACGACGCGTTGTTCTGCATGCCGCCGATGTCGGTCTTCCACTCTGTCTCTCCCGTGTCTGGATTCAACGCGTACACGTACTCGTCGAGCGAGCCAAGCATGACCGTGCCTTGGTGAACGGTTGGCGAAGAACACGTCTCCATCCCGTCGCCGCGACGCCACAGCGCTTCGCCGGTCGTAGCATCGAAACACGAAACCGCACGGTCGGGCGTGTACGACCCCATGAACACCTTCCCGTCGGCAACCAACGGCGCGGTGCCGGAGATGCCAACGTCGTTCTCCCAGATAATATCGCCGGTGTCCGGCTCCAACGCGTACATGCCCTGGCCACGGCTGCCCACGTACACGGTATCATCGACGACGGTGGGACTGGAGTAGACGTAGCTGTCGGTTTCCAGCCGCCACTGCTCTTCACCTGTGTCGGCATCCAGGGCGTAGACGTTGTAGTCGTTTGCCCCGACATAGATGGTGCCACCGACCACCTGTGGTGACGACCGGATGCCCTCGCCCTTCATCCCGAACAGGCCATGCAGGTTCGGGTTCGAGCCGGTGCGGAACCGCCACTGTTCCACACCCGTCTCGGCGTCCAGCGCGTAGACGTTGCGGTCGTGAGACCCGAAGTAGATCATTCCCTCTACGACTGTCGGCGACGAATAGACAGGCCCGCCGGTTTCGAACGACCAATACTCCGTGCCGCGAGACGCCCGGCTGTACGATTCTGTTGAAGTGTCTGACTCAGAGTACGATTCTGCTGGAGTGTCTGACTCGGAACTCGTTTGGGATGGCGATTCCGTATCAGTACCGGCGGGGGTGTCGCCACCGTCCTCATCATTAGAACATCCAGCCATCCCGGTTACTCCAGCCACGCCGAGAGAGACGAGCAAATGGCGTCGACGGATTCTGTCAGGCGGCATGCATCACCGTAATTGAAGCAATCAGATAAGAATTTGGGTAGTTCATGGAGTATAATGATACGGTCGGGGTTTCCGGGACTGGTGACCATGATGGTGGTCGGGCTGTATCAATTCGTTCTGCCAGAGAGCGCTCCCGCTCACCATCTGGATCGGCATCACAGGGGGCGTCGGGATCGTCATGCCAATGACGCTCATATGGGAACTCTGTCTGATCATTGCGATGTCCCTACTTGCCTGGCAGTTCTGGACCAGCGATGCTCGCGCTGTCGGCCCGAGCGGTGCCACGCCGGCAGACTACTGACGGCTACAGTATCGCGTGTCTATAGCTAGTCCCCCATCGGTGTCTCACGGGAGACACACGAACTGGTCAAATCCCAGAAACGTGCGGGCAAATCGTTTGATACCCTGCTCCGGAAGATGGCAGAGGTCTACACTCCCGACAACCCGGGGGGAGCACAGCTAATCAATCACTCGGAATCGCCGGACGGTGAGGCTTAGTAGACGTCGTCCGGCGGCCTCGCGGTCCTCCAGCGCAGCGCTGAGGGAAGTGTCGTGTAAATCCACCGGATTGATACCTTCATCTTCGGAGTCGAGGTTTCGTATGCGGTCACGTTGAGCTTCGATGTCAGCTTGGGCGGTAGTTGGCATAGTGCCCTATCATCTATTACTTTTATCCAAAGGCATGTGAATCTCCGATTCAAATCCGGTCCCACGCATCTTCTGCGTGATGACGGGACAGTCGAGACGCATCGAAACAGGCACAACTCACAGCGACAGGTCGATATCTACATTTGATAATTCTGGGACACGAGAGCTGAGACGATTGCAGTCGGGGTGGGAACGAAAGCGACCGTAGAGCCTTGAAAGGGCTTTCGAGGCACTCAAGGCGAACTGTCACCACTCTCAGAGAGCACGGTTCTCCGGGCTACTCCCTCGATTGATCCGGCCCAAATTTCAGATTTGATATTTTGGCGAAGCTATTATATACCTTCACCCTCTATCCTTTGGTACGGCACCATCCCGGTGCCAACACCACCACCCACCACCCCTTCCTTTGCTTTTCACACCGATCAGCGATGGCTGTATACCGTTGTCTGTCAGTCGCTCGAATCCCTTCATCGCAGATGCAGCGCTCGTTGTCGTTCGCGCCAGCGTATGGAAGGGGCGGGATTCGAACCGGGCGAGACGACGGCCTCGCGTTGTTCGGCCGCTGCGACTCGCTTGCTCGAATCCCTTCGTTGTAGACGCAGCGCTCACTGTCGTTCGCGCCGCGTATGGAAGGGGCGGGATTCGAACCACGGTCGGACGTGCTCGCTTCGCTGCGCTCGACCTCTCTGATTCGAATCCACGCGTGTACTATCGGCTCCTCACCGTCGTTCGGAGCACGATGGAAGGGGCGGGATTCGAACCACGCGAAGCCCTGTGCGGGTTGCCATCAGCCAGTAGCTGGCTACGGCTGACAGCGCTCTACCACTGAGCCACCCTTCCGCAGGTTCTCCTTGGAGCGAGGGAGCCATTAATGCTTGGGCAGACTACCGCTGGCGATGGTTTCGGCATAGCGTTGCGCGTCGTCGAGAATCGCCTGTTCATCGACTGTCGTGAAATCGCCATCGTCGTAGACAACAGCGCCGTCGACACGCAGCGCTGCGTTGCAATGTCAGCCGTCCTGCCCGTAGTCGCTGAAGCGATCGACCAACACGTCGATTTCCGGAACTCACTCGACGGCTTCCGGTCACCGGAGCGGTGTTCGCCGTGCAGATCGACGATTGGAACGTCTTCGGGGTTGATCTCGTCGTACGGCATTCCAGAGGGGCTGATCGCGACCCTGTCGCCGTTGCGAGCGCTGATGTTGCTGCCGGTCCCCTTCGTGAGACCCTGTGCTACCATTTTCCGTCCCAAATCGCTGACTGTGGTTCGTTCCGCTTCGAGTTCTCGTGTCACTGATGGTAGTCTTCCCCGGAGCGCGGGTGTCCCGAGAGTGTTTCGGTCGTGGTGTCTTCAGTTGGCGTACTGTTCGTACTGTGTTCGGTCACTCAGGTTCCGGAAAGCCCCCGTCGTGGCCTCACATCGTCGGCGTCGCCGATTCGGAATCGTGGAACGACTCCTCGTCGATCCCCTGGGACTTGATCGTCCGGCCGCCCGCCGCGAACAGGTGGAGCGCGTCGGGGTCGAACGATGCGGTGACAGATGTCCCGCTCGGCGGACTGAACGACGAGTCGACCCGCGCGACCCACTTTTGATCGCCGACGTCGACGGTGATGAAGTTG
>PXRO01000004.1 GCA_003021685.1 Halobacteriales archaeon QS_4_62_28
AGCGGCTCGCCCGCATCGCGAACTGGGTCGCGACCTGGGAGCGTGAGGTCGCAGAAGGCGACCCTACCTCCGGAATCCTCGTCGAGGCGCTCTCCCGGGGCATCGTCGACGCTGCCGAACTCTCCGACCCCTCCGTCCCGGACGAGGAACTGGTCCAGCGCATCCGCGCCCACGGCATCGAACGGCGCTACCGCGACGAGTGGGACCGGATCTACGAGGAGCTGTCGAGCGAACGACACGCCGTCGATGGCGTGGACACCCAGAGCTATCTGGCAGGTATCCGGGACATGCGGGACCTCTACCTCGACAACCGCGGCCGTATCTGATTGCCTGCTCGCCGACGGACTGCGGCTGGTCGACTCCCGACGAACATCGTCGGGAGATTCTCACGCGCCCCTATCCATCGGGGAACCGACGATCCCGGTCACGGACATGAAGAACTACGAATCAGATCCGAAGGTTCCGAATCCGGATCTGCGGGTCGTGAGCGAAGAGCAGTTCGAAAAGGTGGAGACGCTGCACCGGATCGACGAGTTCAGCGGACGAACGAATTCCAGGGGGCGAGTCGATCGCCGACAGGAGTAACCGACTCACGTCTGTCGGGTTCGAACCGATCGGGAACAGAACGGTCGCTGCAGGCCTTCCCCGCTCCGGGCGTTACTATCGGTGGAGGATGTCATAGAACTCGTTACACACCGTGAGATACACCATTGCTGATCTTCTGAACCTCTCCGATAGAGTAGGTGGCTCATCGAATTGCCTCGCTGACGAGCGGTGAGTTTTTACTTGCCTGCTGTGGATATTCCGACGAGAATACTATGCGAGCAGTCAGTCAGTCAGCACGAACGGTTGTCGTTCAGGTAGTCAACAATAGAGTCTCTGGAAGGTGAGCAACTAATGCCAAAGATCAGCGTCGAAGTCCCCGCAGAACTCCTCGAAGATCTGGATAAACACGTCGGCGAGGACGGCAAGTTCGTCAACCGAAGCGAGGCGATCCGGGCTTCGATCCGCAAGACGCTCGACATGCTGGACGAGATCGATCAGCGCGAGGGCCGCCTCGACGACGAGCACTGATACTGTCGGACGTAACTATCTGAAGATTCTCGCCACCCCGGGGTGGCGAAATCCGTCACGGACTTCCGTCCGACAGTATGAACGCGCTCGACCGAACCGACCCCCGACGGGCCGGGCTTCGAAGCGCTTTTGCCGGGGCCGAAGATACGAACGTGCATGCCTCTCGATCGGGAGACGATTATGCAGATCGCCCTGTCTACCACTGCCGTCCTGCTCTTTATCGCCGGTGCCGTCTTTGCCGGCATCAACTACGGCACGAACGGAACCCTCTCACAGCAGGGCGGCGTGGTTCTCGTCGCCGCTATCGGTGTCTTCATCGTGCTCATGCTCGGGGCCGGTCTCTGGCTGGAACGTCAGGACTTCTGACTCTCGCGCCAGTCTTCGATCTCATCGTCGTCGGTTTCGTCGATCCGGTGTTCGTAGTAGTTCAGCGGGTGTGACTCGTTGATCACGTCCTCGCAGATGTCGTCTTTGCCCTGGCAATCGCCGTAGGACTGCATCGTCGCACACGACGGCGTCGAGTACTCGGTCGGACTCGTCTCGCCCCGGATGTGATCGACCTGGTACCGCGTCGCCTCCTCACCGAATCCGGGATTGACCTGGAATAGCTCGACGATCTCGTCGGTCGTCATCCCGATGGTCGTCAGGAAGGCCGCCAGCGCGAAGCGCGAGTGGTGTTCGAGATGTTCGCCCTTCTGAACCGCGTCCAGCAGGTGCTGCATACACGGCGGGAACAGGTCCGGGACGACCGTATCGATCTCCCGTGTCAGATCCAGGTCAGACAGCGTCGTTCGGATCTGTTCGACCTCGTCGTCGAGTTCGTCGGCGATGGCGTCGGGCACGGCGAAGGGGAGGCCGTCGTCGATCCGGTGGCGGATCGCCTGCTTGAGCAGCGTGTGCAATTCACCGGTCGTGACTGGTACCTCTCCGTCGGACAGCGCCCGGTTGACCAGCCGCCACTCGTCGCCCCACTGGTCGGCCGCCAGATCCAGATACGTGCCCACGTCGATCCGGTAGCCCTCGACGGTTTCGTGGACCGAACTCGTGAGGTCGAACTCCGCGAGCAAGGCCCGCATCGACAGCGACTCGCTGTCGCCGTAGCTGAACTCCTCGGTCGCGGTGAACTCCTCGACGAACCGTTCGCGGGCCGTCTCGGCCTCGGCCTGTGCGTACTTGCGCGTACAGACGGTCTCCTCGACCAGCGACACCAGCACCCGGGCGACGGGATACGACAACAACTCCACGCGCGTCCGTCGATGGGGCTCGCCGATGCTGCCCTCGGTGATTGCCCACTCGACCCGCTCTAGCGCCCGCTCGACGACCTCCTCGTCCGTGGCGACGACCTCGCTCAGATCGACCGCCGCGGCCTCGACGGCCTCGCGGGCCGACTGCAAGAACGGATACCGTGCGTGGAGCGGCTTCATCTGCTCTCACTTTCGCGCGCGGTCGAATAATATCTGCGATCACGGCCGAACTGGTGTCGACCGTGGCCGCTGGTCGCTGTTCCACTGTTGGAGGGCGCTCTCTTCCCTACTTTTCGAACTCCGATTCCAGTTCCCGAATCACCTGTTCTGGTTCACCGCCGTCGCCCCGCATCGCCCGCTTGTACTCCCTGTATTCGTCCCGGGAGACTTCGACAGTCCGGGTTTCGCCCTTTCGTTTCAGTTCCAGTTGAACGGTCCCGTGGGGGTTGTTGCGCACCCGGTAACTGGCAACAGCGGTGAAGACAAACCAGAAAGCGACCGACCCGCCGAGGAAGTAGACGACCGTCGTCGGGAAGGCGAGTGACTGAGCGGTCCCGGTCCAGTGGGCGGGATAGGCGTAGTTGAACAGGCCGACACCGAGGAGACACAGCAGGGTCCCCGTGAGGACGCCGACGGTTTCGTGGCGACTGGCGGGCAAGACGATCACGACGGCCGCCAGGGCAGCAGGCACCCCCAGACCGGCGAGGACACCGGCAATCGACTGGGCCGCAGTGTCGGTCCCGGCACCGACCAGCGTCGAGAGTGGTGTCGTCACGATGAGGATGCCGGTGACAATCGCGAGTGTGCCGAGGGCAAAGAGTGTGATACCGGCGTAGATCCGTCTCGGGTCGCGGCCACCCCACCCGGTCTCCCCGTAGGCATCGCCGAGACGCTGCATGCGCGAGTACTCGGGGTCGGACTACAAAAGAGTCCGTCAGACGGTCGCATGACGGTCCCGGGACGAGGCGGAGACAGCTATTCGCTCTGGATACGCGGAGCCAGCATATACGTGACCGAGCCGTGACCTTCGGCGAAGTCGAAGTGCATCTTGACCGGGAACTCGTCGCCCAGTTCCATCCGTACCTCGGCGTCTTTCGGGATGGCCTTGTTCATGTTCTTCAGGTAATCGAGCGAGAACAGCGAGTGGGCGTCGCCCGACGTCAGATCGATCAGGTCCTCGGTGTCGAGTTCGAGGTGGACGTCGTCGGTGTCGCCTTCGGCGTCGATGTAAAACAGTTCGTCCGTCGCGTCGACGCCCAGCGCGATGTGATCCGAAACCATATCGGCGGCAGTAACTGCCCGGTCGATATCCCGGCCCTCGATAACGACGTGGGCAGCCAGGTCCAGGTCCGGCAGATCGGGTTCCTGTCGGATCGAATCCGGGTCGATCAGTGCCAGCGTGTACTCCAGCCCGTCGATGGCAATGTGAAGCTTGCGTGTCTCTTCGTCCAGTTCGAGGTGAATAAGTTGGCCGGAGTCCGCCATGCCAGCGATATCTTCGAGTCGAGAGAGATTGACACCGATGAGACCGCCGTCAGTTTCGTACGACTCGAACGCCGCGGCATCCAGTGCGAGGTCGACCATCCCGACGTTGGCCGGGTCGACGGCACGAATTTCGAGGCCTTCGTCGGTCAGGTGGATCTTGCACTCGTCCACCAGTACGCTGACGGAGTCGAGTGTCGCCTGGAGCGTATCGGCGCTCACAATGGCGTTGAACATCTTGCCACTGGCTACGCCCCCATCCATTAAAAAGAATCTCATTCACCGCGTGTGCGTACGACCGGTACTACTCCCGGAGAGCGCCGCTAATTGAACACGCCTCTTGAGCCAGCTGCGGACTCGGGTTCGTACTGCCGGACGTAACTGTTTCAAGAGATTCGCGGCCCCGGGCTCGCGAAATACTTCGTTTCGACGTACCTTTCCCGGTCGACTTCGTTGGATATTGTATGAACGCAGATTCGCCAGCACTGATATCTCGGAACATGCCACGGAATCTGGTGAGGGACGCATGACAGGTCGGGATGAATACTACAACAGAGCCAAGCAAGAGGGGTATCGCGCCCGCTCGGCGTACAAACTCAAGCAACTCGACGAGACGGCGGGTCTGCTGGGTCAGGGACGGACAGTGCTGGACCTCGGTGCTGCCCCTGGCGGGTGGCTCCAGGTCGCCGCCGAACGCGTCGGCACCGACGGCGTCGTGATTGGCGTCGACCGCCAGCGAATCGACGACCTCGAGGACCCGGATCCGCGCGTGGAACTGATCCGTGGGGACATGACCGACGACGCGACCAGAGACGAGGTTCGAGATGTCGTCGGTGCCGATGGCGACGAGCGACCCGTCGACGTGGTCATCTCTGACATGGCTCCGAACATGACCGGCGAGTACGATCTCGACCACGCCCGCTCGGTCCATCTCGCTCGCCAGGCCTTCGAAGTCGCAACCGACGTGCTCGCGACCGGCGGCGACGTCGCCGTGAAGGTGTTCGACGGTCAGGACCTCGAGGACCTCGAAGCCGACATCGACGCGGAGTTCGAGTACGTCCGGCAGGTCCGACCGAAAGCCTCCCGCGATTCGTCCTCGGAACTGTATCTCGTCGCCAAGGGGTTCCTGACCGCGCCCGTCCGCGAGGGCGACCAACTCGAAGTGGACATCGAGGATGTCGGCAGCGAGGGCGACGGCATCGCCAAGGTCGACGGCTACACGCTGTTCGTCTCTGGCACCGGGACCGGCGACACCGTCGAGGTCCGGGTCGACGACGTAAAGCCTAACTACGGCTTCGCCCAGCCGCTGCAGTAGCGACCGTTCCGCCTCGGACTCGTCCTTCACTTATAAGACAGTCGAGCAATTTAGGGTTCTCCAGCACCGACGTTTCGTATGGACACGTTGAATAAACTAGCCGTGTCCACCAGCTATGACACTCGTTACTCCACCTGACCGGTCTCGGAAAACTGCACTCGCACCGGACCTTCGACGACTCCCCGACCGGGCTACTCGCGCCTGGACCGAGTCGATGGCCGTTCGGCCGCTGTCGGGGGCTCGCTATGCCGTCGACTCCGAGAGCGGCGCGACCTACGTGGTCGACGCGACGGCGGGCACCTGCACCTGCCCGGACCACCAGATCCGCAGCGAGCAGTGCAAGCACGTCCGTCGCGTCGCCATCGAGATTACGGCCTGTCAGGTCCCGCCGCCGGGCCAGACCTGGGCGACCTGTGACGCCTGTAGCGCCGAGACGTTCGTCCCGGAGGACGCTCCCGAACCCCACCTCTGTGGGACCTGCCGTCTCGACCCCGGCGATATCGTCCTCGACCGCGAGACCGGCGACCGCCTCGTCGTCGCTCGTGTCACCGACCAGCGCGCCAACAGCGTCGCCATCGAGGCCACCGACTGCACCGTTGCGGAGTACCCCACCAACGAAGGGTATCCAGGCACTGACCTCGTCGTCGAGGCGACCTATCTGGGCGATGGAGACCGCCGCTACTCGTTCCCGCTCTCGCGACTCCGACGGACCGACGACGCCGCGATTGTGGCCTGACTGATAGTGACTGTTGTAAGTCTTTACGGGATTGATCGCACGACGACGTGCGACCGATCCGGTAATCAGTTACAACAGTCACTACGAATCAATCGAGCATTTCGGCGGCGTCCTCGACGCTCAGATCGCCCCGGTCCAGCGCGGCGAGAACGTCCAGTGTCGCCTGGTCCGGCCCACTGTCCGTGCCGAGTTCGTCCAGCGTGACCTTCTCGCTGTGGCCGACGAACTCCTCGAAGTCGGTTCCCTCCGCGAGCGCGGCTTCCTTTTTGACCCGGTAGTTTCCGCCGTCTGTCGTGTAGAGGTCGCCCGGATGGAAGAAAAACCAGTTCTCGCGGTCGAAACGGACACCGATGCGGGGCTTGGCACCGAAGTTCCGGGCGAAAAAGAGCAGCGCTTCGACCTCCTCGCCGTCGAGATAGACGGGGTCGCCGGCGCTGGATTTAGCCTCGATAGCGTAGAACTTCTCGCCGTCGCCAGCCAGCACGTCCGGGAGTTCACGCTCGGTCGCGGAACCGCTCGCCGGAGCCCGCATCACCGCAAAGCCGGCCTCGTCGAGGGCGTTGACGAGTTCGCGCTCGCGCCGGTCTCCTTTCTCGTTAGATACGACCATTATCGGTGGGTCGGGCGCGATCCATTTATAGGTTGAGCAGGCGCAATACCTCGGTCTTCAGGCCGTGGATACACGCCGTCACTCAGTGCAACAATTCGCGTTTCTGACTGGCACCTGAGATATCACGTCCAATGTTTTAATCGCAGGCCGTCCATAGTGGTAGTAGGAGTCAGGCTAGAACAGAGCGATTCTGCCTAGTCCTACGATGGCGGCCTACCGCCCCAAGCAACCAAGCAATAATCGGAACCAGTCGGGTGAACGGTCAGTTCTTATAATGAACTGATGCGGTGCCCGACTGCTTGGAAGCCTATAAAAGTAACTCCGAGTCCGTCGAAGTCTGCCGGACTCCCCGTGGCACAAACAACACGGAGAGTCCGAATACGACGGAGGATAGGAGTACCGGGGGCTTGGCACTCCCAGCAGTCCCACCCGCCGTAGTCCGTGAGCATCCCGACGGATTCTCACCGTTCGGATGCTCGGTGGTTCTGCGAACCTGAAATCTCCAACGCTCAGGATTCCTCCGCGTCAGGCGGAGGTGGATGTCAAACTGTCCGTCCCCCGCTCCGTCACTGGCTTTTTTGCGGGCACCTGTGAAGGACGAGGCATGCCGACGCTCGCGTCGACGCATCTCACTAACCGTAACCGCGTCCAGCCCAACCACGCCAACAACTACGAGACCGCACACGGGGGCATCGTCATGAAGTGGCTCGACGAAATCGGGGCCATGTCGGCGATGCGCTTTGCCGGCGAGGCCTGCGTGACTGCCCGCATGGACGGCCTGAACTTCCGGCGACCGATCCCGGTCGGCGACATCGCACTGACCGAGGCGTACGTGTACGGCTCCGGCAAGACCAGCGTGAACGTCCGTGTCCGGGCCGAGCGCGAGAACCCGACGACCGGTGAGGCGAAATTGACGACGGAGGGCCATTTCGTCTTCGTCGCAGTCCGAGACGGCGAACCGACCCAGGTTCCGGAGCTAACCGTCGAAACCGACGCAGAGCGGGAACTGCGCGACGTGGCTCTCGAAGACGCCGAAGACGACGCGCCGTAACGGTTCCTGCGCCCATCTCACCGATGGTCGCGACGTACGGGTCGATCCCGGACAGCCTTCCAACAGTCACTATCACGCGCCCTGTTCGGGGTCGGCCGCCAGGTCACCGTAGCCGGCCAGTCGGTACGCTCGGGAATCGGTACAGTCCTCGTTGTCGGCTGCCAGGTCGCCCACGAGCCAGTTGTAGGCCCGCGAGAAATCGTCGTAGGGAGCCTCCGAAAAGCGCTCTTCGACGACCTCGGCGGTCAGGTCTTCATCGTGGTCTTCGCGGAACGACGCGACCTTCTCGGCGGCTTCCGCTGCCGTTTCGTCGTCTGCATTTGCGGCCTCGAATACGTCTTCGAGCGTCTCGGCGAAATCGGACATATCTGCCCGCTCGCCTCGCTGGACCGTATGTGTTCTGGATTCTCCTTTCTGGATTTCCTGTTGCAGTCTCTGTCCGTCGTCTCCGTCACGCTGTCGGCCCCTCCCGGGCCTCGTCGACCAGCAACTCGTCGAGCAGCAACTCCTCGATGCCCGCAATCGCCACCGCTGTGGGAGCCTCCTCGCCGAGGATCACCTCGTGGGACTGGGCACCTTCGATCGCCGACCGGAACAGGGCAGCGAACTGCTCGGGATCGATGTCCTCGCGGAACTGCCCCTGTTCGATGCCCGTCCGCACGAGGTCGGCGATCAGGTCGCGAATGTGGCGGTCGTTCCGGACGAGTTGCTCTCGAATCGCGCCGTCGTAGGGTCCCTGTGCGCGCAGGCCGAGCAGCGCCACGTGGATGTCGTCGGTTCCCTCCTCGTCGGCACCGACGACGATTTCGGCCATCCACTGGAGCTGGGCCAGCGGGTCGGCGTCACTGTCGTTCTCGAACTCGTCGAGGAAGTTCTCCAGAAGGTGATCCAGGAACGTGACGATCAGGTCTTCCTTCGAGTCGTAGTGGTAGTGCAACAGTGATTTGCTCTTGTCGAACTCGTCGGCGATGGACTGCATCGTCAGATCCGCATAGCCGTGTTTGCACAGCGCGGCAAACGTGGCGTCCATGATGTCGTCGTCGGTGGTCATTACTGACTGACTATCCAGTCAGCACAAAAAGGTATCGTTCGTCAGTCCGACAGTACTGGCAGACCGGTCCCTGTCCGATCACCGTCGCCGGCGAACCCGGCAGTGCCTGCCGTCGTCCGGGGTGGAGCTGTCTGTCGGCGGCCTACCGCCGTGCGCGGCCAGGCGCGAGATGATAGCGGGTCGTCGACCGACCGTCGAACTGCGGGCCGGTTCCATCGTCCTCGAAACCAGCGCTCTCGATGGCGGCCCGCGTTTCGTTTTCGTCCTCGGGGAGGAGGACTTCGACGGTCATCCCTTCCCGTTTTGCGAATCTGATCGGCTCTTCGATCAACTGCTCGCACGCTTTCCTGCTACCGCCGATCTGTGTCACGTGGACGGTGCTGTCCCGGGCATCGAAACTCACGAATCCGACCACTTCGTCGTCCGTCGTCGCGACCCGGACGGTCCGGTCGTGCACGAGATTCCGCATCACGTCGGGTGGACTCTCCGACAACTCGGCCATCCGCTCGGCGTCGGCCTCTACGGCCTCCCGAATCTCCATACCGGGTGGTCGGCGCGAACGCAAATAAACGGTGTGCCGCCACTACTGGAGATGAAAGCAGTTAACCCGACTGGTGGGCTACGGGTGGGATAATGAGTCTTATTCACACCGTTGCGGTGGTAACATGCGTGTAGTTACCAAGTTCGGTGGGACGAGCCTCGGCAACGGCGACCGGATCAACCGGGCCGCCGACTCGATCGCAGCAGCCATCGAGAAGGGCCACGAGGTCGCTGTCGTCGCCAGCGCGATGGGTAACACGACCGACGAACTGCTGGACGAAATCGAGTACGAGGCCGACCCCGCTGACCGGGCACAGATCGTCAGCATGGGCGAGCGGACCTCCGTCCGCATGCTCAAGGGCGCACTGGCCGCCCGCGGCGTCGAAGCGATGTTCCTCGAACCCGGCAGCGAGGACTGGCCGATCATCACTGACGAATACGGCGAGGTCAATGTCGACGAGACGATCAAGCGCGCCCATGCCCTGGCCGGCCAGTTGCAGGACGTGGTGCCCGTCATCACGGGTTTTCTGGCACAGGACCTGCAGGGCAACGTGACGACGCTCGGACGCGGTGGGTCCGACACCACCGCCGTCATGCTCGGCAAGCACATGGATGCCGACGAAGTCGTCATCGTCACCGACGTGGAGGGCGTCATGACCGGCGATCCCCGCGTCGTCGAGGGCGCGCGAAACGTCGGCGAAATCTCCGTCGACGAACTCCGATCGCTGTCGTTCCGGGGCGCGGAAGTCGTCGCTCCCTCGGCGCTGTCCTACAAGGACAAGAACATGGGTGTCCGTGTCGTTCACTACCAGCACGGTGACCTGCTGACCGGTGGGACCTCCATCGACGGCGAGTTCCAGAACCTCATCGACCTGCAGGAAGACCGCCTCTGCTGTGTCACGGTGGCCGGCCGTGCAATCCGGAACAGTCCGGGTATCCTCGCCGAACTCTCCTCGGCACTGGCCGACGAGGGGATCAACATCGACGGCGTCTCGTCGGGGATGGACTCGATCACGTTTTACGTCAACGTCGATCACGCCGACGAGGCCGAGGCACTCCTGCACAGCCACGTCGTCGACGACGACACGCTCTCCAGTATCACCGTCGAGGGCGACATCGCCGTGATCCGCGTGACCGGCGGCGAGTTGCCCAACCAGCCAGGCATCGTCAAGCGCGTCGTCGATCCACTCTCGGACGCACATATCAACCTCTTCGACGTCATTACCTCTGCCACGTCGGTGTCAGTGTTCGTCCCCTGGGACGACCGCGAGCAGGCGCTCCAGCTCATCCAGGACGTGTTCTGATCCCGTCGGACGCCCGCTCGACTACCGACCCTGGGTTAACCGGAACCCGATCTGTCGAGGGAGCCCCGCATCCTCGACGGCGCGGATGACCGCATCGGTATCGTACTCGACCCGACGTTCTTCGACCGTCTGCTCGTCGAGATCCAACACGGCGTAGGCCGCCTTCGGATCGTCGTCGCGTGGCTGGCCGACGCTCCCGGGATTTACGACGATGCCCTCGTCGTAGACTTCGTGATGCTGGATGTGGGTGTGGCCCATGACGAGGGCGTCTTCCTCGCCCAGCAGGTCGGGGCTGAACTCCGAGGGGCGGGTGTAGTGGTCCGGGTCGTCGGGGTGGCCGTGGACGATTGTGATTCGGCCGTCGAGCACGCGGCGTCGTTCGGGCAGGCCGTCGAGCCAGTCGATCTGGTCGTCCGTGAGGTGCTCGCGCGCGTACTCGACGCCGGCCTGTGCCATGTGGTTGAAATGCGGCGCGTGGCCGCTCACGACGGCGCGGTCGTGGTTCCCCTCGACTGTCGGGACAGTGCCGTCCAGCAGCGCGCTGTCGCTGTCCCCAATCGGCGCCGTCTCGGGGGCTGCGAGTGCGCTGACGCACGCCCCCGGCCAGGGGTTGTACCCGACGACATCGCCCGCACAGACCAGTCCATCGACCGCCGGCATATCCGCGAGGACCGCTTCGAGAGCGATTTTGTTCCCGTGAAGATCGGAGATGACACCAACTCTCATTACGTGCTCTTACGACGCCACGGGCTTATATACCGGTGGACGTATGCACTGATACATTCAGCCCGGGGACTGTGACGGCTGAGACGTATCAAACGGTACGTCCACCGGTATAGTGTTCGGTAGCCAGTTTCACGTGGCGGTACCGTGAAGAACATCTGAGCGGCCGCCGGCCCTCGCGATTGCTTAACCGTTGTAGCGTGCCGTCTCGACGCCGCGGTCGTCGACGGTGACGCCCGCCGCACAGACGGCGTGTTCGAACTCGTGGTCGTACACTTCGCGAGCGACGCCCGCGGCATCGTCGCTGTCGAGGGCGAACGCTTCGGGGCTGTCTTTCTCGTAGGTCGCGACCAGCGTGGGTTCGGTGACCTCCTCGACCAGCAACGCATCACGGCGAACGGTTCCGACCACGGCCCCGTGGCCCTCGGCCCGCGTGGTCGGGTCTGCGGGGTCGACGCCCACGATGCCAGCGATTCGTGGCGTGTCGTAGTCGTCCTTCTCGAAGTCGAGCGCCACCAGTGGCTCGGCCAGCGCATCCCGCGCCGGGTAGCCAAGCGCCAGTTTCTCGGCAATCGGATCGACGTGGGAACCGTTGCCGACGACGACGCCCCGGTCGGTCTCCCTGACGGCGTTGTAGGAGATGTAGGGGTTGTCGGTCTCCGGGGCGTCCTCGGTCGGACCGACGGTGATCTTGCCGTCCCGGGCAACGGCTACTCTGTTCGGGAACGAACGTGACGAAACGCGGTACCCGCCGACCTGTGGGCCGACGACGACGAACCGTCCGACGTACATACTCGCCACTTTGGCGGTCGGGGAAAGTAGGTGTCGATTCCGCTCGGCGTCGCCGTCACTGCCCACCGCTTTCGACCGGCCGGTAAGCGATCCTTTCTCGCCAGAACCGTCGGGGTTATGATCGTCCACCACCTCCCGGTAGACGATGATCGAGGGCCTCGACGCCGACGTTGTGGGTGCAGACGACGCGACACAGCGTCGCGACGAAGTGCTTGCCAGCGTGACCGACCACGCCGGACGGATCGCTCGCGAACTCGCGCTACTAGAGGGCGGTGATTACGGGCAGGTCACGCTGACGACTGACGCCGGCACCTGGACGCTGAAATACGACGGCGGCGACGTGCAGTATCTCCGATTCGAACACCGCGGCCGGGAAACCTACGTCGTCTCGACCCAGCAACCGCCCGACCCCGGGGCGCTGGCGACGGCACTGGCCGACTACGACGCCTTCGTCGCGGCGTTCAACGACCACGTCCGGTCGTTCGACAGCGCGCTCGACGACGTGACGACCGACTTCCCCGACGTCGCCTCGACCGAGAACATCGTCGCCAGACGCCAGCAGGTCCTCTCGGAGTTGCGGGAAGTCTGTGACGCGATGGCCGGCCAGCTCCACCGCTACGAGGGGGAGAACTACGGGACCTTCTCGACTCGCGTGGCCGCCTCGCGCTGGGAACTCAAGTGGGAAGACGGGCGGGCCAGCTATCTCCGGGTCGGCGGCGAGGGCGGCATCTACCTCCTCTCGCAGTACCAGCCACCCTCCGTCCACGACTTGCGGGCCCACATCGACGACGTACCTGCCTTCGTCGCGGCGTTCAACGACCACGTCGGCGAGATCTCCGACGCGCTGGAGACGGTGTCGCTGTCGCCTGAGTGAGTTGTTGCGTTCTGATAGGTGATTCGCAACGACGATGCCAGGTCGCCGAAAACCCTCGCGATCCGGGGGTACCGGCCGATGCAGACGCTGTCTGGGACCGCCGCGAGTCGACACACGCCAGCGAGCAGACCATTTAAGCGAAATCGCTGTCAATCGCGTGCCAGTAGCTGTCACAGCGTGCCAGCCTCCGTAACACTGATATGGGACTGCCGGATACGGTAGCATGCACAGTCCATTGGGGTAGTGGCCAATCCTGAAGCCTTCTGGGGGCTTCGACCCTGGTTCGAATCCAGGATGGACTATTTTTGCGGCGAGCACATCCGCGAGCCGCAAAATCGTCGATGGAGTGGATTCGAGCCCCGGAAGTCGCAGCGCGAACGGAGTGAGCGACCGTCTTCCTCCGGTTCGAATCCAGGATGGACTACTAAAAATTCTTACATAATCCACAGGGTACTACTCAGATAAGCAACCGTGCCGAATACATCGGAGACACCGAAAGCCCTCGCGGCGCTCGCCCTTCCATCCACCAGGTATCGGCTGGTTCACCGACCGAATCCTGGCGGATGAAAGGGCGAGTGCAGTTGCGGGAACCCGGACCCCGCAAGCACCTACTGGAGCGCAGCGTGGGTCCCGGGACCGCAACTGCACAAGGGCTTTCGGTGCCCTGTAAGCGTATCTCTTGGTCTCTTCTCTGAACACTGCTTGCCGCCTGTGGCGAAATTTTATATGAACAGACGCTCAATTGTCCAGCCAATGAGTGACAGTGACTCCGACGTGGCGACAGGCGACGACACCGAGGCACAGACGATCGACGACCTCGACGCGGATGGGCAGCGACGATTGGTCCGGGAGCGGTATGCAGACATCGCCGAGAACGGCGACGACTGCTGTCGCGACGAATCGAACGGGACGGACGTGACACGACTGGGCTACGAAGACGGCGACGTATCGGCGGCGGCCGACGCCGCGGCGATGAGTCAGGGCTGTGGGAATCCCAGCGCTATCGCCGCCCTCTCGACGGGCGAGCGCGTCCTCGACCTGGGATCCGGCGGCGGGTTCGACTGCTTTCTGTGCGCTCGTGAAGTGGGTCCCGAGGGTCGGGTCATCGGCGTCGACATGACCCCCGAGATGATCGAGCAGGCCCGCGAAACCGCACGGGATAGCGAGTTCGACACCGTGGAGTTCCGACTCGGCGAGATCGAACATCTGCCCGTGGCCGACGACAGCATCGACGTGGCGATTTCCAACTGTGTCGTCAACCTCTCGCCGGACAAGCGTCAGGTGTTCGAGGAGGTACGGCGCGTGCTGGTCCCCGGTGGACGCGTCGCCATCTCCGACGTGGTCAAAACCGCGCCGATGCCCGAGACCGTGCTGGCCGATCCAGACTCGGTCTCGGCCTGTGTGGCCGGTGCAGCGAGGATCGACCGTCTGGAAACGCTCCTGAACGAGGCGGGATTCGTGGACATCGTGATCGAACCGAGAGAAGCGAGCGATTCGTTCGTCCGCGAGTGGGACCCGGAGCGTGACCCCAGCGCGTTCGTCACTGCCGCGACCATCGAGGCGCGCGTGCCGACTGCCGACACCGAGTGACGAGCGCGATTACTGCTCGTGGTAGGGGCTGGCCCGGATTTGTGTGGCCAGCTCCTGGACCTGGTCGCGGGTGAAGCCGTCGTCGGCCTCGGCAAACAGCACCTCGACTTCCTCGCGGTCGAGTTTGACCGCATCGGGTTGTTCGACGGCGTCGACGGTCCGGTCACGGAGTTCCCTGATCGTTCCGAGGGCGAGCAGGTAAGGCAGCGCGGTCGCCTCCAGCAGGCCGCCGCCGTCCTCTTCGGGCACGGTCGCCAGGTAGCGCTGGGCACCGCTTGCGTAGTCGGCGGCCTGGTCGACGACGCGAGTGACCACGCGGGCGACAGCCGTCGACTCCGTCGGGTCGGCGACGGCCTCGTGCTCGAGTCCCTCTTGTGCGAGCCACTCACCCGGGAGATAGACGTTGTTCTCTTCGGCCCAGTCGGCCCGCACGTCTTTGGCGATGTTGACGAGCTGGAGGAGAAGCGCAAAGGCGCGTGCGTCCTCCGGGTCGGGCGAGGGGTCGTCGGGGTCTGCCTGGGCGGCCTGGAGGTTCATGAACAACTGGCCAACGGTGCCAGCGACGTACCAGCAGTACTCTTCGAGTTCGTCGAGTGACTCCAGGCGGAGGCCGTCGTTGTTCTCGTGGCGTCTGAGGATGTCGGCCATCCCCGTCGCCATCTCGCGGGTGATCGAGCGCATCCCGTTCTGGACGGGGTCCGGGAACGACTGCCAGAGCCGGACGATCCGATCAGTCTGGTCGAGGACGGTCCAGTCGTCGCCGCCGTCGGTCGGTCGAACTGGCTCGACTTCGGCGAGGAAGTCCTCGACGGTGGTCTCGTCTTCGGCGGCGAGCATCGCGTCGAACGTGTCTAACAGCTCTGCTCGTCGCGTCAGCGAGAGGGTCGGTTCGTCTTCGATGGTGTCTGCGGTTCGACAGAGGAGGTATCCAGTGCACACCCACGAGGTCATTGGTTCGTCGAGCAATTCGATACTCAACGCGAACGTCCGGGAGACAGATTTGACGGCGTCGAACGCCCACTCCCGGTCGTCGGCCAGCGTTGCTTGCTGGGGCACTCCGGTCATTGTGTGTACTCTCCGTCTCAGTGTACAAAAAACACCGCCCAACAGATTTGGGTGTGACTCTCACCCTCGATTTCGCAGACGGCCGGCCGACAAGCGGGATTTCTCCGACGGATAGGTGATCGATACGTGCACGCGACAGTCGTCATACCGGTGGACGGAAGCACTGATACAGTCAGCCCGGGGACAGTGACGGCTGAGACGTATCAAACGGTACGTCCACCGGTATATCTCCGGCAGAACAGTGATGTGGTTGCCAGTCCGAGGAGAGGACACCAACGATGTCGAACCGGTACACCCACGCCCGGGTCCAGGAGTACTGGCAACACATCTGGGAGCGAGAGGGCGTGTACGAACTGTCCGACGAGCGCATCAAGGACGGACCGGGGACCTACGTGCTGGGAATGTTTCCCTACACCTCCGGGTCGTTGCACATGGGTCACATCCGCAACTACGCGATCACCGATGCCATCGCGCGCTACCGGCGGATGAACGGCGAGGCCGTGCTCCATCCGATGGGGTGGGACGCCTTCGGCCTGCCGGCGGAAAACGCGGCCTACGACCGCGATACGGACCCCGAATCGTGGACACGGACCTGTATCGAGCAGATGCGTGACGAACTGGAGCGGATGGGCTTTGGCTACGACTGGTCCCGGGAGATCACGACCTGTGACCCCGACTACTACCGCTGGAACCAGTGGCTGTTCAACCGCTTCTACGAGGACGGCCTCGTCGAGTACACGGGCGCACAGGTCAACTGGTGTCCCGACTGCGAGACGGTGCTGGCCGACGCACAGGTTGAGGACAGCGGGGAGGAGACGGGCGAGACGGCGGAGAGTCACGCCAGCCACGGCGATGGAGTCTGCTGGCGCTGTCACACGCCGGTCCAGCGCCGGGAACTCGACCAGTGGTTTTTCACGATCACGGACTACGCCGACGAACTCGTCGACGGCCTCGACGACCTCGATGGGTGGCCCGACAGCATCCGCGAGATCCAGCGCAACTGGATCGGCCGCCGCGATGGTGCCGAAATCAGGTTCGCGGTCGAGGACGACAGCATCGAGGTGTTCACGACCCGCCCGGACACAGTGTTCGGGGCTACCTACGTCGCCGTCGCGCCGGGCCACGCTACTGCGCGGCAGGCGGCAGCGGGCGACGAGGCTGTCACAGACTATCTCGACCGCGCTGCAGACGGGCAGGCTGAGGGGATGTCCGGCGTCGACACCGGACTGACCGCAACCAACCCCGTGACCGGCGAGACAGTGCCAGTGTACGTCGCCGCCTACGTGCTGGACGACGTGGGGACCGGCGCGGTGATGGGCGTGCCTGCCCACAACGAACGTGACCACGCCTTCGCCAGCGAGCAGGGCCTACCGGTCGAGCAGGTACTCGAACCGGACGAGGGGCAAGCGGATGCCGACGCCACGCTGCCTTACACGGGCGAGGGCACCGTCGTCGTCGACGGGGAGTACGAGGGACTGACCAGTTCGGCCACACGCGACCGCCTGCTCGACCACGCGGCAATCGAGGCGGCGACGACCTACCGCCTGCGGGACTGGCTCATCTCCCGACAGCGCTACTGGGGGACGCCGATTCCCATCGTCCACTGCGAGGACTGCGGCGCGGTACCGGTGCCAGACGAGAACCTCCCCGTCGAGTTGCCCGAGTACGTCCAGACGACGGGGAATCCGCTGGCCGCGAGTACGGATTTCCTCGACACGGACTGTCCCGACTGTGGCGAACCCGCGACGCGAGAGACCGACACGATGGACACCTTCGTCGACTCCTCGTGGTATTTCCTGCGCTACCTGAATCCCGACCTCTCGGCTGCGCCCTTCGACAGCGACGTTGCCAGCGACTGGCTCCCGGTGGACGTGTACGTCGGCGGCGACGAACACGCCGTGTTGCACCTGCTGTACATCCGGTTTCTCACCCGCGCACTGGCAGACATCGGCCTGCTCGACCAGCGCGAACCCGTCGAGCGCCTCGTCAACCAGGGAACGGTCCTGCACAGCGGCGAGAAGATGTCCAAATCGAAGGGTAACGACGTTGCGCCACACGAATACGGCGCGGAGACGACCCGCCTCTTCGCCCTCTCGGCGGCCCACCCCGGCCAGGACTTCGAGTGGACGGCGACCGACGTGAGCAACGCCTACGAGTTCCAGCAGGACCTCTACCGGATGGTCACGGCCTTCTCCGAGGACCGTGGCGGGCGCATCGAGAGCGAACCCCACGACGCCTACCTCGAACGGGAAATCGACCGCACCATCGCCGCCGTCACCGACGAGTACGAGCGCTTTCGCTTCCACCGCGCGATCACCGAGATTCAACAGTTCGCCCGGTTGCTCCGGCGCTATCGCAACAATGGGACGCCCTACCGCTTTGCCTACAGTCGTGGCCTGCGCGTACTCGCGAAACTAATCGCCCCGCTTGCACCCTATCTGGCCGAGGAACTGTGGTCGGCACTGGACGGCGAGGGTCTGATCGCCGCGGCCGACTGGCCGACTGCCCTGCAGGACGTTCCAGCGTACCGCGTCGAGCGTGAACTCGTCCGGACCACGCTCGAAGACGTGCGCGACATCACCGACGTGGTCGACATCACCGATCCCGAGGAAATCGAACTCGTCGTCGCGCCCGAGTGGAGCTATCACGCTTACGACACCGCTCGCGACGTTACCCCCGACGGCTCGGTCGTTGGCCGCGTGATGGACGACGACGCAGTGCCCGATACCGAAGTGGCCGCCGACTACGCTGTCGACCTGGCTGCCCGCTCTGGTGGGTTCGAGCCAGTCCTCTCGCCGGAGCGCGAGCAGACGGTGCTCGAACAGGCGACCTGGCTGTTCGAAGACGAGTTCGGGGCCGACGTGACCGTCCGGCGGGCCGCTCCCGACGGCGAGCAGGCCGGCACCGCCCGGCCGAACAAACCGGCGATCCACATCAGCTAACGCCCGTGACGCCGACTAATCGGTGGGAGCGCAGTGCTGTCACGTATTGTTGCACCTGTCATTGTTGCACCTATAAGTTCCGCGCGTACGTACGTCCGTGTATGGCATTCGATAACGTCACACTGTTCGAGGTTACCATCGAGGACTTGCCCTTCGGTGACGCCACGTCTGACGAATCGACCAGACCGGAGGAGAAGACAGTCGAAATCACGGAGGCCGAAGCCGAGTCCGACGACGCATCGGGCGGTCGCAGTCGGCGAGTCCTCGGTTTCGGACTCGCGGTCGTGACGCTCGCACTCGTCGCGCGGTGGGTGGCAAACCGACGCGGGAGTGAGGACGAGGAGTTCGACACCGAATCCGTCGAACCCGGCGTCGAACGCGTCGAATCCTGATTTCGAGTGATCGCGGGAGTCCGATAGAGCGCGTCCGTAGCGACAGTCCGGCACCGCCTGTACGAACTCTGTTTCTCGAAGCGGTAGCCTGTCTCACTTCGTTTCCGCGACGGTGACCGTCGAGATGCGGGCCCCCTCGACGGCATCGACGGTCAACTCGTAGCCGTCGACGACGGTCCGGTCGCCGACCTCCGGCGCACGCCCCAGTCGATCCAGTATCAGCCCCCCGACCGTATCGAACGACGGGTTCTCGAAGTCGGTGTCGAGCGCCTCGTTGACTTCTGACAGCGAGACGGCACCGTCGACGACGTAGGTCCCATCCGCTCTTTCGTCGATGGACGGTTCGTGTTCCTCGATGTCGAACTTGTCACGGATCTCCCCGACGAGTTCCTCGACCACGTCCTCGACGGTCGCGATTCCCTCGAAAGCACCCCACTCGTCGATGACAGCGGCCATCTGGCGCTGTTCGCGCTGGAACTCCGTCAGGAGTTCGTTGAGCCGCATCGTCTCTGGCACGACCGGAAGGTCGCGTACAATCTCACCGGCAGTCACGTCGCCAGCCCCGTTCGCGTCGAGGGCGCGCAACACGTCCTTGGCGTCGACGAAGCCGACCACGTGCTCCTCACTGTCGACGACCGGGTAGCGCGTGTGGCCGGCCTCCAGAATGACTGAACGGAGTTCCGGGACCGACATCGTCGCGGGCACGCTCACCACGTCAGGTCGCGGGACCATCACCTCACGAACGGCTCTGTCGTCGAACTCGAACACCCGCTGGATCATCTCGACCTCGACTGCGTCGACGTGTCCCTCGCGGCCCGACTGGTTCAGAACCCGAAGGATCTCCTCCTCTTCGAGGGTCTCCTCGCTCTCGGAGGCGGGTT
Organism: Halobacteriales archaeon QS_4_62_28; assembly: GCA_003021685.1. Lineage (GTDB taxonomy): Archaea > Halobacteriota > Halobacteria > Halobacteriales > Haloarculaceae > Halomicrobium. The sequence goes on from PXRO01000004.1 coordinate 19,667, forward strand.
CGACCCCGAGCAACCGCGTGAAGAAGTTCGCCGTCCCGTTGAACACGAAGATGCCCGGCAGGAACAGGTAATAAAAGAACGTCATCGGCGGGGCGACGAGCAACGAGATCCGCCGGGCGTCGGCGATTGCGATTGTCTTGGGCGCGAGTTCGCCGAAGACGACGTGCAGGAAGGTGATACACGAGAACCCGACGGCGAAAGCCACGAGGTGGACGAGGCTCTCGGGCAATATTGGCCCCAGAAAGGGTTCCAGCAGGGCGGCGACGGCCGGTTCGCCGATCCACCCGAGACCGAGCGACGCGACCGTGATTCCGAGCTGGGTCGTCGCCAGATAGTCGTCGAGGTTCGCCATCACGTCCTGGAGTAGCGTTGCACCGGCACGCCCCTCCGCTGCGAGTTGTTCGACCGACGTTGCCCTGATGCGCACGAACGCGAACTCCGACGCGACGAAAAAGCCGTTCAGGAAGACCAGAAAGAAGGCTCCCACGAGGCGTGCGAGCGAGAGAACGACATCGACCATAGGCGTTGTTCTCTCCAGCCGGGAATAAGTTGCCGGGATCGAACGGCTCACACGTGGCTCCTACCCGCCGTGTTTCTCCTCGACGGCGCAACACCGCCGAAAGACGCCTGCAACCGTCACGGCCTCAATTTCCGCGACGAACGCCACGGAAATCGCAACAGCATCGAACGTGTTTTTCGAGAGGTAAAACGAAGAACTGCCGCCTTCTCAAACTGTTTTAGCCACGCCGAAGCAGAAACAGCTGACGAGTGGCTCAAATCGTTTGCCTTCGTATGGAATTAGCTAATCTGAACGCGACCGTACCGACTGACCCGTCTCTATTTCCGTGCCACTCAACTGAACAGGTCGCAAACACTACTAATACTTTATTCAGGCCTTGTGCTGTTGAAAGTGCGCCTTCGAGCGTCTCAAAATCAGGTTCCACAAATTGATCTATGACCATATAAATATCACTTGATTTACACTGATCTTTTTGGGCTACGCTTGAATAAAATGTGTGTAATTTTGGAGTTTCTGCAAATCTAACCTCTGTACTGAACGGTAGATGTTCCGCCTCTGCTGATCAGTCGATACCGGGTGAGCAGGTACCGCAGTGCTAGAGTTCTCATGGGGGCGACGACAGGTCGAGTTAGTCGAGCTGTTTCAGGTCGGTCCGGGTTTCGACGGTACCGGTTTGCGGGTCCCGCTCGATTCGAACAGCAGAATTTCTACCTCACTTTCGGCGACAGGGCGGTGTTCGACGCTTTCTGGAACGATCAGGAATCCCCCCTCTTCGAGGGCCCTGTTTGACTCTTGGCGGAACTCGATCCGAAGCTCACCCGACGTGATCAAAAACAACTCGTCAGCGTCTCCGTGCTGATGCCAGAATAACTCTTCGTCGGCCTTCACAAGTTTGACCGCTTGGACGTTCAGTTCACCCGCGAGGCGCGGCTCTCAATGGTCATCAAACGAGGCGAATCCCTCCGTCAAATTCACCTTCTCCATACTGGCTCATCTTCCTCTAGGTGATGAACGCTTTCTCCTTACTAGATGTTCGAAATAGGATACGAAATAGTGATACAGAGGGACTCTAAGCATTCCGTGTGTTATTCTTGATCGAGATCAGCTTGGTTCAACTTCCAAGTGCGTAGGTCCATCAGTTCGCTTTCGGTCTGTTCGACCTGAACGGACTGGTCGTCGTCTTCGAGACAATTTCCATCTGGGGTCCCGAACCTGTCTTTAAATTTTTGAAGTTCTGTTCCGGTATAATATACATCAGCTTTGGCAACTGGCTCGAATTCATGGGGGGATACTAATGCCTCGGTTTTGTTGAGAAGGACATTGGCCAGCTCTCTTTCGAACCCAGATAATGAATCTACGCGGATAATGTCCTCGCAGTCGTCAGTGTTTTTCGCAATCACATGGTATCTATAGTCACCGTCGTCCCCGTGTGAGACCACTGCTACGTGATACTTGTCGCCCTTCTTAAGATACGCGTCCTGATCGTGGTATACAGCGGTGAGTTCATCATCGACCGATTCGAGTGATAACGGATCTTCGGCCCGCTCATATCTGTCGACGCTCTGGTCGTACTCGACGTATACGCGGTCACCATCGCGGTTGAGCCATTTCATAGTGTGACCGTGCTGGTCAAAGGTCGCCTCGACGAATGACTGACCCCGATCGGAAAGACTCTGATATTCGACGACTAGCTTGTCTGGGGAGATATCATTATTCGCGTCTCCTATTTGAGCAAGACACCCGGATGTAATCCCTAATATAGAACAGGCAAGACCACTAATGACTTCTCTGCGAGTATTCATATATCCATTATAATAAACAAAAATAAAAAATCTTTGGCGAGGTCGGCGGCGTCGTCCTCGCCCCGCTACATGAAGTCGGCGATGCCGCTTTGCTTGTTTTTGTCATTCTCGAACACCCGCTTGATCGATTTGTTGAGGATTTCGAGGCGCTGTTTGGTGTACTCCCGGCAGTCGAACTCCTCGGCGACCATCGTGGCGGTGTCGATGTACTTGTTGACCGACCCTTCGTGGACGGTGAGGTTGACGCGGCCGCCACACTCCCGGCAGTCCCCGGAGAGGGGCATCCGGCGGTACTTTTCGCCACAGTCCAGACAGCGGACCTCCTGGCGAGAGAAGGCCCGGAGGTTGCCGATCAGGTCCGGCAGGAAGTGATATTCGATGATCCGCTCGGCCACGTCAGTCTCGTCGACGGCCCGCAACTTCCGGGAGAGGTCCAGTTGGGCGTCCATCTTGTCGGTCATTGATCCCAGCGTCTTGTACGCAGAGAGATCGGGACCGATGGCGATGTTCGAGGTGTCGTGACTGTGCACGAAGTCGGTGTACTCGCGGTCGGTCCCCAGGGTCTCCTCTGCGATGGTCATGATTTCCTCGACCTCGCCGGGGTCGGCCATCTCCCGGGTCGCCTCGTAGAACTCCCGGGGGTACTCCCACATGATGTCCATGTTGTGGGCCTCGTCGTCGATTTCGCTGGGGTCGATCCGGGAGGACATCACCAGGGGCGCGTCCATGCGACCGCCCCGCTGATCCGGCAAGAATTTCCGGGAGAAGTTCAGCAGACCGTCCATCAGAAGCATCACGCAGTCCTCGTCGCCGTCGCACTGCTTTAGGTAATGTCCTTCGATGGCGAGAGCGTGGGTCTCGGCGACAGTCAGGCAGTACACCGAATCGACATCGCTCTGGACGTACTCGATATCGGTCACCTCGTCGAACGGGACAGTCGTGCCGCCGTCGGTAACGGCGTCAGCGGGGTTGCCGCCGTCAGTCGTCTCACCGCCGTCGTAGGCGGGGATGGCGTCGCCGGTGTCGAGTTCGCTGGCCGGCACTTCCTCGATGCCGCCGGATCCTCGTCGGAGCATCGTGTGATCCGGTGTCACCGCAAGCGTGTGATCGCCAGCAGTCACGTGGATCATGTGCTCCGGCGCGGTATGTTTCGACACCGCTTCGACCGGCTGGCGGCACGGACGGCCGTCGGCGTCGACCGATGGGACAGTCACGTCACCTGGTAACTCCTGGATGACGGTGCCGAAGTCGTCTTCGCGAGGATCGTCGAGTCGGTCCTCGACGAGACGCTCGATCCGTCCGTAGTGCCACTCGCCGCCCTCGTCCTCGTACCACAGTCGCGCGTCCGGATGGAAGCAGTTCCGCCGCTTTGCGGCGTGGAAGTACGGATGGGCGTAGCCGACCGCGGCCGAAGTGAAGCCGATCACTCGCCCGACCGTCGCGGCGCTGGTGTGTGGAGCCATCCCGAAAACGAGTTCGCCGACGAGGTCCTCGCGGTCGTTGAGTTCGTAGAACGGATCGAGACCGTAGTACTGGACCAGCAGGTCGTCGACGAAGTCGGCGGTGTTGAGCATGTGCTGGGCCGCGCCGTCCGAGAGGACGACGTCCTGGACCTTCAGTTCGACAAGCTGGTCCTCGTGGCGGAGTGGGTCGCCGTGGATGTCTGCCTGGTAGCCAAGCCCGCGGAGCTGGTCGACGGTGATATCGAGTTCGGACGCCCGAACCGATGTCACCGGCAGGTCGGTCATGTCGTAGCGGACGGTGCCGTCTTTGAACGACGAGACCTCGTGTTTGGCCCGCAGGATCCCCTTCTCCATCGGTTCGGGGATCTTCTCCTCGGAGGTGAGACCCTCGACGCCTTTCACCAGGTCGAAGGCAGTCTCGCGCTCGCCGACCGACTGGAGGGCGTCGCGGTACTCCGCGCCGAGGTCGAGTTCCTCGTACTGGGTCGGGTAGGCCATCGTCTCACAACGGGGACACTCCGCCCGGCCGGACTGGTCGGGGTCGACCTCGCTATCGCAGTCCGGACAGACGTAGACGGCGTCGGTGACGCCGTTGCAGTCGGGACAGCGCCCGCGGAAGGTCTCGGTGGCACAGTCCCGACAGCGCCGGCGGCTGACCTCCACCTCGACGCGACCCTGGCGGTCGTTCATCTCCTCTGCGTGTTTCGTCGCATCGGCGACCGACCGCTGTGCGCCGCCGGCCTCGTCGATGGGAAACAGGGTGTGGACCGCCGGCGAGAGTTCCCGCTCCTCGGATTTCTCCGGGCGACCCATCCGGTTACCGATCCGAGTCGGCGCACGCTCGCGGACGCGGAACGGCGCGATTTCGGTGACTGCTTCGATTGCGTTGTCGCCCGGTTCTGGCGCGTCGTCGGACGACTGTTTCGCCCAGTTCGATTCGCCGTCGGTGTACGTCCGGGACCGCTCTGAGAGGTCCTCGACAGTCCACTCGCGCCGGAGTTGCTCGTCGAAGCCCAGTGTCCGGACCAGCGGTAGCCACTCCGGGACGGCGATGGTGTCTTCGCGCTGGGTGTGCTCGATGAGCAGGCGTTCGAGTGTCTGTTCGAGGCGCTCGGTCCGGGGGAACAGGAGGTTGCCGTCGGTCTGTTCGGTGCCTGCCGTCTCGACGGCGTCGGCGAGGTCACAGACGGCCTCGACGCTCACGTCGTGCCAGCAGTAGGTGTACTTCGGGTGCAATGGCGCGTCGTACTCACTGGCCCACGCGAGTGCCTCCTCGGCGGTCGGATCGGCGAGGTCGACGTGGATGTCGTCTTCGAGAGCCTGCACGTCGGCCCTGGTGTCGGCGAACTCCTGACGCCACCACTCGACGGTGTAGGCGGCCGGCGCGAGCGGGTGGTTGTTCTCGACGAACTCCCCGTAGTTGACCAGATACTCGCCCAGGTCGACGATCTTCTCGACGCCGTTGCGGACTTCGAGTGCCTCGGCGGGGTCGTCGATCCGGCGCACGTCGCCGTTGGCGAGTTTGACCGTCGGGCCCTCGATGCTGTCGACCGGGACGACGCCGGCGGCCTTCCCGGGGCGTTCGGTCTTGATCTGGGTCCCCGTCGCGAGGAAGTCGTCGACCAGGTGCATCGTCGCCGGATGGACGCCCGCCGTCGCGAAGCCGTGGTTGCGTGCGCGGCCGTAGCGCAGGCGGAATCCGCCGGCGTTCGACGGGTGGGAAAAGACCGGTCGGCCCGCGATCAGGTCCCGGAGGTACTTCGTGGCCGGTTCGACGCGCGGTGGGCCGTCGACCTCGTCGCCGTCCGTGTCCGTGTCCGTGCCGTCGCCGTCGTCACTCGCGCCGTCGCCGCTCGCGCTGTCCGGGTCCGCTCCCGCGTCGCCCTCGCTGTCGTTCCCGACAGTGCCGTCGATCAGATCCTGGAGCCACGGCCAGTCGACCTCGTCGAGATTGCGGGTGTACCGCTGGATCTTCGGCGCTTTGAGGGCGATCCCCTCCGCGGCGACCAGGCACATCCCACCACGGGCGGAGTTGGTATCGGCTCGTTCGAGGTCCCGGTAGCCAGAGACCTCCTCGTCGCCGGTCGCTTCGCCGTCAAGCATGATCGGCATGTGCTCGGCGATGTATTTGGACTCCTTCTCCTTGGGCGAGTACTGGAGGCCGGTCTCCTTGTCGTAGAGGGCGATCTCCTCGGCGTAGCGGCCGACCTCCCGCTCGCGGGCCTTGTACTGGTCGATGCCAAGCAGTGCGCGGGCGTAGTCGGCTACCAGCACGGAGAGCGCTTGGGCGGTCCCGCCCGCAGAGCGGATCGGACCGGCGTAGTAGACGTTGACGAACTCCGTGCCGTCGTCGTTTTCGAGGATCTCGACCCGGTCGATCCCCTCGATGGGTGCGGCGACGACACCCTCGGTCAGGAGGGCAACGGCAGTCCTGACTGCGCCCTCGACTTTGCCTGCCTTCGAATCGTAGTCACCGACCTCGCCCTCGACGAAATCTGAGACCAGTTCCAGCGCCGCCTCCTCGCGTGACATCTCCCCCTCCAGTTCACGCACGCGCTCGGCGACACCGTCGATACCGAGGATGTTCTCGACCCGATCGGCCATGTCCCGGGCAGTCGGAATCTCGACTTCGGGCTTCGGGTCCCCGCCGCGCTGTCGGGCACGCTGGGCCACGTCGAAGGCCTCGTCGAGTTCGTCCTCCAACCGTTCGAAGTACTGTTCGTCGGCCTCGCGCATCTATAGCCCCCAGAGGTCCAGCTCCGTCGCCTCGTCGTGCTGGCGCTGGAGTTTCGTGTCGAACTCGCGGATGTGGAGTTCGCCAGCGAACACGGTCGCGCTGTTGAGATGGCCTGCCAGCGCGGCCCCGTCAGGCCGCGAGAGGACGGCGTGAGTGTGGGCGAAGCGCTCGCCGTCGAGGTGCGAGACGTTCCCGATGCAGGCGGCGACCTCCAGTGGCTCCGGGAACGTGACGGCGTCGTACTCCCGGCGCTCCTGGTCGTAGAAGAACATCTCGGCGTCTTCGACGGCACCGAGTCCCTGGAAGAAGGCGGCGTCGATGGCCTGTTCGTCGGCGAACGCCTCGATCTGTGTTCGCCAGTCCCGCCCGTGATCGAGTCGACAGACGTACTCGCGCGTGGTCTCGACTTCTCGATAATCCATAGTCGCTAACCACGGCAGGATGGGCCAAAAACGTTGTCAACCGGACAGCGCCACCGTGCCACTGGCCAGGGACCGCTCGGCGTCGTACAGTTCCAGTTCGTCGACGACCCACTCGATTGGCTCGATGTCTCGTTCACACAGGCGACGCGTGGCCTCGCGGTCGCCACCGCGGGCAATGGTCACGTGGGGCGTGTAGGCATCGCCTTCGACATCGGGGACGGGATCGAACACCGCACACAGACGCTCGTGGAGCGCGCGCAAGCCGGGACTCTCGACGGCGAGATACAGCACTGGTCCCGGTCCCGAGGTCGGTTCCGGGAACCAGTCGACGCCGGTGATCCGGACGGCCACCGGTGGCTCGCCGGCCAGCACTTCGCGCGTGCGAGCCTCGATTACGTTCGGCGGCCGACCGTCGGCCCCGAGTCGCTTGACCACGAGCGTGTGCTCGCCTCGCCGGCGGGGCGTCACGGTCGGCACCTCGCGGGCGAGGTCGAGGGCCAGTCGTGCGACCTCGCTGGGGACCGGGACGTTCAGACTGTACACGTCCACGGAGACGGCGTCAGCGGCCAAAAACGGACCGATCCAGCGATTATCACGGTCGATGACGCGGCCTAAAGCCATATACCACGGGATGGCCAACACCGAGTGAGAATGTCGACAGGGATCGGGCGGCGCGTCGTCGCCACCGTGGTCGTGCTGGGACTACTGGTCGTCCCAGTCGCGGGTGCGGGCGTGGACGGATTCACACAGGAACAGGTCGATGCTGACACCATCGTACTGGCTGTCTATATCCAGGCCGACGGCGACGCACAGTGGGCCGTCAGCTACCGGACCAGACTCGACGACGACAACACGACAGACGCCTTCGAGAGCCTGCAGGCAGACATCCGCACGAACGAATCGACGTACACCAGCGAGTTCGGCGGGCAGATGAACCGAACCGTCGACACTGCATCGAACGCCACTGGCCGAGAGATGGCCGTCGAGAACCTCACTGTGTCGGCCAGAACCGAGGCACTGCCCCAGGAGTACGGCGTCGTCACCTACCGATTCCGGTGGACCAACTTCGCACAGATCGACGGCGAGCAGTTGCGGGCGGGCGACGCAGTGGCGGGGCTGTTCCTCGATTCGGAGAGCACGCTACGGATGCACTGGCCCGAGGGCTACGAACGGACGAGTGTCGGGCCCACCCCGGACAGACGGGACACGCGCTCTGTCGTCTGGGACGGTCGACTCGATTTCGGTACTGACGAACCGAGTCTCGTCGTGACACGATCCAGTGCCGTGTCTCAGACGGGGACCGCAGCGCCACAGGAACCCGACGGGGACGGCAACGCCCGGCTCCTCGTCCTCGCGACGGTGCTTGCGGCCGGTGGCGTCGTTGCCGTGCTGTGGGCGAACCGACGATACGGTTTCGCTGGCGGCACGGTTCCGGCCGGCAGTGAGCCTGGCTCGGTTGAAAGTGACGACGGCCCACCACCGGAACTGCTGAGCAACGAAGAGCGCCTCCTGGCGGTGCTCGACGACAACAACGGCCGAATGAAACAGCAACAGGTCGCCGACCGACTCGACTGGACGGCGGCTAAGACCAGCCAGGTCATCAGCGGCCTGCGCGAGGACGACGAACTGGCGACGTTCCGAATCGGCCGTGAAAACGTCGTTACGCTCCCCGGCGTGGACATCGCAGACGACGTTGGCGACGACGAAGGTGAATCGGCTGGTGAGTGATCGAAGCGGCGACGCGATACGCTTGGCGTCGTCCACGTGGCGACGGTGGACACCACGCCCCCCGACACCTAAGAGTACGCCCCGTGTCGTGCCCACCATGACGGCCTACCGTGCCAACTACGCGATGGTGTCGCTCCAGGAACATCTCGGCCCGGACCGGAAGGGACTGGACGTACCGTGGGCGACCTTCTCCGGTGACAAGACCGACGTACATACCTTCGAAGTGCCGACAGACGACCCGGTCGAGCCGTACGTCCAGATGCAGGTGTACGACGTGGAAAGCTACGACCACGAGCTACTGGTCAACGGGACGGCGCTGTCCGGCTTCGACATGCCCACCGAGCACGGCTGGCAGTACTGGATGGATACCATCACTGCGGCGCGATTGCGCGAGGGCGAAAACACCCTCCAGTTCCGTCGGGACGGTGATACCGACGACAGTTTCGTCGTCGGAACGCTGACGATCAACTGGAAAGAACCGGTCGAATAATGGTATTTAAACGCTGCCGCGTCGCACACTATATGCGTGTGAACACGTGACACATATTTCGGGTGCTCGGGGGCGTCGTTCTCCGGTTTCTTGCCATCGACTGCCCGAAGTCGCTCGATTCCCGGAACCGCATAACCCGTACTTTTATATAGAAGCACATTCAATCAATCGAACGATTATGAGTCAGCGGCAAATGCAGGGTCAGCCGATGATCGTCCTGGGGGAGGACTCCCAGCGGATGAAGGACAAGGACGCACAGAGTCACAACATCTCGGCGGCCCGCGCGGTCGCGGAATCGGTACGCTCGACACTCGGGCCGAAGGGGATGGACAAGATGCTCGTCTCCTCGATTGGTGACGTAACCGTCACGAACGACGGCGTCACGATCCTCACGGAGATGGACATCGACAACCCGACGGCCGAGATGATCGTGGAAGTCGCCGAGACCCAGGAAGACGAGGCCGGCGACGGCACCACGACCGCCGTGGCTATCGCGGGCGAACTCCTGAAAAACGCCGAGGACCTCCTGGAACAGGACATCCACCCGACAGCGATCATCAAAGGCTTCGACCTCGCTGCGACCGAGGCGAAAGCCCAGATCAACGACATCGCAACGGACGTCGAATCCGGCGACGAGGAACTGCTCAAGAAGGTCGCCGAGACCTCGATGACGGGCAAGGGCGCAGAACTCAACAAGGAACTACTCGCTCAGTTGATCGTCGACGCCGTCAACGCCGTCACGGTCGAGGCCGAGGACGACTCGGTCATCGCCGACCTCGAATATCTCAATATCGAGACCCAGACCGGTCGTCCGGTCTCGGACTCGGAACTCATCGAGGGCGCTGTCGTCGACAAGGACCCCGTTCACGAGGAGATGGCCGACGATGTCGAGGACGCGGACATCCTCCTGCTGGACACGGCAATAGAACTCGACGAGACGGAAGTCGACGCCCAGCTAACGGTCGACGACCCGAGCCAGCTCCAGAACTTCCTCGATCAGGAAGAACAGCAACTCGAAGCGATGGTCGACGCCATCGCCGACACGGGTGCGAACGTCGTCTTCTGCCAGAAGGGCATCGACGACATGGCCCAGCACTACCTCGCCAAGCGAGGCATCCTGGCCGTTCGCCGTGCGAAGAAGTCCGACATCGAGTTCCTCCGCGAGGTCCTCGGTGCAAACATCGTCTCCGACGTGCACAACGCGACGGCCGAAGATCTCGGCCACGGCTCCGTTCGCCGCGACGAGAAGGAGGGCCTGTTCTACGTCGAAGGCGAGGCCGACACCGCCCACGGCGTCACGCTCCTGCTCCGTGCCTCGACCGAACACGTCGTCGACGAACTCGAACGCGGCGTCCAGGACGCGCTCGATGTCGTCGCATCCACGGTCGCCAACGGTCAGATCCTCGGCGGTGGCGGCGCGCCGGAAGTCGAACTCGCCAGCCGCCTGCGTGACTACGCCGACGGCGTCTCCGGCCGCGAGCAACTCGCTGTCGAGGCCTTCGCCGACGCGCTGGAACTGATCCCGCGCACCCTCGCAGAGAACGCCGGTCTCGACTCCATCGACTCGCTGGTGGATCTGCGCGCCGCCCACGAGAGCGGCGACCTGGAAGCCGGTCTCAACGTCTACAGCGGCGACGTGGTCGACACGCTCGACGCCGGCGTCGTCGAACCCGCTCACGCCAAGCGCCAGGCGATTTCGTCTGCCGCCGAGGCAGCGAACCTCGTGCTCAAAATCGACGACATCATCGCGGCCGGTGACCTCTCGACCGGCGGCGACGAGGAGGCAGGCGGCCCCGGCGGTCCCGGTGGTGCCCCCGGCGGTATGGGTGGCATGGGTGGCGGTATGGGCGGCATGATGTAGGAGCGGTGAGCGCGGCGAAGCGCTCCGAACTGACGATGTCTCCCGGACTGTAACCGAGGTGGGAGTTCACCACGTCCCTTCGACGTTGGTGCCCCCGCAGTTCCGGCACGTCGAGATTTCGGTGTCGTGGTCGCTGTAGTACTCTTCGCCACAATCTGCACAGCGATGGCTCGGGTTCCCCTCTCGCTGGAGGCTCCCGGTGATCGTGACGGGACGGTTCGCGTCCAGCATGACGCCCTGGCTGACACTGCCGAAAATGAGCGAGCCAAGCGGTGACCGCTTGCGTCCGCCCAGCACGATCTGATCGGCGTCGACCTCCTCGGCAGCCTGGAGTATCGCTGTCGACGGATCGCCGGACGTACTCATCGTCTCGACATTGATCCCGTCGTTGGTAAGATGCTGCTGGACCTGCCGGCCAGCAGTCAGTTGCGTCGGTGTCGTGGTCTCGGCGGCTTCCTGGTCGTCGAAGACGTGCAGGAGCGTGGCCTCGACGTAATCGGCGGCCGCCGGGAGGTTTCTGATGGCTTCGACCTGGGCCATCGTGCGGTCTTCGTCGCTATCGATCGGCATGAGAACGTTGTACATACTGACCTGCCCCGTTTCACGTTCGACCACTGGCAGTATAGTAGATTGTGGCGTACTGTTTGCGGGATGCTCGCGCGCCAGTCACTAAGTGTGACCGCACTCAAATAGTGCGTATGAAAACCGCACTGCTGGGCCCGTCCGTTGTCGACGAGCAGACGCCGCTGGCAGACGTCATCGACGCTGTCGAGGCGGCGTTCGGTGCGTACGCGCGCGGCGATGTCGTGATGCCGGCGAAGTCCTACGTCGATCTGCCCCGGTACAACGGTGACTTCCGGTCGATGCCGGCCTACGTGGCGGCCGATGCGTGGGACGCTGCCGCGGTCAAGTGGGTCAACGTCCACCCGGACAACCCCAGGGAACACGACCTCCCGACGGTGCTTGGCACGCTGATCTACTCGGATCCCGAGACGGCGTTCCCGCTGGCCGTGATGGACGGGACGCACCTCACGCGCAAGCGGACCGGGGCCGTGGCGGCAGTCGCGACAGATCACCTCGCACTCCCTGACGCCACGTCGATGGGGCTTGTCGGGGCCGGCGTTCAGTCCTATACCCAGTTGGTGGCCATCTCACAGGTGCGTGACATCGAGACGGTCGTCGTCGCCGACCGCAACGAGTCGGCCGTCGAAGCGTTCATCGAGTACTTCGAGGATCGCTTTTCGGTTCGTGGCGGGACCATCGCGGAGGCCGCGGCGTGTGACGTGCTCTCGACGGTGACACCGGCCGAGGAGCCACTCGTCCACAGCGTCGGCGACCACACCCACGTCAACGCGATTGGTGCCGATGCCCCCGGGAAACACGAAATAGCCGACGAGGTGCTGACCAGCGCGACAATCGTGATCGACGACTACGAGCAGTGTACCCACTCCGGCGAGATCAACGTCCCCTGGAGTGCGGGGGTCCTGACCGACGTGGACATCGACGCGGAACTGGGCGAGATCGTCGTCGGTGATCGACCCGGCCGCGCAGGCATCGACGGCGTGACTGTGTTCGATTCGACGGGTCTCGCGATCCAGGACGTTGCCTGTGCCCACGTCGCCTACGAGAACGCTCGTGACGCCGATGCTGGCGTCGACTTCGGTCTCGTCGGGACCGATCTCAGCGATTGACGAGCCGGTCGAACAGCCAGATCAGCGCGATCACGGGCAACAGCGGGAGTAGAAGGATCGCGAGGAGACCGAATATGATCCAGCCGACCACGTTCATCTGGCTGTCGTCGTGTTCGTCCGATGGTGGTGTTACCGTCCGTCTGCTGGGTCGGTCGGTATCGCTACCGGTTGCCATACGCTCCTGTTAGTCAGCTGTCTGTTTATCGATTTCGTCGCCCCAGAGTGGCGAACGTCGCCGCGTCGTGACAGTCGGCGGTATGCGACGCTGACGGCCGGTCACATACGGATTATTGTAGCGATTTACCGGTGATCGTCTACCCCGTGGCGACGATCACCGGTAAGCAACTACAATAAACCGTATCAGTCCATCACGTGGTAATAAGTCACAAACAATTATGATATAGCGGCGTCAATAGTTGTGGTGTGAGTGATCGTCACCGGCGATACGGTCAGGGACAATCTGTTACTCCGGAATCGGCTTGTCGTCTTCCCGGTCCCCGAGCAGTCTGGCGATCGATATCACTCGTCCTGATCGCCTTCGTGCTCCTGAGTACGTTCGGGCAGGTCGCGCCGATCAGTTACGTCAACAGCGGGAGCATGTCACCGACGCTGTCGACCGGTGACGGGTTCGTCGCGGTGCCGACAGCGCTGGCGGACAACCCCGAACCCGGGGACGTGATCGTCTATCGCTCCGAAGAGATCGAAGCCGACGGACTGGTCACTCACCGGATCGTCGGCCGGACCGACGAGGGATTCCTCACGCGGGGCGATTCCAACCCGATCACCGATCAGCAGGCGGGTGAGCCACCGGTCACGCGCGACCGTATCGTCGCCCATGTCCTGGTGGTCGATGGCCATACCGTTACACTCCCGGAGATCGGAACCGTGTCGATGTGGATCCGTGATAGCGTGCGGGCCACCGGGACCGGTGTTCCGGCATCCTCGATGGAACTGCTAATCTTGACCGGCGGTGCAGTGCTGTTCTGGCGAGGCTTTTAGACGTCGTCCCTGCCCATCAGGGTTCGACGGGGCCGCCTTCGGCGAGGTCTCGAAGCACGTCGCGGGCGTGGCCGTCCGGTCTGGAACACCATGGTCATACTGTCGGACGTAACTATCTGAAGATCCTCGCCACCCCGTGGTGGCGAAATCCTTTACGTACTCCCGTCCGACAGTATCAGTTCACCGGAATCGCCGTCTCGTCGTCACTGGTCGCTTTGTCCAGCTCGACTGTGAGGACGCCCGCGTCGTAACTGGCGCTCGTCTCGTCGGCATCGACGGCGTCCGGGAGACGGACCGTCCGACGGGCCGCCTGCTGTTTGCGTTCGCGGGTGACGTAACGGCCGTCGGTTTCCGACTCTGCGCGCTCGGCAGCGAGCGTCAGCGTGTGGTTGTCGCTCACCCGAACGTCGATGTCGTCGGCCGACAGCCCGGGCAGGTCAGCGTGGACGACGAACTGGTCGCCCGTGTCGATTACGTCGACTGGCACGCTCTGGCGGTGTGTCCCGAACTGGTCGCTCATCAGTCCGATCACGCGCTCGATTTCCTCTAATCGATTCGAATCGCCTGTATCAGGGTCGCCCATTGTCCCCGTAGATACGCTTGCTGTGATCTTAAAACGACCTCCCCGGGTGATGGGACCCGGACGATCCGCTAGCTCAGCACGGTCTCGGAGTCGTAGGAGCCGAGTCGCCGGACCCAGCCTTTCTCGGCGATTGCCTCGACGTCCTCCAGGGCCTTCGTGGTGCGTCCCTCGTAGAGACCGGCCTCCACGTCGATGTGGAAGACGTAATCGCCCAGGCGCTCGCCGCTGGGGCGAGACTCGACGCGAGTGAGGTTGATGTTCCGGTCGGCGAACGGTTCGAGCATCTCCAGCAGGAGGCCGGGGTAGTCGACGTTGGGATAGACGATCAGCGAGGACTTCGACCCGGCCTCGGAGCGCTCCGAGAGGGGGGCGACGACGACAAAGCGCGTCGCGTTCGAGGACTGGTCCTGAATGTCTTCTGCGAGTACGGTCAGTTCGATCCCGCTGCCAGACTGCGACTCCGAAGCGTTGTCCGGGTGACCGATGCCGGCGACGGTCGAGTCCTCGCGTGCCCGCTCGACGCCGCGAGCGGTCGATGCGACGGCCTCCAGGGTCGCGTCGGGATAGTTGCCCTCCAGATAGGATCGACACTGTGCGAGAGCCTGTGCGTGGCTCGCGACCACGTCGATGGTGTCGCCCTGGGCCAGCAGTGCGTGGCGGATCGGTGTGATAATCTCCTTGACGACGCTGACCTCGTACTCGGTAAAGGCGTCGAGACTCTCAGTGACCGATCCCTCGATGCTGTTCTCGACGGGGACGACGCCGCGGTCGTACTCGCCTGCGGAAACGGCTTCGACGATTGCGGTGACTGATTCGGTGAAGTCGATGTCGTCGTCGGCGACTGACCGGGCGGCGCGATGAGAGTACGTGCCCGCCGGACCCAGGGTAAGCGTCTGCATACCCTCTCGTACTGCACTCGACGTGAAAAGAATCGCGGTCCTACAGTTCCTGGAACAGTCGGCCGACGTGCCAGCGGACGGCAAGCACCAGCGCGCTGGCGGTCAGTGCGGCGACGCCGAGGTCGCCATGCGGGATGTCGTACTCGGAGCCACCGAAGGGGTTGTGGCCGCCCATCGTCTGGACGTACGATCTGACGACGTCGCCACCAAACAGGCCCATCGTGAACAGCAGGACCGTGACGAGGATGGCGAGACCCCCCATTCCGATGGTCAATCCGCCGGTGAAATCTTCCAGTACCAGCAGTTCACGTGCCTGGCTTTCGGTCAGCGGTTCGTGTTCGACGCGGTACAGCGCGGCCCCGATTAGCAACACCGAAGAGAGAAACACAATCGTGCCACCGAAGGCTCCGAGCATGGCGACTTTCGGTGTCGCAGTCATCGGATCGGTCGATGTGAGATACGGTGCGACGCTCTCTGGAAACAGCCAGTAGAGCGGTACCGTGGTCCCGAGTAGTGCGAGCAGTAGCCCTTGGAGGCTCAACTGCCGTGTGAGTGGCTGGCCAAAGAGTGAGTGTCGCAAGACGCGGGCCTGCTCGTAGGTCGATCCGGAGAGAACGGCTGCAGTGATTCTGTCGTCCGATTGTTCGTCAGCTGTCATGTATCGCCCTGTTAATCAGTCCTTTCTGAAAGTACTACTTAGACTTTTCCCTTCAATATCTGCCGGTTCTTACCGGGACAGTTCCTCTGAATACCAGTTCGTTCCGGCTGATTATCAACTTTCTCCCAGCCAGTTACGGGTATCCAGTTGTGCCGGAACCATCGGCTAATCGGTGTGGATGGCCTTGTCGCGAGCCGCCAGAACGGCTTCGTGGACGGCCTCCGAGAGTGTCGGGTGGGTGTGGATCGTGCCAGCCACGTCTGCCAGCGTCGCGCCCATCTCGATGGCCAGACCGAGTTCGGCGATCAGTTCGGCGGCTTCGGGGCCGACGATCTGTGCCCCGAGGACGAACCCGGTCTCGTCGTCGGCGACGACACGGACGAACCCGTCTCTCTCGTCGAGCGTGAGTGCGCGCCCGCTTGCCCGCATCGGCATCTGGCCGACGATGGGGTCGAACCCGGCGTCGGCCGCCTCGGCCTCGGTCATGCCGACGGTGCCGATTTCCGGGTCAGTAAAGACCGCGGCGGGGACGGCCTGGTGGTCGAGTGCCGCCGATTCGCCGGCGACGACCTCCGCGGCGACCTCCCCTTCTGTCATCGCCTTGTGGGCCAACATGGGTTCGCCGGCCACGTCGCCGACAGCGAAGACGTGGTCCCGCTCGGTGCGGGCCTGCTCGTCGGTCACGAGGAAGTCGTCCTCGGGTTCGATCCCGAGTTCGTTCAGCCCGAGACCGTCTATGACGGCCCGACGACCGACCGCGATCAGGGCTTTCTCGGCGTCGAACCGTGTCAGTTCGCCGTCCTCGTCCTCTGTGTGGACGATGAGCCCCTCGTCGGCCTCCTCCCACTCCTGGGCGGCCTCGCCGAAGTAGCAGTCGACGCCCAGTTCCTCGGCCCGTTCGCGCACGAGCGTCGCGATGTCGTCCTCGTAGCCCGGGAGGGCTTCGTCGAGCATCTCGACGACGGTCACCTCGCTGCCCAGTTTCTGGAACACCGTCGACAGTTCCATCCCGATGTACCCCGCACCGACGACCAGCAGTCGTTCCGGGAGCGAATCCAGTGCGAGGGCGTCCTTCGAGGAGATGATCCGCTCGCCGTCGAACTCGAACCCCGGCACCGTGACCGGGCGACTCCCAGTGGCGAGGACCAGGTTCTCGAACTCGATGGATTCGGATCCCTGTCCCTCGCTGCCATGGGCGATGCGGGCCTCGTGTTCGCCGGTCATCGTTGCCGCCCCCTCGATCAACTCGACGCCGGCAGTCTCACACAGTGACTCGACGCCACGGGTCAACCGCGTGACGACGCCGTCTTTCCACTCGACCATGCCCGCCAGGTCGACCGCTGGATCGGCATAGATGCCCATCGACTCGGCTTCTCCCGCACGGTGGGCCACGTCTGCCCCCGAAACGAGTGCTTTCGAGGGGATACAACCGTGGTTCAGGCAGGTCCCACCGTAGGCATCTTTCTCGACGAGGGTCGTCTCGACCCCGAGTTGCGCGGCGCGGATGGCGGCCACGTAGCCGCCCGGCCCGCCGCCGACGACAAGCAGTTCCGTTCCGGTTGTCACGTCTCCGACGACCATACCGGCCCGTCGAGCGGGGGCATAAAAAAGGACGCCGGTCGTCAGCCTGCCGTGCAAAAGACCATAGGCCCGCGCCCGATTACGAACTGCATGGTCCGACCAGCGCTCGTGCTCCCGCCCGACCCCGACGAACGGTGGGAACTGGCAAAGCAGATGGGCGTCACCGACGCCGTCGTCCATCCGCTCGAAATCGGCGACGACAAAACGACCTGGACGTTCGACGAACTCCGCGGCCTTAGCAACTGGCTCGACGGCGACGGCCTCTCGCTGTCGGTCATAGAAGGGAGCGTCCCCCTCACCGACCGCATCCGCCTCGGACTGGACGGCCGGGACGACGACATCACCGAGTTCCAGCAGTTCCTGCGGGACTGTGGCAGACTCGACATCCCGGTCATCTGCTACGACTGGATGGCCGGCGTTCGCTGGGCACGCACCGATGCGCACGTCGAAGCACGCGGCGGATCGCTCGTCACTGGCTACGACAACACGCGGCTACAGGGCGGGCCGGCCGTGCCGGCGGCCGAGCGAACCCGCGAGGAGGTTTTCGACGCGCTCGCGTACTTCCTCGAATCGGTCGTCCCGGTCGCCGAGGAGGCCGGCGTCACACTGGCGCTCCATCCCGACGACCCGCCCCGCGAGCGCGTCCGGGGCGTGCCCCGTATCGTCAACAGCGTTGCCCAGTACGACCGCATCCTCGACATCGTCGACAGCGAACACAACGGCCTGACGTTCTGCCAGGGAAACTTCGCGGCGATGGGCGTCGACATACCCGAAACGATCCGTCACTTCGGCGACCGGATCAACTTCGTCCACTTTCGGGACGTCGAGGGCGACGCCGACCAGTTCGTCGAGACCTGGCACGACGACGGGCCGACGGACATGCACGCGGCGATGGCGGCATACGACGAGGCCGTCGGCGACGACGTGCCGATGCGCCCGGACCACGTGCCGACGATGGCCGGCGAGGACAACTCGAATCCGGGGTATCACACGAAGGGGCGGCTCTTTGCCGTCGGCTACATGCGTGGCCTGCTCGACTCACTCTCGTGAGCGCCCGATACTGATCGTGTCACTGTCACAGGTCGTCCACCGTCAACCGGTCGAACCGCCGAACTGCGTACGCGTAGCCACCGACGCCGCCTGCCGCGAGGACGGCGAGATAGACGGCCCACCCCACCGCTGCCCACAGTAGTTGTCCACGCTCGACGGTCCACCAGAGGAGGCCGAGACCGGCGGCGACGACGAGCATCGTCCCGAAGAAGTAGCTGAGCATTCCGATAGTCGAGGGGTGGGCACGCTCGACGTTCATGTACTCGCGGCGCTGGAACTTCGGCGCGACAGCGCCGATACCCAGCGCGGTGCCGGCGGCCCCGGCAAGGACCAGCGGCGTCAGCACTGCCCGGCCGACGACCCGGAGCAACGAATCGTCCAGCAGGCCCAGCGGAACACTGATCCCGAACGCGACGACGCCGCCGACGAGCAGTCCCGCGATTGCTCGGCCGCGCAGCAGCCGCTTCGTCGAGGCCGTACTCGTCAGGATCAGTGGCAACTGGTCGCGGTCGTCGCCCATCGGATTCAGGCAGTAGGTCGCGCCCGCGAGGACGCCCCCGGCGACGATTGCCGCGCCGGGGCCAAGCGTCGTCAGCAAACTCGGTTCGGTAACCAGGCTCCCGACGAACGCTAATCCGCCAAAGAGTACCATCGAGAGGTGACTCACGAGCTTCGGATTCCGGCGGGTCCGCAGGAGATAGCGCCAGGCGACACGGGTCGCTGGCGTCATCGCGAGCAGTCGGGCCACCCCGCGGCTCTCGTCTTGGACATCGTCCGATTGATCGGCCCGGTCGTCGAACAGGAACGCCCCCTCGATACGGAGCGTCGCCGCGAGCCCGACCGGGATCACTGCCAGCGCGATTGTGACCACGGCGACACCGAGTGGCTGTGGCGTCGCGCCCAGCGGCGCAGTGACGACACTCGCGTAGGCCTGCAACGGCGATCCGGGAAGCAGCGCCGACAGTGACGAACTGCCACTCGTACCCACGATCATCGGGATGGCCGCCTGGAAGGCCACGAAGACGCTCCCGGCGACGGCGATCAACGCGATTGCTTTCCCCCAGGCTGACAATCGCGAGAGGAGGCCGACGTAGCGAATCGTCGCCCCGATCATCCGGCCGACGACGAGGCCGGACAGCAAGAGCAAGAGCGTACCGAGCGCGACCACGAGTACCGGCAGCGCAGTCCCGGCACCGACCGCGAGCATCCCCAGCAAAATGATACCGGGGACGACGACAAAGGCCATCGCCTGCAGCGATTCGCTGGCGAAGCGGCCGATGACGACCGCTCCCGGCGGGATCGAGGTACGGACCAGCGGCCCGATTGCGCCCACCCGGCTCTGGTTGATCGCCGTCGCACCGCCGAAGTACAGCCCGATGGTGAGTGCACTCGCAAGTACCGTCCCGAAACGGGACAGCGGTGGCTGACCGCTGGCGAGTGCGTTACCGAAGGACAGCACCTGTCCGAGGAACGTCAGCGGAAACAAGAGACCAAACGAGAGGACCCCGACGACGACCCCGACCAGTTGCCGGCGGTTGCCCGCGATCCGACGGGCCTGTGCTCGCAGTTCGGTTCGAGCGAGTACCGCGCCGTCCCGCAGGTCGCTTCGTCGCATCACCACGCCTCGCCGCGCTCGCTCGTCAGTGCCAGGAACGCGTCTTCGAGGTCGGCGTCCCCGTCGGTCTGGTCGACCGAACCGATCAATTCGCCAGGCGCTCCCTCGGCGACGAGACTCCCGTCGTGCAAAACGCCGACCTGATCGGCGATTTCCTCGACAACGGGGAGGATGTGCGTCGAGAGAAAGACGGTGGTGTCGGCCGCCGCCAGGTCGACGATCAACTCCCGCAGGGTCTTTGCGGCCCGTGGATCCAGCCCCGAGGTCGGTTCGTCGAGAAAGACGACGGCGGGATCGTGCTGGACGGCCTGGACGAACGCCGTCTTCTGGCCCATCCCCTTCGAGTAGCTGTCGACCCGGCGATCCAGGTCCTCCGTGAGATCGAGCCGGTCACACAGCCCCAGCGCACGGTCACGAACCTGCTCGAAGGGGATGTCGCGCAGGTCGGCCGCAAACCGGAGTTGCTCGCGACCGGTCAATTCCTCGTACAGCGGCGGCTCTTCGGGTAACAGACCGATCCGGTCGACCAGTTGCCGCCGGTCGTCACTTCGTGTCCCAGCGACCCGGGCCGTCCCGTCGCTGGGTTCGACCAGACCGGTGAGCATCCGCATCGTCGTGGTCTTGCCGGCCCCGTTCGGCCCGAGAAACCCGTAGACGACACCGGTCGGGACCTGGAGGGCGAGGTCCTCGACTGCCACGGTCGACCCGTAGCGCTTGGTCAACCCGTCGGTCGAGATGGCTGCCATTATCGGTGTCGTTGGGTCTCCGGGAGGAAGGTCTTCGGGTTCTGTGTCGCCGACTGGCGCGATATCGCTCACCGGATCTATCGAAAACTCCTCAGCCTGCTCACTTGACGCCGCACCCACCGCATCCAACAACTCCTTCCGAAACGCTACACCGTACCGTGCATCCACTAACGTACCTGCCACGTGCTCTATTGCGGAGGAGTCGGGACACTACACCGTCGTCGAACCAATCATCGAAGAAGGGCAGTCCGACCGGTATCGACACGCCGTCCAGTGGCTGCGATACGCCGGGAAGGCGGCACGGGCTGCCGGTGAACTCGATGCGTGGCGAGGCTACGTCGAAACGCTTCGGGACGAGCATTACCGCAAGTACACGCTTCGACCGATGCTAGAGGGCCTTCTCGACGAATTCTGAATCAGTCGATTTCAGCCGAACTGACGGCGGTAATTATACCGTGCCGGATATTAGATCACGTTCACCGATGCCGGAGACACCAAACATCGTCATCGTACATACTGACGACACCGGTCCTTACGGACACGACATCGAGACACCGGATCTACAGCGACTCGCCGACGATGGTGTCCTCTTTCGGAACGCACATTGTGCAGGGCCGACCTGTTCTCCGAGTCGCGGTGCACTTCTCACAGGCTCGAGTCCACACTCGAACGGGCTGATCGGATTGGCCCACCGCGGGTTCGCGATGGACGACTACGGTCGTCATCTCTCGAACTCCCTCACTGAGCGAGGATTCGAGACCGTTCTCGCCGGTCAGCAACACGAGGTCGCGGAGGACACGGTTGAGGGGGACGCCGTCAAGGAGGTGTTGGGATATGATCGTGTGCTCGAAAGTGACGAGTCTGCTGTCGGCGAACTGCCAATCGATCATAACCATACCCGCAGTGACCTCGCGATCACGGAGGCTGCAGCCGACTACATTCGTGAGACTGGCAATGAAGATACAGCCAAACCGTTCTTCCTCTCGGTCGGGCTCGACGACACCCATCAACCGATGCCGCTCGATCAGGACCTGGTCGATCCGGACTACGTGGCCCCGCCCGAACCGTTGCCGGACGCCCCTCCGATACGCGAGGAGATGGCCGCCTATCACGTCGCCGCACAGTACGTTGACGAACGTGTCGGCAGAGTAATCGACGCCCTCGAAGGAACCGACCAGCTCGAAGATACCGTATTGCTGTTTACGACTGACCACGGTATTCCCTTCCCGCTGATGAAGTGTAACCTCTCCGACGGGGGAACCGGTGTCTCGGTCATCACTCGTTTTCCCGAGAGCACATCTCTTCCGCGGGGCGTCGCCAAGGACGCGCTCGTATCTCACATCGACCTCTACCCTACCTTTTGCGATCTCCTCGATTTCGACGTTCCCGAGTGGGCAGAGGGCAACTCGCTCCTTCCGTTACTCCGCGGTGAGGTCGAATCCATCCGCGAAGCGTTATTCAGCGAGGTCACCTACCATGCGGCATACGAGCCAAAGCGGTCCATCCGGACAGATCGACCGGTACGTCCGACGTTTCGACGAGGACTACGACCAATACGTGGCGCCGAACACGGATAACGGCCCGACGAAGCAATTTTTCATCGACATCGGGTTCTACGAGCGTCGCCCACCACAGGAGGAACTCTACGACCTATCTCTCGATCCAAACGAGCGGAATAATCTCGTGGATGAGTCGAGATACGAGGACATTCGAATGGATCTTCGGGAGCGCCTCGATGAATGGATGAAGCGCACTGGCGATCCACTGCTTGCGGGTCCTGTGTCGAAGCCTGAAGGGGCAGTTATCGACCGGCAAGATGCAATTCATTCTGGCGTCGCAGCGCTTGAGGCGTCGAACGCTCGGTGAGAGAGCGATAGCCGGTCGAGCCACGGGATCGGTCCGTACTGGGGGCGAGCCCGCTTCCTACCCGCAAGCGCTAACTCTATCGACTCGCATGCACCACTCGTGCTCGGATCGACAGCAGATCTCCTCCGTCTCTGTGCCATTCCCGTCTTCGGGTGGGCCGCCTACCGCGACATCAAGACTCGCCGTGTCCCCAATCGGGTCTGGCTCCCGCTGGCCGTGCTGGCGCTTGCCGTGCTGGTCTGGGACGGTTATCACGCCTACGTGGGCAACGACCGCCTCTTCTTTTTGCAGGTCGCACTCAGCGTCGGCTTCATCGTCCCGCTGGCGACCGCGTTCTGGTATATGGGCAGTTTCGGCGGGGCCGACGCCAAGGCGTTCTACGTCGTTGCCCTGCTCTTTCCGGCAGCCCCGGTCTACTACCTGCCGACGGTCGCGCTCCCGTTGCGCCTCGACACCGTCACCGTCCTCTCGTTGACGATTCTCTCGAACACCGTCGTCGTCGGAGCGCTGTACCCCCTTGGCGTCGCTCTCTCGAACCTGCTCCGTGGCCGGTTCGGTCTCCCGATGCTCATCGGCCGACCAATCGGTTGGCAGTCAATCGAAGAGGAGTACGGGATGTTGCTGGAAACGCCCGACGGCTTCACGCGCCGCGGCGTCGACCTCGATGCCCTCCGGATGTACCTGCGCTGGCGTGGCTGTACGCTCGCCGAGTTACGTGACGACCCCGACTGGTTCCGAAACCCGGAGAGCCTGCCCGACGACCCTGGCGACGTTGGCGATGGGAACGTCGTGGTCGATGGGGGGGACGAAGGGCGAGCGGAGCGAGGCCCTCGGAACGGCGAACGGGGAGCAGAGCGACCCGTGAGCAACGAGGGCGAACATAGTGAGCCCTCGGACAGGGCGAACGGGGAGGAACGACCCGTGAGCAACGAGGGCGAACACAGTGAGCCCTCGGACAGGGCGAACGGGGAGGAACGACCCGTGAGCAACGAGAGCCCGACCGAAGGGAGGGGTCTCGAAAATGCGAGCGGTGAAACCGCGAGCAAAGAGGGCGGCCAGCGAGACCCGCCCGCAGACGCGGGTGAGACTGACGATCCGTGGGGGACAGCGGCGTTCCTCGACGACATCGAGGGTGGGGCCTACGGGACGACGCCCGAGGGATTGCGCGAGGGTCTCGACATACTCGTTGTCGAAGACGAGGTCTGGATCTCGCCGGGGATTCCCTTCATCGTCCCGATGTTCGTCGGGCTCGTCATCTCGCTCGCCTACGGCGACGTGCTGGTCGCCCTGCTCTCGCTGTTCGGGATCGGGGGATAGGGCCCGCTCGACCATCCCTAGCAGAAGACCTATCCGGCGCACACGCATTCGCTCGTCTATGAGCGACGTGGATCTGGCATTCGACGAGCAAGACCTGTTGCCGGCGGTCGCACAGGACGCCGATACCGGCGAGGTCGTGATGCTCGCGTACGTCTCCGAGGCGGCCCTCCAGCAGTCCCGTGAGACGGGCTATGCCCACTACTACTCGCGTAGTCGCGACGAACTCTGGAAGAAGGGCGCGACGAGTGGTCACACCCAGACAATCGAGGAGATTCGGGTCGACTGCGACGGTGATGCGATTCTCTACCTGGTCGAGCAATCGGGCGGTGCCTGTCACACCGGCTACGAGTCGTGTTTCCACCGAACTGTCGACGGCGAGGTCGTCGGAGAACGGGTGTTCGATCCCGATGCCGTCTACGAGTGAGCGACAGATGGCGGGCGACGCCGATCCCGTCATGCGACTGGAGCGTGCCGACGCCGACCGGCAGGACGCCCGTAAGCGTGTCGAGGCCGTCGGCGAACCGGCATTACGGGACCTCAGGACGGCCTGTTCGGAGTTGCGGGCGTTGTTGGCCGAATACGAGAACAGGGCGACCGGTGACGGCGATTTCGCCGCGTTCATCGAGTTCCAGGACCGGATCGCACACTTCACCGAGAGCCTCGACGAGGACCTGCCCGAGCGAGTGATTTTCGAGGAGATCGACGACCGACTGCAACAGCGCCGCCTGACTGAAGGCGACTTCGCCGCGGTCCGCGAGCGGATCGACGACGCCGAGACGACAGCCACGCCGTTGCAGGAGTGGGAGGACGCCAGCGAGCGCTACAAAACAGCGCGACTGGCCGCCGAGGAGCGGTTAGGGGCGGTCGCGGATCGGATCGACGACTGCGAGCGACTGGTCGAACTCGGCCGGGCGGATCTGGACGCGCCGACTGAACGACTCCGTGGGCCAGTCGAGGACTACGACGAGGCCGTCACCGACGCGTTCCGGGCGTTCCGGTCCGACGCACCAGCCCGCGAGGTGCTGGATTTCGTCGCGAGGACGGACCTGTACCCGCTGGTTCCCTTCGAGTCGCCGCCTGCAGACCTCGTCGAGTACGTCCACGAGCACGAGGCCGGCACCGAGTCGATCACTCGACTGCTCGAATACGCCGACTACTCTCGGTCGAAACTCGATCACTACGTCGATGACGCCGCCGCGCTCAGGCGCACGGTTGCGACCAACCGGACGTACCTGGAACGGCTCGACGGCGAGCCACTGACTGTCGGATGGCCGCCGCCTGCCGCCGAAACGCTCCGCTGGCGGTGCGACGAGCGTATCTCCGTGGTCGACCGGTTCGCATCAGATGTCGTGGCGGACCTGCGGGCGGTTCGGGACCTGACCTGGCGCGACGACTACGACCGACTGCGCCGGAGTGCAGTGGCTCGCGAGCAGTTGACCGACGAGGAACGGAAGCGGCTCAAGACGGGCGCGGTCGAACAGGAACTCGCTGAACTGCGCGACGAGCGCGAACAGATCGAGGCTGCGCTGTCGACGTATCCATTGCTGTCGTAACCGGTAGGATCAGGCCTGTTCGCGTGCTCGTTCGACGGCATCACAGAAGACGTCGGCCAGTTCCTGGGCACGCTCCCTGGTTCGTGCTTCGGCGTAGATTCGGATGACCGGTTCCGTCCCCGACGGGCGAGCGAGGACCCAGCCGTCGCCGTAGTCCAGCCGCCAGCCGTCGGTCGTGTTGAGGTCGGCGACGGCCTCTTTGGCCGTCTCCTCGATGGCTCCGAGCATCGCCGACCGCTCGTTCTCGTCGTCGCACCCGACGGATTCCCGGACGTTGACGTAGTCGTCGAAGCGAGCGGCGATCTCGCTGGCCGGCTCCTCGGTCACGAGTTCGAGGAACTTCGCCGCCGTGTAGGCCCCATCGCGGGCGATTCGGTAGTCCGGGAAGATGATCCCACCGTTGCCCTCACCGGCCACACCGACGTGTTCGCCCTCGGCCTGGAGTTGCTTGATCCGGGTGATGAGATAGGTCGATCCGATCCGTGTCAGGGTCAGGTCGGCGTCGGCTGTCTCGACTACGTCGACGAGCCGCTGGGAGGCGTTGACTGCGGAGACGACACTGTCGCCAGCCGCGACGGCCGCCTCGACCAGTGCGGCCAGCGCAGCGTCCCCGTTGACCATTGTCCCGGTCTCGTCGACGAACACCGCACGGTCGGCATCGCCGTCGTGGGCGATACCCAGGTCGGCATCTGTCGACCGGACGTATTCTTTCAAGTCGTCGAGGTTGGGCTCGACCGGTTCGGGATCGCGGCCGGGGAAGTGGCTGTCTGGCTGTGCGTTGACTGTCTGCACCGTACAGCCCAGTTCCCGGAAAAACTCGGGACCAGTGTGACAGCCGGCACCGTGGCCGGGGTCCACGACGACGGTGATATCGGCCCCGGCGATGGTGTCGCGGTCGACGGCCGCGAGGACGCCTTCGATGTAGTCGCGGTCGGCCCCCTCGATGTTCTTGGCCTGTCCGACCGATTCCCAGCCAACTGGTTCGAACCGGCCTGACGCGAGTCGCTTCTCGATACTGTCGAGGGTATCCCGGGGCAACTCGATGCCGTCGGCTCCGACGAGCTTGATACCGTTGTAGGCTGGCGGGTTGTGCGAGGCGGTGACCATCACGCCAGGAATGCCCTCGCGGGCACAGTAGGACTGTAATGCCGGCGTCGGCACCGCTCCGAGTTGCTCGACGGTACACCCGACACTCGCGAGACCGCTCGTGACCGCGCTGGCGAGCATCTGGCCGGTTGTTCGCGTATCGCGTGCGAGCGCGACCCGTTCGTGTTTCAGCACCGACCCGGCCGCCTGCGCGATCTGCAACACATCGACCGGCGTCAGCTCGTCGTTTGCAACACCTCTGACGCCGCTGGACCCGAACACGTGCATTCGATGAAGTGTCGTGTGCCGACCGGCTTATCACTACCGCCTCCGTGGTCGGCCACTGATACTGTCGGCTGTCGTCGTTATCAACGCCTTTTAGCTCTCACGTATCAGACTGGAGGGTATGGCAAACGACGCACTCATCTCCGCGTTGCGGGACGCAGACGCCGTCAAATACGGCGAGTTCGAACTCTCACACGGCGGGACGAGCAGCTACTACGTCGACAAGTACGTCTTCGAGACGAACCCTCGCTGTCTCGAACTGATCGGCGAGGCCTTCGCACAGCGTCTGGCCGAGGCCGACTGGTACGAAGCGGGGACCACACTCGCCGGCGTTGCACTGGGTGCCGTCCCCCTCGTCGCCGTGACGAGTATCGAGACGGGAACGCCCTACGTCATCGCCCGGAAGCAACAGAAGGAGTACGGCACCGCCAACCTCATCGAGGGCGAACTCAGCGGCGGCGAGGAAGTCGTCATCCTCGAAGACATCGCGACGACCGGCCAGAGTGCCGTCGATGCTGCCGAGGCACTGCGTGAGGCCGGTGGAACAGTCTCACACGTCTTCGTGGTCGTCGACCGCGAGGAGGGCGCTCGCGAGAACCTCGCCGAACACGGCCTCGAACTCGACTCGCTGGTGACGGCTTCCGAGTTGCTGGCCGACGCCCCCGAACACAGCGACGCCGGCGCGTAGCCAGCGCAGGGGGTGCGACCCTCTTCGGCCCGGAGTAACTACGGCAACCGGTGTGTCCGTCCCGTGCATATACCGGTGGACGTAACGTTTGATACTTCTCAGCCGTCACAGTCCCGGCTGAATATATCATTGCTTACGTCCACCGGTATACGACCGTGGCCCTGATATAGGCCGAGACGGTATGCATGACTGATGTCAAACCTCGAACTGTACGAATTAGAAGGCTGCCCGTACTGCGCGAAAGTGATCTCGAAACTCGACGAGCTCGGTCTCGACTACGAGTCTCACATGGTTGCGCGCTCCCACAGCGAGCGGACAGAAGTGAAAGACATCTCGGGCCAGACAGGCGTGCCAGTGCTCGTCGATGAGAAACACGGCATCGATGGGATGCCCGAATCCGACGACATCATCGAGTACCTCGAAGAAACCTACGGTACCACTGCGACTTAGGCGACCTCTTCGGGGTCCTCGCCCCGGTCCATGATCAGGTCACGGAGTTCGTCGGCGTCGTTGATCGCCTCCATTTCGCTTTTTTCGATGATGGCAGTGCCGTCGACGGATTCCCGTTTGCGTTCGTCGACGACGTATATCGATCTGGTACGCGTGACCTCGCCCACGGAGGACATGATTCGGGCACGCTTTTTGGCGGTTCTGGTGAACTCCGAGTGACCAGTCAACACCTGCTGGCGCTCCTGTTCGTTCTCCGAGACCGTCTTGAACGGGGCGCGGTCCGTCGGGTGGACCTCGAAGCCGATCCGGGTGAAGACGGTGACGATGGGTTCGTCTGCCGGGTCGACCTCGGGTTTCTCGGGCGCGTCGCCGTCGTCCTGGATCTCCTCGGCACCATCGAGGACGCTGACCGGCGACGTGAGCGGTTCCTCGAACAACTCCTCTAGCTCTGTGGCCACGTCTACGGAGGCGTCCATGCCGTCCTCGTACTTCGAGACAGTCCGGCGGGAGACGCCCAGTTCCTTGGCGAGGCGACCCAGCGACCAGTCGCGCTCTTCGCGTGCGTCTTCGAGCACTTCGCTGTCGATGTTGACGTACAGGCCACCCGGCGCGGCGTAAATAAGTGGCGGGACCGCTTCGATAAACAGGTCCATCGCGGCGTCGGGCGACAGGACGGGCACGCCATGCCTGAAATAGACGACGCCGGGCTTGAGGTCCTCGTCCCGCGTTCGCAACCCGATTACGATCGGTGTCGCGTTCAGGTACGTCCCCAGACGCCGCATTTCGGCACCGGTGGCGGCATCGAACGCATCGATGTTGCCCAGAATCTTCACGAGCAGTACGTCTTTCCCACGGCGAGCGGCGATGTCGAAGCTCTTCGGCCGGATCGCACACCGGTCGCTGACCAGAAAGCCGGCGTCTTCGAGCATCGCAGTAACGTTTTCGACCAGCGCCGACCGTGACATAGTTGTACGCCTCTCTACAATAAAGAAGTAATTCACTGCATATATGCGTTGTGCCGGGATAGGGAGTCTGTATCCTTCGTTCTCGTTTCTTCACCAACACGTTTATTAATAGCCCCGCACTCGCCGGCCAGTCGAAAGGTCGAAACCGGTTATATGGTTTATTGTAGTCGCTTACCGGTGAGCGTCGCCACGGGGTAGATGATCACCGATAAGTCGCTACAATAATCCGTATCAGTGGCGTACCAGCACTCGTGACGGTCATCGGCCTCGACGATACGGATTCCCGCACCGAGGGGATGTGTACGACCTACGCCGCCGCCCGCCTCGTCGAGTGCATCACAGACGCCGGTGGGACGGTCGACCGCACACTGCTAGTCAGACTCAACCCTGCTGTCGAGCACAAAACGCGGGGCAACGGGGCGCTTGCGGTCCACTGCGACCTGCCGGCCGAACAGGCGGTCGAACTCGCAACGGCGACCCTCGACATGGCCGCGGTCGACGATCCCCGCACTAATCCCGGCGTGGTCATCGCCGACTGCGACCCGGCCGCCGTCCCCGACCCGGTCCGTGACCACGCGCTGGCCGCTGTCCGACGACTGCTCGACATCGACACCACTCGCGACCGCATCACTGCGGCGGGGTTCGAGCACGCGGCGGTCGGCAACGGTCGGGGACTGATCGGTGCGCTCGCGGCCGTGGGTGCCTGGCGGGCCGTCGACGATTGGACATACGAGCGGATTGCCTACCGCGAGCGCGAGCGTTGGGGTACCGACCGCATCGTCGACGCCGACTCAGTTCGTGACGCCGCAAAACGCCACTATCCGACGGTCTGGGACACCGTCGACCGGCCCTCTGGCTACCCGGTCTGTGTCCCCCGGACGCCCTGCCCGATCCTCTATGGCATCCGGGGCGACGACGCCGAGGCCTGTCGTCGCGTGGCCGCCGACATCGAGAGCGAACCCGTCGCTCGCACGCACACCTTCCTCACCAATCAGGGAACCGACGCCCACCTCCAGATCGCCACGCTTGCCGACCTCGCCGACGACAGCGCCTACCGAACCAGTGGAACCGTTCGCGAACCACCCGAAACGCAGGCGGGTGGCCACGTGTTCTTCGTCCTCGGCGACGGCGACGTGACCGTCGACTGTGCGGCCTTCGAACCGACCAAGCGGTTTCGTGACCGCGTCCGGTCGCTCCGGGTCGGCGACCGCCTCACCGTCTGCGGGGAAGTCAGCGACGGGACGCTCAAACTGGAGAAGTTCGCCCTCCGTGACCGTGTCGAAACCGAACTGGTCACGCCCGACTGCCCCGACTGTGGCCGCTCGATGAGCAGCGCCGGCCGCGATCAGGGGTACCGGTGCCGGGACTGTGATACCCATCGCGACGGGAAAGTCCACCGGCAGATCGACCGCGACCTCGAACGTGGCTGGTACGAGGTTCCACCGGTCGCGCGCCGACACATCGCGAAACCGCTGGTGCGTGGTGGATTCGACGGGCCGACCCATCCCGAGCGGTAGGGACCTGTTTCGGTCGAAGTATGCAGTGTTATCGGGTCTCGGAGCGTCTTCGTCGGATTGTTCTCCCTGTAGTAGCATCCCTCTAACAATGTTGTCTGGTAGCAAAGCACCTGCCATGAGCCAGCCATCGTCGGACGACGATGCCAGTTCGCTCGCGCCTGAGCCGCTACCACAGGAGGAGTTCCCCAACGAACAACTCTCGGCGGTCGTCGAGCAGCGGGCCGATAACACCGAGCGATGTATCTTTTATCCCGAAGACATCGACCCTTCGGCCGCCGAGACACACTGGCTCGCGGTGGACGCGGAGTTCGCAGTCGACGTCTCCGAGTGCCGGTGACCCGAGGCTACCTGTTCTGCCCCGAGAGTACGACCACAATATCGTCATCGGAGCCGACTGTCCCGTTCTCCCGGGCGGCTTCGAGCGCCGCCGTCGCCGTGGCACAGGTCGGCTCCACCTGGAAGCCAGCCTCGGCGAGTCGCGCGTGTTCGTTTTCAGTCGTGGCGGCGTCAACGGCAATCGCATCGCCGTCTGTCGCCGTGATTGCAGCACGGATCTGGTCACCACGCGCGGGGTCGCTGATCTGAATCCCGTCGGCAACGTCGTTCGTCTCCTCGCCCGTCTCGGTCGCCCGTTCTGGGACGATTGGCGCGTAGCCAGCGGCCTGTGCCCCAAGCAGTCGAGGCATCTCGTCGATCCAGCCAGCCGACCGGAGCGCCCGGAAGCCGCGATAGGCCCCGAGCAGGAGCGTCCCGTGACCCACCGGAACGACGACCGCGTCGGGCACTGACCAGTCGCGCTGGGCGGCGACCTCCATGGCCCACGTCATCGTCCCGGCAAAGAAGGCCGGGTGCCAGGCGTGACTGGCGTACCACCCGCCGTCGTCCAGCGCGGCGTGACACGCCGCCGTTACGTCGGCCCGCGTCCCCTCGACCCGAACGATGTCTGCCCCCGTTCGCTCTATCTTTCGCAGTTTCGTGGCTTTTGCATCCGCCGGAACGTAGATTTCGGCGTCGATCCCCGCACGGGTGGCGTAGGTCGCGACCGCCAGCCCCGCGTTGCCCGAGGAATCCTCGACGACGCGCTCGACGCCCAGCGCGTCCGCCTGTGAGAGTGTCACCGTAGCGCCGCGGTCCTTGAAACTCCCCGTCGGGAAGACCGAATCGAGTTTGAACTGGGCGTTCCAGTCTGGTGCCTCGACCAGCGGCGTCCAGCCCTCGCCCAGCGAGACACGCCGCTCGACGGGCAGGAACGCTTCGAACGACCAGAGACCACGCCGGGTGTCGATGCTCGCCGGGTCCGGGCGGTCGCCCTCCGGGAGCGGCTGGTCGACATAGTCGAGTGCGTGGCCACACGCACAGCGCCACGGCCCGTCGGCGTCGTACTCGCGCTCACAGGACGCACAGCGGTACATGTGCCAGTCGTCGTCCGGGCGCTACCAGAAACTGTCGGCGGGTGAGTACCGACAGCGGTGCGGACTGTCCGGTGATATACCGGTGGACGTACCGTTTGATACGTCTCAGCCGTCACGGTCCCCGGGCTGACTGTATCAGTGCGTACGTCCACCGGTATACCGTAGTCTTGGGGGGCAGTGGTCGAGAAGTGGGCGACTCGGACGTTTCCCGGGCGAACTCTCCGTTCACACGGAATCGATGTCGGTGCCGACAGAGCAGACGTACTCGCCGGTTGCGACCTGCGGGAGACGGCGGGCACGCCAGAAGATGCCACTGGAGTCGGCGGTCACTTCGGCTTTCTCTTGGCCGAACATGTCGGTGATAGTGTACAGCGTTTCCCCGCGACTGACGCGTTCGCCCAGTTCCGTCTGGAAGGCAACGAGGCCGCCGGTGGGCGAGCCATATTGATCGAAGCCAGTCGCGCGCGTCTGGGCCTCGAAGGAGTAGGTTTCGTCGGCGAAGCCGTAGTATCGCAGAACGTTGAACACGCCGTCGACGCCGAGCTGGATCGACTGTTCGTCCCAGCCGACACAGCCACCGAGTTCGGGGTCGATGGTGGGCACACCCTCGTCGGGTGCGGCACGGGCGAGCTGGCCGTCGGGACCTTTTTGATCCAAGATGTAGCCACAGCCAAACACCTTCGCCAGTTCGAGACAGTCGTCGTGGAGGCGATGGCGGGTGCCACACCGTACCCGGCACTCATCGATCATCTGGGAGGTCGATCCCTGGTGAAGATCCAGTATGAAGTCGGCACGAGTGGCGGCGTCGAAGGTCGCCGCGGCGATCCGCTCGGAGGAGGTCCCGTCGGCGTTACCGGGGTAGGCCCGGTTCATCTTCGTATCGTCGATGGGGTTGCGATGCTGTGCAACCTGGAACGCGTGGTAGTTGACGATACCGACGACGAGCACCGTGCCCGAGAGTTGCTGGGGGTCGAGTCGCGGCACCAGGCGCTGGACGACGCCGACGCCGTTGAGTTCGTCCCCATCGCTTGCGGCCTGGACGTACAGGGTTTTGCCGTCCTCGGCACCGTTGACGACGGCGACCGGGAGTCGGACAGGGCTCCCGTCTCTGGACTCGCCGACCGCCAGTCGTCCCGTATCCATCGTGCCCGGTTGGGCGCTCGCCGTCCCGAGGGTTACCATTGACGCGTACTTGTAGTGCCGGGACTTTTACTGGTTCGGATTTCACCCGGTGTCGCTGGACAGCGGCGCATATCGTGATCGACGGGTCCTTACTGTTGCCGTCCCTACGCCAGCACGTGTCAGGGAGTCAGCCAGAATCGGGACCCGGTGCGCTCATCGAGGCACTGAACGTCCCCGGACACGCACGACGGGGCTTCGTGACGGCGGCAATCGTCACTGTCACGGTGTTCGTGTTCTTCATTACCATTCCGGACGCACAGCGGTCACCGTTGCTCTACATCACGCTGTCGTTCGTCCTGTTCGTCTCGCTTGGCGGACTCATCACGGCACTGCTTGCCGCCGGGTCGGCGATCCGGCAGGTCCGACGGCTGTGATCACGTCCGCTCGGCGAGTGCTTCGAAGCGTTCGGCACCCGTTTTGGTCCCCTTTGCGACGAGCGCGTCGCCTGCACTGAGCCTCGTCTCCGGTCCCGGCGAGATCTCCCAGTCGCTGTCGGCGCGGTCGGTCCGGTCGCTCGGACCCGCCCGCCGGACAGCGATGATCCGCATTCCGGTCTGGGTCTTGACCTGCTGGTCGCCGATGGTGGACCCGTCGAGCGTGCTGTCGGCCTCGACGGGGACGCTGACGATCACTTCGTCGGACTCACGCACCGCCTCGGCGACGACGGGATGGGTCGAGAGGCCCCGAAGCACGCCCTCGCTGATCTCCAGGGCGGCGTCGGAGATGACCTCGGTCGACCGCGCGAGATGGACGAGCCCGCGCAGCGAGATGGGGTCGTCGTGGCGGCCGGCGGCCTGGAGCGTCCAGGCCTCGAAGCGTGACTGGAGGGCGTCGACTTCGGCTTCGAGTTCCACGACCTCCTCGGCGACGTCCGTGTTGTCCAGTAACACGGCCCCGTAGGCCAGGTCAACGGCGAGTTCGCCCATGTCTTTCATCAAGACGATGGAGTCGACGGCCCGTTCCAGGTCCTTGATGTCGCTTTCGGGGGGGTCCGGCGGTTCGTACGGGTCGCCGGTCGCATCGCGGTGCACCTCGCTGATGCCGTCGTCGGGACCGCGAAAGAGGACGACATCGCCCGCCCGGAGGGCAGTTTCTGCGTTCGGGTTCAGTAGCCAGTCGCCGGCCCGTCGGATCGCAATCACTCGCACGCCGGTTTCGGTCTCCAGATTGAGCGCGCCGAGTGTCTCGCCCGCCAGTCTGGCGTCGTCGCTGATCGACGCCCGGACGATGGTCTCGACCGCCTCGGGCAGTGTCGCCCGCATCGCGTCCGGCAAGCCGATGTCTTCGAGGACCACTTTGGCGATGTCACCGGCGGCGTCGGAGATCTTCTCGGCGGCCCCGACCATTCCCAGAACGGGTGCTAGCGCCTCGGCATCCTCCGGGCTTCGGGCGGCCAGCAGGAGACTCATCCGGGCGCGCAACTGGAGGACACCCATCTGTTCTTCGAGTTTGAGGACCTCCGCGGCGACCTCGTCACTGCCGAGCAATACGGCGGAGTACGAGAGATCGATCAACAACTCGGCGGTGTCTTTCATCTCT
Source organism: Halobacteriales archaeon QS_4_62_28 (assembly GCA_003021685.1). Taxonomy (GTDB): domain Archaea; phylum Halobacteriota; class Halobacteria; order Halobacteriales; family Haloarculaceae; genus Halomicrobium. The sequence goes on from PXRO01000004.1 coordinate 54,372, forward strand.
GCGAGCACCGCCTTGACGCTGACTGGCTCGTACTCCACCTCTGTCTCCATATATCGACCTTGCGGGCGGCGGGCAAAAGCTATTCGCCCGGTACCGCGACGCCCGGACGATCAATCGTCCCCGCGTCCCAATCGATAGTCGCGATTTCTATGCCACGAACTGATGGTCTGTCGGCCCCTCACCACATATCGGTATGATCGTCCAGAACGAGGACTGCAACTGTTCGATCGTGTAAAAAATGCCGCCGTCTGTGCTGTGCCGACGCGCGGAAAGACAATGTTTTTCCCGACAGGTAGAAAACTCACTGCGTATGTCCGACGACCTCAAGAAAGGTCTGGAGGGTGTCCTCGTTACCGAGTCGGAACTCAGTAAAATCAACGGTGACGCAGGCAAACTCATCTATCGTGGATACACGATTGAGGACCTCGCCACCGGCGCTAGCTTCGAGGAGGTCCTGTATCTCCTCTGGCACGGTCATCTCCCGAACGAAGACGAACTCGACGCATTCACTGACGCGATGGTCGGGGAACGCCACGTCGACGACGACGTGCTTCAGACCGTCGAGCAGTTGGCCGCGGCCGACGAGAACCCGATGGCCGCACTCCGGACGGCGGTCTCGATGCTCGCTGCCTATGATCCGGACGCCGAATCGGATCCGACCGACGAGGACGTGAACCTCCGGAAGGGACGTCGGATCACCGCGAAAATTCCGACCGTGCTGGCCGCCTTCACTCGCTTCCGAGACGGGCAGGACGCCGTTACACCCCGGGCTGACCTCGGTCACGCCGCGAATTTCCTGTATATGCTCAACGGCGAGGAGCCAAACGAAATCCTCGCCGAGACGTTCGACATGGCGCTGGTCTTGCACGCCGACCACGGGATCAACGCATCGACGTTCTCGGCGATGGTAACGACCTCGACGCTGTCGGACCTCCACAGTTCGATCACTTCTGCTATCGGCACCCTGAAAGGGTCGCTCCACGGCGGTGCCAACCAGGACGTCATGGAGATGCTCAAGGAAGTTGACGAGGCCGACCAGGCCCCAATCGACTGGGTCAAAGACGCCCTCGCAGCGGGCCGCCGCGTCGCTGGCTTTGGCCACCGTGTCTACAATGTCAAAGACCCGCGTGCGAAAATCCTCAGCGAACGCTCCAAGGAACTCGGCGAGGCCGCAGGCTCGACCAAGTGGTACGAGATGTCCACCGCCATCGAGGACCACCTCGAGGAGGAGAAGGGCCTCGCCCCGAACGTCGATTTCTACTCGGCCTCGACGTACTACCAGATGGGCATCCCCATCGACATCTACACCCCCATCTTCGCCATGTCTCGCGTCGGTGGCTGGACGGCCCACGTTCTCGAACAGTACGGAGACAACCGCCTGATCCGACCGCGCGCCCGCTACGTCGGACCAGACAATCAGGACTTCCTCCCGCTGGACGAGCGGTAGGTACCGGCCCGAGCGAAGCGAGGTCCGTCTTTTCATCTGCCAGATCAAGAGATCTGTATCGAACGTCCAGTCTGCCACCGAGATTACTGTCGACGACGCGCTCAGTGAAGAGACGCGAACCGCGAGCGATGGCCAGCAGTACGTGATCACGACTATCGAAGTGACTCGTCCGGACTCTGACGCTGCCGAGGCCCTCGCTACCGGAACACGTTCCGGAACCGGTCGATAGCAGCGTCGGTGCCAGCGACGACGAGTTCGTCGCCCGCCTCGATATGCACGTCCGGGCCGACATCGGTGATGACGGTGCCGTTGCGCTCGACGGCGACGACGGTACAGCCAGTTCGACCGCGGACGCGAGCCTCGCCCAGGGTCTGGCCGGCGAGTTCGTTCGCCGTCGTCCGGACGATTTCGACCTGTTCGTCCATCGAGATGACCTGCTCGTCGGCGAGAATCGTCGACGCGAGCATCCGCCCGCTGATCGTGGCAAGCGAGAGGACGTAGTCGGCACCGGCCCGATACATTTTCTGGACGTTTTCGGTCTCCTCGGCGCGGGCGATGATCTCCACGTCGGGATTGAGATCACGAATGACCAGCGTCGCGAACTCCGTGTCCGTGTCTTCTGACAGCGCGAGGACGGTGGTCTGCGCGCTTTCGACCCCTGCGGCACGCAACTCGTCGGGCTCTGTGGCGTCTCCGACGATGTCGACACCTGGCTTCTCGTTGCGGTCGATCACGGTGTCATTGAGACCGGCTTCGTCCAGTTTCCGCGCGATTGTCTGCCCGACTTCGCCGTAGCCGACGACGACCGTCTCGCCGTGGCCGAACTGCCGGACGCTGGTGAGGGTCATGTCTTTGAGCTGTTGTAGTTGGTCCTCGCGACCGGCCACCAGGAGGACCGTCCCGTTGTCCAGCGTCGCCTCGGGGGATGGCGGACTCTCGAACTCGCCTTTGAACCACGCGCCAATGACGTTGACGCCGGCCTGCTCCCGAATGCCGCTGTCGGCGAGCGAGCGTCCGACGAGGTCGCTCCCGCGGTGGATCGGCAACTCGGCGATGTCGAAGTCCTGGCCGATCTCGATGGTGTCGCCAACGGCCGTCGAGATGTCTGTCGTCACTTTGCCCGCGAGGCTCTCCCCGAGCAATCGACGTGGCGAGACGACGGTGTCTGCGCCCGCGAGTTCGTGGTACCGCTCGCGATCGGGTTCCTCGACGACACTGACTGTGGGCACGGAGTCGTCGACCTCCCTCGCCGTCAGGATGATACTGGTGTTGACCTCGTCGGCAGCGTCGGCGACCAGCGCTCGCGCTGCCGACAGTCTCGCGGCCTCCAGTCCCCCGACGGACTGGGGGTCGGCGTGGATGACCCGGTATCCCTCCTCGTACAGTTCCGTTGCACGCTCGCGGTCCGGCTCGACGATGACGTAATCGACCGTCCAGGTGTCGAGTTCGGCGACGAGCGTCTTACCCCGCGGTGTGAACGAGCAGATGACGACGTGATCCGAGAGTCCGTTCTCGATGGCCGTCGGCACCGTCGTCGACATCGCCTCCTCGAACAGGGGAAAGAGCAGGACCGGGAGCGCAAGGAAGATGAGAAGCACGCCGGTCACGTCCATCAGGATTACGAGAACGTTCATCTCCACGCTCTCCCAGGGTGCGTCGGACCCGAACCCAGTGGTGGTGAAGGTTTCGACCACGACCTGCAGCGAGTGGATGAACGCCCGCGGTCGGTTGTCGAACACCGTCATTCCGTAGTCGTAAGCGACAGTGAATCCCAGAACAATGGCGACCAGACCGACGACGTAGAGCGCTGTTCGCCGCTGCCACGTATCCATGTATGCAGTACCTTACCGACGACGCTGAAAACGGTTCCCCTCCGTCCAATAGTGATTATCGTCACTGACTACCGAATTGATCGCATGCTGCCGTGCGAGCGATTCCGGAAAGATCGACAATAATCAGTACGAACCGTTCCCATCGACCCGTGGATGACACGCGTCCGACAGCCGTCAGCCGACCGATTCACACCGCTCTTGTCTTGCACTTTCACTTCCACTCCGCTATCCCCGTTTTTAATGTTGCCCCTCTCCTTGTACCGCTTGCAGTCACACGCTTTACTGGTGGGGTGGTGCCCACTGGTTCGTTCCCCCTCGATCCTTTTCGACCATACGGAACATCAAGGGACCGGATTCGCGTGTACGACTGTCCCAACCGGAAGCAAGGTCGTCGGCCTATCCGTTATCAAGCCCCACCAGATTGACGACTGATACCAGACGCGGGGTCCGAGTGATCGTTTTCTCCTCGGCGTCGTAGCTGAGTAGTTCGACAGCCGCTAACTTCGGGAGATCGACGTGATGGAGCGTAACCAGGGATCCTTTGTCCGCTTGCGAATACGTCGTTCGAGAGGAATGGTTCCGATTACGGAGTTCGCCAGCGAGTTCATTTACCGTGATGCGATGCTGCTGGTCTGCGAGGAGAGACACCACTTCCTGCCGGCGAGGACAGCCAAGGAGTACACTGATCTGGTCCCAGTGGATGGCCTCGGGGTCTCGTACATCAGGGAGCGACAGTTTTGCTGTCTCGGTCGGGAACGGTTCGGTAGCGACGATCCCTTCGGGGTATCGTTCGAGCCATCCGACCGATTCCAACTTCAGCAGACATCGGTGTTCGAGGTCCGTCCGGACCGACTGGTACTCCGACTCGGGTATCTCAGACGGCGCGATCCCGGTCTCGCGTGCCGCAAGTCGGACACCAAGCTCACGAACCGGCGTCGGTGTCGACTGATCTGCCAGGATCGAGAGGATCCGTCGCTGGCGTAGATCACCGAGTATCGATGACTTCACGCAGTCGTCACCTCCTCGCGTGGGCGTTTCCGGTTGTCGACTCATGGTACCGGCTATCAGACGAAGGGGCATAACGTAACCCACCAAAATTTGTGACCCTGTACCACTCGTCAGAGTTCGGTGAACACGATGTCGAACAGTTTCCGCTCTGCCTTCCGGACGTGTTGATGGAACGTCGACGCTCCGATATTAAGGGAATCGGCGATCTCCTCACCGGATCGATGCCGAGGGGAATCGAAAAAGCCCCCGAAGTATCCCGCTTCGACCGCTATCCGCTGGCGCTCGGTCAGGTCCTCAGTGAGTGTGCTCGCCATGTCCTCTGAGGAGGGGACTCCTCGAGTCACCTGTCGCTGACGGATGATCTGGACGGTCGGATACGTCTCCCGAATCAACTCGACGACCCAACGGACGTCTGTCCCGGGGGGAAGCTGGATGATCGCGCTGAACGCACCGTCTTCGATCTTCCCCTTCTTGAAATTGCCCCCGTGGTCCGCGATGATCGAAGCCATCGGTGTGTCAGAGAGATGCTGTTCGAACCGGACTTCACCCTCAGTTTCGTCGAATCTGCGCACCTCTTTCCAGTCCGTCAACTGGTCGCCTAACGCGTGTATTACCGCCATAGCGTCTACGGGCGCCCTTCCGTACATCAGGTACTCGTCATCGCCCAGCGGCGTCATCCGCTCGATGGTAACTGTCCCATCGGTTGTCGGACCATCTTTCGAGTCCAGCAGCCTCGGGATCCGAAGTTCGAGTTCGATGACTTCGTCACTTATAAGCGCCCGCTTGCGGTCGACGGCGGCGATAGCGTGTCCGATCACGTCACCCAGTTGCCCGATCACCTCTCGCTCTGCCTTGGCGAACGCGTCTGGTCGTTCCGAACAGACACTGAGTACCCCGTAGAGCACACCCTGGTGAACGATTGGGATGACGGCCGATGACTGATAGTCGAATTCGCGTGCGTGAGCACCCAATAGTTCGAAGTCGGGATCCTCGTGTGCGTTCTGGATGACCCGTATCTCCTGGGTGTCGACGGCTTTCTCGGTCGGTCCCAACCCGGTCGAAGCGTCCGGGGCAGGTGAGAGCGGCATTCCGTCGAGATACCCGTCGATGCCCGCCTCTGCCCGAGTTTCCAGTTCGTGATCCCCATTGACTGCGCCAATCCAGGCAAAGCGGTACGAATCGGACTCGGCCAGCCGGTCACATGCCACCTGCTCGATCTCTTCGCGGGTAGATTGCTCGATGACTGCATCGGTAATGCCGCGAACGACGTTGTTCAGTTCATCGAGCGCCGCGAGTTGCTCGCGCTGGCGTTCCAACTCCCGTTCGTACTGTCTGCGCTCCGAGATGTCGGTGGCCATCAGGATAGCCCCGTCAAACGCGCCGTCTCGATACACTGGGACGGCACGTCCGGTGAAGTATGCTTCCTTCCCGTAGATCGATTCGAAAGGGAACGCGAACTCGATCGTCTCGCCGTCCTCGAGGGTCCGAAAGAGGTCTGCTTGCCCCGTCTCTATGATCGGTGGCAGTTCATCGATCCTCACGCCGATCGCGTCCGACGATTCCTTGCTGTCGGGCAGACCGATGATTTCCTCCGCTCGCGGGTTTTCGTACGTGATCCGGAGTTCCTCGTCCAGACGAAACATGCCAAACGGAGCGTTCTCGACCAGTTCTTCGTTGAACTGGCGAACGTCACGGAGTTGTCGTTCGTTCTCCTTCCGGTCGGTGATGTCACGAACGACACAGACGATACCGCCATCGTCGGCCACAGCCAGCGAGAGTTCCTGTGGGAAGGTCGTGCCATCCTCGCGCTGCCCGATGGCTTCGCCACGCCACGCACTCTCCTCGCAGAGTGTCGGTATGATCTCATCTTCGAACCGGGACAGTACTTTCTCCTGATAACACATCTGCCAGTGCTCACCGAGGAGTGCTTGTGGATCATCGTACCCGTACACTTCGGCGTATTGCTCGTTGGCGTAGCGATACTCTCCGGACTCGTCAACTATTGCCACCCCGTCGAGTATCGACCCCATCGCCTGTGACCGGTGCTCTGGTTTCCTCTCGTCCCTCGTGTCGTCGGTCGATTGTGTCGTCACTTGCTCGGTTTCCGGGACGTCGCTCGACGGACGCTCGGCAGACGATCCGTGGTGGGGTTCTGAGCCGACGTTGTATTTCGAGGATACATCAGCGGGGTTTCGCCACCAGACCCGGGAACTGGAGCCGGTTTTTTTGGTTTCGAGTTCTCCCTGATCGGCCAGTTTTTCCAGTCGCTTGTACACGGTCCGGCGCTTAGCATTGAGGGCGTCTGCCACCTCTGGAGTCGTCAGCGGCTCGTGGCTGTCGAAGACAGCCAGTGTCTCGGCGTAGATGTCTCGTGACGGCCGTGAGGTCATATCTGTTTATAAGCACAATCACATATAGTTCCGCCGACGGAACACATACCCGAACGCACCCCACTGTGAGGGCTGCCGGTGTACAGACGGTTCAAGGCAACTGCCCCGGGGTTGAAGCCGACAACACACAATCTCTATTACGAATTAGTATGAATTATACATAGTGAGTTCGATGGAATGCTACCCGAACCTCAGAGAACGCGGGCAAGTCACAATTCCAGAAGAAGTGCGTGAGGCGCTCAATCTGGAAGAAGGCGACCAGTTGAAACTCACTGTCGAAGAACTCAACTAACAACGTATGGTGAAACACACGCTTCGATTCCGAGCGTACCTGCCCGATGACGTGGCGAGCGAAGCGTGGCACCAGATCGATATCCTGCGACAGATTCGCAACCATGCCGTGCGGGACTACTACAACTCGGACTACAATGACCGGCCATCGGACTACGACCAACATAACAAACACATTGAGTGGACAGACCGCTGGCCGACTTTTCCAATCCATCACAACACGCCGCACAACAAGTTATCAGCCAAATTCACGACGATCTTGAAACGCTCCAAAAACGTCGAGATGAAGGCTACAATATCGGGAGATTGCGGTGGCAAGGAGCGGGTGAATTTCGGTCAGTGTCGCACAATCAGTCCAGTCGCTTCAACGTGGATCACAACACGGGCGACGACCGATTCGTGCGACTTCGACTCGAAAAGATTGGCTGGCTCAAAATCCGAGCAAAACGTGACGTACCACCAACAGACGGGATTGATGAAGTTATTTTGAAAAAGGAGACAACTGGCGAGTGGTACGTCTCACTGGTGACTTCTGTGGAAGACACACCTGCGAAACCGCCACTCAGTGAGATTGAACCTGAAGACTGCGTGGGTGTTGACCTTGGTATCACCAGCTACATCCACACCTCGGAAAACTTGTCCGTAGATACGCTTGACCTGTCCGACGAGTACGACCGCTACGCGCGCGAACAGCGGAAACTCGACCGGAAAGAATACGGTTCCGCCAACTGGGAGAAACAACGCAGGAAGGTAGCCCAAACAAAACGAACAATCAAACGGAAAGTGCGCGACTACCAGCACAAACTCACAACATGGCTGGTCACAGAGTACGACGTTGTAGCTGTCGAAGATTTGGACGTGAAGCCGATGCTGGAAACCAGCCAGAATGCCAAAAACAAGCAAGACGCCGCCTGGTCGCGCTTTATCGAACTGCTGGAATACAAAGCCGACCTACACGGCACGCACGTTGAAAAAGTGAAACCAGCAGGCACGACCAAAGAGTGCGCGGTTTGTGGTGTCAAAACAGCCAAGCCAATCTGGGTGCGGGAGCATTCTTGTCCAGCGTGCGGCCACCAAGACGACCGCGACCTCAATGCGGCGAAAAATATTCTCTCTCGTGGTTTGAAGCAGATAGGGGCGGGACACTCCGAATCAACGCCTGTGCAGACTGCGCTCCCTACGTTCACGCCACAACGAGTGGCAGTGGATGCAAAGCGCGTCGTTGAAGCAGGAAGCCCCGGGGCTTGACCCCGGGGTGAATTCACACAGACAGCAGTATGACAAGCGTCGGCCGCCAACGCATCGTATGCTCGCTTTCGACGACGTGCTGGCCGCGCGTGACCGCGTGGCCGAGACGGCACGGCACACGCCACTCGATTACTCGCACACCTTTTCATCGATGACCGGTGGGGATGTCCACCTCAAACTCGAGCTGTTCCAGCGGACCGGCGCGTTCAAGATCCGCGGGGCGACCAACCGCATCGCGACGCTCTCGGACGACGAACGCGAGGCAGGCGTCGTCACGGCAAGCGCCGGCAACCACGCACAGGGGGTCGCACTGGCGGCGACGCGAGCGGGCGTCGACTCGACGATTGTCATGCCCGAGCGGGCACCCGTTTCGAAGGTCACGGCCACCAGAAGCTACGGCGGGCGGGTGGTGCTGGCCGGCCGGGACTACGACGAGGCGGCCGAGCGGGCCCACGAAATCGAGCACGAGGAAGAGCGTATCTACGTCCACGCCTTCGATGATCCGATGGTAATGGCCGGCCAGGGGACGATTGGCCTGGAAATCTACGAGGACCTGCCCGGCGTCGACACCGTCGTTGTCCCTATCGGCGGTGGCGGTCTCATCAGCGGCATCGCTACGGCACTGAAAGGACACGACGAGGACATCCGCGTGATCGGTGTCCAGGCCGAAGGCGCGTCGAGCCTCGTTCCATCGCTCCAGAACGGCGAAATCGTCGAGCGCGAGAGCGTCCAGACCATCGCCGACGGCATCGCGACACGTAAGGTCGGCGAGCAGACCTTCGAGGTGATCAAAGAGCGCGTCGACGAGGTCGTCACCGTCTCCGACCCGGAGATCGCCCTCGCCGTGACGACGCTGCTCGAACGCTCGAAAATCCTGGCCGAGGGGGCGGGTGCGGTCTCGCTCGCGGCCCTCCTCGATGGCAAATTCGACTACGAGGACGGCGAGACTATCGTCCCGGCGCTGTGTGGCGGCAACATCGACCTGAACGCCCTGACCAACGTCATCATGCGAGGCCTGGTCGAGACGGGCCGCTACCTCAAGATCCGGACGGTGCTTGCAGACCGCCCCGGCGCACTGGAAGACCTGGTCGAGATTCTCTCGGCGGCCCGTGCTAACATCTACGGCATCGAGCACGACCGGACCTCCCGTGACATCGCAATGAACAACGCCGAGGTCGTACTGGACCTCGAAACCCGGGGCCACGACCACGTCGAGAAACTCCTCGACGCGCTCGACGACGCCGGCTACGAAGTCGACGTGCTCGTGTGATTGCCCACCCGAGAACGAAAGTGCTTAAACGCCTCACCGCACACCTTTCGACGCGTGCCAGGATGGCCGAACGGTAAGGCGCACGCCTGGAAAGCGTGTTCCCTTTCGGGATTCTGGGTTCAAATCCCAGTCCTGGCGTCCGATTTTAGATTTAACGCCACTGCTTTTGAAGGATGGTGCGGCCGCGCGGTCATTTATCAAGAGATCCAGAAGGCTTATTCTGGCCCCTTTTGAAACGTAATTTGCCCATACACTCCAAATGTTCATCCACGCCAAGCCCCTCCAAGCCCTTAAACTCGGTGCTGTCCTCGGAATCCTCGGGTTCGGGATCGTCGGAGTCGCTGGTTTGTTCCCCGACAGGGGACTCAACAGCCTCCTCATTCTCGCCTTCTTTCCGATGATTCTCGCTCTCGTGATCGGTGCTGAGGCGCTCCTCGCAGGCTACCGTCTAGCCCGCGCCGACGACCCGGAGAGCCGATTGCGAAGCCGGCCCTTCTACACGGCAGTCCGAGTGTTCGAGGTCGTCGCCACTATCGGTGCGCCCGGTATATTCTACGTCCTCGTCGTCGAGGTCGGTAGCGAGGCCGCCGGCCCGGGTGCAATCGGATTGCTGTTATACGGGGTCGGCCTCGGCCTGCTTGCATTCTTCGCGGTGATGCTGCGAACGGTGCTTGAGTACTATGACTACCGCCGGAACCCCTCCATATCAGGACACGTCCGGGGCGGAAATGAGGTCTCCGAACAAAGGGATTAGCGCTCGGGGCGCCCCCTGAATGGCCGATTAGCCATCTGTCGATTGTAGATGATGTTCACAGCCTCGTATCGAATTCAAAGCACGTATCGGTCGCCGTCGTTCCGGAAACATGTACTTCCGAACCGGCTTGAACCGCCCAAGAGTATCCGACCATAGAACGGTTACCACAACCACGAGGAAGAATAGAATACAGTCAGCTCCGGGTCAGGCTGTAGTCATTTAATGACTGGTTCAAAGTCAGTGCTATTGTCAACACGGTAGGTCCTGTTGGGTAGTGATCCTGACGTGGAGAGTTCTGTTTCGACGCGGATACCCACTTCTTCGGCGGGGACCGAGTGTGGGTCTATAATTGTCTTCACTGTCATCGTTCCGTCTCCGAGGTCACCCGTATCTGCGAGCGCAATGCGTGTCCACCGGTTTTCGACATCCCGAAACGTGACGTCGGGCCACAGCCCGCCACTCGGAGACTCAAAATAGATGTCAGCCGGAGGATCAATCGAGGATTGTGGGACACGGAGGTCAAACTGGAACGACTCGATTTTCGTTTCGTCACTATGTGAGACCGAAATGTGGAATTCGAATTGGTCAGTTTGGGTTGCTGGGATGGTCTGCTGGTCGAAACCGACCGTAACGATCCGGTCATCATCGTGGTGGCAGGTGAGGTATTTCTCACGGCCACCGTCCTGTACCTCTGTTTCCGGATTCGCCAAGGTAATGGTCCCTCCCGACACCTCTGAACACCCAGCGATAGCGACTCCGAACCCCGTCACACCCGCCGCAAGGAACTTCCGCCGATCCATATTGCCCGGTTACTTCCACTGATCAAAAAAAACTCACTCATCGCACAAACGCCAGTTAAACTGCTCGCTTCGCTCGCAGTTTCTATTAGTGTGGATTGCTGTCCGAGACGCGCTCTCGCGCGTCTCTCTGCGGTATGACGAACGAACCGCGAGCGAAGCGAGCGGTGAGTGAGTCATCTATACTGAGCAGGGCGACAGACTCGATGGTGAGGTGTGAATTGTTCTGCAACACTATATAGTATATAAAACCATCGACGTTTCACGGGTCGATTTCTGTCCGACACCAGCAATTCTGCTGCAGTACTGCGGTTTCTATCGCGTTTAATCCGGCTTGATCGTCCACAATCCGGTGCCAGCGTCGCCCCTTTATATGCACTTCACCGTCCAACGTAGCGATACAGATGCGACGCACCACCCCTGCACTGATTGCGATCATGCTGGTCGTCAGCGCCCTCACGGCGTTCCCGATGGCCGGCCTGGCCGCACAGACAACCGAAAGCACCGCCACGCCAACCGAGAACGCGACCGCTGACGAGAATGCGACCATCGCACCGGGCGAACAGCTCTCCGGCGTCGTCGGCGTCCAGGACGCCGAGCTGGAGGGTGAAGTCCAGTCCCGTGCTTACGGAATCAAGGTCGCTAACGCGTCCGGCAACGATTCGCGTGCCGCCGTTGTCGCCGAGCAACTGGGCGACATCGAGACGCGCCTGACCGAACTCGAACAGCGCCGTCAGACGCTCGACGAGGCTCGCGAAAACGGTTCGATGAGCGAGGGACAGTACCGCGCTCGCGTCGCTCGTGTCGCCGCCGAGACCCGGACGGTCGAGCGGCTGGCTAACCAGAGCAACGCGACGGCCCAGGGTCTCCCCGCCGAGTCCCTGGAAGCAAAGGGTATCAACGCCACCGCGATTACGACGCTGAGCGAGCGCGCGAACGAACTCAGCGGTCCCGAAGTCGCCGAGATCGCACGCTCGATTGCCGGCGAGAACGTCGGTGACGGACTCACAGCGCACGCAGAGGACCGACGGCCCGAGGCTGCCGAGAACGAGTCTGACGGGCAAGACCGCGGTACCGACGCCCGAGACGGAGAACGGAACTCCACGTCCGAGTCTGACCGCACTGCTGGACAGAACAGCACGGACACCGAGGGCCAACAGCGCACGAGTGGGCAGGACGCTGGCAGCGAGCAGACGACGGACGGGGAGTCCACTGACACCGAGACGACTGACTCGGGCGACACTGCAACCGAAACAGAGACCCAGCGAAACGGGAGTGACGCCGATGGGAGTCAGAGTCGATAGAATCGATGTGGGGACCCAAGGCACTCACCGCGCTGGCACTCGCGACACTCCTCTTGATCGGGAGCGCCGGGCCGGTCGCCGCCTCGCACAGCGGTTCCAGGACCGACTCGCGAACGTCGCGGCCACCACGGAAAACAGGACTGGCCGCGAGATGAGCGTCCAGTCGGCCAGCGCCGAACTCACGTCGGAGGCCTCGACGGGCATCGTCGAGCTATCGGCACAGTGGCACGGTCTCGGGGCGACGACCGACGACCGATAGTACTGGTATCGTTTCACATGACGGGATTTTCTCGGAACTTATTAGTACCGAAGCCCGGATAGTGATCAGTATATGAGTCAGACTTCGGCCGCTGGCGCACGCGATGTCGCCACCGCCGGGTTTCGCACTCCGTTCACGGACCTCCGACGACAGCGACCACGACGGGGCCGTCTCTAGGCCCACCACTATTTCATCCCTCGATTCCGGTTCGTTCGACCGCCAGTCACCGCCCACTCTCTGTTGGGCGCGTCAGTTCAGATCGACAGACACACCACACGAGAACGTAACATCCACTCATGCCAACCGACAGCGCTTCCGGAACCGTCGCACTCGCCTTCTCGGGCGGGCTCGACACGACAGTCTGCGTATCGCTCCTGAAAGATGAGTACGGCTACGACGAAGTCATCGGCGTCACCGTTGACGTCGGCCAGCCCGACTACGAGTTCGCGGAGGCCGAGGAAACCGCCGAGGCACTCGGCGTCGAGCAGTACGTCGTCGACGCGACGGCGGACTTCGCCGACCGCTGCCTGCAGGCTGTCAAGGCCAACGCCGACTATCAGGGCTACCCGCTGGGTACCGCACTCGCCCGCCCGGTCATCGCCAAGGCGATCCTCGACGTCGCCGAGGAACAGGGCTGTTCCGGTGTTGCCCACGGCTGTACCGGCAAGGGCAACGATCAACTCCGCTTCGAGTCCGTCTGGCGTGACTCGGATCTGGACGTGATCGCACCCGTGCGCGAACTCGGCCTCACCCGCGAGTGGGAAAACGAGTACGCCAAGGAGAAGGGTCTCCCCGTCGAGGGCGGCAACGGCGGTCGCTACTCCATCGACACGAACCTCTGGAGTCGTTCCATCGAGGGGTCGGAACTCGAAGACCCGAGTACGATTCCCGAGGACGACATTTACAAGTGGACCGAGAACCCCTCGGGCAAGGACGCCGAACTCGTGGAAATCGCTTTCGAGGCCGGTGAGGCCGTCGCCGTCGACGGCGACCACCTCGGTACGGTCGCCCTCATCGAGCGACTCAACGAACAGGCCGGTGCCCACGGTATCGGACGCACGGACATGATGGAAGACCGCATGCTCGGTCTGAAGGTGCGCGAGAACTACGAGCACCCGGCCGCGACCGTCCTCCTGACCGCCCACGAGGCACTCGAAGGCCTCGTGCTCACTCAGGAAGAACGCTCCTTCAAGGCCCAGGTCGACCAGCAGTGGTCCCAGAAGGCCTACGAGGGCCTCGTCGACGCGCCACTCGTGAGCGCGCTGGAAGCGTTCATCGACGAGACGAACGAGCGTGCCACCGGGACCGTGACGGTCAAACTCGAAGGCGGTCACTGCCGCCCGGTCTCGCGCGAATCGGAGTACGCCGTCTACAGCGAGTCGGCGGCCTCCTTCGACGAGGAGGACGTGACCGGCGGCATCACCCAGCAGGATGCCACCGGCGTCGCGAAGTACCACGGGTTCCAGTCCCGTCTGGCGAACAGGATTCTCGCCGACGCGAAACAGGAAGCGCCCGTGACCGACGGCGGCCAGGCGGCCGGCGACGAGTCCGGGTCGACATCGTCAGAGGAATAAACCATGAGTGGAGAGCACGAGGACGAGCACAGCGCGGCCGAGGAGACGGTCGTCCGCCGTGACCGCTTCTCGGGCGGCCCCGCTCGCTCCTTTCTCTCCTCGCTCGCCGACGACGAGCGCATCTTCGCCGCAGATATCGCCGTCGACCGTGCCCACGTCGTGATGCTGGCCGACCAGGAGTGTATCGAGCGCGAGACGGCCGGCGAGATTCTCGCCGCGCTGGCCGACATCGAGTCGGCAGGCCACGGGCAACTCCCGGACGGCGAAGACGTCCACGAGGCCATCGAGTCGGCCGTCATCGAGCGCGTCGGTCCCGAGGGCGGGAAGATGCACACCGCCCGCTCGCGCAACGACGAGGTGGCGGCGTGTATCCGCTACCGGATGCGCGCAGACGTGCTGGAACTGATCGAGACGGTCGTCGAGGCCCGCGAGCAGTTGCTTGCCGTCGCCGAGGCCCACACCGAGACGGTGATGCCGGGCTACACGCACCTGCAACCCGCTCAGCCGACGACGGTGGCCCACTGGATCGCCTCCTACGAACAGGCCCTGCAACGCGATACCGCGCGCCTGCTGGATGCCTACGACCGGGTCAACCAGAACCCGCTCGGGTCGGCCGCCTTCGCCGGGACGCCCGTCGACATCGACCGCGAGCGCACCGCCGAGTTGCTCGGCTTCGAGTCGGTACTGGAAAACTCGATGGACGCCTCGGCGACGCGGGACTTCCTCGTCGAGGTGACGGGTGCGGTCGCGACGCTGGCGACCACGCTGTCTGGTCTGGCCGAGGACGTCGTCGTCATGGCCAGCAAGGGACACGTGGAGTTAGACGACGACTACGCCTCGACTTCCTCGATCATGCCCCAGAAGAAGAACCCGGACACGATGGAACTCGTCCGGGGCCGCACGGGCGACGCGACGGCGGGCCTGAACGGCCTGCTGACGAACCTGAAGGGCCAGCCCCGCGCGTACAACCGCGACCTGCAGCGGGCCGGCCGCCACGCCTGGGACGCCATCGACAGCGTCACAGAGAGCGTCGCCGTCGCGACCGGTGCGGTAACGACGGCCGACTGGCCCGCCGAGGCGCTGGAACGAGCAGCGGCGGATGGCTTCTCGACGGCCACCGGCGTCGCCGACCTGCTGGCGATGGCGGGCGTGCCGTTCCGAACTGCACACGAACTGGTGGCTAGCGCGGCGACAGTCACTGACAGCGCGGACGGCGAACCAACGAGCAGTGCGTCCGACAGCGATGCCCCCGATTACGAGACCCTCGACGCAGTCACACAGGACGTACTCGGCGACTCGCTTTCGGCGTACGTCGAGCGGTCGGCCGTCGAGGCGGCACTCGACCCGACCGAGAGCGTCGCGATGCGGGACTCTCGGGGTGGGCCTGCACCCGACGCCGTCGTGGCGCAGTTGTCAGCGGCCAGTGACACGCTCTCGGACGACGAAGCGACACTGTCGACCCGTCGCGACGCCGTCGAATCCGCGAGTGACCGCCTGCAGACGGAGGTAGACCGGTATGCCTGACTCCCGAGACGTGGGCCGGCCATCCCCGCGAGGGGAGATAATACCATAAATCTGATACCAGATTCGGAACAGTTCGAAATTCGGCAACCTGGCGCACTTAGACGGCAGTATGCGTTACTATTATATTCTGATAAGTTCGAAGGGTTTAAGTAGAAGCGCGCGCGAGACGGAAGTACAATGGCAGAATGCGTCGAGTGCGGGGCGGAGGTTTCCCTGCACGACAATCTGGAAGCTGGAGAGATCGTTGACTGTGCGACCTGTGGTGCCGAACTCGAGGTCATCTCGGCAGATCCTGTCGAACTCGATTCGGCCCCCGAACTCGAAGAGGACTGGGGCGAGTGACGAACGGGACCGAGCGGCCCACGAACCCGTTCACGCGGTCACACAACTATGAACGTAGGAATACTCTATTCGCGGATTCGCCGGGACGAGAAGCTCCTGCTGTCGGAGCTGCGTGAGCGTGACCACGAGGTCACCAAGATCGACGTCCGGAAACAACGGTTCAACGTCAGCGAACCACCAGCGGCCTTCGGCGACGTCGACGTGGTTGTCGACCGGTGTCTGGCAACGAGTCGGTCGGTGTACGCCACCAAGTTCGTCGACGCCTACGACGTGCCGGTGGTCAACGACCCGACGACCGCCGAGGTCTGTTCTGACAAGGTCAAGAACAGCCTCGCGCTGGAAGCGGCTGGCGTCCCGACGCCGAACACGGATGTCGCGTTCACGAAGGATGCCGCGATGGAGTCCATCGAGGACTTTGGCTACCCCTGTGTTCTCAAACCTGTCGTGGGATCGTGGGGCCGCCTGATGGCGAAAATCGACTCCCGGTCGGCTGCCGAGGCGATCCTCGAACACAAGGAGACGCTCGGCCACTACGAGCACAAGGTCTTCTACGTCCAGGAGTTCGTCGAAAAGCCCGGCCGCGACATCCGGGTGCTCGCGACCGACGGCCAACCGGTCGCCGCGATGGTCCGGTCGTCGGACCACTGGCTGACCAACGCCGCCAAGGGTGCCAAGACGGACCCCTTCGAACTCGACGACCGCGCACTCGAACTGGTCGAGAAAGCGTCCGAAGCGGTCGATGGCGGCCTGCTCGGGGTCGACCTGATGGAGGTAGGGGTGTCGCAAGATGACACCCAGGCTGCGAGCGGCGACGGGCCGGGAGCAGGGACGCCCGAGGACTACACCGTTCACGAGGTCAACCACACCGTCGAATTCAAGGCGCTCGACGAAGTGACCGATGTCGACGTGCCCGCGCGGGTCGTCGACTGGCTCGAAGCGAAAGTCGAGGCCGAAGCCGAGGTGACGGCATGAGCTACACCGCGAGCGTCGTCGGTGGCTCGGGCTTTACCGGCGGTGAACTGCTTCGGATCCTCGATGGTCACCCCGAGTTCGAGATCGCACAGGCCACGAGTCGCTCGAAGGAGAACAAGACGGTGGGCCACGCCCACCCGAACCTCCGCCACCTCGACCTGCGCTTCAGCGATCCATCGGACCTCGAATCCGTCGACGTGCTGTTCGCGGCGACCCCCCACGGCGTCTCGATGGACCATATCGACGCCTTTCGGGACGCCGCCGACACCGTCGTCGACCTCTCGGCGGACTTCCGGCTGGCCGAGGAATCGCAGTACGAGGAGTGGTACGACGGCCACACCCGTCCCGAACTGCTCGCCGAGTCGGAGTACGCCCTGCCGGAACTCAACCGCGAGACCCTCCCCGGTGCGGATCTGATCGCCGCCGGTGGCTGTAACGCGACGGCGACGATTATGGGACTCCTGCCCCTGTTCGAAGCCGATATCCTGCGCGGTGACGAGCAGATCGTCGTCGACGTGAAGGTCGGTTCGAGCGAGGGCGGTGCCGGCGGCGGCGAGGCCTCCAGCCACCCCGAGCGCTCGGGCGTCGTGCGGCCGTACGCACCGACGGGCCACCGCCACGAGGCCGAGATCCAGCAGTTCCTCGGCGTCGATGTCTCCTTTACCGTCCACGCAGTGGAGATGATCCGTGGCGCGAGCGCGACCTGTCACGTCTTCCCCGACGGCCCCGTTTCGAAGGGCGACCTCTGGCAGGCCTACCGTGGGAGCTACGAGGACGAACCGTTCGTCCGCATGGCCGCTGGTGGCGGCGGCGTCTATCGCTACCCCGAACCCAAGGCCGTCGCCGGGACGAACTACGCCGAGGTCGGCTTCGAGGTCGACCCCGCGAACGGACGGCTGGTCGTTTTCTCGGCTATCGACAACATGATGAAAGGTTCGGCGGGCCAGGCGGTCCACGCCGCAAACGTCGCGCTGGGCATCGAGGAGACGGCGGGCCTGGCGCTGACCGGGTTCCATCCCGTCGGCGCACCGTAGCTGGAGTGATCTCTTTATGACAGTTGTTATCAAAGTCGGTGGTGCTCGTGCGGTCGACCCCGCGGGTGCGCTTGCGGATGTCGCAACGATTTACGAAGACGGTACGGACGTGGCACTCGTCCACGGCGGTTCGACCGCCGTCGACGACACGCTCGAACGACTCGGCCTCGAACCGGAGTACGTCGAGACGCCCAGTGGCGTCGTCGGTCGCTTCACCGACGCCGAAACCATGGCGGTGTTCGAGATGGTCTTTGGTCGCCTCAACACCCAACTGGTCGCGGGCCTCCAGAGCCAGGGCGTCGACGCGGTCGGACTGAACGGCGTCGACGGGAAACTCCTGTACGGCCCACGGAAGTCGGCCGTTCGCGTCGTCGAGGGCGGCACAAAGAAGATCAGGCGGGGTGACCACTCGGGAACGATCAAACAGGTCAACGACGACCTGCTCCGGTCGCTGCTGGATGGACACTACGTCCCGGTGGCAAGTCCACCGATGGCCGGCAAAGAGGGCGGCCGCGAGGGCCAAAGCGCCTCGAACAGTTCGAGCGGCGACGGGCCGCGAGAAGAGATCGTCCCGGTCAACACCGATGCCGACCGCTCGGCCGCGGCGATCGCCGGTGCGCTCGATGCGACGCTGGTCCTGCTGACCGACGTCGAAGGCGTCTACGAGGATCCCGAGGATCCGGCGACGCTGATCGACTCTGTCGAGACCAGCGCAGAGTGGGAGGCCCTCGAAGCGGCCGCAGAAGGCTTCATGAGCCGGAAGATCATGGCCGCCAGGGAGGCACTGGAGGGCGGTGCGCCCGAAGTCGTCGTCGCTGACGCCAACGCCGACGCGCCGATCACGTCGGCGCTGGACGGAGACGGGACACACATGTTTCAGGAGGCCATCGAGTAACTATGAGCGGATTCGTCTTCAACGAGAAACCGATCCAGATAGCGGAGGGCGACGGCGTGTGGGTGTACGACGACGCCGGGAACGAGTACCTCGATATGGGTGCTTCCTACGCCTGCGTCCCACTCGGTCATCGCCACCCTGCCGTCGACCAGGCCGTCAAAAGCCAGATTGACAAGCTCACCTACGTCCAAGGGTCCTATCCCAACGCCGTCAGGACCAGCCTCTACGAGACGCTGGCCGACACCGCGCCCGATCCCATTGGGAAGGTATGGCTCTGTAACTCCGGGACGGAGGCCAACGAGGCCGCCCTGAAGTTCGCCCGCGCGGCGACCGGCGAGTCGAAACTCGTCGCGACGATGCAGGGTTTTCACGGCCGGACAATGGGATCGCTTGCGACCACCTGGAAGAGCAAGTACAAGAAGCCCTACGAGCCACTGGCCGGCGACGTGGACTTTGTCCCCTACGACGACCCCGAGGCCATGCGGGCGGCCGTCGACGAGGAGACGGCCGGCGTCATCGTCGAACCGGTCCAGGGTGAGGGCGGGATCAACCCGGCGACGAGGGAGTTCCTCGTGGCGACCCGTGAAGCGACCGAGAGCGTGGGCGCGGCGTTGATCTTCGACGAGGTCCAGACCGGGATGGGGCGAACTGGCGCGCTGTGGAACTCCCTGCGAGTGCCGGTCGTCCCCGACATGATCACCGCCGCGAAGGGACTGGGTAACGGCCTCCCGATCGGTGCGACGCTCTGTCGTGACTGGATCGCCGAGAACTACGGCTCACACGCCTCGACCTTCTCCGGCGGGCCAGTCATCTCGGCGGCCGCCGACGCCACTGTCTCGACGATCATCGAGGACTCCGTACCCGGGAACGCGGCAGTTGTCGGCGACTACCTCCAGACCGAACTCGAAGCGACGCTCGGCGAGGAGGTCCGTGAAATTCGTGGCGACGGCCTGATGATCGGCATCGAGGTCGGTCGCGGCGCGATGGGTCACCTCAAGCAACTCGCGATGGAAGAGGGCGTCCTCGCGCTCCCGGCCGGCCGGACCGTTATCCGCCTGCTCCCGCCGCTGACGCTGACGAAGACGGAGGCCGACCACGTCGTCGACGCACTGGAGGCGGTCGTCCTATGAGCCAGAGCACACACGCACGCGGCGACCAGGAAGCCCGCGACCTGCTCGAAGCACTCGTTCGCATCCCCTCGGTCACGCCCGACGAACAGGCGGCCGCCCAGCGTCTAGTCGAGTTCTTCGAGGAGCACGACCGCGACGTCTGGATCGACGAAGTCGGCAACGTCCGTGCGCCCGCCGACGACGGCGTCTTGCTGACTTCCCACATCGACACGGTCCCGGGCGATATCCCCGTCCGGGTCGAGGCAAACGACGACGACAACGCGGAACTCTGGGGCCGCGGCTCCGTCGACGCGAAAGGGCCGCTGTGTTCGATGGCGATTGCCGCGGTCCGGACCGGCGCGAGCTTTATCGGCGTCGTCGGCGAGGAAGTCGACTCCCGGGGAAGTCGCTACGTCATCGAGGACCGCGAATCCGAACCCGACGCCGTCATCAACGGCGAACCCTCTGGCTGGGAGGGGATCACGCTTGGCTACCGGGGGCTGCTGGCGGGCACCTACGTCGCCACCAGCGAGTCGGGTCACTCCTCGCGCCCGGACAACAACGCGATCCAGAACGCGCTGGACTGGTGGTCGGCCGTCGAGGCCGAGTTCGAGACGGGCGAGTGGCAACCCGTCTTCGAGCGTGTCACCTGTAAACCTGTCAGTATCGACGGCGGCGTCTCCGAGGACGGTCTCTCGGTCGAGACGACCATGGCGGTGCAGTTGCGCGTCCCGCCGGCTTACACCACCGACGAGATCAGGGAAATCGCCGACGGCCACCTCACCGACGGGACCGTCCACTGGGACGACAGGGTCGAACCCGTCATGGAGAGTCCCCGGACGGCGGTCGCCCGGACGTTCCGGGCCGCGATTCGCCAGGCTGACGGCGAACCCCACCTGCTGCGCAAGACCGGCACCAGCGACATGAACGTCTTCGCACAGGCCTGGGACTGCCCGATGGTCACCTACGGTCCCGGCGACTCGGACTTAGATCACGCACCGGACGAACACATCGTCCTCGAAGAGTACGACCGCTCGGTCGCCATCCTCGAAGATGTCACTGAACGCCTCCTGTAACCATGCCAACCCACCTGCTCGATGTCGACGACCTGACGACCGACGAACTGGCGGCCGTGCTGGACCGCGCGGCCACGATCAAGGCCAACGGCGAGAGCGACCTGCTCGATGGCCAGACACTCGGTATGATTTTCGAAAAGCCCTCGACACGGACCCGCGTCTCCTTCGAGACGGGGATGACACAACTGGGCGGCCACGCCGTCTTCCTCGGTCCCGAGGACATCCATCTGGGCCACGGCGAACCGGTCAAGGACACCTCGCGTGCGCTCTCCCGGTACGTCGATTTCATCATGGCCCGCGTGTTCGACCACGCCGATGTCGTCGAACTCGCCGAGTACGCCGACGTGCCCGTGATCAACGCGCTTACCGACGATGCCCACCCCTGCCAGACACTCGCCGACCTGCTGACAATCCGGGAACAGTTCGACGGCTTCGACGGCGCTAGCGTGGCCTGGGTCGGCGACGGCAACAACGTCTGCCAGTCGCTCGTCCTCGGCGCGGCCATGACCGGCATCGACCTGACCGTCGCCACGCCGGAGGGGTACGCCATCACCGACGATGTCCTCGACCGCGCCGCGGCGGTTGGCACCCCCCCGAAGACGACCCACGATCCCGAGACCGCGATGGCCGACGCCGACGTAGTCTACACCGACGTGTGGGTCAGCATGGGCCAGGAAGACGAACGCGGCCAGAAACTCAAAGCCTTCGACGGCTTCCAGATTACGCCCGAGATGCTCGACGACCGCACGCTGATGCACTGCCTGCCCGCCCACCGCGGCGAGGAAGTCACCGACGCCGCCATCGAGAGCGACAACGCTATCGTGTGGGATCAGGCCGAAAACAGACTGCACGCCCAGAAAGGCCTGCTGGCGTGGCTGTCCGAGCGATAGTCACGCGCCGAGCGTCGCGAGGCACGCTTTTTCGCCCACGTTTTTCGAGGAGTGGTGTGCGAGAATAGCGCATCTCAAAGCGTTCCAAAATTCTATATTATCAGAACATATTCTCGTAGTTAGATACAAAGTCAAAGATATCTGATCTATCCGGATGCTCGCTATGACGCATGAAATAGCCGGCGGTCGTATGGGCGAGAACGAGTGCTGCACCGTCGGAGAGCCCCTCGATATGTCCGAGCGTCAGCCCTGTATCGAAGTGCTCTATCGTACTCGTGACCTGCCGTGAATCCGGTTTCGGTGCTCTTGCACTTAGGACATCAGAATCGTTGGCAAGTGTCGCCTCGAACATGGTATGAACGACAACTTTCGAAATCGCTATCCGGTCCCGGATATCGAGACAGAGTTCTTTGAGAGAGTCGTTGAAGTCGTCGCCATCGTAGGCGTCGAGCAACTGTCTCGCATGGACCCGGTTTAAAACGACCGTAACCGGCACAAGACGGTCAAGTGCGGCGATCGACTCGAAGCCGCTTCGTATCTCGTCTGCCGGGACTTCTTCGAGACTCGATGGTGAAACAACGACCGACCGTGGCGGGTCATCGAGGAGTGGCCACAACTCGTCTCGAAGCCCATCGCAGATTGACGGGAGAGCCGAATTGTTCGACCAGGTGCCAAGGCTGATCGTTTCGACACCGTCGATATGCCCCGCCAGGTTCTCCAGATCTATCTGTTTTAATATGGTACTCCAATCAATTTTTTTATACTGAGGTTCTGTCAACATGAACTGCCCGTCGTCGAACGAGATGTAATCAGTGTAGGATGGTACACCGATACTCAGGAGCGTCTGCTCGTCGAATCGTTTTTCGAAGATCGGGTGGACCGGATCGCCAAACGTTCCCAGAAGTGTGACGTCGTACGAGAGGTCGGTGAAAACCGTACCCAGATGTGTCGTGTGACCGCCGGGGATCGTTTCCGAATGGTTCCATTGCATCGCAGGGGCACTGTCGATTGCCTCGAATTCGATGATGGACTCCTTGAACGATCCAAATTCAGTCATCACGTCGGACCCCGATCCACTACCCGCTTCGGTTATAATTTCTCGCTTTCGGTCGATGAACGCATCGAGGCCAACGAATACGTTCCGCTTACTGAACGCAGAGGGCAACTCGTCGCGAAGCGTGGAGAGATGCTGGTCGGTCTCGGAATCGATTGCGTGTGAATCGTCGTTGAACGACTTTTTTCGAATACGGATGTGCCTGGCTGAGAAATCTTGTTTGATCGCCTTCCAGCCACCGACGGTCACGATTTCGGACTCACCGATCCCCTCCGCCGTCTCGGCATCCAGTCTGAGTTTGAGTGACGCCCGTCGCTCGTACTCCGAAAAGTAGTACCCGACGAGCGTTCCGTGCTCGGTCACCTTATCGCCGGTTTCAGTGTTGTATCCGTCGAATTCCACGACGAACGACTCGACGGGCCGCTCCCGCGTCACGCAGTCGAGGTCGGCGAGACAGTTGCGGATTCGAAGATACTGTTTGGGGAACTGTGGCATTTCCGATTCGGTCGTGGTACCTACTGTGCGTGCCAGCGGCCAGAGTGTATCGGAGAGAAATCTGTCGAGGACCAGTGCAAGCTCCGGATTCGTAACATAAAACCCCTGACCCTCGGTCGTCAGTCGGGTCCCGCCGATCCCCGTCCAATAGAAGCTCGTTTTTCTATCGGCAGAGACGACCACCGGTTCGCTGGACGTAACACCACGGACTCGATCAGCGAGTTCGGTGATCGATTCGTCGATTGCGAGCGATTCGTTGTCGATGTCGTCGAACTCGATATCGGAAACGATGAGATGGGTGTCCGTGTCGGTATCACAGTCAAGCAGCCCGTCACGAAACATCGACACGACGTTTTCGGGCATCAGGAGGAACAGGCTGTCTTCGGCTTCACGGATCGTCTCCCGAACGTGCTTCTCTATCGTGGCCCTGCTTTGGAACAGCGTGACGCCGACATCGACATCTTCGACGACCTGATGGAGTTCGTCGAGGCGATCCTGTGTCCGCTCGATTTGCTTTTTTGCAGACGCGAGTGCTTTGTCGGGATCGATTGCGTACGCCTTTTTCGGGTACTCGTCGATGATTTCGACGAACCCCCGGTTCTGGAGGTCCCGCACTGTATCGTAGACTCGCTGTGTGGGGACACCACTCACCTCCGAGATACCGGTCATCGATTGTTTGCCCCCACGGATCAAAGCGAGGTACACCTTCGCCTCGTACTGCGTCATCCCGACGTTCTCCTCGAGGTTTTGACGCAGGACATGGTCCTCTGCTTTCACTTCGTCGACCATAACAAAACGGTTGTCAGAGGAGTCTAAAGAGATTTTGGTCAGCCACCCCTCGACGTGATCCGGCAGCATCGAGCGACGGCGCTGATGGAGATGGTTGCTGATGGAGGTCGTTGTATACCGGTAGACACTGATCCGGAGTCGGTACTGGCTTACAACGATCCATACCACTCGTCCTGTCAGCTTCGAACCGATGTTCGCCAGTCCGGTGTTGACATGCTTCGCTGGTGAGTACTACGAGTAGCCACGGTCACCGACGGACTCATTGCCCCAGGTTGCCTCTCTCGCGGAGTACTGCTGGTTCTTGACTGCGCTCCCGGTCACGCTGTCGAACAGGTGGATCCGATCCTCCGGAAACACTATGGAGATCTGCTCACCGGGCCGGGTCGAGAGATTACCACTGACGCTGGCCGTACACTCCTGTCCCCCGAGATCGAAGTAAATAAGTGTAGACTCGCCCAGCGGTTCAACGACGTTGACTGTCACGATGGCCGTGGCGGTGTCGTCCTCCGTTGCCGGACGGATATCTTCCGGCCGAATACCGAGCGTTAGTTGATCGGTGTCCGTTTCGTCGAGTCGTGCCGCCGTCCCTGTCGAGAACTGATACTCGAAGGCGGCATGCTCGAAAGTCGAACCCTGTCGTTTGCCTTCGAAGAAGTTCATGCTCGGAGAGCCGATAAAGCTAGCCACGAACTGATTACTCGGCTCGTGATAGCACTCCAGCGGCGTCCCGATCTGCTGGAGTTTGCCCTCGTTGAGGACAGCAATACGATCACCCATGGTCATCGCTTCGGTCTGGTCGTGGGTGACGTATATCGTCGTGGTATCGAGCCGCTGTTGCAGTTCTTGCAGTTCAGTGCGCATGGTGGTGCGCAGTTTCGCGTCGAGGTTACTGAGCGGTTCGTCCATCAGGAACACTGATGGTTCTCGGACGATCGCTCGCCCGAGCGCGACCCGTTGTTGCTGGCCGCCCGAGAGTTCGCCCGGCCGCTTGTCCAGTAGTGCTTCGATCCCCATCATCGCTGCCGTCTCGTTCACTCGCCGTTCGATCTCGTCGTCCGAGAGATCCGTCGCCATCTGAAGTCCAAACGCCATGTTTTCGTAGGCCGTCATATGTGGGTACAACGCGTAGTTCTGGAACACCATCGCGATATCCCGGTCTGTCGGCCGCTGATCGGTTATCTTCTGTCCATCGATGACAAGTTCTCCCGCTGTGACGGTTTCTAGCCCCGCAATACAGCGTAGCGTCGTCGATTTTCCACACCCGGACGGGCCGACGAGAACGAGAAACTCGCCGTCTTCGATGTCAATACCGATCTCGTTCACTGCGACGACCTCCTCGTCTCGCTCGCCAAACACTTTGGTGAGATTGTTAATCTCTAGCTGTCCCATAGCTCCTACATCAGAACAACCCTGTATATATTTTTTCATCGTATCAATATCGGTACCACAAAACAGGACCTGCCGTCAGGCTGTGCTAACTGTCTACGCGTCGGTGTTCTATCGCGGTTTCCGCTCTGCTCGGTCCGGGAGCGCCGGGAACGGTGCGTGTGGTTCCTGCTGGTACCAATACGCAACCGACGCGATATCGTCCGATCGTTCGAACAAGTCACGTCCATCGTGACCGATCTGTTGGAGTGTGACGCGCAACTCCTCGTCGAAGCGAATCGGATCCGGAACGTGCCACCGGTACATCCCGTGTCTTGGTGGTCGTCCTTGCCCGGAGTCACCAGCATCGAAGAAGGGGTATCCGAGATAGCGCGTCGAGTACGTTTCTGGCTCTGGAAACCCGACTTCGTCGTGTTTCGATGGATCGTTGAAGCCCCAGGCACCGCCGACGTAGTCTTCGGTTCCCGTTCCACAGATCGTTGGATACTCGTCGTCCCCATCGAAGTAGAACTTCATCTCACCTTCACCCCACCACTCCTTTTCGAGTGCTGTGAGCGCCAGGTACGTTCCGACGTAGTTTCCGCTTCCTTCGACACCGCCGAGGACCGTGTAGTCCTCCCCTTTTGTGGTCGGGTTCTCCCGTCGCCACTGGGCATGGAAGTATGCTGTGGCGCTCGAAACGTCAACGCCTTCAGCGTAATCGACTTGATAAAAGAAGCAGGGAATCGTTCCGGGATGTGTTGACTCAATCGTAATTGTCGCCCGATCTCGGAACGGCATCGGGAAGTAGCAATTGAACCCACCGTCAGGGACGACAGCAATCGGGCCGGAATCGATCGTACACCGTGTTCCGTGTCCGTTACAGAAGAAGTCGCCGATCGGAACTTCGACCGATGGGTCGTCCTCGCCGTCCCAGTACATCCGTAGCACGACATCACGTAGTACGTTCGAGCCGGCGTCTGTTTCGTCTGGCAGGGTGATCCAGATGTGCCTGATCTCGCCGGGGCCCTGAATATCGGCTAATGTACGTGTCTCGTCCGGTTCGACATCATTGATGCATGGGTTGCCTTTTCGACGAGGGCCAAGCTGACTTGTCGCTGTTCCGCCCGCTCCCGGATCGCCGTTCTGGTTTTCCATTGTGATCGAGCGGATCTTTTCGTCTTTGATACGTGTAAGTGACTGGAGACCGTGGGCCGAGTGCATCTTGTTAACACTGGCAGTCTCGGAGTATTAAAAAACAATGGAAAAAGCAAAAACAACCGATAAACCAGGCACAGTCCTAAAACTGACCATCCACACCCGGTTGCGACACGAGTACCGGTCTCTGGTACGGTGTACCAGCACTCGTCCACTGTGATGGGAGTCGATTCAAAAATCACCACTATAGTGATTTTAACTTGTAATATTTGAGTAAGGTTTTAAATAACATGTGTACTCTTGTTATTTTCTTGGATGTCTCAGAACACCGGTTTCGAGAGCACCGATTACACGTTACGCGATACAATAATAATTCTGTCAGTTATGTCGAAATGCTCATTCTCGAAATTCCCAGAAACAGATCGCCAGTTGTCTAAATCGCGTTCGTGCGACATTCATTGTCATAGTGATTCTACACAGACTGCCCGATCAGGTCGTTAAACAAGAGAGTTTGCGACACTAACCGCTGAGAACGTGCAGGGTGGGTCGTGGAGTACACAACGGATAACACGTTTCACGCAAGAATTTACCCTCCGTCGGATACCAGTACTTCTGACACCAATAATTATTTATATCCTCTATGTCAACGTGGCCTCATGGCCGAGAGAACGTATTATAGACGTCGCTTAGTCCAGGCAATGGCAGCCGCGAGTGTGTCCGGTTTGGCTGGTTGTTCGGGTGATGGCCAGGGAGATGGGGACGACGGAGAAACCGAGTCAGACGGACAGTCAGGCAATGGTGATACCCAGGTGCTTCAGTTTGCAGCATGGGGGCCTGAAGTAGAGCGGGAGGCACACAACAGTGCACTCGATAGCTTCGAACAAGAAAGAGAGGATATTACGACGGAGTACGTAAACATCCCGCCCGAAGAGTTTCACGACCGGCTGCGAACGCAGTTTAGTGCCGGTGAAGAACCAGACACCTTCTACATGGAACCGTCGTTTATTCCTGCGTTCTCCGACCGGCTCGTCGTCCAGGAGGAGGAGCATCCGGACGACTTCGTGAATGATTTTTACGACAACGTCATTCAGGGCTACCGATTCAACGATACACTGTACAATATGCCGTTCACGTGGGCGGTAACTGCCCCGGTGTACGACAAAGAGTTACTCTCCATGGCGGGATACGAGGAGATGCCCACGTCTTGGAGCGGGTTCAGAGAGGCACTTGTCGCGATCAACGAGCAAACGGATGTCGACTATCCGCTCTACCAGCCGGATGACGCGTCTTCAGTTGTCAATATCTGGCATCCGCTCCTCGTGTCCAACGGTGGCCAGGTCATGACGGACGACGGTTCTGAGTGCGTCGTCGGCTCTGACGAGGCGGTAGAAGCACTGGAGTACGTACAGGACCTCCGTGAAAACGATTTGATCGGACTACTGTCGGAGGTCGGTGCACAGTCGGATATGGGTGCGCTGAACGAAGGTCAGGTCGCGATCATCACGGGCGGTGCCTGGTTGCCGACGTTTATCGAGCAGGATTATCCGGAACTGTTCGAGCGTCTCGGCACTTCGCGGCCGCCGAAGCCGTCTGGTGGTGAGTTTGGCAATATGGTGTTCGCGGCTTCAGTCGGTATTTCATCGAACTCCGAGGTCAAGGGTGCAGCGCTGGAGTTCGTTCGTCACATGCTCGACGATGCGTTTATTCCATACTACGAGAGCGGGATCGGGCTTCCAGTGCGCGAGTCCCACCGAGAACAGATCGATCTGTACAACGAGGACGATGGTGACTCCCGCTGGAAGAACATCTTCCAGATCAAAAACGATACACTGAGAGGATTTATCTGGGGTGAACACACGCCCGAAATCAAGGACACGCTATACTCACAGATAGAGGGCGTAATGCAGGGACAGATCGAAGCACGTGATGCACTCGAAACAACCCAGGAGCAGGTCAACGACGAAATTCTCGATAGCTAACGGACGCGCAATGAGTCTAAAGATCGAAGATCCCGTCGAGCGACTCGAGGGAGGGGTCATTACACCGCTTCGCGAGAGGGTTAACCGTCCCGACAACGTGGCCGGCCTGCTGTTTCTCTTACCGAACCTGATCGTGTTTTCGACGTTCCTGTTCGGACCGGTGCTGTTTGCGTTGTGGCTTTCGTTCAACAGCTGGGATTCACTGACCGGTGAGGCCGAGTGGGTCGGTCTGACCAATTACGTCGACGTGCTGACTCCACTGCCGTGGGCCGAAAGCTGGGCAGTATTGAACACACCGACAGTGAATCTCTGGTGGTTCGCCGTCAAGAACACGCTGACCTACGTCATCGGCGTCGTCCCACTCGGAATCCTCGGCGGTCTCGCCGTTGCACTGGTATTAGATAAACGGATCCGCTTCCGAAAATTCTACCGCGCGGCGTTCTTTATGCCGGTCATGCTCTCGGGAGCAGTCAGTGCGATCATCTGGCGGTGGATACTCTCTGTTGAGGGCGTTCTCAACACGATACTCGAACCGGTCGGACTCGCGCATAACTGGGCCGGTGATCCGGGAACTGCCCTCTTTTCGATCATGCTCATCGCCGCCTGGGGAAGTATCGGTTTCAACATGATCATCTTCCTCGCGGGGCTGCAGAACATCCCCAGAGAACTCTACGAAGCGGCCCGTATCGACGGGACCAACATGTGGCAACGGTTTCGGCACGTAACGTGGCCCAATCTTCAGAACACCTACTTCTTCGTGATCGTCCTCTCTATTATCGGGTCGTTTCAGGTGTTTGGTATTGCAATCGCTTTCGCTGACGGTGGCCCGTACTACGCGACGACCGTTATCGTCGTCCGAATCTACCAAGAGGCGTTCCAGAACGGCAATATGGGATTTGCATCGGCGATGGCGTTCCTACTGTTCGCCGTCGTGTTCGTGTTTAGCTTCTACCAGTATCGGCTCCGCGGACAGGGTGAGGTGACCTACTGATGGCCAAATCGAACTACGAATATCCCGGCTACGAGCGGTCCGGGTTGGCGTACTGGTCGAAGACGATTGTCCTCTACAGTGTCGTGACGATCGCAGCGCTGTGGACACTCGCGCCGTTCTGGTGGACGATCACTACGGCGGTCTCCAAGGACCCCAATGCGGGACTTGTCCTCTTCTTCCCCGAAGATGCGACGCTACAGCAATTCTTCCGGCTGTACGAACGTGTTCCGATCGAACGGTGGTTCTTCAATTCGTTCGTCTTTGCAGGCACTGTTACGCTGTTCAACCTCGTTTTCGATAGTCTTGCTGGCTACGCTTTCGCGCGACTGGATTTCCTCGGCCGCGAAAAGCTGTTCCTGTTGTTCATCGGGACGATGATGATCCCGGGGATGGTGACGTTGATCCCGGTCTTTATTCTTCTCTCTGAACTCGGCTGGATCAACACGTACTGGGGCCTCGTTGCTCCCTTCATCGCAAACCCGTTCGGAATATTCCTGTTGCGCCAGCACTTCCTGGGACTGCCCGAAGCACTCGGTGAGGCGGGACGCCTCGATGGATGTAACAAGTTTCA
Organism: Halobacteriales archaeon QS_4_62_28; assembly: GCA_003021685.1. GTDB lineage: Archaea > Halobacteriota > Halobacteria > Halobacteriales > Haloarculaceae > Halomicrobium. Next base: position 84,790 of record PXRO01000004.1, read on the forward strand.
GGTGTTCTATCACATTTACCTTCCATTGACGAAGCCGGCACTCGCCACACTCGGAATTTTCACGTTCATGTTTACTTGGAATAACTTCGAGTGGCCGCTGATCATAGCGACCTCCGAGGAGATGTTCACACTGCCAGTCGCACTGTTTTTCGTCCGGGGACAGTTCACGAACAACTGGGGGCTGGTCATGGCAGCGGCAGTGTTGATCGTGCTTCCACCGATTGTCGCGTTCCTGTCGGCCCAGAAGCACTTCATAAAGGGGATGACACTCAGTGGATTCAAGGGATAATCCACGCTCGTTCCGACACGCTCATTGATACCGAATCTATATTACGCGATATGACACCCAGTATTCGTCGTTCCGTCATTGCGCTCGTGAAACTGGGATATTACGAGATGACGTCCATTGTCGCATTGAGCGTTCTTTTTTGGCTGGTGTCGCTTCCGCTGCTCAGTGTTGGTGGTGCCATCCTGGCACTGTTCGACGTACTGTCGTCAGTGTATACTGGCACGGGGCCAACCGGAGAGCGCGACCGAATGTCGTCATATCTCCAGTCGGTACGACGCAACGTCATCCGTGGACTGCCACTGTCGGGTGTCATCCTGTTCGTCGTGTTCAACACCTACTGGTATTTTGCGATTGGGTTGTGGGGACGAGCGACGCAGTTCCTGTTGGGGGGTATCTTCAGCGTGTACGTCATTCTTATCGGTATCGTTTCCATGCTTCGGCTGGTAAATATTGAGCGACAGACCGAGGTTGCCCCGCGTCAAGCGATCCGGTTGACAGCCACGTCGTGGCGTCAACATACGCATTTCATGATACTCCAAAGCAGTGTTGTCGGTGTTATTATGGGTATCTCGGTGGTATTCCCCGCAGCCGTCCTCTGTATACTCCCGGCAGGACTGACGCTGTTCGAGATCGCTGCCTACGAGGAACTTACTGGGACTGATCCGGGAACGATGCTGGCCCGATACGGAGTGCCGGAATGACGAGTCGGCGACAACACATCGCTTCGCTCGTCCCAGCGGCACTTCTCGCTATCGCTATAGGATTTCATCCGGGCTACATCGTTGCGATGGTCGCTGGCGTCCTCCTTCCCGAAATCGATGCTGTGACACCGCGACTCCACCGCTCCTGGATCTTCCATACGGCACTAGTTCCGGCGATCGGGTATCAGTTCCTCCTCCGATCTGGCGTCGCAGAACTGATTTCCCAAACAGTGCACGTGGTTCACTTCGCTACGGTCGGGATACTGTTTCACCTGCTGTTTGACTTCGTCTACCCGAAAGAAATGGAACACGCTGGTGCGGAATGGCCGGTCAGACCGACGATCTTTTCGGAACCGTGGGGGCTCATGTGGCTTGGACTGTCTTGGTTCACCCAGTGGTTCATTTATTTGTCGCCGGCGTTCGTACCGTGGTTGCTCGGGTTGTAGCACAAGCGGGTCAAATGGAAGCTATTTTGCTGTCTACCGTAGTACGTCGAAGACAGATGACGACAGAAATCTCCGCGATGGTACATAGTACACTCGGACAGCCAGTTACCACCGTCGACGAACTGGACGGCGGCATGATTGGAGACGTCTTCCGTGTGACGCTCGCAGACGGGAGCGTGATCGTTGCAAAGACCAGCGTACAACCGTTGTCAGTCGAAGCCGAGATGCTCGCGTTCATCTCCGAACAGTCGGAGTTGCCAGTCCCCGAGGTGTACTCCGCCGACGACGATCTGCTCTGTCTCGAATACGTACCCGGGGACTCGACGATCACACCAGCCGTCGAGAGCGATGCCGCAGAACACCTCGCCGCGCTACACGAGAATCACGCATCCTCGTGTGGCTTTCCGTTCGATACGCTCTGTGGACCAGTTGAACAACCGAATCCCTGGACCGACAGCTGGATCGAGTTTTATCGCGAGTACCGTATCGAACCGGTTGTTGAACGGGCCAGTGCTGCCGGGACCCTCTCGCCTGCTATCGAGTCTCGAATCAGGGATGTGTGTACAGGCTTCGAAGAGATATTACGCGATCCAGACGAACCCGCACTACTGCACGGCGACGTGTGGCAGACCAACATACTGACGGATGGAGAGCGGATCACCGCATTTCTCGACCCGGCGTGCTATTTCGGCCATCCCGAAATCGAACTTGCGTACATCGACTGGACTGATACCTTCGGAGAGCGATTTTTTGAACGTTACCAGACGGAACGCGGAATCGGTCTCGACGATGATTTCTTCGAATGTCGCCGTTTCGCCTACCGTCTCTATCCTCTTATCATACACATCCACCTATTTGGAAACGAATACCGCGACTCACTTCTAGATACTCTTTCTAACCTCGAATAATGCTGTCAATACTAACCATATATGATTTTCCGCCCCCACATACGGATAGTAGTAATACAAATACGCGTTTTTTGGTGTTAGATACCATCTTATACCGACACCATTGCAAAATATGTGTGTTGTCGTTGATAACCAGTCATGGTTGCGGTCGTGCGCCGCTCACGCATTAACCGCCACGACAGTGAACACTGAAGACAGTGCCGCCGATACTACGTGACAATGAGCGAGCCACTCACTGTCTCGGCTGGTGAACTGGATATCGAGGAATTACTGGAAGCGCTCGAATCCGGCGAGCGCATCGTCGTCCGAACGGAGTTTCTGGGTTCGAAACACGAGGTGACACTTCGCTACGACGGGTCAATTTTCTACTGTGACACGCCGACGCGCCTCCACCGCCACGAGGACCGCGACGAGATGCGAACGTGCCTGAAAAATCAGGGCTACGCCGCTCAGTGAGTCCAGCGTAACTCGGCCCTTTATCGGCCTCGCCCAGCAATGTAGCATATGGCTGCTGACCCCTCCCCGGAAAAGTTCAAGGAGCTAATGCTGTCGGACGAGCCGACCTTCGAAGACGTGATGGCCTGCGTGTTTGGTGTTCAGGCCCACGAAGTTCGGACCTACGAATCACTGCTCGACACCCCCGAGAGCACGGTCGAAGAACTCGCTGCCGAACTCGACCGGGACCGCTCGAACGTGAACCGGTCGCTGTCGACGCTCCGTGAGAAAGGGCTGGCGTCGCGCCGCCGCCGCCTCCTCGATGGCGGCGGCCACGTCTATCAGTACTCTGCGACGCCCCGCGAGGAGGCCGCGGATCTGATGCACCAGACCCTGGACGAGTGGGCCGCCTACGTCCATGACCGGATCGACGAGTTCGGGGAGTAGCGAGATTCCTCCTGTCGGTTGGAATCTCGAAGCAGGACGAGCCCCCGGCTGGCTACGGGACCGACTTCACGATGGCCAGGCACTGGTCGTCGAGTATAGTAGCATTTGCACGTCTTCACTCACCTGATCGCGCGCATGCGATCGGATGAGCAATCGGTTGCAAATACTACTACAGGGGCAAGCAGGTGGCACGCGGTGTCTGGATACGCATCTATCGGACGGCGCTGTGCCACGCTCCCGCGAGACGCCGCCAGCCAGTAGCATCAGGCCATGAGCGGTGCTGGTCCCGTGATCCAATATAAACAACTGGAGCGGCAACCGCCCCACTTTTGCCGACAGGGTACCTGCGCTCGGTAATGGCAAATCTACAGCTCACCGATGGAACGCCCGACGTAGCGAGCGACGGCGTCTGGCTGGCCTGTATCGAGTGTGGGGAGGCGTTCGCGCCGTTCGAGGCGATTCGCTACACCTGTGACGACTGCGATGGGTTGCTGGAGGCCCGCTATGCCGACCTGCCGACGTGGGACGATTTCGAGGGGGAGGGTGTCTGGCGCTACAGCGACGCTCTGCCCTTCGAGGTCGGCGTGACCCTCCCGGAGGGACACACGCCGCTCCACCGCGTCTCCCGCATCGAGGACGAGGTCGGCGTCGACGCCCTCCGCGTGAAACACGAGGGCATGAATCCGACGGGGTCGTTCAAGGACCGCGGAATGACCGTCGGTGTCCGGGTCGCCCAGGAGGTCGGCGTCGACCGCCTCGCCTGTGCGTCGACGGGCAACACCTCCGCGGCACTGGCGGCTTACGGCGCTCGCGCGGGTCTGGAGACACTGGTGCTCCTGCCGGCCGGCAAGGTCGCCGCCGGCAAAGTCGCGCAGGCAGCACTACACGGCGCACGGATTCTGGAGGTCGACGGCAACTTCGATAGCTGTCTCGATATCGTTCAGGATCTCGCCCACCGCGGTGAGGCTTACCTGCTGAACTCGCTGAACCCCTTCCGTCTGGAGGGCCAGAAAACGATTGGCCTGGAGATCATGGAGGAGTTTCGCGCCGACTACGGCGACTATCCCGATCGGATCGTCCTGCCGGTTGGCAACGCTGGCAACACGGCGGCGCTGTACAAGTGCTTCCGCGAACTCGTCACGGCCGGCGCAATCGAGGAGGGGGACGTCCCCGAACTCACGGGGGTTCAGGCCGAGGGATCGGCCCCGATGGTCGAGGCAATCGAGGAGGGCAACGACGAAATCCGCCGCTGGCCCGATGTCGAGACCATCGCGACGGCGATTAGAATCGGGAATCCGGTCAACGCGCCCAAGGCGCTCCCGGGCATTCGCGCGACTGGCGGAACCGCCGTCGCTGTCAGCGACGAGGAAATCACCGACGCCCAACGCTCGCTCGCGGGCGAGGGTGTCGGCGTCGAACCCGCCTCTGCGGCCAGCATCGCTGGCCTCCGAAAGCTACGTGGCCGGGGCGACGTCGACGACGACGAGCAGGTCGTCTGCCTGACGACGGGCCACCTGCTGAAAGACCCCGACGCCGCCGCGACGGCCGGTGCAGACCCCGAGCCAGTGCCCAACGACACCGACGACGTACTCGCTCATCTCGCCAACCGCTGAACGGCGACTGACGCCCGTCCGACGAGGATTTTTGCTGGTGGAAACCGTACTAACACATCGATGTCTTCGGATGCCCCCCTGAAGCTGGATGACTCGCCCGCTATCGGCGTCGAGCGGCCCCGACGCGACCACGCACGGTTCGAACTCGAGCGTCGGGTACTGTGCGAGCGGATCGAAGAACTGGAACGCGAACTTCGCACGGAACGACACCAGCGACGACAGGTCGTCGAACACTACGAACGATTGCTCGCCGAGCGCGAGGTCGAATCGGCAGAACGGACGGGACTGCTTTCACAACTCTTCTGACACTGCCGAGTCTGTCACTCGCCGTTGTCGAGCGAGATATGTTTCGTCTCGATGATACGGTCGTCGTCGCTGAGTGCTTCGAGCACGTCTTTCGTCGGCGGATCGTCGAGATTGTACACCGAGAGCGCCTCGCCACCGATCGTCTCGCGGGCGTTGAACATCCCGGCGATGTTCAGGTCGGCCTCGCCGAGTACGGTGCCGATGAAGCCGATGACGCCGGGGACGTCCCTGTTGCGTGCGACGAGCATGTGGCCGTAGGGGATGGCGTCGACACGGTAGTCGTCGATACGGACGATCCGCGGGTCTTCGCCGGCGAACTGGGTCCCGCAGACGCTGACGCTGTCCTCGCCGTTGCTGACGGTGACCGTGACGAGACTCTGGAAGTCCTCGGACTGGCGGGTCTTGGATTCGACAACGTCGATCCCGCGATTCTCGGCGACTTGCGGGGCGTTGACCGCGTTGACCTGGTACTCGCTCGGTGCGAACACGCCCTTGAGAGCGCTTGCGGTGACCAGTTCCACGTCCTCGTTGGCGATGTCGCCGGTATAGGACACCTCGACGCTGCTCATCTGGCCGTCGAACAACTGGACGGCGATCTTCCCGGCCGTATCGGCCAGTTCGATGTAGGGCCGGATCTGCGGGAAGATGCTCTCGTCGATGGAGGGTGCGTTCAGCGCGTTGATCACCGGCTCGTCGTCGAACGCGGCGATGATCTGGTCGGCCGTCGAGGTCGCGACGTTCTCCTGGGCCGCTTCCGTCGAGGCACCGAGGTGGGGCGTCACGATGACATCCTCGACGTCCAGCAGCGAGCTGTCCTCGGGGAGAGGTTCCTCGGCGAACACGTCGACGGCCGCGCCCTTGAGGGTCCCGTCCTCGACGGCCTGGGCGAGGGCCGGTTCGTCGATGATACCACCGCGGGCACAGTTGACCACGTAGCCCCCTTCGAGCTTGGCCAGTTCCTCCTCGCCGATCATGTTCTCGGTTTCGGGGGTCAGTGGCGTGTGGACGGTCAGGACATCCGCAGCATCGAGACAGTCGTCGATGGAGTCGACGAGTTCGGCACCGAACTGGTCGGCCCGCTCCTGGCTGATGTAGGGATCGAAGGTGACGATGTCCATGCCCAGGCTCCCCAGTCGCTTCGCGACTTCCTGACCGACGCGGCCAAAGCCGACGACGCCCAGGGTCTTGTGGTTGACCTCGGTGCCCATGTAGTCGCCTTTGGCCCACTCGCCGCCTTTGAGGCGCTCGTGTGCCTGTGGAATCGACCGTGCCGTTGCAAACGCCATCGCGACGGAGTGTTCGGAGGCCGCGCGAACGTTGCCCTCCGGAGCGTTGGCGACGATGACGCCGTGGTCGGTCGCCGCGTCGATGTCGATGTTGTCGACACCGATTCCTGCACGGCCGACGATGACGAGGTCCGGTGCCGCCGAAAGCACTTCGTCGGTCACTGCCGTACCGGAGCGAACGATGAGTGCGTGCGCGTCCGAGACGGCATCGAGGAGCGCATCCCCGGCGACCTCGTACGCTGTCTCGACTTCGTGGCCTGCCTCTCGCAGCCGCTCGAGACCCGCATCTGCGATGGGGTCTGTCACGAGTACCTTCATGTCCACCCGATTCGGGGCAGCGGGCATAACGTTTGTTTTCTCCACGCGTCAGGGATGACACAGTCGACACTGTCGGCACGTGGCTGGCTTCAAGGGCGGCCCAGCGGCTGCTCCCGACCGGGAGTGAGTGCATGCCGAAAAAACGGGGGAATTAGCGCCAGGCCGGCAACGAAGCGGCATCTTCGAGGGCGAGCGTGAGGTAAGCGTCGTCGGTCGTTACGTCCGCGATAATGAGTGTTTTCGTCTCTCCGTCTTCGACGGATGCCATCACTTCTGCGTCCGCTTGCACCTCCGCTTTGGCGACCGTGTTCGGCTCCATGCATGACAATATGTAACAACCGTATATAAATATGCCGAAACCGATAGACGAAAGCCTGGATAGTATTAGTTGCCTAACACAATATGTAACGAAAACGTCGGGTTCAACCCGGTCAAACGACAAAAGTTCTGTCGTGCGAACTGGTAACAAGTAGCTGTGGTTCTCGCGCGCGGGTGACATCCATTGTGTCGACCGCGCTCGTCGTCCGTTGTCACCCGAGCGAGGGGAACTGTCTTCCCATCCGTTCGATCCACTGTTGTAGGGAGCAACCGAATGGCAGGACTTAGTACGCCAGAGCGGGACAACGACAGTATGAATGTCGCAGACGTCATGACGCCGCGCTCGGACGTCGTCACTGTCGAGATTCCGGGCACTCGTGACGACGTGCTCGAGTACCTGCAGGAACGGTCGTTTTCCTCGGTTCCGGTCGTCAAAGAGACTGACGACGGCGAGGAGTTCCGCGGTATCGTCTCGCGCGATGCACTGATCAACCACCCCGACGAGGATCAGCTCGCGCTGTTGACTGAAGACGCGCCGACGATCACGAGCGAGGCCAGCATCGAGGAAGTCGCCCAGTTAATGCTCGAAGAGCGTGCGCGCCGAATTCCTGTCTTCGACGGGACTCTGGCAGGAATCATCACCGTCACTGACGTGATTCGTGCCATCGCGACTGGCGATGCAGACGGCAATGAGACGGTTGACACGCTCACACGCCGGGACGTGAACTCCGTCTACGCCGGCACGCCGCTGACCGTCGCCGAACGGGAGCTCGACCACGCGCGTGTGCCGTACGCCGTGGTGCTCGACGACGAGGGCGAGCTGTGTGGGATGCTCACTGAAGTCGACATCATCGACGTGGCCCGTGTCGTCGAAGGCGAGGCAGAAACCGGCGAGAGCATGGCCAGTGACGACGACGACTGGAAGTGGGAGAGCGTCAAGGCCGTCGGGAGCCGGTATATGCCGACCCGCAACGTCGAGATTCCACACGAACCCGTTCGCGAGTTCATGACTGCGGACCTGCTGACGGTGAGCAAGCGCCAGACTGCCCGTGACGCTGCCCGGATGATGATCGAACAGGACATCGAACAGTTGCCACTGGTCTCGGGCGACACGCTCGTCGGCATCGTCCGTGACATCGACCTCCTCAAGGGCGTATGAGTTCTGACAACAGCACCGGCCTCGTCGAACTCGCGAAGCGCCGTGGCTTCTTCCTGCAGACGGCGGGCGCTTACGGCGGCGTCTCCGGGTTCTATACGTTCGGTCCGGAAGGGGCTGCGCTCAAACGGAACATCGAGGACTCCTGGCGGGACCGCTTTGCCATCCGCGAAGGCAACATGGAAGTCGACGCGCCGACGGTGCTGCCCGAACCTGTCTTCGAGGCTTCGGGCCACCTGGATGGCTTCGACGACATGCTCGTCGAGTGTCCCGAGTGTGGCGAGAGTCACCGGGCCGACCACATTGTCGAGGACAGGACCGACATCGAGGAAGCAGAATCCATCCCGGTCACAGAAGTCGAGGAACTCGTCGCCGAGTACGAACTCGTCTGTCCGACGTGTGGTGCTGGTCTCGCAGGCCAGGCTATCGAGGACTTCAACCTGATGTTCGAGACGAACATCGGCCCTGGCTCCTCTGCTTCGGGCTACCTGCGCCCCGAGACGGCACAGGGCATCTTCATCGAGTTCCCGCAACTGGCCGAGTACGCCCGCAATCAACTCCCCTTCGGCGTCACACAGATCGGTCGGGCCTATCGCAACGAGATTTCCCCGCGAAAATCGCTCTTGCGCGTGCGTGAGTTCACGCAAGCAGAACTCGAACTGTTCATCGATCCCGAGGAAGACGAACCAGCCCTCGAAAGCGTCGCCGACGTGACTGCGCCGTTCTATCCAGCGAGCGACCAGACAGCCGACGACGGCGAGGCACGCGAGATGAGGATCCAGACGGTGGTCGACGAGGGCATCGTCGGCAAACCCTGGATCGCCTACTATCTCGGTATCGCAAAGCAGTGGTACGACACCATCGGCGTCGACATGGACCGGTTCCGGTTCCGCCAGCACCGCTCGGGTGAGCGTGCCCACTACGCCACCGACTGCTGGGACGCCGAAGCCGAAGTCGACGGCGACTGGATCGAACTCGGTGGCTTTGCCTACCGCTCGGACTACGACCTCTCGAAACACGACGCCTACTCCGACGAGGAGTTTACCGTCTTCAGACAGTACGACGACCCGGTCACCGTCGAGCAGCCGACGGTCGATCCGGACATGAGCTATCTCGGCCCGGCGTTTGGCGACGACGCGGGCGCGGTGGCCGGGGCCATCGAGAACCTCGCGGCGCGAAACCCGGGTGCCTTCGAGGGCGAAAACGTGTCCGTCGCGGTCGACGACGACTCCTACACCGTCCCGGTCGAGAAAACCGGCTTCAGCGTCGAGGAAGTCACCGAATCGGGCAAGCACGTCACGCCCCACGTCGTCGAACCGTCGCTGGGGATCGACCGGGCGCTGTACACGGCACTGGATCACTGCTATCGCGATGACGAGGTCGACGGGGAAACGCGGTCCTACCTTGCGCTCCCCCAGACGGTCGCACCGACGACCGTCGGCGTATTCCCGCTGATGGACCGGGACGGCATGGGCGAGTACGCTCGTGACCTCGCGACCGAGTTGCGCGAGGCGGGCCTGTCGGTCACCTATGACGACTCCGGTGCCATCGGACGGCGCTACCGTCGCCAGGACGAGGTCGGCACACCGTTCTGCGTGACTGTCGACTACGCGACGCTGGGCGAGGCCAGAGCGGATGCCGACGAGGCCGCAGGACCGGACACCGTCACGATCCGCGAACGGGACTCGACTGCCCAGACGCGTGTGGCCGTCGAGGACCTCGCAGAGACGCTGACCGCCTTACGCGACGGTCGAGCGACGTTCGACGACGTGTAGATGGCCGACGAACTGTCCCGGCGGCTCGTGCATGCAAGCGGTACCGGCCTGCCCGCGCTGTCCCTGCTCGGTCTGACGACCTGGGAGACCGTCCAGTACCTGCTGGTCGCCGGGGCCGTCATTGCTCTCTTGCTCGAAGGCATTCGCCTGTTCGTCGGTCTCGAATGGACCATCTACGACCGACTCACGCGCGAGTACGAACAGGACAATCCGGCAGGCTATGCGCTGTATTTCATCAGCGCCGCCGCTGTCGGACTGGTCGCCCCGACAGTAATCGCGATCCCCGCCATCCTGATGCTGACTATCGGCGACCCGATCAGCGGCCTGCTCGGGTCGGGAAGCCTGACCAAGCAGACCTACGTCCTCGTCGCGATGTTCGGCGTCTGTACCGGCATCGCCGCTCTCTTTGTCGGGTGGCTCCCCGCGGTACTGGGCGGGCTCGCGGCGACTGCGGCCGACGGCCTCAAGCCGGTCATCGCCGGCTACGTCCTCGACGACAACCTCACCATCCCCCCGGCTGCCGCCGTTGCGATGGTCGCGGGCATCGAGCTGACGACGATGCTTCCGGCGTAGTCTGGACTGCCCGGCAATCGTGTTACACACCGCCGCTTCACTTTCACCGCGGTACGCGAACGCTTAAACAGATTCGTGGCCAACACGCACGCAGATGGCCCAGTCAGACGCCGGGACGGGACCGGATTACGTCGAGCGCCACCTCGTCACACCGGGACTGCTCGAACAGCGCCGGTACCAGCGGGAACTCGCCGAGCAGGCACTCGACGACCACACGCTGGTGTGTCTTCCGACCGGCCTAGGCAAGACGACCGTCTCGCTGCTCGTGACCGCCGAACGCATCGGCGATGCGGCCTGGAAATCACTCCTGCTCGCGCCGACGAAGCCGCTGGTCCAGCAACACGCGGAGTTCTACCGGGAAGCGTTGCAGGTGCCCAACGACGAAATCGTCGTATTCACCGGCGACGTTCGCCCCGCACAGCGCGCCGACCTCTGGACGGACGCCCGCGTCGTCATTGCGACGCCACAGGTCGTCGAGAACGACCTCGTGGGCAACCGCATCTCGCTTTCGTCGGTTACGCACTGCACGTTCGACGAGTGCCACCGGGCGACCGGCGACTACGCCTACAACTACATTGCCGAGCGCTACCACGCCGAAGCCGACGACCCACTCGTCACTGCGATGTCGGCCTCACCGGGCGGTGACGAAGAAGAGATCCGCACCGTCTGTGAGAATCTCGGCCTGCGCGAGGTGGCCGTGATGACCGAGGACGACGCCGACGTGGCCGAGTACACCCACAACACCGACGTGGAGTGGAAACGCATCGAGTTACCCGAGACCGTCATCGAGATCCGCGACGCCATCAACGACGTGGTGAACGACCGGCTGACGAAACTCAAGGAGCTGGGCGTCACCTCGACAACTCAGCCGGACGTCTCGGAACGGGAGATCCAGAAGATCCAGGGCCAACTTCAGGAACTGATGGACAACGACCAGAGCGAGGGGTACAGCGGGATGAGCCTGCTCGCGGAGGTTCGCAAACTCAGGACGGCAGTCACCTACGCCGAGACCCAGAGCGTCGAGGCCCTGCGACGGTACTTCGAGCGCCAGACGGAGGCCGCCCGCTCGTCGGGTGCCTCAAAGGCCGACCAGCGACTCGTCTCTGACCCGAAAGTGATGGAAGCGATGCGGAAAGCAAAGAACTACACCGACCTCCACCCGAAGTTCCGGCGCACCCGGATGTTGCTGGCCGAGACGCTTGGCATCGAGAACGGCGAGCGCGTCATCGTCTTCACCGAGTCGAGAGACACCGCCGAGACGTTGACGGACTTCCTCTCGGATCACTTCGAGACCGAGAAGTTCGTCGGCCAGAGCGACACCGACGGGAGTGATGGGATGACCCAGACCCAGCAACAGGAGACGCTTGATCGCTTTCGCGCTGGCGAGTTCGAAGTGCTCGTTTCGACCTCTGTCGCAGAGGAGGGCCTGGACGTGCCGGAAGTCGACCTCGTCCTCTTTTATGAGCCAGTCCCGACGGCGATCAGGTCGATCCAGCGCAAGGGGCGAACCGGCCGCCAGACCGAAGGCCGGGTCGTCGTCCTGTTGGCCGAGGACACCCGCGACGAGGCGTACTTCTGGAAGTCCCGACAGGACGAGAAGCGCATGGAAGACGAGTTGCGGACGCTGAAGAACCTCGCCGGCGAACTCTCGTCGGAACTGGGCGAGCAACAGGCTGCTGTCGAGGACTTCCAGGGCGAGCGGAGTGGCAACGAGACGGACGAGACGATGTCCACCGGCGACAGCGGGGACGGGACGACGGCCACGACCGGGCAGTCCGAGGGCGACGGTCAGGCCGGACTCGGCGCTTTCGCTGGCGAGAACGATGACGCCGAGGCCGACGACGGGGACCCGGACGGTGCCACGCCGGAACCCCACGCCGAGGCCGACGACGAGGTCGCAATCGTCGCCGACCAGCGGGAACTCGACTCGACGGTTGCCCGTGACCTCTCGACCCGAGAGGGCGTCCGGACCGAACTGGAGACGCTGGCCGTCGGCGACTACGTGCTCTCGGATCGGGTCGTCGTCGAGCGAAAGACCGTCAGCGACTTCATGGACACGCTGACCGGCGGCGACCGCTCGATGTTCGAACAGGTCGGGGACGCGACCCGCCACTACGCCCGCCCGGTCGTTGTCATCGAAGGCGAGAACCTCTATGGCGAGCGTAACGTCCACCACCGTGCCATCCAGGGCGCGCTGGCCTCGCTCGCGGTCGATTTCGGTGCGAGTATTCTCCGGACGAACGACGAGGACGAAACCGCCGACCTGCTGGAGACGATTGCTCGCCGCGAACAGGAAGAGTCCGACCGTGAAGTGAGCGTTCACGGCGAGAAACAGGCGAAAACCCTCGGCGAACAGCAGGAGTACGTCGTCACGTCAGTTGCAGAAGTCGGACCAGTGACGGCGCGTGCGATGCTGGAACACTTCGGCAGCGTCGAGGCCGTGATGACCGCCGACGAGGACGATCTGATGGCTGTCGAGGGGGTCGGTGAGGTGACTGCCGAGCGGTTTCGGGACGTCGTCGGCAGTGAGTTCGAGGGGTGATCCACTCGGCGAAGCGGGGTAGCCTCGGTGCGGGGCCGGTACCGGTTGTGCCGCCGGTGGCCTGCTCGCATCGATGTCGATGAGGCTCACAGAGCGTGGCTATTTGAAACCCGTCTCTGCTAACGTCTCGGCGGCCTCGCGGGCGGCTTCGAGGTACTCCGTCGCTTCCCGCGGACTTTCTGTGTCACGGGCACGCTGTGCGTATTGCTCGACGGTCTGGGCCAGAAGCACCTGCGCGTTCGTCAGGTGGGCACCCGCTGACGGCCGACCAGTGTCGGCCGATGACTGTGCGGGTGTGTGGCCGGCGTCGGCAGTCGGTGGTGCGGTTGCGTTCCCGTCGCTGTCGGGTGTCTCGGTCGGTGCGGGGTCGACCGACGGCGCGCGGCGTGGCTGTGGATCGCGCTCTGCTGTCGGTTTACCGGTGTCGCCCGTCGATTCTGGGGTCTGGGTCGACTCTCCGGCGGGATCTGTCCGTTCGCCATCCGCCTGTGCTTGGCTGTCTCGGGCGGGCGCGTCGCCACCGAACTGGACGGTCGCGTCCTCGTCAGGCGTCGTCACTTCGATGTCGTCGCTGGACTGTTCTGCTTGCTCACCTGCCTCGTCTGTCGTCTCGTCGCCCCGGTCGACTGGTTTCTGGCAGGTCGGGCAGAACTCCTGGCCGTCGAACCGGAAGATCGGATCGCCACAGTCGTTACAGTGGGCGTTGGTCATCGTTGCCCCCTTCAACAGGAGTTCACTCATCTGTTCGGTCGCCGCGCGGTCGTCCTCGTCGTCGCCGTACTTTTCGCGGAGTTTCTCGCGTTCGGCTTCCTTGTCGAAGTCGCTCATATCCGATGGAAGACGCTCGGCACTCGAAAACCCTGCGGCCTGTCTCGCCGATTGCAGGCGAGGATTCACTCTTTCGACACGTTTTTCGTACACGCCGATGGAGTATGCACTGCTATGACAAAGGTAAGCGTCGTCGGCGCAGCGGGCACTGTCGGTGCCGCCGCGGGGTACAGTATTGCCCTTCGGGACATCGCAGACGAACTCGTCTACGTCGATATCCCGGACCAGGAAGCCGTCACCATCGGGCAGGCCGCCGACACCAACCACGGCGTCGCCTACGACTCCAACACGACGATCCGTCAGGGAGCATACGAGGACACCGCTGGCTCTGACGTAGTCGTCATCACGGCCGGAATCCCGCGCCAGCCGGGCCAGACCCGGACCGACCTTGCGGGCGACAACGCGCCGATCATGGACGACATCGGCGCGTCGCTGGCCGAGCACAACGACGACTTCGTCACGATCACCACGTCGAACCCGGTCGACCTGCTGAATCGCCACCTCTACGAGACGGGTAATCGCTCCCGCGAGAAGGTCATCGGCTTCGGCGGCCGACTCGACTCCGCGCGCTTTCGCTACGTGCTGGCCGAGCGCTTCGATACGCCGGTCCAGAACGTCGAGGCGACGATCCTCGGCGAACACGGCGACACACAGGTCCCGGTCTTCTCGAAGGTCCGCATCGACGGCGAGGACCCCGAGTTCACCGAGGACGAACGCGAAGCAATTCTCGGTGAACTCCAGGAAAGCGCCATGGACGTGATCGAACGCAAGGGCGCGACCGAGTGGGGGCCGGCGACCGGCGTCGCTCACATGGTCGAGGCTGTCCTGCGTGACACTGGCGAGGTGCTCCCCGGTTCGGTCGTCCTCGACGGCGAGTTCGGCCACGCAGACACCGCATTCGGCGTCCCGGTCAAACTCGGCGCTAACGGCGTCGAGGAGGTCGTCGAGTGGGACCTCGACGACTACGAGGCGGAACTGATGGCCGAGGCCGGCGACAAACTCAAAGAGCAGTACCAGGAAATCGACTAACGCCTCGCTCTGCTAGCGCGCTTCGTCACTGGACAGTGATTCGTCCTCGGCGACCCACGCGTCTGATTGCTCTTCGAGCAGTTCGTCGGACACGTCGGCCTCGAGGAGTGTGGCCCACTCGTCGAGATGTGATCGTTCGCGCTGATGCATTGCCATTAGGAGTGATAACTCCTGGCGAGAATATAATGATTGTGCCTCCCTGCGGTCGAACCAACTGCGTCCCTCACGGTTCCCGTCGGTCACCGTTCGGTGTTTCCGCGGTCTCCCTGTGGTCGACCGCGTTGCTCGCGTGTCGCTGCGCTCCCGCTCGCTTGTTCGGTGGTTCTCCCTGCGGTCGAACCACCTACGTCCCGTGCTGCCAGGAATCCATGTACTCCGCCTGCGTCTCAGTCAGCGAGTCGAACTCGACGCCGTCGGCAGCGAGTTTGATCTCGGCGACTTCCCGATCCAGCGCGTCGGGCACGTCGTGAACGCCAGCGTCGTACTCGTCACCGCTCTCGACGAGTTCTCGGACACAGACGGCCTGGACGCCGAAGGACTGGTCCATGACCTCGACGGGGTGGCCAAGCGCAATCGGCGTCGCGAGGTTGACCAGTCGGCCCTCGGCCAGCACGTTGAGTCGGCGGCCGTCGGCCATCTCGTAGGTCTGGACGCCGTCGCGGGCCTCGTAGGTATCGACCGCGAGATCGGAGAGTGCGTTGAGGTCGATCTCCACGTCGAAGTGGCCGGCGTTCGTGAGCAGGACACCGTCCTGCATAACCTCGAAGTGCTCCTCGACGATCACGTCGCGGTTGCCGGTCGTCGTGATGAACACGTCGCCCTCCGCGGCGGCCTCGGCCATCGGCAGTACGTCGTACCCTTCCATGTGGGCCTCTAAGGCCCGGCGGGGCTCGACCTCGGTGACGACCACGTCGGCGTTCTGGCCGCTGGCCTTCTTCGCGACGCCTTTCCCGCAGTGGCCGTAGCCGGCGACGACGACCGTCTTACCGGCCCACGAGAGGTTCGTCGTCATGGCGATGGAGGCCAGCGAGGACTCGCCGGTGCCATGGACGTTGTCGAACAGGCGCTTCATCGGTGTGTCGTTGACCGCGAAGACGGGGTAGTCGAGTTCGCCGTCGGCGTCCATCGCGCGCAGGCGGTGGACGCCCGTCGTGGTCTCCTCGGCACCGCCGACGATGGTGTCGATCAGTTCGGGGTAGTCCTCGTGGATCGCTGCCACGAGGTCCATTCCGTCGTCGACGGTGATCGTCGGTTCGTGGTCGATGACGGCCTCGATGGCCCCATAGTACGCCTCGTCGTCGACACCGCGTTTGGCATAGCAGGTGACGCCCTCGACGGCATCCAGCGCGGCCGAGACATCGTCGTGAGTCGACAGCGGGTTACACCCGGTCATCGCGACCTCTGCGCCGCCGGCGGCCAGCACCGCTGCCAGAACCGCGGTCTTTGCTTCGACGTGCATCGCCATCCCGATTCGCTCGCCGGCGAAGGGCTGGTCTGACTCGAACGCCTCGCGTAGCGCGGCCATGATCGGCATGTGCTGGCGCGCCCAGTCCATCTTCCGCTGGCCCGACTCGCGGGCCGAGTCGACATCGTCGAGTTGCTCCGAAATGGGGTCTGTCACGCTCGGAAGAAAGGGAACACCGCTCAAAACGCTACCGAACGCTTCCCAGTGGCTATCCGTTAGTCGTCGCCAGCGTTGGCGTTCGCCGGTGGGCCACCGTCATCGTCCTCTTCGTCTTCAGTTTCTTCTTCGTCTTCAGTTTCTTCCTCGATTTCCTCTTCGTCTTCAGTTTCTTCCTCGGCGTCAGGACCGGCGTCTGCCGGTGGGCCACGCTCGTCGTCTTCGGTCTCGTTCTCGTCACTGTCCGGGCCGACATCTTCGGGCGGGCCACGGCGCTCGCTCTCCTCGCCGTCGGGACCGGCGTCGTCAGGCGGGCCGGCGTGTTCGGGCCGTTCGACGTGGTCCGGTGCGCCCGCGGGATTGTGTGCCCGTACGTACGCCGAGACTTGCTGACCAATGTTCTGCTGACCGTCGGCGAGCAGCGACTGGATGTGTGCGCTGACCTGCTGGCCGAACGGCTTGTACTCCGTGTCGTTGTCGTCGACGTACTCCCCAGCCACCAGGTCGGCCGTCGTCCTCGCCGACTCGTTGTCGGCCGTCGCGGTGACTTCGACTGTCACGTTCGTTTCTGGCGTGGGAAGGCTGACCTCGCCGTCGGCGCTAGAATCGTACGTTCCCGACCCGTTGTAGGTCGCATTCCCCTCGGATGCAACGCTCACGCTCGCGTTCTCGACGCCCGAGTCGTTTTTCGTCACCGATACTGTGACACTGTCATCCTGTGTGACACTGACCGACAGTGCCATGTTCCCCGCATCTGTATTCCCCGCCTCGCCGGCGGCCGTCCCGATGCCGGGACCGACGGCGGCCCCGAAGAGTGCAACGACCGCGGCGAGTGCAAACAGTTTAGCTCGCATTGTACCAGATACTATCCAGTTACCCACATAAATCCCGAATCCGGTTCACTCCGTTCGCCCTCGTCCGAGGCTGGTTTAGGACGCTCGATACAGTTTATCAGTCGATTTCGTCGTTTATTCGACGCTCACGTTTCCGTCGCACGCTCGACGAGCGCCGTCGCGTGTTCGGCTGCGCGGGCCAGGACGGCGGTCTCGTCGAAGGGTTCGACCACGCGATCACGCATGAGAACGGCCCCGTCACAGACGGTGTGGCGTACGTCGCTTCCCGTCGCGGCATAGACGAGGTGGCTCACCAGGTCGTGGCCCGGTGTCAGGTGGGCGGCATCGAGGTCGACGACGGCCAGGTCGGCGTTCTCACCGACCTCGATCCGGCCGCTGTCGAAGCCTAACAGTTCTGCGCCGCCTGCTGTCGCCATTGTGACGACCGTCTCGGCGGCCATCGCGCTCGCATCGTCGGCCGCGAGTTTGCCGAGCATGGCGGCGTCGCGCATCTCGCCGAACATCGAGAGGTCATTGTTCGAGGCCGCGCCGTCGGTCCCGAGACCGACCGTGACGCCGGCATCGAGCAGGTCCTGGACGGGTGCCATCCCGCTTGCGAGTTTCATGTTCGAGGCCGGGCAGTGGGCAACGCCGGTACCGGTCTCGGCGAGCAGTTCGATCTCGCTGTCGTCGACGTGGACGCCGTGGGCGACGTACGTGTCCGATCCCAGCAGTCCGAGGTCGTCGGCGTAGGCAAGCGGCCGCGTTCCGTGCTCGTCGACGATTGGATCGACCTCGTCGGTCGTCTCGTTGGCGTGGAGATGGATCGGTAGCCCCGCCTCGTTGGCCGTCGGGACGACCGCCCGGAGATACGTCTCGCCGACGGTCGTCAGCGAGTGGGGCTGGAACGTCGTCGTGATCCGTCCGTCTGCCGTGCCGTCGAGACGCCGGGCCACGTCGAGGCTCTGCTGGAGATCCGCCCGTGCGTCGTCCTCGCCCTTTCCGACGGTCACGGCCGTGTGGCCAAGCACCGCGCGCAGGCCCGCCTGTTCGACTGCGTCGGCGATTTCCTCGACGTGGAAATACATGTCCGAGAGGTGGGTCGTCCCGGATTTGATCATCTCGGCGAGACCGAGTTGCGCGCCGACGCGCACGTCCTCGGCGGTCAGTTCGGCCTCGACCGGCCAGATGTCCTCCCGGAGCCACGCGTCCAGTGGTTTGTCGTCGGCGTACCCCCGCAGCAGCGTCATCGCGACGTGCGTGTGGGCGTTGACCAGTCCCGGGATCACGAGTCCGTTCGAGGCGTCGAGTTCGTCCTCGCCCGCCAGCGTGCCCGGTTCGTCGACGGCGACGATATCGCCACTCGACTGATCGACCAGCACGTCTCGCCGTTCGACGCGCATGTCCGGCCGGAGGACCTGTCCACCCGAGACGAGTAGTTCGCTCATAGCGGGAGGTTCTGGCCCGGGACGCCTGAATCCACCGCTCCGAGTCGCCAGCGCGCCGAGGGCTTTCGACGTGTTCTTCTTCTGGGTCACCCATCGAAGAGGGAAAGACAATTGCCGGGTGGGGTTCACCAGTCTGTATGCGCATTGCCGTGCCCAACAAGGGCCGTCTGCACGATCCGTCGGTCGACTTGCTCGAACGGGCGGGGCTCCACGTCGTCGACGGGGCCGACCGCCAGTTGTACGCAGAGACGGTCGATCCCGACGTAACGATCCTCTATGCCCGGGCCGCCGACATCCCCGAATACGTCTCCGACGGCGCGGCCGATATCGGGATTACGGGCCTCGATCAGGTCCGTGAGGCGGGGCCGGACAACCTCACGGAGTTGCTCGACCTGGGCTATGGGTCCTGTCGACTCGTGCTGGCCGCGCCGGAAGACGATCCGGTCGAGACGGTGTACGATTTCGAAGACGGTCGCGTCGCGACGGAGTTTCCCAACATCACGCGCCAGTACTTCGAGAACGTGGGCGTCGATATCGACATCACCGAAGTATCCGGTGCGACGGAGCTGACACCGCACGTCGACATTGCCGACGGCATCGTCGATATCACCTCGACCGGGACGACACTGCGAATGAACCGGCTCGAAATCGTCGACGAAGTGCTCGCCTCGTCCGTGCGCCTGTTCGCACGCGAGGACGTGACTGACGACGAGAAAGTAACGCAGGTCGAAACCGCGCTCGGCTCAGTCATCTCGGCGGAGGGCAAGCGCTACCTGATGATGAACGCTCCCGAGGACGCGCTGGACGATGTCGAGGCGGTCCTGCCGGGAATGGGTGGCCCGACGGTCATGGACATCGCCGGCAGTGACGACGTTGCTGTCCATGCCGTCGTCGACGACGACGACGTGTTCGAGACGATCAACGCGCTCAAATCCGTCGGGGCCAGCGACGTGCTCGTCACCGAAATCGAGCGCTTAGTCGAGTAGCCACCACTCGCTGTGCCGGTCCGTTTCGTCGGTCTCCCGGAACACGGCGGCCTGTTGCCCCTGTGAAAGTCCAAAACCACGCGCGAGCCAGTAGCCGGTGTGCCAGCCGACGGCCCGTTTGTGAACGGTTTCGACACTTTGCGGCATTGAATAGTTTCACGAAATCGGTCGTATACCGGCGGACGTACACACCGATACATTCAGCCCAGGGACCGTGACGGCCGAGATGTATCAGACGGTACGTCAACCGGTATATCAGCCGACGAGACCGAAGATGTTGTTGAGTGCGAGACCCATGACGCCAGCGAACGCGAAGTGCAGGGCAACGAGCGGTGCTGCCGAGGTCCACTTGAGTCGGTAGACGTAACTGATGGCGATCAGGTCCGTCAACAGAGTGACGACGATTGTCACGAAAATTAACAGGCCACTCGTAGTATAGGCTTGCAACAGAAGCGAGACGACCGCCGGCCCGACCGCGGCGGCGGCCGCCCGCTGGCTGGGGACCTCCCCGATGAAGAAGACGGCTGCCAGGTGAAGTGTGATGGCATAGAACAGCCAGGCGAGCAGGAGAGTGACACCGATGGCCAGCAGTCCACCGCCGGTGACACTGGTCTGCAGCGAAACTACCATGATCGCGTCTACGATTGGCCGGCTAAAGGATGCATCGAAGGCAATTACAGTCGCTCGGACGACAGAAGAGAACGAAAAAGGGTGGGTCAACTCCGGGGTACTATTCGGATATGCAACCGTACCGGATATGTCGGAGACACCGAAAGCCCTCGTACAGTTGCGGTCCCGGGACCCACGCTGCGCTCCAGTAGGTGCTTGCGGGGTCCGGGTTCCCGCAACTGCACTCGCCCTTTCAT
>PXRO01000005.1 GCA_003021685.1 Halobacteriales archaeon QS_4_62_28
CACACCGAACGGCGATATCCGGATGTACAAGGCTGATCAGGGAGAGGTCGTTCAGGTTGCCACCACAGTACAAGTGAACGAACTCACGCGTGGCGACGATAATTCGGTTACGATGGACGAAGTCAACAGTGTGTATCAAGAGAATAAAAAGAACGGGAAATACGAGGATGAAGGGGGGAAGAAAGATCCAGATGAGAAGAAGAATACAGATCCCCCGGATTACGTCCCATGTAACCACCCTGAAAAAACGTGTGATGATTCCAGCGGGGGAAGCGGTGGTGGCGGCACCGATGCACCGAACGGTGGCAACACGTCACCCGGTGGGGGAGGCGGTGGAGGCGACACTGATGCACCGAACGGCGGCAATACGTCGCCAAGCGGGGGAGGCGGTGATTCGAGTAGCACCCACTCCTGCAAAAGAAACCCCAATGTGGTCTGTAGTGACGTCCCAGGGGGGCCCGATGATGAACCGAAAGGATACAATCCGGGTCGATATTAGCTGATTGCAGGTAAATACCGCGTTAAGTACGCCAGTAGCCGCTTAGAGGGGTACGAAGCGGGTCTTTAGCCCATCGGGTTCTCTTAGGACGACTTCTGATACTTTTTAACCAATGGCGAATAGAGTAAAAGTAATATGGTGAATCAAAAACGCGAAATCTGGAAGACAGCAACCTCCCTGCTCGCACTGGCGACCGGATTGCTGTTACTGCCGATTGCAGCGCCAGTTGTAATGTGGAAAAACGTGCGCGGCTACGCCGACAAGTACGCGAGTTTGCCTGGGATCCAGGCCGGCGGTGGTATCCTGAGCGGTGTGGCCGCGTTCTTTTATATAGCGGTCCTGATCAGTGTGGTCGGCGGGGTCGCTGTCGCCGCGAACGGGAATAGTATTGATCTCGGCGGAACGACCGGCAGCCCCGTCACGACGACAGCCACCCCGACGCCGACGCTCCCGCCTGCGACAGACACAAAGAGCGAAACGACGACTGATACGGACACCCCTGTGCCCACGCCAACCGCTACGCCGACCCCAACACCAACCGCTACGCCGACTCCAACACCCACTCCAATACCAACCGCTACGCCAACTCCAGCGCCAACGGCGACCGAAACGTCCGGGCCGTCTGAAAGGGAATTGGAGTACAGGCGTCTGAATTATCCTGTATTTACTGATTTCTATGTTGATATATTTAATGACACAACAAACGCAGAAAAAGTGAACTATACTCTCGACTTGAGAAACGAGTCTGCGACCCTTACGTGGACGACGAACCGCCACAACATGAGTCGGGTCAACAACGAGTGGCAGGATGCAATGGTACACTACGCGGGATCAGCCAATTGGTTCCGCGACGATGAGGATGTCAATGCGAAAATGATCCCGAAGCGGATTAACTTCGTCACGATGACCCAGAAGGGAGAACTGTACCGGACGAGCCACATCAGCTACGATGAGGCATACAGGGCCGAGGAGGACGACTCATTGAGTGGTGGGGAGTACCTGCTGCTGTACTACTACTATGCGGAGAAAGGCCCCGGTCATCCCGACTACGAACCCAACGCGACCGAGACGCCGGCCGAGTAGCACTTTTCCGCGACGCACTGGCCCTGCTGTCTGTCCTGGCGTGAAGTGTAAAGGCCTACGCAGGAGAACCGTTCGGCGGCGCCATTCCGACCGAATCAGTGGCTATATCCACGGTCCGGTAGCGGTTCGCCGTCGAGCGTAACGCCGTCGTCGGTGACTGTCCCAATCGGTGTCAGCGGGCAGGGCGTCGCCGAGCGTGCCTGCCCGACAGCCGGCTCTGGAATCGTACAGACGAGTTCGAAGTCCTCGCCGAAGAACGCGCCGAGTTCCAGGCGTTCGCGCTCGCTGCTAGCGACATCGTTGACGCTTTCGTCGATTGGGAGCGGCGTCTGGATCGCCATTCCACAGTTCGAGGCTTCGGCGAGCTGGTGGAGTGACCGGGCCAGGCCGTCGCTGGAGTCCATCATCGCGGTGGCCGTTCCGGCGAGTTCCCGCCCGGCCGCGATGCGTGGTTCGAACCGGAACAGGTCGTTCGCTCGCTCGGTATCGCCGGCCGCGAACAGTTCGAGTGCAACCCCGCTCCGGCCCAGCGTCCCGGTAACACAGACGGTGTCACCCGCCTGTGCGCCGGACCGCAACACCGGTCTGTCCGTCCGTCCGAACGCCGTCGTCGCGACGGTGAACTCCTCGTGGCCATCGAGGTCACCACCGACGTACGCGGCCCCGACCTGTTTGCACACCTCGCTCGCGCCGTCGACAAAGGCCGTCAGCGCCTCTTTCTCGAACGCTGGCGCAGCGTACACTGCGACGGCAGCGGTCGCTTCGGCCCCCATCGCGGCCACGTCCGACAGCGAGGCACCGACGGCCCGCCAGCCGGCGGTGTAGCGGCTCGTTCCGTCCGGGAAATCCGTCGTCTCGTGGAGCATGTCGGTCGTCACGACCTGTCCGTCGACGACGGCACAGTCGTCGCCCGCTGACGGCACTCGGTCGCCAAGCATCGCGAGGGCCGCTCGTTCGTCCATGTCTATCGCTTGCTGGCCAGCCACAAAAACGGTCCCAGTCGTCTTTCACTGGCCGGGCATCATCGATGATTTAACCCACGCGCCGGTTCTTGTGACCTGTATGGCTGATCGTCTGCCGACGATTGTCGGGTTCGCCGGTGCTCTCACTGTGTTGGCGGGACTGGTATGGTTCGTCGGCGTCGACGACTTCTTGGATTCAATCGCGAAGGCGGATCTCTCGATTCTCGCTATCGTCGTCTGTATCGCACTCCTGTGGCTGATGCTCTGGGGGATGGCGCTCAAGACGGTGCTGGATTCGCTGGGTGCGCCGGTTCCGGCCCACGTCGCGATCCTCGTCTTTGCCGCCGCCGTGTTCTCGAACAACATCACGCCTTTCGGGCAGGCCGGGGGTGAACCGGTCAGTGCACTCCTTATCTCCGAGGCCGCAGATACGGAGTACGAAACCGGCCTCGCGGCCATCGCCAGCGTCGACACGCTCCATTTCGTCCCGTCGATCGGCTTTGCCATCGTCGGATTCACGTTCGTCGCAGCGGGGGCGGTCCAACTCGGCCGCAATCTGCTGTTTGCCGCCGCCGCGATTGCGACGCTGGCGGTCGCCCTGCCGGTCGGTGCCTATCTCGGCTGGCGCTACCGCTACGAACTCGAAGCCGCCGTCGTCCGGGCGCTGACGCCGGTCGTCCAGACGGTCGGTCGGATCATTCCTCGATGGACGCCGCCGTCGGCATCGGCGATTGAAAACGGCATCGAGGGCTTTTTCACGTCGATCGACCGCATCGCGGCAGACCGGCGCTCCCTGTTGACTGCGACTGCCTTCTCGGCGCTGGGGTGGCTCATGCTCGGGACGGCGCTGTGGCTCTCGCTGTACGCACTGGGCCATGCGGTCCCTTTCTCGGCAGTGATGCTTGCCATCCCGGTCAGCATGGTCGCGGGGGTCATGCCCCTGCCCGGTGGCTCCGGTGCGATCGAGACAGTCCTGATAACCCTGCTCGTTCCGACCACCGGCATCCCCAGTGCGGTCGTCCTCTCGGCCGTGTTGCTCTACCGGGGCGCGACCTACTGGCTCCCGGTCCTGATCGGTGGCGGCGTCGCGTCTGCGCTCGGGACCGACCGGGCACGAAACGGGCGATAGCGGCCGTTACCGAGTGACGCACTCGCTCGCTAACGATGCTCTTAAATGACGCCGACGGAAAGCAGTGAGCAATGACGACGCTCTACGATGCGCCCGCAGACGAGCTTATCGAGGCCGCCGCCGAGGATCTCGCCGAGGAGGACGCCATTGAGGCTCCCGACTGGGCCGAGTTCACCAAGACTGGCATCGACCGAGAACTCCCACCTGAACAGGAAGACTTCTGGCAGCGCCGTGCCGCCAGTGTCCTCCGCAAGGTCGCGACGAACGGCCCCGTCGGTGTCGGCGCGCTCCGCACCGCCTACGGCAGTTCCAAGAAGGGCACCAACCGATACCAGGTTCGGCCGCCACACAAGACCCAGGCCTCCGGAAACATTATCCGAACCATCCTCCAGCAACTCGAAGACGTCGGCTACATCGAAGCCGCAGGTGGCGAAGGCCGCCGCGTCTCTGCCGAGGGTCGCGCATTCCTTGATGACCTCGCCGGTGACGTCCTTCAGGATCTCGACCGTCCCGAGCTGGAGCGGTACGCCTAACCACCTTTTTGCTGCGGGGGGTCGCCGAGGCGACGCTCGCGTTTCATCGCGAGCGGACGGGGAGGAGTGGCGGCCTGCGGCGCGCACACTCGCGCGCCGCTACGGAAAAGCGCTGGTGTTGCTTGAAGCGCCGCCGAGCAACCGCGAGGTGTGCGTAAGGCTGGCCTGGTGGATAACTAAGGGCGAGCGGCGCACGCCAGTGCGCTCGCACAGCGAGCAAGCCCGCCCGCAGGGCGGGTGACGCCGCGAGGGCTTAGTGGGAAAGTGTTTTTGGCTCGAAGCGGGAAGTATGCTACAAGGATATTATGAGTGACAATCCAGACGACGAGCGGATCGAGGAACTGCGAGAAAAGAAAATGGAGCAGCTCAAAGAGCAACAGCAGGGCCAGGGGGACGAGGAGGCTCGTGAAGCGGCCAAACAGAAGCAGGAGGCCCAGAAGAAGGCGGTCTTGCGCCAGAATCTTACCGATGAGGCCCGCAAACGCCTGAACACGCTGAAGATGTCCAAGCCCCAGCGCGGCGAACAGATCGAGCAACAGATCGTCTCGCTGGCCCAGAGCGGGCGTATCCAGGAGAAAATCGACGACGAGAAGATGAAACAGTTGCTCAAGGAGCTAACGCCGGACTCGCAGAGCTTCGACATCCGGCGTCGCTAGATGGACTGCGGTGTGCTGTACAGTGGCGGGAGAGACTCGACGCTGGCCGCGCTGGTCCTCGAACCGTTGTACGACGTGACGCTCGTGACAGGCACGTTCGGTATCACCGGCGTCGCCGATGCCGGGCGAGCGGCCGCCGAGGCAGTCGGCTTGCCCTTCGAGACTGTCGCTCTCGACCGGAACGTCGCCGGCGCGGCCGTCGAGAAGATGGTCGAGGATGGGTATCCACGCAACGGCATCCAGTCGGTCCACGAACACGCCGTCGAACGGCTGGCGGCCGGCGAGTTCGCTGCCATCGCAGACGGAACCCGGCGTGACGACCGGGTGCCGACGATTGATCGGCCGCTGGCCCAGAGCGTCGAAGACCGCTTCGAAGTCGATTATCTCGCGCCCCTGACTGGATTCGGCCGGGGCGCAATCGACGCCCTCGCTACCCGGGCACTTCGTGTCGAGACCGGACCGAGCGAGCACATTCCGACGGCCGACTACGAGACGGAGCTGCGCGCGCTCATGCGTGAGGAGTACGGCGAGGCGACCGTGTCGGACGTGTTTCCTGTACACACCCAGTCCCGCGTCGTGGGGCGACAGCACGATTGATTCAGCGGGAAACCGGGCGGGGCGCTTCGCATCTGGCTCACTGCTAAAGGACAGTTTCAAGCGGCCCCTCGCTGTAGCCGCGGGCATGTACGACTCGCTCAAGGGGTTTCGAGACGTCTACCCCGCCGAGATGGCCGCCTACAGGGAGGTCATCGACACCGTCGAGGCGACTGCTCGCCGGTACGGGTTTCGGGATATCACGACGCCGGCGCTCGAAGCGACGGCGATGTACGTTGACAAGAGCGGCGAGGAAATCGTCGAGGAACTGTACAGTTTCGAGGACAAGGGCGGCCGCAACGTCGCGCTCACGCCGGAGTTGACGCCGACGGTCGCACGGATGGTCGTCGCCAAGCAACAGGAACTGTCGAAGCCGATCAAGTGGATCTCGACACGGCCGTTCTGGCGCTACGAGCAGGTCCAGCAGGGCCGGTTCAGGGAGTTTTACCAGACGAACATCGACATCTTCGGATCGAGCGATCCGTCTGCTGACGCGGAAGTGCTGGCGGTGGCGGCCGACATGCTCACTGAACTCGGGTTGACGGCCGATGACTTCGATTTCAGAGTGTCACACCGCGACATTCTCTCGGGACTGCTGGCGTCTTTCGACGCTGATGTCGACATGCAAGAAGCGATCCGCACCGTCGACAAGCGCGAAAAGATCGACCGCGAGGAATACGTTTCACAGCTAACGAGTGCGGGGCTGTCGGTATCCCAGGCCGAGGAATTCGACGCCCTCCTCCAGACCGGCAGCGACGCTCTCGATGAACTGGTCGAGCAAAGCGGCTCCGAGCAGGTCGCCGGCGCGGTCGCAAACCTCCAGGCGGTGCTCGCGGCCGCCGAGGACTTCGGCGTGCGCGAGTACTGTACACTCTCGCTAACGACGGCGCGAGGGCTTGACTACTACACTGGTGTCGTCTTCGAGTGTTTCGATTCGACCGGTGACGTGTCCCGTGCCGTCTTTGGCGGCGGTCGATACGACGACCTGATCGAAGGCTTTGGCGGCGAGCCGACACCTGCCGTCGGGTTCGCCCCGGGCGTGATGAACTCGACGCTGCCACTCCTCCTCCAGCGCGCGGGCGTCTGGCCCGACGAGGAACTCTCGACGGACTACTACGTGCTACAGGTCGGCGGCACACGCCCGGTCGCGGCCCGGATCGCACGGGACCTGCGCGGGCGGGGCAACGTCGTCGAGACCGACGTGTCCGACCGGAGTTTCGGTGCACAGATGGGCTATGCCGACTCGATCAACGCCGAGACGGTCGTCATCGTCGGCGAGCAGGACCTCGAAAACGACGAAATCACAGTCAAGGACATGGTGAGCGGCGACCAGACCACCGCGCCGGTCGATTCGTTCCCCGGCGAGCACGACCGACCGACGTACGACGATTTCGCCTGATCACAGCGGCAGTTCCATCTCGTGCTCGCTTCGGTCACGGTTGGTCGTTTCGAAGCCGACCGAGCGATAGAGGTTCATCGCGACGTGGTTGTCCCGCTGGACGGAGAGCCAGACGTGCGCGATCCCTGCTTGCTGGCCCGCGCCGAGCAACGCGCGGATCAGCCGCGACCCGATGCCAGCGTGATGGTACTCCGGGTGAACGAAGATGACCAGTTCGGCGGTGTTTTCGTAGGCCAGGAGTGCGGCGTGGCCAACAGCGTCTTTCCCGTGGATGGCGACGAGATTCAGGCCGTCGTCGAGCAGGATGTCGATCCAGTTCTCGATGTCGCGACGCTCGCGCGGCGGGATCCCCTGCGCACGGTCGGCGTCGGTGTAGGCGACGTACATCTCGACCAGTACGTCGCGGTCGTCGCCGTCGGCCCGTCTGATCCGGATCTCGCGGTCGCACTTGTCCGTGAACGAGCGCGGTGGGCGAGGAAACTGGGGAGCCGGTGTGGCGTCTGCCATCAGTCTCGCTTGGCACGCCGACTACCTAAACCCGGGCCGTGTTCTCCAGTTGTGGGTGGGAGGAACACGGGCAGTCACACTCGATGACCAACTTACTGGGAAAATCGAGGAACGCGAGAATCTCGTGTCCAATGACTTACCCGTTTGGCGAACGAACACCGATATACATCGAATACTGATGCCCTCAGCAGATACCTCCGAACAACAGCGCGAGGACTTCCAGAGTCGTCCACCCATCCAGTGCAACGCGTGTGAGTCTGCGCTCCACGCTGATGGAAGTCACACAGCCTCGTTTCTCCTCCTAGATCACCTCACAGTCCCAGTGATCGCCTGTGACCGCCATCTCGAACAGTTTACCAGCGTCTGTGGACTCACGACTGGCAACAGAGCGTCGCTCCTGCATCACCGACCAGCCGGGGGTATCAGTTGTCCCAGCTGTCATCTCGCGCCCCACAACCCGAGCCAACTCGTCATTCCTGTCCAGGACGGAGCGGCAGCCGTTCTTGCCTGTCCCGAGCATTCGGCAGAAATCGCAGATCGGTTCCACACGGGACTGGACACACGACAACAGCTGACGGGTTCACTCGATATGTTATAGCGAGGCGATGGTGCAGAAGTCCTCGAACACCCTGAGCCGACGTATGCGTGCCTATCGGATCGCGTACGACGGCCAGCCGTACTACGGGTTCCAGCGCCAGCCCGACGTGGCGACCGTCGAAGGCGAACTCGTCGGGGCGCTCGACCGCCTCGGCGTGACAGACGGTGAGGTGCCGGCGGGATACGCCGGTGCGGGTCGCACCGACGCCGGCGTCTCTGCGCTCGCCCAGACGGTCGCCTTCGAGGCACCTGACTGGCTCTCGCCGGCGGCGTTCAACAGCGAACTCCCGGCCGAGATTCGGGCCTGGGCCAGCACCGACGTTCCGTCTGATTTTCACGCGACCCACGACGCCCACCAGCGCACGTACTGCTATCACCTGTACGCGCCCGCGGCCGACGACGACCTGGCCCGCGAGGCCGCACGTGCACTCTCCGGTGACCACGACTTCCACAATCTCACGCCAGACGAGCGAGGGACCGTTCGAGACCTCTCGGTCGAAGTGTGTCGCGACGATGCGTTTCTCGTCTGTGTACTCCGGGCGGATGGCTTCTGCCGGCAACTCGTCCGTCGCGTCGTCGGTCTCGTCGGCGAGATTGCTGGCGGTGACCGGCCACTGGCCAAGATCGACCGTGTCTTCGACGACGCACCACTCGACGGTCCCGAGGGCGTCGCTCCGGCCCCGCCAGCACCGCTGGTCCTGACGGCCGTCGACTACGACGTGTCCTTCACGATCGATGCGGACGCCCGGGCGAGCGCCAGGGCCGTCTTCGCAAAGCGTTACGCCAAGCGACTGGCAAGCGCGCGTGTCGCCCGGACAGTGCGGGACGGTTTCGAGCAGTAGCGCCGCCTTACCACTCGATCTGGACGCCCATCGCCCGTGTCCGGTCGTCGAGCAGGTCCCGGTACAGGCCGGGTGCGTCCTCGTAGTTCCGGACGTGAGTAAACAGGTCTGCGACGGAGAGTCGGCCCTGCTGGAGAGACGAGAAGTACAGTTCGGTGTGGCGCTCGACAGTCCAGGGATGCTGTGGCGTCGCCACGTCGGGATGGCTCGTCATGTGCGCGCCGATGATCTCGTGGCTCGGCGCGTTGACGTGGTCGTGGTAGTCGAGCGTCGTTTTCCCGCGGGGACTGGACAGTAAGACGAGTCGGCCCTGCTCGCCCAGCACGTCGAACTCGCCGGGGATGGCATCGGGGTCGCCGGTCACCTCGAACGTCACGTCGGCCATCCGGCCGTCGGTGTGTTCCCTGACGACCTCAGTTGGGTCCTCGTCGCTGGCGTTGACGGGGACGATCCCGCTCTCGTCGGGCAAGTGGGCCAGTCGATTGTCGGCCAGGTCGACGCCGACGACGGTTTCTGCGCCGGCCAGTCGGCACAGTCTGACGGCAAACTGGCCCAGGATGCCACAGCCATAGACGACGACGGTCTCACCCCAGTCGACACGCCCGCGACGGATGCCGTTCATCACGATTCGGGCGATGGCGAAGGCCGACGCCTCCCGGTCGCTGACGCCGTCTGGCACCGCGACACAGTTCTTGGCTCGTGCGGTGACGTAGGCCGCGTGTGGGGTCAGCGTCACGACGCGTTTGCCGATTTCGATATCTGCCTCGGCACCGGCCTCGATGACGGTGCCGACGTTGGAGTAGCCCGTGACGAATGGATACTCGCCGTACTCGTCCCACGCGGAGTTGTCGGGGTACTCCCCCGAGAGGACCGTTATTTCGGTCCCGGTGCTGACTGTCGATGTCCGGCTCTCGATGACGACCTCGCCCTCGCCGGGCGTTGGCCGCTCCCTGTCCCGGAGTTCGACTTCGCGCGGCGCGGGAAAGACGACTGTCGGATTCGACATGTTCGTTTAGTCGACACGGCGGCGGAAATTGTTTTCGAGGCCTGACTCTGGCCGCTGGTGAGCAAGCCTTTCCTGCCGGTTGTAACGTCGTGAAGATATTCGTTAAACCAGGGTAGGGAAATCATGCACAGATTTACAGCCGGTAGTATTACACACCCGTCGCCCTAACGGCGGGGTATGAGTTCGGTGCCCGAACGTTCGGAGATCAACGAGCAGCACAAGTGGGACCTGGAATCGCTGTATGCGACCGACGAGGAGTGGGAGGCAGCCTTCAGCCGAGCCGAGGAACTCGTCGAGGATCTGGCGGCCTACGAGGGCCGTGCCACGGACGACGCCGGGACACTCCTGGAAACGCTAGAGAGCTACGAGGAGTTGATGCGGACGGTCGCCAACGTCGCATCATACGCCCGGATGCGCAAGGACGAGGACACGACGCGGGACCAGTATCAGGCACTGACCGCACGGTCACAGTCGCTGTCGGCCGACGCCTCCAGCGCCTCGAGTTTCCTCGAACCGGCACTGCAGGCCCTCGCGTGGGACGACATCGAGGCGATGATCGAAGCGGAACCGGACCTGGCCGACTACGAGCACTACTTCGACGACGTATTGCGAATGAAAGAACACACCCGCTCGCCGGAGGTCGAGAACCTGCTGGCGGAGTTGAGCGAGGTGACCGGCGCATCCGGCGAGGTGTACAACATGCTGGCCAATGCCGACATGGAGTTCCCGAGCGTCGAGACGCCCGACGGTGACCCTCAGCCGATCACACTCAACAACTTCACGACCCTTCAAAAGAAGCCGGATCGGGACTTCCGCCGGCGTGTTTACGAGACGTTCTACGACGAGTGGGAGACCGTCCGCAACGCCGTCGGTGCGGCCTACAAGAACAGCGTCAAGACCGACGTGAAGATGGCACGGGCACGCAACTACGACACCGCGCGCGAGGCGGCACTGGATGGCCCAAACATTCCCGTTTCGGTGTACGATACGCTCGTCGACACCGTGCGTGACAATCTCGACGCCCTGCATCGCCACGCCGACCTGAAACGCGAGGCCATCGGCGTCCGAGAGTCCGACGACTCTCGGGGCAGTCAGACTCCGTCTGACTCATCTGGAGAGTTGCAGATGTGGGACCTCTACGTCCCACTCGTCCAGGAGGAATCGCCCGAAATCGAGTACGAGCAAGCCTGCGAGTACGTCGTCGACGCCGTTGCCCCACTGGGCGAAAACTACCAGTCACGCGTCGACGAGGGCCTGGAATCACGCTGGGTGGATGTCTACGAGACCGCAAACAAGCAATCGGGCGCGTACTCCGGTGGGACCTACGACTCCCAGCCGTTCATCCTGATGAACTACCAGGACGACGTGGAGTCGATGTACACGCTGGCCCACGAACTGGGCCACTCGCTGCACTCCGAGTACACCAGCGAGTCTCAGCCCTACGTTTACTCTGGCTACGAAATCTTCGTCGCGGAAGTGGCCTCGACGGTCAACGAGACGCTGTTGACCCACTACCTGCTCGATACGGTCGAGGACGACCGACTGCGCCGTCACGTCCTCAACGAGTACCTCGAACGCTTCCGGTCGACGCTGTTCCGCCAGACGATGTTCGCCGAGTTCGAACACCGCGCCCACGAGATGAGCGAGGCCGGTGAGCCACTGACCCCCGACCGCCTCGACGACCTGTATCACGGCCTCAAGAGCGACTACTACGAACCCGCCGCCGTCGACGACCGCATCGCCCGAGAGTGGATGCGCATCCCCCACTTCTACCGGTCGTTCTACGTCTACCAGTACGCGACTGGCATCTCCGCTGCGGTTGCACTCGTCGACGGCATCTTGGAGGAGGGCGAACCCGCCGCGAACCGCTACGTCGAGTTCCTCCGGAGCGGTTCCCGGGAGTACCCGCTGGAACTGCTCCAGGGAGCGGGCGTCGACATGTCCACGCCGGCACCCGTCGAGTCGGCCATCGACACCTACAGCGAGTATCTCGACGAGTTCGATCAGTTGACCTGACTCGTCGACTGTACTGACAGCGCTCCGTCGGGGCGCCGGTAATCGGCGACAATAATCACTGTCAGTGACCCTCCGTGACCCAAAGGCCCTTAATACTCCAGTTACCTACTCTCTATAACTCGATGTCGCGCAGTCCCTCGCTTCCCGACCGGCCACGGTTGGATCTGGACCCCGACATGACGCCCGACGAGCGCCTCGAAGCGCTCCGAGAGCACTTCGAAGAGATCGTCCAGGTCAACCAGGAACTGGAAACACAACTCGATGCGGCCCGCGACCGGCAACAGTCACTGACTGCCGATGTCGACCGTATCGAGCGAGAAAACGAGATGCTCAAAACGTCGTCGCTGTACATCGCGACGGCCGAAGAGATCACCGACGACGGTATCATCGTCAAACAGCACGGCAACAACCAGGAAGTGCTGACGGACGTGTCGCCCTCGATGCGCGAGCGTCTCGACGCGGGCGACCGCGTCGCGATCAACGACTCGTTCAGCGTCAAGAACATCCTCGAATCCGAGACCGACGCGCGCGCACAGGCGATGCAGATCGACGGTTCGCCGGACGTGACCTACGACGACATCGGTGGCCTCGAAGACCAGATTCGAGAAGTCCGCGAAGCCGTCGAGGAACCACTCGTCAACGCCGAGCAGTTCCACGAAGTCGGGATCGAACCGCCCTCGGGCGTCCTCTTGCACGGCCCGCCCGGTACCGGCAAGACGATGCTGGCCAAGGCCGTCGCCAACGAAACCGACGCGACCTTCATCAAGATGGCTGGCTCCGAACTGGTCCGGAAGTTCATCGGCGAGGGTGCGCGACTCGTCCGTGACCTGTTCGAACTCGCCGCCGAGCGAGAACCCGCCGTCATCTTCATCGACGAAATCGACGCCATCGCCGCCAAGCGAACGGAGTCGAAGACCTCCGGCGACGCCGAGGTCCAGCGCACGATGATGCAACTGCTCTCGGCCCGGCCGCTTCGACCGCCTCATCGAAGTGCCAAACCCCGACTACGACGGTCGAAAGCGGATCCTCGAAATCCACACCCTGGAGATGGAACTGGCCGACACGGTCGATCTGGACACGATTGCCGGCAAAACCGACGGCCTCTCCGGGGCCGAACTGGCGTCGCTGGCGACCGAAGCTGGGATGTTCGCCATCCGCGACGAACGCGCGACAGTCACCGAAGCCGACTTCGACGACGCCATCGAGAAGATCGAAAACGGTGCCGAGGACGGCAGCGTCCCGGTTGCCTTCGCCTGACACTACCACCCTCATCCAAAGCGAAACCCCTTACAGCGAGCGCCGTCCAGAGGTAGGTATGAGCGTCATCAGAGTCGTGTGGGGGACCGCGAGCGGCCCGACAGCACTCTCGTCGTTCGACGCAGCACTCGCCACAGCGGGAATCCACAATTACAATCTGGTGACGCTCTCGTCGGTCATTCCGGCCGAACCGGCACTCGAAGTCGTCGGCACTGCGCCAGACCTCGGGCCGGTCGGCGACGAATTACACGTCGTCGAGTCCTCTGCGACGGCCCCGCCGGGCGAGACTGCGGCGGCGGGGATCGGCTGGGCACGCAGTGCATCGGGCCGGGGCATCTTCTATGAAGTTTCGGGTGAGGATCCCGAACAGGTCCGGGCGGAAATCGAGTCGGGACTGGCCGCCGGTCGCGACCGACGGGGCTGGGCGTTCGTCGAGCAAGACATCGTCGTCCGGTCGGTCGAGGCCGACGACGAACACGCCAGCGCCGTCGTGTGTGCGACCTACGGCGAAAGCCGGCCAGCACTGTAGCCACCGCCGCGTTTTTAAGCCCCGTTTGCATATGTAGAGAGGATTACCGAATGTACGGGAATACACAGTTCGGGGCCGATGTCGAGGAAGTGTCGTTGACGGCCGACCAGCGACAGACGTTGCGAAGTGATCTCACGCACGTCGCCACCGGCCTCCGCGAGGTACTGCCCGACGATTTCGCAGTGGGCTCGGAGATCACCAGTGGTACGAACGGGCCGCGAGCGACAATTGCCGTCCAGCCACCGCTCGGATCGGTCGTCAGTGCCGGGTACAGTCCGACACCAGAGAAAATCTCGATTACCGACGCCGAACGTGACGACCTCGTCCACGGACTCGCGGCATCGGCCGCGCTCCAGGTCAAGCAGGCGATGACAGACGACGCTGCTCCGACAGCCCAGTAACTACGAGGACTGTTCTGCGTTCGCTTGCGGTGTCGCCGGCGGATCGTAAAAGAGCGCGTACCCGAGGGTCCCGGTTGCGGGAACGCTGCCAGCACCGAGTGCAACCGCGAACTGGATCGAAGAGACGAGGCCGGCCAGCGAGGCCAGGACCATCGGAACGGCCATCACGATCAGGACGAGATCGGCCGTCGCGAGTGAGACCTCTCCAAGGGACATCGTACATCAACTGACACGCGCCAGCTAATTAAATATTATTACTTGCCCCAGAACGGATCGCGGTTGCGTCGCTTCTCGAGATACTGGTTGAGCGCCTCGCGCTCGTCACCTCTAATATCCTCCAGCAGTTCCTGTTCGAGGATTTTGGCGTGTTTCTCGGGAATCTCGGTCCACAGTTCGTCGCCCTCTTGGATCTGGCGGCCGACTGTTGGGCCGTCGATAGAGATGGCGACACGGTCGCCCATCCGGGCCTCGTCGACATCTTCGCCTTCGTTCTGGATGGATTTGAGCAGTCCCTTCCGTTCCGGTTCGGCACCGTCGAATGTCACGACGTGAGAGTTGCGCTTGATCGTCCCCGAGAGGACTTCGACGCCGACCACGGCAGGGTCCGACTGGCGGAAGGTGTGGTCGTCGAGGATCTGGAACCGTGCCGGGCGGGTGATGTTTTCGAGGATCTGGTCTTGCTGGGCCGTCTCGATTGCCTCGACGTGCTCTTCGTAGTCCTCGATAAGCCGGTAGATCACGTCGTTCTCGAAGACTGACACGTCCTCCTGGTCGGCCAGCCTGACGGCGTCGTCGAGCACGTCGACGCCGAAGGCGAGTACCGCCCGATGGATCGGTTCGTTCGCCGTCTCCGCGACCCGGATGTCTCGCGGTGCCACGTCGCCGACTTCCGCGCGCATCACCGGGATCTCGTGTTCTTCGAGCGTCCCCGATAGTGCCTCCAGCGATCCCAGCGTGTCGGCCTTGATGACGATTCCCTCTTCCTCGGTCGAGACCTCGAAGCCGGCCAGTTCCGCTTCGACTTCGGCGATGACCTCGGCAACGTCCCGGTCACGGACGACACGGACCGGCGCGCCCGCCATCGCGTCGTCGAGGTCCGGCGCGGCGATTTTGATCCCGTCGGCGGCGGCGACCGATGACACTCGCTCGAACTGCTTTTCGGTGCGAATCTCGGCCAACGGCTGGGGTTTCAAGAGTGCCCGGACCTCGGTGACGAGTGGCCCGTCGAGACCGCCGACGGCGATCTCGTCGTCCTCGCTGATCGTTCCGTCGTAGACGACGGCGTCGATTGTCGTCCCGAAGCCGCGTGCTTCGGTCACTTCGAGCACTGTGCCGACGCCGGGCCCGCCCACGTCGACGGACATCTCCGCTTTGAGATACCGCTGGGACAGCCCCATCAGCACGGTCAGCAGGTCGGGTAAGCCTTCGCCAGTCTCGGCCGACACCGGCACGACGCCGATGTTGTTCTGGAAGTCCTGGACTCGCCAGTACATATCGGCCGAAAAGCCGTTGTCCGAGAGCTGGCCGATGATCTCGTACAGTTGCTCGTCGAGGTCGCCCTGGACACGCTCGGACTGCTTTTCTTTCGTCATCCGGACTGGCTCGTCTTCGTTTGGGTTCCAGCCCGGGACCGTATCGATCTTGTTCGCAGCGACGATAAACGGCGTCTGCGTGCGTTTGAGAATGTCGATGGCCTCCATGGTCTGGGGCTGGAAGCCGTCGTTGACGTCGACGACGAGAATCGCGATGTCGGCCAGCGCTCCGCCACGCGAGCGAAGCGTCGAGAACGAGTGGTGCCCCGGCGTGTCGATAAACAGCAGCCCCGGCAGATCGAAGTCGCTCGGGTCGATCAGGTCACCCGCGACCGTCGAGATGACATCGAGCGGAACGGCAGTCGACCCGATGTGCTGGGTGATTGCGCCGGCTTCCCCCGCCGTCACCGCAGAGCCACGGACCGTGTCGAGTAAACTCGTCTTCCCGTGGTCGACGTGGCCAAGCACTGCAACGATCGGCGTACGAAGACCGCCAGGGTCGGCGTCGTCGTCGGCGTTAGCATCGGATTCGGACATGAAGGATCACCGTCCAGAAGTTATCTGAAGGCAGTTGGCCGGACCTGATAAGTGCATCGCAATCTCGGTCACCGTGCTACCGTGTGTCCCGCGTCCCGAGGGCCGCTCCTCGCTGCTCACGGGTCGTTTCACCCCCTGTTCACTTTTCGAGGTTCTGAGCAAAGCGACGAACCTCGCTACTCACGGGTCGTTTCACTCCCCGCTCGCTTTTCGAGGGCCGCTCCTCACTGCGCTCGTCGCGCCCCTCGCTACTCGATAACCTCGAACGACCCGACCATCCCGAAGTCCTCGTGGGGCGCACAGTAGTACTCGTAGGTTCCGGGCACGTCGAAAGTGTACGTGTGGGTGTGGCCCTCGTCGTAGGTCGTTCCGGCCCCGCCCTCGGTACCGCTCCACTCGCTGTCAGACGGTTTCGCATCGACGACGATATTGTGGCCGCCGCCGTTCCAGACCCACTCGACGGTTCCCCCAACCGGGAGTTCGAACGAATCCGGGGCAAAGGCAAAGCGTCCCGGTGCGACATCGACGACCTGTCTGGACGTGTCCGTCGCTGTCGCCGTTCGTGTTGGCGTCGGCGTCGCAGTCTCCGTGGCGGTTGTCATCGGCGTTTCGGTCGCCGTCGTGGTGGTCGTTCCCGTCTCCATCGGAGTCGGCGTCGCAGTGGCCGTCTCCGTTGCAGTGGCCGTTTCCGTCGCTGTCGCCGTGTCCGTGTCGGTCGGTGTCCCGCCACCGTCGCCAGTACATCCGGCAAGGCCAGCGGTCGGGAGGGCAACGACTGTCGCGAGGAAGTGACGGCGGTCCATGCGTCGCTGTTCACTTGCAGACACTAAAACCGTGGGCTCTCACACTGTGACCGTCGCACGAGCGTCCGACAGCCCGTGGCGTTTATGGTACAGCACTCGGAAAGACCTGTATGGCAGAGATACTGGCCGAGAACCTCTCGGGTAAAGACGTCATGGGAACGGATGGCGCAGAACTCGGGAGCCTGTACAACATCACGATGGACCTGAAGTCCGGGGCGCTCCACGATCTCGTCATCGATCCACACGAGACGCTCGGAGAGACTCGCTTCGAGCGTGATGCTACGGGACGCCTGCTCGTCCCGGTCGAGCGTGTCAAGGCCGTCAAAGACCACATGATCGTCAAGCGCTAGATGTATATTCTCGATTCGTCCGCGTTCATCAACGAGTACCACACCGACGAGCCAGTGGCGTCGATCCCACTCGTCCGCGAAGAACTCGAAGACGAGAGCGCCTACCGGTTCGACGCGCTCGAAGGGTCGGGGATGCACATGCACATTCCGGAACCCGAAACCGTCGAGCGCGTCGAACGGGCTGCCCGCGAAACCGGGGATCTGGCCGAACTCTCACGGACTGACGTTCGCCTCGTCGCCGCTGCGTTCGAACTGGACGGCCATCTCGTCACCGACGACTACGCGATGCAAAACGTCGCTGAGAAACTCACCGTCGACGTCGAAGTCATCGCCCAGGAAGGCATCGCCGAGCAGCGCGACTGGCTGTTCCAGTGCCAGGGCTGTGGTCGTGAGTTCGACGAGAACCACGACCGCTGTCCGATCTGTGGCAGTGATCTCACTCGCAAGAACCCCGCGTAGCTGTCCGTCCCGAACTGGACTAGACGGTCTCTTCGTTGGCTTCGAGACCGAGATCGATCAACTGCGTGAGGACCTCCTCCTCGGTGATCCCGTATCGATGTGCCAACCGACTCACCGCCCGGGCCTGGTCGTCGTTGCACACAACCGTATACCGGGTACCCATGTGCGCTGGTATGTAACTGCATCACATAAGTACTCGTCAGACAGCCGTCACACGACTAGATCGGGAGTTCGATGCCGTGGACGACGGCGAGCCACTCGCTGAGATACAGCATGCAGTTCCAGGCGGCGTGGATCGCGATGGTGACGACGACGTTGTCCGTCCGTTCGTACACCACTCCGAGGACCAGACCGAGGATGGACGCCACCGCGAGATAGGTAATCTGGCCCGAGCCGGACAGGGCCCCGGAGTGAGAGATGCCAAAGAGCAGACTCGCGATCACGACCGCCGGCAGCGGGCCGTAGGCCCGTCGGAACTCGCCCTGGACGATACCACGGAAGAGCAGTTCCTCGGCCGGTGCAACGGCGAAGACGGTGATCGGGACTAGAAGCAAAAAGAGCACTGGGTTCGCTCTCCCTCTCTCGATGATCTGGTTCTGTGCGCTCTCGATGCCAAAGACACCCAGGAGCTGGCCGATGACTGTCGCCGCGACGATGAGTGCGACAAAGCCGCCGACGATCCAGCCCAGATCCGAGCGCGTCGGCCGGCGGTAGTTGATGAGGTCCGTCTTCCCCTGGCTGTAGACGTAGCCCACGGCCACAAGCAGGAATCCAATAAACGAGAAGAGGGTCGACAGAGCGTCGTAGGCGACCGGTGTCGCGTCTTCGGTGATTGTGATCCCGAGGCTGTTGCCGATTGCGAGGGCGGTTGACGCGACCACCCCGCCGAGTACGAAGGCCAGCGCGATGACGCCGAGCGACGCGACGACGGCCTCTAGCCGCACCGAGCGATCGGCGGTGTGATACAGGTCCGGACCCATCTATCCGCTCTTCGAGATACGACCGTATATACTGTCTGCTGTCGTCTGGCTACTGCTCGCTACCGACGACGAGTTCCGTCTTGTCCTCGATTGCGGCGGTCTTCTCGGTTTTCTCGTCCCGGAGCACGTCGCGGGCGGCCTGCTTGCCCCACTCGACGGCTGGCTGGGTGAACGTCTCGATGGCTGCGAGTTCGCCCGCGAGGATGCAGGCGGCTTCCATCTCGTATAGCAGTTCGCCGATGCTGTGGGCGTCCATGCGCTCGATTTCGATGCGAACGTTAGGCTGGCCGGCCGCCGCGAGGCTGGCCTCGGTCGCCTGTAGTTCCGTGTCCAGTAACTCGCCGAGGTCTGCGTCCGCGAGATAGGCGAGCGCGTCGGCGTCGGCCGTCGGCACGTCCACTGTCGGCCGTTCCTGTGGTCGGACGAGCGTGACGAGTTTGTCGTGGCGACCGGCCCGGTACAGTTGCAACTGGGAGTGCTGGTCGGTCGCACCCAGTGCGCGGGCCGGCGTCTGGCCGCGGCCGTCCTTGCCGAGGCTCTCGGCCCAGAGCTGAGCGAACCACTCGGCGAACGGTTCGAGGCGCTCGGCGTAGGGCATGAAGACGTTGATCGACGCGCCCCGCTCTTCGAGTTCGTAGGCGACCGCGCCGTAGGCGTAGGCCGGACAGTCGAACAGCGACGGCGAGAGGGAGGCCGCGGCCGCCTCGCCGCCGTCGAGGACCGCCTCGATGTCACAGTCAAGTATCGCCGGCGGCACCAATCCGATGGGGGACAGCGCCGAGAAACGACCGGGGACGCCCTCGGGGGCCGGGAGCGTCGGCAGGTCGTGTTCGGCCGCGAGGTCAGCCAGCGGCCCCGATCCACCCGTCGTGAACACTGTGCGCTCGGTCCAGTCGACACCGGCCGCTGTCATCGCCTCACGAACTACCAGGAAGTTCGACAGCGTTTCGGCCGTCGTCCCCGATTTCGATACGACGTTGACCGCCGTCGTCGAGAGGTCGAGGTCGCCGAGGACGCCGTCGACGTGGTCCGGATCGACGTTGTCGAGCAGGACGTGGCTCGCGCCGTGGTCGCCTGTCAGGGCGGTCGTGAGCGTTCGCGCGCCCAGCGCACTCCCGCCGATACCGACCGTCAGGACCGTCTCGCTGTCGGCGACTGGTTCGACGGCCGCTCTGATCGCGGCGGGGTCGGTCTGGCCCGGGAGCGCGAGTGCCGCGTAGCCAAACTCCTCGTCGTCGATGCCGCGTGCGATCCGCTCGTGGGCGCTCTCGACGCGTTCGTCGAGATCGTCTAGATCGTCCTGCGTGAGGCCAGGGTCTGCAACTGCTGCCAGCGCGTTGCCGAGGTCGACATTCATACTCGGTGACTCGATGAGGGGGGATAAAAAGACGCCGCACGGTTCCGGGATCGACTGTCCGATACCGCAAACGCGGTGCTTAACCACGGTCGATCCCTAGGAGCGCCAATGGCTGAGGACGCTGTCGGATCGGAGACCGGCGGGGCAACGGCGAGCGACGACGGACGTTCGACGGGGCAGCCCGACGACGAGTCGACCGGCGACACGTCGTCCGAAGACGCCTACGGTGGCATCTTCGGGGCCGTTCCCTACGCCATCCGGTCGAGTGACTCGTGGTTCTTCCGGAGCTACGTCCTCGTCGGCGGACTGGCGGCGCTGGCACTCTCGATACTGTTCGCGCTCGCACTCGTCGTCCTGCTCGGGAACACGGTCGGTGCCGGTGGGGGTCGGTTCTCCTTTTCTCGAGCCTTCTTCATCTTCGTCGGCCTGGTCGTCGTCGCGCCGCTGCTCGCGCCCGTCCTGTTCGTCGCGCGCCACAACCGCCGCGGGAATCGGGACAGCCGCTACGACGCCACGCTCGCCGGGCTTGGCTACCTGTTCCTGATCACGCTCTATATCGGCGGCATCATCTCGACGCCGGCCGCCCAGCAGGACCGTCCGAGCGGCGCAGTCGGACAGTCTCTCGTCGATGGCCTGTACTCGCTCCCGCGCCTGGCCGGTCTCGTCCCACCGCTGCTCGTCGCGCTGACGATACTCCTCGTTGCCCGCCGCTGGCGGTGAACCGCTACGGGGAAAAGCCCGGAGACGCTACTGGCGGCTATGAAAACGAGCACGTTTCTCGTCACGGATGCCGACGAGGAGACCGCGACGCTGCGCGACGTGAACGACCAGCAGGTGGTGACGCTGTCGGAGAACCCCGGACTGGCTGCCGAGGCGGTGATCGAGGCGACTGTCGAGGCAGAGCCACCGCTGGAGGTCACCTACCGGGCCGTCGAGATCGGGCACCAGCGGACGATTCCCGTCGAGCGTAGTCCGGAATCACCGACGGCGCTCTCCCGGGATATCGCGGCCGATCAGGCGGTGGGTGAGATCACGAAACGGGAGCGCGCCGGCGAGGGCGAGTTCCACGTCCTGACCGTCCCCGACGCCGAGGCGGCTGCCGCCAGCGTGGTCGAGGACGTTGCGACGCTAGAACGTGCGGCCCGTCTGGGTGTCGACCGTGTCGAGGTACGCACCGCCGACGGTGTCGTGACCGTTCGCTACCTGCCAGAGTAACGGAGTCGTAGCCTGGCGACGACACTACGAGTCGACCACGGGTCGGTCGCGCTCAGATCGCTACTCCACGAGAGAGATAAGAAGGCTTATTCACAGCGCTTGCACACCCAATTCCATATGAACGCGTTCGAGGTACCGGAGGTCGACTACGAGCAGTACACGAACCGCCAGTTGGCGACAGTGCCACTGGCAGTGCTCGGCCTCGCGATACTCGTTTTGATCGGGTGGTGGGCGTTTACAGGCGCGCCCGTCACCCCTGGGATCGATTTCACCGGTGGGACGGAGTTGACCGTCCAGACGTCGATGTCACAATCCGACATCAGAGCGTCGTTCGACACCGCTCCGATTTCGGTCCAGGGTGTCGCCGGTGAATCGAATCAGTACGTGCTCCGCTTCCAGTCCTCGGACAGCCAGGCCATTCGCCAGCAGGCACAGGATGCCGAGATGAACGTACTGTCGAGTGCGTCGACGGCCCCATCCTTCGGTGCCGGTGCCCAGCAGACAGCGGTACTGGGTGTCGGGATTGCCTTTCTCGGCATGAGCCTGCTCGTCTTTGGCCTGTTCCGGACGTTCGTGCCATCGATTGCGGTCGTCATCTCTGCGTTCTCTGATATCGTCATCCCGCTGGCGGCGATGAACGTCCTCGGAATCAAACTCTCGCTGGGGACCGTCGCTGCATTGCTGATGTTGATCGGGTATAGCGTCGACTCGGACATCCTGTTGAACAACCACATCCTCCGGCGCTCCGGGTCGTTCTACGACAGCGTCGACCGCGCGATGCAGACCGGCGTGACGATGACAGTGACCTCGCTGGCGGCGATGGCTGTCATGGCCCTCGTGGCGACGTTCTACAGCATCGACCTGATGGCCTCTATCGGTATCGTGCTGGTGATCGGCCTCGCTGCAGACCTGATGAACACGTACCTGTTGAACCTCTCACTGCTTCGCTGGTACAAGTTCGAGGGGATCAACAGATGAGTTCGCTC
This sequence comes from Halobacteriales archaeon QS_4_62_28, assembly GCA_003021685.1. Taxonomy (GTDB): domain Archaea; phylum Halobacteriota; class Halobacteria; order Halobacteriales; family Haloarculaceae; genus Halomicrobium. Next base: position 22,230 of record PXRO01000005.1, read on the forward strand.
CGTGACAACTGGCGGATCGTCCTGCTGATCGTCCTCGTGCTCGGGAGCATGGTCACACTCCTCGTCCCCGGTGCGACCGTGGCGACCGGTGACAACGCCACCGAGGCAAACGGATCGGAGGCCGAACGCGGGCTGACGAACCTCCAGTACGGGATTCAACTCGACGGCGGCTCACGGATCCGCGCACCAATCGTCGGGAGCACGGCCGAGAACGTCGACATCGCCGACAGGAACGAATCTCGCACGATAGAGGATTCCCTCCAGCAGCGATTCGGACTCGATTCGATTGACGTGCGTGCCTCGGCCCGGACGAACACGGTCGAAGTGTTCACCGACAACGTCACCCGCGCAGAACTCGCGACCGCGCTCCGGGAACAGGGGAACGACGTGAGCGAAGACGACGTGCGCGACGGCGTCACGCAGGCGACCCGAAACGAGATGGTCCGGGTCATCGACCGGAAACTCTCTCTGTCGGCACTCAGCGGCGCGAACGTCCGGGAAGCCCAGTCACCCACCGGCCAGAACTTCATCGTCATCGAGGCGACGGGTCGGGATATCGAGGATCTACGCTCGATCATCGACGAGCGAGGTGTGGTGCGTGTCTACACGTTCACGCCAAACGCGAGCGGCGGGTACACTCGCAATCAGGCACTCACTCAGGCAGACTTCGATAGCATCGGGAACGTCCAGCAGCAAAGTGAAAACGAGTACAGCGTCAGTGTCACAGTGAGTGACGAGGCAGCGCCACGATTCACCGAGTCGATGCAGGAAGCGGGTTTCACACAGGCGACACGGTGCCAGTACAACCGGGAGAACCCACAGCAGTCCTCCGGTCGGTGTCTGCTGGCGACACTCAACAGCGAGGTCGTCTTCGACGGTGGCGTCAGGAGCGGTCTCGCCCAGCAGTTCCGGACCGGCGAGTTCGCGAACGACCCGACGTTCCGGATGACGACGCCGACCCGCGAACAGGCCCGTGATATCGAACTCAGCCTGAAGGCCGGTGCGCCACTGCCCGCGCCACTCGATTTCGAGAACGCACAGACGACATCGCTGCAGCCGGCACTGGCCGACCAGTTCAAGACCAACTCCATGATTACCGGGCTCATCGCCGTGCTGGCGGTCAGTGTCGTCGTTTACCTCCGCTACGGTGACGTCCGCGTCGCAGTGCCGATGATCGTCACAGCGCTGTCGGAGGTGGTGCTGTTGCTCGGGTTCGTCTCGGTGATCCAGTTCCCAATCGACCTGTCACACATCGCCGGCTTCATCGCCGTCATCGGGACGGGGGCCGACGACCTGATCATCATCGCCGACGAGATTCTCCAGCGGGAGGGGGTCGCGACCGGACGCGTGTTCCAGAGTCGCTTCCGCAAGGCCTTCTGGGTGATCGGTGCGGCCGCCGCGACGACGATCATCGCGATGAGTCCGCTGACGGTCCTCTCGCTCGGTGACCTCTCTGGGTTCGCGATTATCACGATCATCGGCGTCCTGCTCGGTGTGCTGATCACCCGACCGGCCTACGGTGACATCCTCCGGAAACTCGTCCTGAAAGACGGTAACGAAGACTGAGACGGCCGTCTTTTCGCCCTTCGGGAGAGCGTCACTCTACCGGTATCAAAACGAGTCCAGCGAGGACTGCTGGGACGCGGCCAGTACGTCCTCGCAGGTCGCCCACGTTCGGCGCGCACAGTCGGGCAGATCGCCGTGGTCTGTCACGTACCCCTCCAGGAACTCGCGGGTCGTCGGATCGCTCGGGTAGCCACTCCCGATTGGACCGTACTTGGCTGCCAGTGCGTCGACGTGTGCCTCGCGGGCGGTCTTGGCGACGATGCTCGCGGCTCCGACCAGCGGCTCGTCCTCGTCGGCCTGGTGTTTCGCAGTCAGATCGATGTCGGCGTCGATCCGATCACGCACTCGTTGTTCGAAGCGCACGGCGTTGGTATCGCCGGCGTCGGCCACGCCAGCGAGGCCGTCGGTGGCGACCGCTTCGAGCGCCTCGGCGTGGGCAATCACGGTCAGCGTGTTCATGTCCGTCTCGGGGTCGTCAATCCGGGCGGGCGGAATCTCGGCGACGCCGACCGTCGCGACCGACCAGATCTGCTCGGCCAGTCGCTCCCGGCGCTCCTCGGGAATCCCCTTCGAGTCGCCGACAGCCGCTGGGAGGACGGCCGGATCACAGCGGACGGCCGCCGCGAACATCGAACCCAGCACCGGCCCCTTGCCCGCCTCGTCGATACCGAATCGCATCGCTCGTCACTTGACGAGCGAGAGCAAAATGGTTGTGGTGTGCTAGATCGGTACTGTTTAGAGACGCAGCCGTGCTGAACACGTCCCGGACACCGAAAGCCCTCGTGCAGAGACTGCCTCTCGTGTGTGAGAATCTCGAAGAAGCTCGCCGTTCGTCTAGGCCAGTCGTGCGAACGCGAGCGTGCCGCTGATGTTCTCGATGTAGATGGTCACCACGTCGCCCTCCTGTGCGCCGGGGACGAAGATGGTGTACTTGCCCTTCTCGGCGACGCCGTCGCCTTCACGACCTGTGCCGGTGATTTCGACCTCGTAGGTCTTGCCCTCTTCGACCGTCGGACGGTCGGTCTGGGTGTTCTTGGTCGAACGTTTCGTCACCGGACGGAAGGCACCACAGGCCTCACAGCGGAGCATGTCGACTCCGTCCTCGGTGGTGAGTTTGGTGTCGGGGAGCCCACATTCCGAGCAGGTGACGTACTCGGCGACGTAGGCGTCGATGGCCGCTTCGAAGTCGCTGATCGAAAAGGACCCGTTGTATCGGGCTTCGCCCCCGTCGAACTGGCCGTTCGTCCCGAACTCGCGCTGGATCGTTCGGTGAACGTGCTTTGACTCCCGTGAGAGTGCAGAGGCGATGTCGTCGAGGTTCGTCAGGCGCGTGAACGCCCCGTCGGTCTGTCCCACCGGGTCCGGAACCGACAGACGGTCCCCGCCTTCCCGTGGCTGGTCCGGGAGTTCGTCGAGTGCCCGGTCGAGTGCTGCATCGTAGTTCATACTTGGCACTGGCGACTGGGACGTATATGCGTTCCGTCGTATCGTGTAGATGACTCGCACTCTCCCCGGACGGGTGGAACGGCCACACTCCATACACGAAAGATCGCTGAAGTGATACTTTCGATTGCCCTCGTCGGGAGCGTTATATCGGTCGGTGCGCAGACAGCGGTGAAGACGACACCCTACTCGGCACAGGCAAGCGGGACGGTCAGGCCGCGTCCATCCCGTTTGATTGTCGTTTCGAACGCGCTCGAAAGCGAGCGCATTCGCCCACGTAACCATTTTGCTGCCCGTTCGCTCGCAGTCCGAACCCGTTCGTCGACGATCTCGACCGGCGTGAGTCTGAGTCGGTCGACCCGTCCGTCTTCGATCACCAGTTCGAACAGGAAACTTCGGTCGTTGTGCAGACCATCCTTGACGACGTAGTCGTCGACGAAATCGCCAGCATCGTAGATGATCGGCCGGCCGTGGTGCGTCTCGACGCCCTGGAGCACGTGGGCGCTGTGACCGTGGACCACGTCGACGCCGTGGTCGACCAGCCAGCGGGCGGTCTGTTGCTGCTCCTCGCTTGGTGTCGCCTCCCAGTTCGGTCCCCAGTGCAGCGTCGCGACCACGAGGTCGGGGTCGACCTCGCTCGCAGCAGCCAGCACGCGACGCAGGCGCTGCCGGGTCCGTGCCGACTCGACCGACAGCGAGGTGTACGCTGTTCCGGGTCCAGACCGGGTCGCAGCGTAGGACGGCGACTGGTCGGTGCATGCAACGACGGCCACGTCGACCCCGCCGATGTCGGTCACTGCCGGTTCGAACGCTGTCGACCGGTCGGGACCGGCACCGGGATGTGCGATCCCCGCCTGTTCGAGGTGTCGTCGCGTCTCGGCCAGTGCGGCGGGCCCGAAATCGAGCACGTGATTGTTCGCCAGACTCGCAACGCTGATCCCGGCCGCCGCCAGTGCCGGGATCGCCCAGTCGGGATCGGCACGGAAGTAGTATGTCCGGAACGGACGGCGCGTCCCGCCGTCGGCGACACAGCACTCCAGATTGCCGACCGTCCCGTCGAGGGACTGCAGTCGGTCGAGCGTGTTCCCCCAGACGCCCGTCGGCGGCCCGTCGGCCCACCGGTCGTTTACGTTTCGACCCAGCATCACGTCCCCGGTGAATCCGATTCTGGCTGTCGCCGTATCGACGGTGACCGGACAGGACCGTGCCGGTGGCTCCTCTACGGTGCCCAGACAGCCAGTAGTCGCCCCGAGTGCACTGGCGAGCACTGCTCGTCGTGTCGCTCTCATCAGCTACCCTCTCGGTCCGGATGGACAAAAACAGGGACGCTCACCGTCTCCCAGTGGCGTCGCTGTCGGGGTGGCGTATGGAAAAGTGACGTCCGTCACGCCGCGTCAGCGGCGGTTCGAAACTCAGTTACGAACGACGTTGGTCGCGCGTGGACCTTTGTCCGCCTGTTCGATGTCGAAATCGACGTCAGTACCTTCTTCGAGGTCCGGGCCGCCCACGTCTTCCATGTGGAAGAAAACGTCGTCGTCCGCATCCTCAGTCTCGATGAATCCGTAACCGCCTGTGTCGTTGAAGAAATCACAGTTCCGAATCTGCGCGTCGTGCTATCGGTTCTCAGTATGCGCAATGGCGAGCGAGAAACCACGTCCTTCAAACCCATCTATGTGCGAGTAGACGTATGACCGACCACGAGGACCGCGAGACGTTCCATCACGATCCGATCAGCCACGCGAACGTGCGGGCCGGTATGACCGTCGGTGCGTTAATCGAGGAGTACGGTGCGGCCGGGATCGGTGCGGCCCAGTTGCACGAGGCCGTCGACGTGTTCGGCGAGATGCTCGACGACGACGTGACGACGTTCGTCGGCCTCGCCGGTGCGATGGTGCCCACGGGAATGCGCCGCATCGTCGCCGACCTGATCCGCGACGGCCACGTCGACGCGCTGGTGACGACGGGCGCGAATCTCACCCACGACACCATCGAAGCAATCGGTGGCAAGCACCACCACGGCGAAATCACGCCCGAGGACCGCACCGAGCGCGAGCACGACGAGAACTTGCGGGAGGAGGGCGTCGACCGGATCTACAACGTCTATCTGCCTCAGGAGCACTTCGCGCTGTTCGAGTCACACCTGCGTGACGAGGTGTTTCCCACCCTCGAAGCCGAATGTGCGGGCGGCGGCGTCTCGATCCAGCGCTTTACCGCCGAACTGGGTCGGGCAAACAGCGCGGTCAACGACCGCAAGGGCATCGAGGAGGGCGCTGGTATCGCCGCTGCCGCCTCCGAGCACGACGTGCCGATCCACTGTCCCGCTGTCCAGGACTCGGTCCTCGGCCTGCAGGCCTGGATGTACGCTCAGACCTCCCAGTTCACGCTCGACGCACTGGGCGATATGACCGCACTCACGGACATCGCCTACGAGGCCGACGAGGCCGGTTGCCTGCTCGTTGGCGGCGGTGTCCCGAAGAACTACGTCCTCCAGACGATGCTGGTTTCGCCGGACGCCTACGACTACGCGGTCCAGTTGACGATGGATCCGCCAACGACCGGCGGTCTCTCGGGTGCGACACTGGACGAGGCTCGCTCCTGGGGAAAACTCGAAAAAGCGGCGCGAAACGTCTCGGTCTACGCTGACGCGACCATCACGCTGCCGCTCCTCGTCGCTGGAGCGAGAGAACAGCGAGCGAAGTAGCGTTACTCGTCGTCTGCGCCCTCGCTGGCGTCTGCGAGTGGGTCCTCGGTCTCCCCGTCTGCTGGGTCGTCGACGGTGCCCACGTCGTCGGCTGTCGCCGTCACCGTGACCGCGTCGTCGCTCTCGCGTTTCTCGACGGGCGCTTCGGCCTCTCTGGCCGCTTCGGTCGCCGCTTCTCTGGCAGTTCGGCTGTCCTCGCTGTCCTCAGCGCCGATTGCGCCGGCTCTGAGTGCGAGCCACGCGCCAAGCATCAGGACACCCGCCGCGACGAACGCCAGCGAGACAGCGCCGATCCGTCCGAACAGTTGTCCCAGCAGCCCTAGCAGGAGATCAGCGGCCGTCCGGAGCATCTCGGTGTCGCCCTCCATCGTCGCAAACCGCTCGTTGACCGTCTGCTCTGCGAACGACCGGAGGAATCCAAGCGCCAGATAGATCGGGAAACCAGCAGACAGCAGGCCGAAGCCGAGCGAACTGGCGACGGTCTGGACTGACCGGGTCGCGAAGTATACCAGTCCGATCAGTAGCAGTGCAAGTACTGGGAGAATGATCGCCATTCGGTCGAGCCAGGTGACGCCAGTTCGGACCGGTTCGAGTCCCTGCGTTGCCTCTGGGCCCATCGCCTCGGTCAGGTCGAGCTGGTTCGACAGCTGGTTGTCGAGCGTCGCCCGCGTCTGGTTGCCGGCCGCTTTGGCCGCCTGCGCTTTGGACGCGTTGAGGTCGGACTGGAACTCGTCGTATGACATGTTGGTGTTCGTCAGTCCCTCGACGAACGTCGACTGGATCGACAGCGCAGCGGCCTCGACCCCGTCGCTGCCCGTCGTGTTCGCCGTTGCCGTCTCGTTGACCTGCGCGAGTGTGATGTCGACTTGTTCGCCGATCTCGTCACCACGCTCCTCCTCGATTCGATCCCGGAGCGCCGTCCTGATTTCGGTCTCGTTGTTGGCGACCATCTGTGCTTTCTCTTCCTCGGTGTACTCCCTCGGATCGTAATCCGGGATCACGAGATACAGTTTCTCGTCGTTGGACGTTTCGTTGTACGCCTTCGCGACCGCCTCGTCGAGCACACGCTCGCGAACTCGCTGACGGAATTCGCTTCTGACCCCTTCGTAACTGCTCTCGTTCGCGGTCAGTCGCTCGACGGTCGACTGGTTGACCGGACCGGGCAGTTCCGTACCAGTCTGTTCGAGCAGTTCAGCGATGGTCGCGTTGCGAACCTGCGCCTCGACGGCCTCGGAGGCGTTTTCCTTGAGCGGTCGCGTATCGACACTGAGGTTCAGCGTGTCGGTGTCACTGTGGAGATACGCGTACAACCGTTCGATGTTTCGTTCTGTCTGGCGCTGGAGATACGCCTGGTTCACGGAATCTCGAACCAGTTTCTCCGTGTCGACCGTCTCGTTGATCTCGGGCGGGACCTCACTTGTGGCGGCCTGGACTGCCACGTCTTCGACGATCTCGTACCCACCTTCCTCCTCGACTGCCTCGTTGACAAAGCTCGGGTCGAGAACAGTCAGGTGTGCCGCCACGAGGAGGTTGCCCGTCACGAGTGTCGACGTGAGCACCACGGTCAGGACGAAGACAGTGAACTTCCGTGCGAGACTCATCTTCCCATCACCTTGCAAAATAACACCATCGAATAATCTACTGTTAACCGTTGTTTACCACGAATCATTACATCAATTACATACCACTATACCGTACGCTCTCTTATCTTTGTCGGAGAGATTATCAATCGATGAGAACCGTCACGCGTTCCGCCTGCCACCGGCGTCGGGGATATGCCTATTAGTCACCCCTTCGTAGCTGCTGACATGTCCAGTACCGTCTCCGTTCGACCAGCAACGACGGACGATATCATCGCGATCCAGGAAGTCGCTGGCGCGGCGTGGCAAGCGACGTACGACGACGTGTTCGACGACGAACTGATCGCTACGATGGTCGCCGAAGGGTACGACGACGACGTGCTCGAACACATGGTCGACCTCGACGACGTTGGGCTGTTCGTCGCGACCGACGGCGACGAAATCGTCGGCTACGCTAGCTGTGGCATGACTGACCCGGCCGGCATCGGTGATCTCGACATCTACGTCCACCCCGACTACTGGGGCGAGGGCGTCGGCCGAGAACTGCTCGCACGGGGACGAGAACATCTCGACGACCTCGGAACGACCACCATCCGTGACGAAGTACTGGCAGCCAACGACGTTGGCAACGCGTTCTACGAGAAACACTTCGACCGCGTTGGCCAGCGAACCGTCGAGTTCGGCGGCGAGGACCAGACGGTCAACGTCTACGAGGCGAGCGTCTAGTTCCCGCCGGCGTCACTTCCGTTTGCGGCGCTATCGGCTATCGAATGACGTTTCGGACGTCCCGGGAGAATGCGTGTTAGTTTTCTTCGAGCGTGACTGTCTCGTCTTCGACGGTGACGGTGTACCCCTCGTAATCGAACGTTAATTTCACCGTCGTGTCAGTGTGTGTCACAATCGAATCGAGTCCTTCCGGATCGAGAACATAATAGAGCGGCATCAGGTCGGTCTCGTTCACCCCTTTCTTTTCTGCAACGGCCTGTACAATATCCTCTGTCGTCGCCGGTGGACTCTGCGCTGTGCTACCGTCTGGAACCTCTGATGTCATGCTTAGCATGTCTAGTCGGTGTCGTGCCCTTCCCATTGGCACACTTGTTCTGCCACCTATGTGGATGGTATTCTCATTTGTGAAACCACTGCCTATGACGAAAGGTTAGGGGGCCATTGACACACCATCGTATTCTTCCTCGGACATGTCGAAGAGCCCTATCAACAGGACTTCCAGTCCCCGATAGAGGTGTTGACTGAATGTCGGCTGTGAGACACCTAGTGCATCCGCACATTCGCTCGCAGAACTCTGCCTTGGCCAGGCGAGGTAGCCGCCCTGGACGGCTGCTCGGACTGCGTCGCGCTGTTTGGTGGTCAGCGCCGAGAGATACCGCTCGGTCCCAACTGCACCAGTGACAGCAACGAGGTCCGAGTCCTCGCGGTGCCACTTCGAGAGTAATGTCGTCCCCTCGTGGTATTCGAGCATGACATCGATGACAGCGCCTGGATCGGCGTGTTCGGGTACTTCGACGATGACTGTGCCGACCCCGTCGTCGGCAAAGACCCGTTTGGTGACCGCACGGGCCATCGCCAGCGTACCCGTCATATAGCCTTGTCGGTCCACAACTGTCTCCAGGAGGCAGGTACCGCCGCCATCGCGAACGACCCGTGCGGACTGGACAGTATTGCAATCTCGCGCGAACTGCAATGCCGACGTTGCCCGTGCAGTGACGGTGAAGTACTTCAGGACTTTCCCGTCAGTCCGGTAAATCGTGTCTTCGACGACGACACGACAGTCCAGTGTTTCGGACGCCGCGACGAAGAAATCCTTTGTGTCCCGCACTTCGAACTTCAATTCGACTGTCGACCGCTCCTCGTCCATACCCCGTAATATGAGCATTCGGCTACTAATCCATATTTGCAGTACCTAGGCATTAATACCCAGTAAGGTGTTCTTAACAGGCGGTTTCATAGGGATCGGTGTAACTACGTACCGATCGACATCGACCCTGGGTCGGTGCCATCCGGTACTGGCTTACGGCGGTCCCTATCAGGGGTCTGGACGCCCGTCGTGCCGCTCCAATACCGCTCGACACAAAATTTTAACACTGTTCCTGGGATCTGCTCTTTCATGACGGAGACGATCTACGACGAAATCGACGTACCGACGGTCGTCAACGCCGCCGGGACCAAGACCCGGATCGGCGGGAGTCTCATCAGATCCGAGGCCGCCGACGCGATGCGTTCGGCGGCCCGGTCGTTCGCGCGTATCTCAGACCTGCAGTCCCGTGCCAGCGAGTTAATCGCCGACGTGACCGGTGCCGAGGCGGGCTACGTCGCCAGCGGTGCCAGTGCGACGATGACGCTTGCGGCCGCTGCCGCCATTGCCGGTGACGACCTCGGTGCGATGGACCGACTCCCCGACACGACTGGTCTCGCCGACGAAATCGTGATGGCCCGCACTCACCGCACTAGTTACGATCACGCACTCCGGGCCGCGGGCGCGACAATCGTCGATGTCGGCACTAACGACCACCATCTCGGCACGGGCGCGACGAACGTCGAACCCTGGGAAATCGCCGACGCAATCGGCGAGGATACGGCCGCAGTCGGCTACGTCCAGAAAGAATACACCGAACCGCCGCTTTCGACGGTCGCCGACATCGCTCATGACCACGACGTGCCCGTGATCGTCGACGCCGCCGCCGAACTGCCGCCGGTCGAAAACTTGGAACGATTCGTCGACGCGGGTGCGGACATGGTCTGTTTCAGCGGCGGCAAGGCGATCCGCGGCCCGCAATCGACCGGCATCCTCGCCGGCCGTCAAAAGTACGTCCGGTCGGCCGCCGCCCAGCACCTGGACATGCACGCCGCCAGCGACGCCTACCACCCGCCCGAGGGTCTGGTCGACATCGATGCGCTCGGTGGCGTCCCACGCCAGGGGATCGGACGTGGACTCAAGGTCGGTAAGGAGGAACTCGTCGGCCTCGTCCGTGCACTCGAACTGTTCGTCGAGGAAGACCAGGCGAACAAACAGACCGAGTGGGTCGCCCGCATCGAGCGGACCGCCGAGCAACTCGCCGACGCGCCCGTGACGACCACCATCACTGGCGGCGATGGCGTCTCCGTCGCCCCGGAACTCGCCGTCGGAATCGATCCAGACGAGACAGGCATGACGGCAACAGAACTGACGGGCGCGCTTCGGCGGGAAGATCCCCGTGTCTTCGTCGGTGCAGACGAGATCGACGCCGGTCTCGTCACGATCAACCCGATGTGTCTCACCGACGAGGAGGCCGATTACGTCGCCGAACGAATCGAGTCACTGCTTACATAGCTGAGACAAAAGCAGTTACGCGACAGCGTCTTCGATAGCCCCGACCGTGAACTCGTCGGATCGGCGGAATGCCGAAATGACCGACAACAATCACTCCACCCGAAACCCCCTAAACGGCTTTCTTGGGATCGCTCTGCAGAGTTTAACTCGATTCCGAGTCCGCGGAAGTTTATGTATCACGGTTCCCAATACATGGATGATGCCCCAGATCTCAGTGTCAGATACCCTGTACCGCCAACTCGAAGAAGCGACTGACGACTGCGATACAGAGGACGCGATGTGGGAGATGGTCTACCTATACAACCGCGGAAACAACCCTTCTGAGTGACGACTATACGTCCGGCGATTCGAGGACGGCCGGCGAGTCGTTACTGGGATCGTTGACCGCCGTCGAGACGGGTCGGGCCGCTAACTCGCCGTCGTAGGGGTCCAGCAGCGCCGCTCGCTCGCTCTCGTCACCGTGGAGCCACGTCGCCTCCTCGTCGGGCGCGAGGATGACCGACATCCGGTGGTGAAGGTCCGCCATGAACTCGCTGGGTTCGGTCGTCAGGATGGTGAACGTCTCGACGACGTCATCTTCGTCTGCTGGCTCCGTCCCGCTCGCGCCGAACTCCCCAAGCCCTGCCTGGCGCTGTGGTGGCTCCCAGCGCTCGTACAACCCGGCCATCGCGAACGGCCGCTGGTCGGCCAGCGTCACCCGGTAGGGCTGTTTGTCGCCGTCCTTCTCGACCCACTCGTAGAACCCGTCGGCCGGCACTAGACAGCGCCGTTGCTCGTAGGCCTCGGCGAAACTCCGCTTTTCGGTGACCGTCTCTGACCGGGCGTTGATGAACTCGAAGTCGTTCCGGTCGTCGGCCCACGACGGGATCAGTCCCCACTCCATGCGCTGGATGGTCCCGGGTGTCTCGTCGGTGATGACCGGCAGCGACTGGCGCGGCGCGGCGTTGTACCGCGGTTCGTACGACCCGGCGAACGTCGCACTGAACCGCTCCTCGACGTCTGCTCGTGGCACGAACAGGCTGTAGCGACCGCACATGCACGCTGCTTGGTCTCGGCGATAAATATACTCCCTGCTCCTCCCGAGCCGCGAATTTAAACCCGATCACGCCGTAGACACCGGTGAGATGACGACCGATCCCTCGTTTTCGATCCCGGCACGGCCCCGGCGTCGGTATCCGAGAAGCGGCGGGGTCGAGTACGAGGGCCAGACGTTCTTCCGCCTCGAACCGGACGCTGACTGTGCGAACGGCGAGTTACAGGCACTCGTCGAGCGCGTCATCGAGGACAGTCCGTACCGCTCCGGGACCTTCATCGATCTTCCGATGGCGCTGTGGCTGGTCCGGGACGACGAGACGGCCGACGTGTTCCGCGTGTCAGTCAGGGACGGATGCATTCGCCTGCACGTCCTTCCAGAGACGGAATCGGCCGGGTTACAGCGGTTCTACGAGCGACTCAGCGCCCGTAGCGACTGTGAGTGGCGCGTCGAGTGCCGGTCGGATATCGCATAGCAAAACCGTCTTATCGCCCCCTCTCCTTGCCTCGGGCATGGCTGTCTCCCGTGAAGTTGAGCTAGAGGGTCACATCATCGACTCCGGCATGATGCAGACCTGTTTCGGCATCATCATGGACATGGGTGGCTCGTTCTCCGTCGAGACGTTCGACATCGGCCGCCACCAGACCGAAGAGTCCTACGCCCGACTGCTGGTCGAGGCCGAAGACGAGGCGACACTGCAGTCCATCGTCCACGAACTCCACCAGAACGGGGCCAACCCGGCCGACCCCAAGGACGCGACCCTGGAACCCGCTCCGGCAGACCAGGTCGTCCCTCACGACTTCTACTCGACGACGAACCACCCGACGTACATCCGCTACGACGGTGACTGGATCCCGGTCGAGAACGTCGAGATGGACTGTGCCGTCGTCGTTGAGGACGGCACGGCCCACCGCGCCTCGGACGGGGCGAGCGGTGACGGTGAGGAACCGAGAGACGACGATGACCCGGTCGCCTACACCGAGGTCCTCAACGCCGTCGACGAGGGCGACCTGATCGTCACCGGCGAGACCGGGATCAAGGTCGAACCGCCCGAACGCCCGCGCGGCCAGCAGGGTGCCTTCGGGTTCATGCAGGGCGGCGTCTCCTCTGAACGCCCCTCCGAATCGACCATCCGACAGATCGCAGAGGCCATCGCGGAGACGAAGGCCGACGGCGGGAAGATCCTCGCCGTCTGTGGTCCCGCGCTGATCCACTCGGGCGCTCGCGAGGACCTCGCACGCCTGTTCCGGGAGGGGTACATCGACATGCTTTCTGCGGGCAACGGCTTTGCCGTCCACGACATCGAGCGAGACCTCTATGGCACCTCGCTTGGGATGGACACCGAGAGTCTCGATCACCCGCGCAAGGGCCACAAACACCACATATACACCATTTCGGAAATCATCCGCGAGGGCGGCATCGAGGACGCCGCCGAATCCGGCACGCTCGACTCCGGTGTGATGTACGAGTGTGTCACCAATGACCGTCCCTACGTCCTCGCGGGGTCGATCCGCGACGATGGCCCCCTGCCGGAGACGATCACCGACGCCGTCGAGGCCCAGAACGCCATTCGCGCGCAGGCCCACGAGGCTGACATGGTGTTGATGCTCTCGACGCTCCTGCACTCCGTGGCTGTGGGCAATTGCCTCCCCTCGACGACCCGCGTCGTCTGTGTCGACATCAACCCCGCGACCGTAACCCAGCTACTCGACCGCGGGAGCGCACAGGCAGTCGGAATGGTCACCGACATCGGCACCTTTGTGCCGATGCTGGCCAAACAGTTGGTGGGTGAGGAGTAATGCTATGGGCTGTCCGTCTGTATCAGACTCCGGAAACATCCGAGCGATACTCCTTGACGTGTTCGTGTGCGTCCTCGATGACGATGGCTGTTTCCTCGCCCGTACTCTCTTCGAGCTCGCGCAGCGCGTTCTCGATGCGGGCGAGTCGGCCGTGGTCGGGGCCTTCGTCGGCCTCCGAAAGGCGGTCAAGCTGGTCTACTAGATCCGACAGTCGTTCGCTGTCGTCGCCGTCTGTTGTCGATTCTGCTGCCGATACGAGTAGCTGACTTGCTCGTGCGAGTTCCTCACGCGTCATATACGTATCTACGTGAATGGCTGAAATAATCCTTCGGACCCGTTTTCGAGGGGAGCCAATCGATTCTGTGCGGTGGAGTCGGTGGTGTGGAACTGTCTTGGCCCGGCTGATGGGAGGTACAAAACCACCGCGTGGCTCCGAGACCTTCTATATAGATAAACGTTCGTGACTATTGGTCACATATACAAGGTTTTGACAGCAGAACGAATAGCCGTGATATGGCACAGACTAGCACGATTCGACTAGACTTCCTGTGTGTCCAGAATGCCGGGCGGAGCCAGATGGCCGCTGCCTTCGCAGAACGTGAGCGCGACGAACGAGGACTCGATGATCTGGTCGAAATTCATTCAGGCGGGACAGATCCTGCAGACCAGATACACGAGGAAGTCGCTGCTGCCATGTCCGAGATCGGTATCGACCTGTCCGACCGCAAACCACGGTACGTTGTGCTGGAGAATCTCAAGGACAGTCACTTCCTGATCACGATGGGCTGTTCGATCAGCCAGTTTAATCCTGCACGGTATGGTGTAGAACATCAGGCGTGGGATCTGACGAACCCCGATGGCAAAGAGATGGAGACGGTTCGGGAAGTGCGAGACGAGATCGAACAGAGAGTACAGAGACTCTTCGACGAAATCGAGCAGACGGCGAACGAACGCACTGTCCAGAAATCCCTCTCACAGAGAGTGACAAGTGCGATCAGAGATACGATATCCTTCTGATACGAACGGTCGGTCGTATACCGGTGGACGGAACGTTTGATACTTCTCAGCCGTCACGGTCCCCGGGCTGAATGTATCATTGCTTACGTCCACCGGTATATCAGGACCGGACACCACGGCGGAGTCTGAGCCACCCGCCGAGGGCGGTGACGAGAGCCCCGAGCGACGCGAGATACACCCCGACACCGGCCGTCGAGAGACCAGACAGCGTCGTGAGCCAGTGGCCCGCGATCAGTCCGACGAGGAGGCCGCCTCCGAGAGCGGCCCGGCCGCTGGTTCGGTTGCCCTGCATCACGGCCACCGTCGCGAGAACGGCAAAGCCGACCAGAATCGCGAAGAAGCCGTTCGCCTCGAGTCCGACTGTCGTCCCCTCGGCACTCACGCGCCACGGCAGGACGGTGGCGACGACGACGAGGAGTGCCCCGGCGAGTGACGCGTATTCGGGCGGTTCGAGCGCCCCAGTCACGACGCCAGCCACCTCGGTTGGGTCGGCACGTCGAAGCGGTCGGTGACGACCAGTCCGACCCCGAAGCAGGCCGAGACGGCGACCGGCACCCAGTTGCCGAAGTAGGCGTTGATCGCCCCCCAGAGAATCACGAAACTCACGAGGTCATCGAGCATGAATACACAGGAGCGGAGTCGCTCGACGAGGGCCGTCCAGTCGAAGGCCACGTCGAGCAGCGCCACAGCAACGGTCGCCGAGAGGACCCATCCCTCGTAGTTCGAGCGCGGGACGCCGTAGTAGACACCGCCGCCGTAGTCCCAGAAGCCAAGTGCCACGGCCCCCGGGTCGAGGACCAGATCGACGGCTAGCACGGTCAGGATCACCGCAGGCAGTCGAATCCAGGCCGTCGTGGCCCGGCCGCCGAGCAACAGCGTGCACAGCAGGTAGCTGTTGACCACCAGCGGAACGAAAAAGACCGGCAGGCCAAGTGGCACCTCGCCGGCGAGCATCGGCCCAAGCGAGATGCCGTACGTAAATTCGCCGTAGGGCCACCCCGTCGTGATGCCGACGAACTCGATACCGTAGGCGTAGGCCGTCAGGAGACCAAATCCGGCGACCGCTTTACGGTCGACCAGTGGTGCGAGGCCAGCGACCAGGGGCAGGCGCATCACGACCGTTCCCAGGAGAATCAAGAGTGGGTGAAAGACGAGTGGGTCGGGAAGCCACGCCGCCTGCTCGGCGCTCGCCGTCAGCAGGATGGCTCCCGTCACCGGGAAGACGACGGCGATAGTAAACCGGTTTGCCAGCACCAGGTCGTCCAGTCCGCCGACGACGCGCTCGCGGGCCGTAGCCGTCGTGACATCATCCACGACGAATCATCCCCGGACCACTATCCATACAGCATCACCCACAGACCGAGGAGGGTAACGGCCGTCCCGACGGCGGTGTTGATCGCGGGATACCACCAGTAGGCCTCGTGAACGTCGACACCGGCCCACATGATGCCGAAGACGAGGACGGGATACAGGCCGAGTACGGCTCCGAACACCCAGTGGACGGTTCCGAACGTGACGGCGGCGGCCAGCCAGCAGGCCCCACAGTAGTAGTAGGTCCGGCGCTCCCCGAGTACCGTCGCGGTGGTCCGGATGCCCGCTTCCCGGTCGGGTTCGATGTCGGGAATCGCCGAGAACGTGTGCATCCCCATCGTCCAGAGCCACGCGCCGACGATGGCGAGTGTCGGCGGGAGCCGTCCGTCGATAGCGGCGTAGGCGACCACCGCCGGCAGGATGTACAGGCCGTTCGACAGCGAGTCGAGTAGCGGTGTCGTCTTGAAGCGGGCCGGGGGCGCGCTGTACTCGACAGCGAGCACTGTCCACGCGCCGAAGGCGAGCAAGGCGACCGTCGGCAGAACGGGGACGAAGGCAACGGCGAGCACCCCCGAGAGGGCGATGACCGACAGGACGACCGGATCACGCTGGAAGCGGACTTCCTTCCCGCTTTCGTCGTCTTTCTTGGGGTTGTGCTCGTCCACGTCGGCGTCGAAGGCATCGTTGACGCCGTAGAGGAAAACGTTCGCCGGGACGAGGAAATACGCAAAGAGCCCAATGGCGACCGGCGCGAACAGTTCGGCCGACGAGTCGGCGGCGTAGGTGACGCCGATGATGACCGGGCCGGCGAGATACAGCCAGAAACGGGGACGCGAGAGGGCGAGCAGGTAGCCCACCCGGTTCTCGCCGGATGGGAGGGCGGTCGCCAGTCGATCCGTCAGCGCCCCGGTCATATTATTGGTAGTCCTCGATCAGTTCGTTTGCCGTGTGTTCGCCGCTGATGAGACACATCGGGACGCCGACGCCGGGTCGCGTGAACGAGCCAGTGAAGTAGAGGCCGTCGACGGCCGACGAGCGGTTGGGCGGTCGAAGCAGCGCGGTCTGGCGTAGCGTGTGGGCCAGTCCGAGTGCCGTCCCCTCGGTCGCGTTGTACCGGTCGGCGAAGTCGGAGACGGCGAACTGTTCTTCGAAGACGATGCGGTCGCGCAGGTCGACGCCCGTGTTGTCGGCGACGTCGGCCAGAATCTTCTCGCGGTACTCCGCTCGGATTTCCTCGCCGTCGTGGAGATCCGGCGCGATGGGAACGAGGACGAAGAGGTTCGTGTGCCCGTCGGGTGCGACTGTGTCGTCGGTCTCGGAGGGGACACAGAGGTAGTACGCTGGCTCGTCGGGCCAGCGCGGGCGCTCGAAGATGGCGTCGAAGTGGGTCTCCCAGTCTCTCGGCAGCACGAGCGTGTGATGGGCAAGCGGGTCCACGTCGCCCTCGACGCCCAGGTACAGCAGGAAGGCAGAGGGCGCGAGCGTCCGATCCGCCCAGTAATCGTCGTCGTACTGGCGCTCGTGGTCCGGCAGGAGTTCGCGCCCGGCGTGACCGTAATCGGCATTGACGACGGTCCGGTCGGGGCGGTACACGTCGCCGTCGACCGTCTCGACGTGGAACCCTTCCCGGCGTTTCGTGATTTCGTCGACCTCGCTGGCGGTGACGTAGTCGACGTCCAGTTCCTCGCCCAGCTCGACGAAGGCATCGATGACGACGCCGATGCCGCCCTCGCCCTCGTCGTTGACCGGGTAGTAGACGCCGAGGTTGAAATCGACGTGGCTCATGATGTTGTACAGCGCTGGCGTGTTCTTGGGCGACCCGCCGAGAAAGACCAGCGTGTACTGCATGATCTGCTGGAGTTTCGGGTGCTGGAAGTAGTCCTCGACGTGGCCCTGCATCGACCCGATCAGCGAGAGGCCGATGGGCGCGGCCCGCATGACATCGAGATCGACCCAGTCGCGCAGTCGGGCACGGTCCTCGTAGACGAACTGCTCCATGGCCGTCTCGTAATGCTCCTGGCTGGTCGCCAGGTACTCCTCGAAGGCGTCGCTCGCACCGGGTTCGTACTCCTCGAACTTCGATTTCATCGCCTCGATGTCGCCGTTCACGTCCAGTTGATCCCCGTCTTTGAAGAAAATACGGTAGTGGGGGTCGAGTCGTTCGAGGTCGTAGTACTCGCCCGGTTCGCGGTCGAAGTGGGCGAAGAAACGCTCGAACACGTCTGGCATCAGGTACCACGACGGCCCCATGTCGAACCGGAATCCGTCTTCAGTCAGCCGACTCGCGCGGCCGCCGAGTTGCTCGTTCTTTTCCAGCAGGGTCACGTCGGCACCGGCGTCGGCCAGGAAGCAAGCCGAGGAGAGACCACCGACGCCACCGCCGACCACGACAATCTCCGCACCGGACAATCGACTCATTATCGAAGGAAGGGGCTGCTGTGGTGTTAAATCCGTTCCCAAACAGGTGTGGCTACGTCGCCGGGGCGCTCGTCGGACCCATACGGAGGCGAAGCATGATGACGATGGTCGCGAACACGACTGCGAGGCCGGGCAACAGCGAGAGGGCGGTGCCGATGTCTGTCCACGTCGCGACGACCCCGACGAGTGCCGGGACGACGGAGAGGCCGAAGTAGCCCGCACCGGTCGCTATCGCGTTGATCGGACCGCTGTAGGTCGGGTGTGCGTCGACCCCGAAGGCCGATAGTGTCGGGAACAGGCCAGAAACGGTCGCACCCGACACCAGGACGGCACCGACCATCACCATCGTCGATGTCGTGGTGAACGCGACGTACATCGCCGGCGCCGTCACGAGCGAGAGGCCGGCAACGAACCACAGCGAATCGACCCGGCCGACGACGACGCTGTAGAACGCCCGGCCGGGGATGTACGTCGCGAGAAAGCCAGAGAGGAGCAGGTTCGCCTGTGGCTCGGTGACGAACTGTGTGGCGTAGAAGGGGAGCCACGTGAAGAAACTCCCCTCGATGCCGCCACTCAGTACCAGTGCGAGGGTCATTCCGGTGATCGGCGGGTCCCGGAGGAACGACGTGAACTGCTCGCGCGTAATCTCCCGCTCGTTGCCCTCGATGGTCGGCCGGTCTGCACCGGCGATCAGAACGGCAGCGGGGACGAACACGAGCGCCAGCGTGTAGAACACCCAACGCCACTCCCCGACTGCGAGGACGGCGTTGACAAAAAGCGGTGCGGCGGCCGCTCCGGTCGCCCACACCAGTGCGTAGACGTTGAACACTCGACCCCGCTGGTTCGGATAGAGGTGGCTGAGAATCGGACGGTCGAGGCCGCGAACGACGCCGTCTGCGCTCCCCTGGACGAACAGGAAGCCCAGAAAGATCGGGTAGATCGGTGCGGCCCCCATCACGAGGAAGGCAACGGTTGCGACTGCGAGTGCGCCGAGAACAGACCGGCGCACGTTTGCTCGCCCGGCAGCGGTCCCGACGAGCAACACTGCGAAGATAAGCCCGAGCGTCCCGGCCGGTGCGACCAGTCCGAGCAACGCTTCGCTCACCGCGAACTCGGCACGGAGGCTGGGTAGCAACGCACCCCGGACCTGCAACGCCAGCGCGTCGCCGAGCGTAAAGAGGAAGATGGCGGCTGTCCAGCGACGACGCTCGTCCATACGCCTCCCAGCAGAGTGCCCGAGTAAAAGACACCGGTTCTGAAAACAGACTCTTCGAATGACTCACGAAAACCTCCACCGTCGGGGGGGAAACGGGCTCTTTTCGGTGGTCGTAACGCGTGGTACGAACGATATCACGACTGTCCGGGAGGCGGTGCCACGCCCTATCGATAGTGCTATTAACTTCAACTCCGTGTTTAATAACATGAGCGTGAATCAGGCTGCTGGTGTCACTGGGCTTCGCCAGCGCCTCTCTCTCCTCGGTATCGCGGGAGTCGTCGCCCTCCTCGGACTGTCGGTCGCGGGTATTACGATGGGTGCTGAGAAGGTCTTCGTCATCTCGTGGGTCGCCTTCGCTGCGATGGCCGTCGGCGCGTGGCTAGGCGGGCGCACGGCGGAGACGAACCCCTCTCGACTCGTCTGGGGATACGGCCTCGCGAGTGGTGCGATGATCACCAGCGCGGCGATGTTCCTGCTCCCGCAGGCGATGGGACTGGGCCAGACAGCCGGGTCGCCGCGACTGGGTGGCATCGGCGTCGCCGCCGGCATCGCTATCGGGTACAGCGCCCACACCATCAGCCATCGGCTGACCCACGTCGACGTGTCCTTCGACGTGACGACCCTGGAGATAACGGCCCACGCGCTCTCTGCGGGGCTAATCATCGGCCTGGTCTACGCCTCGATGCCGGGACTGGGCCTGCTGCTCGGCCTCGCCATCGTCTCGCACAAGGGACCGGCCGGCTACGCCGCAGCGCGGCGACTCTCCCGGGCCGACAAGTCGGCGACGGCACTGCTACTCCCGGCCGCCGGTGTCGGCATCACCGCGATTCCGATGGCCCTCCTGCCGGTCCCTCAGGTGCCAGCGATCAACGCCGTCGTCTTCGGTTTCGCGGCGGGCATCTTCCTCCACGTCGCGATGGACTTCCTGCCCAAATGCGAGGCCGGCAGTGAAATCGACGAAGTGGTCCAGTTACAGGAAGGCGCACACCACCTGCTAGACGAACTCCGGACCCACGCCGTCGCCTCGACTATCGTCGGCGTGCTGGCTGTGGTCGCGGCCTGGGGACTGCTGTGATCAGGCGCTGACCTGCAACGCGTAGTGGTCCTTCGCACACCCAACGGGCGAAGAACAGGTCGGTGCCGTCCTCCGGTGTCGTGCGGTGGGATCCCGGTGGACTGAACGGGCGAGGCGGGGTCGGCGGTTCTGCGTGGGCACTATTCGAACGAGCAAAGTGAGTGAGGATATCCGGCACAGAATCGCCGAGCACGTCCGAGGGCGTTCAATTCATTCGCTGTCTCGCGGTCGCCGTGTCGAGAGGAGTCCACAGCAGACCACTCTCACGTGATCGAGCAGCGAGCACACGCACGGAGCAAATCAGGCCGGGTTCATCCAGAGGCCATAGAGGATGCTACACATCCCGGCAATCTCGCTGATCTGGGTGAGAATCCCGACCGTCAGTTCTCCCACCGGGAGCACAAAGAAGACAATTGCGAGCACCCCAGGACCACCGGCCACGAGGACGAACCCGATGGCGACGAACAGCATCGGCTTGCTGCGGTGGTCACGGTAGCCCCGGTAAGCGATGTAGCTGATGACGAGTCCGATGGCGACAGTGACGTAGTCACTCAGAAAGAGGGCGAGTTCGATCGTCGAGAGCGACGAGATTTGCATTACATCTCCTCCACTAGCCGAGCAAAGCGCCCGGCCATGCTCTCCTGACGGGTCACCTCGACCTCGAACCCGTCGTCGGTCGCTTCGATCACGATCCGGTCCAACGTTGCGGTGTACACCTTGTAGTGGTGGCCGTCCTCGTCCGGCCGGGTCTGCTCGTCGAGGAGGTCGTGTTCGCGCAGGTCCTCGATGCGCCGGTAGATCGTGCTCGGCGAGACGCCACAGCGGTCGCTGAGTGTGTCTGCTGACATGGGTTGCTCGCGTGTTTCGAGCAGGATCTGGCGCGCCGTCTCGTCGTCCAGCACGGCGGCGACGGCACCGACCGAGGGTGTCCTACTCACTACCTGTCTGTGTTGACCGCTCGTAATAAGGGTGTACCGCAGTCGCAGTGTCTGGGACTGTGCTCACATATATACGCCCAACCGGTTCGACAGTCCAGATATGACGGAGGCACCACCCCTCGACCGCCGTCGCATCGGATCCTTCCTCGCCATTGCGCTGGGGATTGCCGCCCTGACTGGCGGGGTGCTGTACGCGACTGGCGGTCTCGAATCGAGTCCCGAACTCCTGCCCGGGATCACGCTCGCGACCGTCCTGCTGCCGACGGTGTACATGTTCTCGCCGGCCGTCGCCAACGTCGCCACCCGCTCGTTGACCGACGAGGGCTGGACCGACCTCTCTTTGCGCCCGAACCTCCCGGACCGCTGGCGGGCCTACGTCGCCGCGTGGCTCGGGACGAGCGCCCTGATCGGTGCCGGCTTCGCCCTGTCTCTCGCCCTCCAGCAGGCGGGCGTGGTGCCGCCCGCGAGCGACGGCCGGACGCTGCCAATGATCGCGATCCTTGCCTCGCTGACGCTCGGGCCAGTGATTAATACGTTCGTCGCCTTCGGCGAGGAGTTCGGCTGGCGTGCCTACCTCCTGCAGAAACTCATGCCACTGGGCGTCCGTCGTGCGCTTTTCGTCCACGGCGTGATCTGGGGCGTCTGGCACTGGCCCGTCATCGCGATGGGGTACAATTACGGTCTGGACTACCCCGGTGCCCCCTGGACTGGACTGGCGATGATGACAGTGGCGACGGTCGCCATCGGGACGGTTCTGGGGACACTCGCACTGTGGGCCGACAGCGTCTGGCCGCCGGCACTGGCCCACGGCACACTCAACGCCGTCGGTAGCGTCGCGGCCGTCGTCGGCGGTGGCGCGTCACTCGTCAGCGCGGCTCCCGTTGCACTCGTCGGCGTCGTCCCGTGGGCCGTCGTCGCCGTCGTGATCCGCTACCGGTGGACGGAAGCAATGATACATTCAGCCCGGGGAGCGTGACGGCTGAGACGTATCATAAGGACCGTTGTTAACTGTTTACGCGGGTGCGAACGTTCGACAACGAACTGCTCACTGTGCCAAACTCCGAGTTGACCGACGGTGTCGTGAAAAATCCCGTCGCCAAGGAGCAACTCCGACCGAAATCATCATCGAAGAGGTCGAGAACCACCCGGAGATTCTCGACGACCCCGGGCCGTCGGTTCGTCTCATCGAACTCGGCGACTCGTCGGTCGGCCTCCAGTCACGGATCTGGATCGACGATCCGGGTCGGGCAGACTCCGTCGAGACGCGCAGTGAGTACGTCACGAGCGTCAAGGAACGCTTCGACGCGGCGGACATCAACATCCCCTACCCGAACCGGACCATCGGTGGCGACCTGGCACTGTCGAACGTCCAGCAGATGGTCGAACCGGCCGACGACTAGCCGGTCACGTCACAGTTTCCGGTATGTTTCCGGATCGTCCAGCTCCCAGAGGAGTTCCGGCAGGAAGGCATCGAGGTGGTCGATAACACGGCGTTCGGAGACGTTCAGGCCCTCGCAGTGTTCGTGGGCCGTATCCCGAATCGAGACGTGGAGGTCGCCGCCTCCGTGGTCGGTTGCTGTCCCCGCCTCGACGGTGACGTGGAGCGGGAACACCGAACAGCGGGCGGGCTTCCAGTCGTGTTCGGCATGGAGCGCACAGAGGCCGTCCTCGCGCAGGAAAAAGCAGGCCTTGCCCTCTTCGTCGACGTGGTTCTCGCGGTCTTTCTGTTCTTGCCGAACGAAGTCCTGCCCCCGAAACTGTGTCGTCGACTCGTTGATACTCTCGCGGGCGGCCAGTTCCAGCAGGTCCGTCTCGTACAGCAAGACGCCGTGGTGGCAGCACCAGGTACAGTCGTCGACGCACTCGAAGGTGAGCGCGGGATCGAAGTCGACGACAGCCTCCTTGCCGGGATAGACCTCGACGGTACGGTGCTGTGATGACACTGCCCGGGTTTCGCTCTGAGCGGGCAAAAGGTCGCCGGATCGGGGCGACCCGCCAGACTGTCACCGATACGTGTTTTCAGAACGCTTCAGCCGGGATGCGAGTGATCGGCAGTCGTCGTCTCTTCGGCGTTGGCCGCGCTCGCTTCGCCAGTCTCGTGGACGACGGCGTCCGCGACCACGAGTCGCGCTGCGCTCTCGGTGTGGTTTAGATCGACCGTCCAGCCCTGGACGCCTGCGAGCGTCCGCACTTTCGGCAGAACGAGGCCGGTATTCGTGTCCGGCAGCGCACCCTCGTACTCGAATAGCTCTGACTCGGCCTCCATCGATGGCGTCCAGTCGGTCACGACACAGAACCCGTCGGACCGACGCTCGACCCGGACCTCCGTCGCGTCGTTGTGAGCGAGAAAGTCAAGCAGTCCGACGAACAGTTCGTGCAGGCGTATTCTGTCGGCCTCGACGACCGTGTCGGTCTCCGCGTGCACGACCAACCGGCTCGATTCGACTTCGTTCCAGGCGTGCTCGACCACCTCGTCGAGTGCGACCGGTTCGAGTCCGTCGACGCTCTGTCCGTACTGGGTCAGCGTGGTGAGGCCGTCGACGATAGTCACCATTTCGCCGGTCTGTCGCGACACCGTCTGGAGCGTCTGGCGTGCTTGGGCCACGTCACCGGCGTCCAGTGCCGACCCTGCGGCCGACACCTGGCCGTCGACGACCTGCAGTGAGTTGAGGAGTTCGTGTCTGATTCCCGCCGAGAGGTCCTCGAGGTGATCGTTGTGTCGTTCGAGTTCGCGACGGCGGCGCTCCAGTTCGGTCACGTCGACGAACACGAGCATCCGACTGATCGCTGACTGGGCCGTCGAGAACGAACTCTCGTTGACGAGATAGTAGCGCGCCCCCTCGCGGTCGAGTTCGAGTATCTCCTGGCCTGCTGGAACACTGTCGAGTGGCAACGCCGCCGTGACGTGACCGCCAGTCGACCCGAGTCCAGTAAAGAGGTCGCCAGCGGCGTGATTGTACT
This sequence comes from Halobacteriales archaeon QS_4_62_28, assembly GCA_003021685.1. Classification (GTDB taxonomy): domain Archaea; phylum Halobacteriota; class Halobacteria; order Halobacteriales; family Haloarculaceae; genus Halomicrobium. The sequence goes on from PXRO01000005.1 coordinate 46,613, forward strand.
CCTTGATCCGGTCGTCGTCGTCCAGGAACAGCACTGGTTCGGGGATGCTGCCTGTCATCTGGACCGCCAGAAAGCGATCCCTGGTGACAAAGAGGACCCCGACCGCGAAGACAGCGACACCGAGTGGCGCGTAGATGATGTCGATGAGCGCCGTCGATTCGTAGGCCAGCAGATCCAGTGCGACCGGCAAGCCAGTCAACCCGACGAGGGCGGCCAGCGAGCGCGTCTCGTATCCCGACTCGACGAACGCCTCGTACAACATGAATATCCCGATGGCTGCCAGCATGTAGGCCAGTCCCGTCGCAATCCAGTGAATCGGCCCGTGCTGGATCGCCAGATGTGGGAACGGCGACGCGACCATCTCGGCGGTGAAATACTGGCCGTGCAGCGGATTCGTCAACTTGATCGCCACGATGCCGGTGTACAACCCAAGCCCCGCGTACCGATAGGGGCGCTCGCGGTGGTACGTCCGGTCCGTGTACGCCGAACAGAAGTACAGCCAGGCGAAAACGGTTCCGAGACCGACGACGAGGCCAGCGGTGTACCACGCTGTTTTCAGCGACTGCGTCGGGGCATACAGCACACCGAGGTGTGTCACCGCCCACAGGCCAGCGGTGACCAGCACTGCGACGAGTCCGTACCGGGTCGCCCGGTCCTCGACGGTCAGGCCACGAGTGACACTTCCCAGACAGGCGAGTGCAGCCACCGCGAAGACGGCACCGTAGCCGACCCGGAGCGATAGTTGCAAAACGACACTCATATGACTACCATCTAGTTGGGCTGCTGTCACATATATTATTGGGTCGATTTTCACGAACTGTTATGCATTCTGACAGGTTTGCCCGTGTTCCGATGAACGATGTCGTTATCCAAGGAAGAAATGTCACTACATTGGGGCTGCCGGCAGCATTAATTGTACCCGCGCCAGCGGTGCCCACACTCCTGGCACTTGAAGAATCGCGTCGGCGGCTCGTCGGCCGACCCGGTCTGCTTGATCGTGTACCAGGCCTTGCCGTGGCCACACCCGTCGCAGGTCACGTCCTCGGCCGTGGGCTTGCCCTCGAAGTTCGCGCCCTCCTCGGTCTCGATCACGTCGTCGTCGGTCTGTTCGGCGGTGCTCACGAAGTCGGCGGCCCGGTTGGCGTCCTTCGGGACTCGCGCCCCACAGGACTTGCAGACCATCTCGTCGCCGTCTGCGTGCATCATCGAACCGCAGTCGTCGCAAAACTGCATACTGACCCTGACGTACTCGCTGCGAACTCAAATATCCCCGTGGTTGCTGATACTGCCGGCTGTCCGTCCGTGAACGATGTCGCCGCCCCGGAGTGGCGGCTATCGCCGCGCTGTGACAGCCGACGGTATGAGATGATCGGACTTCCAGTTACTGATTACCCCAGTTCGACGACCCGGTCGGCCCAGGCACGGAGTTCCGCCAGCGCGCTCCGCTCGTTTCGTGAGACCGGGTTTTCCGTCCCGAGTTCCTCGCTCTCGAAGGCGTTTGCTACCACGAACGTCGCACCCTCGCAGTAGGTCTGGAGTCGGTCCGTCTCGCCATCGCTCTGGAACGGGATGGTCGCATCGTTGACGAACACGGCGGTCGGGTCGTCAGGTGCGCCGTCGAACAGGTCGCAGGCCCGCTCGGCGTTGTCCCGTGCGAGTGCCAGCGCGTCTGGGCCGCTCTCGCTGTCTGCCCGCGGTGCGTGTGCATCGAGAACGGCACGAAACACGTCGTCGGGGACGGTCGTGAACTGTTCGAGGCGGCCGCCGAGAATCCGGCCGTTACGTTCGACGTTCGGTGCGAAATCGAAGACGACGACCCCCGCTTGGCTGTTGTCGGCCAGCCATCGGTCGAGTGCGTCGGCAGTCGTTTTCGTCTTACCGACGTTCGAGGGACCGACGACGAGGGTCACGCCGGTCCGGTGGAGCGTCGTCACGCGGGCAGGACCTCCTCGCGTGCGTACTTGCCCGCGAGGACGACCATGGCGACCCCGATTGCGACACCGAACGCTAACACGAATCCGGAGAGTGGAGCGATGCCGCCAGCGACCTGTTCGCGAACGAAATTGGCCGCCAGCACACCGGTCACGACGAGGAGCGCGAGGCCACCGAGGTTCGCCAGCAGGGAGTTCGGCCGCGGGACTGCATCGGTGTTGAGCAGGTAGAGGACAATCGCGATTGCGAACGGCGTTCCGACGGTGCCGACCGCGAGGATGAGCAACAGTTGGGGAATGACACTGCCCGGAATGAACGCGCCGGGAACGGACAGCAACGCAACGGCGATCAGCAGCCAGCGGTAGCGCGAGTCGCTTACGTCGGTGTCCCAGCCGAGTTTATCGGCCAGCAGGAAGGGTGGGACGATGGTGTTGCCGCCCAGTGTCGAGACGGCCGCACCGGCCAGTCCGACGAGGAAGAGCCACTGTGCGCTGTCGCCGGCGATCGGTCCCAGTGCCTGTGCAGCGGCGATAGTCGTTGCCACGTCACCGCCCGAGAGGACACTGGCGGCGACGAGGAAAATCGCCAGACTGTAGACGCCGAAGACGACCAGCATCGACGCGCCGATGTCGAACGTCGCCAGGTCGTAGTCCGCCTCGGTCCAGCCACGGGCCCGCATCGTGTAGGAGTGCATCGTGATCAGCGTGATGTGGACGGCACCGCCGATGATGCCGGCCGCGGCGATTGCACTCCCGCTCGGCAGCGACGGCACGAGACCGGCGGCCGCCATACCGGGATCAATCGGGACCACGAACAGCGACACGACGAACGCGAGCACGACGAGCGAGACGATCGCTTTCGCGGCGATTTCGAGGAAGTAGTAGCCCCGGCCAGCCAGTCCCACCGCCAGGACGAGGCCCCAGACGCCGCCCCAGATCCGGGCGTCGACACCCGTCATCGTCGCCGAGACGCCGGCGACAGTCTTCATGATCACCAGTTGTGCGACGCCGGAAGCCAGCACCGCGTCGGCGACCAGGAGCCAGGCCCACGTCTCGCCGAGGGAGTCCTCGACGACGCTGATGATCCCGCGCTCGGTCAGCAGCCCGAGACGCATCGCGAGATACTGTGAGAGCGCCCCGGCACCAGCCGAGATGACGACGACCCACAGCAACGTGTAGCCGAGGCCAGCACCGGCGGCCAGCAGACTCCCCATGGTCGCCGGCCCGGCGGCGATTGCACCGGCGACCCACGCCGGCCCCATTTCGCTCAGGTACGAGCGGACTGTCCCCCGGCCGAGTGCCGGCAGTTCGGGCGTTTCGTTACTCATTACCTCTATCTACGCACAGCAACATAAAAACGTATTGAACAGGGTTGTACCACCGACTAATTATTCGAGGTTGAGCGGAGTGAGTCATCTGTGCTGACCGATACGAGAGTAGCGACGAACAGGTATGTGGACCGTTGCCTGATACCCTCGGTCAACAGTCACTATCAGATGTTGTCGATCCAACCCGCTTCGATGGCGATGGCGTACAGTTCGTAGGCGAACACGAGGCCGACGCCGAGCATCGCCCCCCACAGCAACACGGCAAACAGCGTCACACCGATTACCGCCATCAGTCGCGCACCTCCCCGCCGTCGGTCGCCGTCTCGTCGAGGCGGCGGATCTCGGTCGCGAGGTCGCCGTGGTCGTACTTGCCGGCACCCAGTCGGGCGGCGACCAGCGTTCCGGCCGTCGAGACGAGGAACGCGCCGGCGAAGGCAGTCAGATAGAGCGGATCCGGGGCCGGCAGGAAGCCACCGAGGACGGGAATCGAGCGCAGGAGACCGCTGAAATCGGGGAAGTACGCGAGGCCGACGGCCAGTCCCAGCACACTGCTCGTGAGTGCGCCCGTGCCGGTGAGTCGTTTCGAGTAGAGACCGGCCACGAGCGGGACTGCGACCGCCGCTCCCAGCAGGTCAGCGAGGAAAAAGAGCCGGAGGACGCTCCGCGCTCGCAGGCTCACGTAGATCGCGCCAACGGCGACGACGACGGTGAGTGCTCGCGCCCCGAGTTTGAGCGTCCGGTCGTCCGGATCGGTGAGCAACCGGGGGAGGTCGGCGGTAACGACACTCGCCAGCGCGTTGAACAGCGTGTCGACGGAACTCATCACGAGCAACAGTGCCAGCAGCACCACCGCGAGGACGATCCACTCGGGGAAGGCTGTCTGCAAGAGGATGAAAAAGGAGATATCGGCGTTGTAGGCCGAACTCGTCACGTCAGTCACGATGTCGGCGTTGCCGGCCGCGACGAGGCCAAAGAGTGCCGCGAGGAAGACGATCAGACTGTTGGCGACGGTAGCGTTGCGAAAGCCCCGCTCGATGGTCTGGCCGTCCTCGGCGGCGTAGATCCGCTGCCACCACGTCTGGTTGATCAGTTCGGCTCCGGTGATGGCGAAGGCGAGGGCGAGTCCGAACTGCAGACCGGGGACCAAGCCCGGATCGAGCAGTGACGGGGTGGCGGCGACGATGCCCTCGTGGATCGCGCCGGCACCACCCAGTGAGAAGACCGCGCCGGCAAACGCCACGACCAGCAGCGGCAAGACCAGCAGCGCCTGAACCGAGTCGGTGACAATCGACGCCCGAAGGCCGCCGTAACTCGTGTACAGCAGGACGAACCCGCCGACGAGGACAGCGGTCTGCCACTGTGGGACGCCGGCGACCAGCGAGAGTGCGCCCGCGATGCCGGTCAACTCGGCGGCCAGGAAGACGAACATGTACAGGCAACTCACCACGAGAACGAAGGCATACATCGCCGCGCCGTAGCGGGCGTGGGCGTACTCCGTCAGCGAGTGGCCCTCGGGAATCACCGCACGGATGCGCGGGCCGAGTCTCGAGTAGACCAGCATCGGCAGTGCCTCGCCGATAGCGTAACCGACGACGGCGGCGATACCGAAACTCGCGCCGGCCTCCGGGGCCGACAGCAGGATCCAGACGCCCATGACCGAGGCGACGAGCGTCGCCGTCGTCCGGCCGTTACCCGCGGAGTTGCGGGCGGTGATGAGGTCCTCGGCGGTGCCGACCGTTTTTCGGGAACACCAGAGACCGATGACAGTGAACCCGACCAGCGTCGCGACGGTCAGGCCAAGCGCGACTGCCGTGCTCACCATCGGCGCTCACCACCCGCTAGCGGGACCGGGGTCCCCTCGTCCTGCCGACTGTACGCGGCGTCGAAGAACGCGACTTCCAGTTCGACTGTCCGACGGAACAGGCGTGCCAGTCGTTGCTGGCGACGCGGCGCGGCGGCCGCTCCTTCCCGGTCCAGTTCCGCCCGAAGCCACGAGACGAACTCGTCGAAGGCCGGGTTGTCGTGGAGGGCGATCCACTCGTCGAGATAGAACTGCGCGGGCGAGTCGTCTGTAGCTGTCGCCCACGAGCGGTAGATCCACTCTGCGGGCACTAGCACCGCCAGCGTCTCGGCGTATCCGCCCTCTCGCGCGGCTCGGCCGAGCAGGTCCTCGAAGGCACGGGTCACCGGCGTCAGTTCGGGGTCGGTCCGGTCAGCCTCGGGCACGTCGAGTGCGTCGAAGGCCCGCTCGAAGTAGTCGTTCTCCTCGTCGGTGAGCGTCTCCAGGAAATCGGCTAGCCGGGACTTGGCGGCCATCGAGGGCGCGTCACCGAGCGCGTGGCCGAACGTCCCCACGAGCGGTCCGAGGAAGGCGTAGTCCTGGATCAAGTAGCGTCGGAAGACAGCATCGGAGAGGGTCCCCGTCCGGAGTTCTTCGGTGAACTGGTGGTCGACCGCCGCGATCCAGTCGGCTTCGGCACGTGCCCGGCACCACTCCGTGAACCGGGGGTTCACGCTCGCCGTGGCGTCGTCCTCTTCGACACGGTCGGCGTACGCCGCGAACGTCTCGGTAACGGTATCGTGGCTGCTCATACTGACCACCCCTCCTGTCGCCAGGCGGCGTCCCAGAACCGGTACTCGTAGCGAGCCGAGGTCTCGAACAGGTCCCGGTAGCGGTCGCGCTGGTCGGCCGTCGAATCGGCCCACACGTCGTCCATCAGGTCCTTGCACCACTCGGTGAGTGCCGTGAACTCCTCGCCTGCGTAGGTGTCGATCCACTCGGCGTAGCCCTCGTGGTCGGGCCGTCCCCGTTCGGCCAGCCGTTTCCCGGTGGTGTTGAATCCCCACATACAGGGAAGCAGTGCGGCCACGAGGTCGCCGAAGGTCCCCGTCGCTGCGGTCCGGACGAGGAAATCCGTGTATCCCTGCGTCGTCGGCGATGGCTCGGTCGCTTCCAGTTCAGTCTCGCTGATCCCAAAGTCCGCGGCGTAGGCACGGTGCAGGTCCATTTCCGTGTTGATCGTCGAGTCCAGCAACTCGGCGAAGGTGCCCATCCGGTCGAGGTCGGGAGCCATGGCCGCGCCGTGGGCGAACACGCGGGCGTAGTCGATCAGATACACGTAGTCCTGGCGTACCCAGTAGCGGAACGGCTCCTCGTCGAGAGTCCCTGCCCCGAGTTCGGTGATCATCGGGTGGTTCGAGATTGCGTCCCAGATCGGGTCCCCGATCGTCGCGAGGTCGTCAGTGGCGCTCATACTCGCTGGTGGTCGCTCTGGCGACTTATAATCTACTGATATTACTGGATTATCGCCGTTCGTCGTCGCCCCCGGACGACTTTTACCTGCTCTGGCCGAACCCGCCATCATGTCGCTGGTGTTACCGGGCGAGATAGTCGTCGAGGAGGTTCTACCGATCATTAGAGCGATGCTCGCCCGCGAACTCGCAGACCGTGGACTCACTCAGCAGGCCATCGCCGACCACCTCGGCGTGACCCAGGCGGCCGTGAGTTCGTATCTCACTGCCGATCCCGACCGAACTGGACCAATCGCCGGTAATCCGCGAACCCAGGCGACCGTCGAGCGAATCGCCGACGGCCTGACCGAGGAGACGATGGACGGCTACGACGCGCTAGCGGAACTGCTCGATCTGATCGAGGCCTTCGAGGACCGCGGGCCGATCTGCGAACTCCACGAAGACGCGATGCCTGCGCTCCAGGGGTTGAGTTGTGATCTCTGTGTCCGCGGCCCGGATGCAGACCTCACGGTCGAACGCGAGACGCTTTCGAACGTCCGCCGTGGCGCACGCCTGCTGTCGACTGCCGACGGGATGGTGGCGGCGATTCCCAACGTCGGGACGAACGTCGGGATGGCACTACCGGACGCGACGACGGCGACCGACGTGGCCGCGATTCCGGGCCGCATCCACGCGATGCGTGGCAGGGTCGAAATCCCGGCGGAACCGGCCTTCGGCGCGTCTGAGCACGTCTCGACGGTGATCCTCGCAGCCAGGGCTGTCGATCCGGCCGTCAGTGGGGCGCTCAACCTCGCTACCGACGAGGCGATGCTCTCGGCTGCCCGGGACCGCGGCATCGATCCGCTCCGGTTCGACGCCGACTACGAGGACCGGAACGAGCGCCTCCGCGAACGATTCGAGGAACGGGGCGCGGTGCCACACGTCGCTTATCACGAGGGCGCGTTCGGTATCGAACCGATTACCTACGTCCTCGGCGAGACCGCAGAGGAAACCGCGGAACTGGCGGCCGAACTCGTCGCTAGCGCGGTGTCGTGAATCACAATCGAGGTTCAGGACCTGGAGGACGATCCGAATCGCGAGTGAGGTCTGCTGTTGGGTGGCGTCGAATGTGCCGACCGGTCGCTACTCGATGTCTTCGCGGTCGGTGACGACTGGACAGTCCAGCAGTCGAACCGTCTCCATATCGAGGAACTCGATGATCTCGGCGCTCTCGTGGGAGCAGTGGACATTCGGCGGTTCGGAGAAATGTTCGCACTGCTCACAGAAGGCGTGTTTCGATACTTCGACGTAGCGTGACCCCTCAGGCACGACGGGGCCGTCGTCGTCCTCACCGTCCTCGGTGATCGATGCCCACACTTCGCTGGCGTCGACACTGCCGACATCGACCTCTTCGAAAACGCTCTGTTCGGTGCTGAAGGGGTCGTCGGTCGGCGCGTCCAGGTCGGCGAATAGGTCATCAATCGGCGACTGTCTGCCCGTCTCACCCTGTGTCCGAGTGTCGCCGGTCGGTGCACCATCGTGGTCCGGACCGCCGCTTGCTGGTTCGCGGTCGAAGTCGGTGAAGGGGTCGTTCGGGGCCTCCCACTCCTCGCCATCCCGGGACGAGTGCTCGTCGCCCGTCTCGTCCCCTTCTCTCCCGGCAGTGTCGTCGAGACGCTGGAAGGGGTCACCCCCCCGCTCGGGGTTCCCGAGGCGCTCGAAGGGGTCGTCCGTGTCGCCGTCGTCCATCTCGTCGCCAGTGTCGTCGGTCATTCGTGTTCGGGCGCTCCAGATTCGAGTTCTGCGGCGGTCACGAGTCGCGCCGTCGAGCGGAATAGGCCACCTTCCGGACGCACGTCGGCCACTGCCGCGTTACAGTGAGGACATTCCGGATCGGTCAGGAGTGCGATAGCGACCGATTCACTACAGTTCTCACAACTGGCCGACGTAATACCTTCCTGGGCGGCGGCACGCTTGATTCGCTCGACTGCCTGCTGGTGGCTGTCCCGACCGCTGATCTCGTCGCGCAGATCGCTGACGACCCACGCGACGCGCTTGAGTTTGTCCTCGGCGTCTTCGACTCGCCTGACCACGTCTGCCACCGTCTCGTCGGTTTCGGCGACGCGTTCGTCCAGTGCATCGAGGTCGTCCCGGGCCGCGAGGAGGTCGGCGTTACTTTCTTCGATTGCGTCGTCGAGACGCTCGATGACCTCGTGTGTGTGGTCGGCCGGCGCTTTCCCGTCAGTCTCCTTTTTGACCTGGATCACTCGCTCGCGCACGTCCTCGATCTGCTGGTCGGTCTTCTCGTCGAGTTGTTCGACCTGGGCCTCGACCGCCGCCGTGGCCCCGGACAACTGTTCGTCGAGTTGACCCTCGACCGCATCGGCGATGTTCGGGAGCTTGTCGGCGATGGCCGTCTCGACGGCGTCGGCAAGCCGATTCTCGACGACCTGTTCGACGCGGTCTTCGACGGCCGTCTCGACCTGGGTCGTGACGACATCGGTGACACGATCCTCTATCTCGCCGTCCAGACGCTCGGGGAGTTCGGCTTTCAGGTGGTCCGAGACGGCCGCCCGTGTCGCTTTCGTCGCCTCAGTTTCGATTGCCGTCCGGACTGTCTCCTCGATTTCACCGACCGCCGCCTCGTCGAGTGACTCGGTCGCGTGATAGGTCCTGAGTAACTGTCGGACGATATCGTCGCGACTCACGTTCGCCTGTTTGGCCTGCTGGTCCAGCCATTCGTCGAGTTCAGCAGCGAGATCCAGCGAGACAGACTGCTCTTCGCGCGACTCACTCGCCATTGTGAACCCTTATCGTAACCAGACAGTTAAGGGTTTGCCGTCGATTTCAGGCGATGATAGTTCAGCTCTGTATCCGGCGATCACCTGATCTTTCGCACGTCGCTGATGTCGAATCCACCGTCGCCGATTTCGGTTTCGAACCTGACGATGTTCTCGTCCTCGATCTGTGAGAGGACGCCACGGAACTGGGAGACGACGAGCGTCCGGGCACGCGTGGACCCACCCGACTCCCACTCGAAGCGCATCGCGCCGGTCGTCGCGTCGGTCAACTGTGCGTACCGCTTGGACGTGACCGTTTCGTGGTTCAGGTGGACGAGAATGAGTCCGTTCCATTCGTGGGCGGCCTTGGTCAGCCCTTGGACGAGATAGCTGATGTCCGACCAGTCGATATCGTCGCCCATCGCACCCACCAGGTCACTCAGCGAATCGATGACGACGAGGTTCGCCGGCGCAATCTCGCTCAGTTTGCTCCCGAGTGCCTCCATGAGCCCCTGGCGCTCGTGGCGCTTGCGCAGGTCGGTGATGTTGTGCGTTGCGCCGGCATACCAGTCCCGGGGCACCGGGCTGACGTGGAAGTACCGCTCTGCCATCTCGTGGAACACGACGTTCTCGAACCCGCTGTCGACGATCTCCTCGTCCATCGCCAGACGCATCTCCTGGCTCAATTTCTCTTTCGAGGCGGTGAACGAGATGTAGTGGACCTCCTCGGGATCGATTGCGTCGGTCGCGCGCGACCCGTAATAGAGGTCGTGCAATGTCTCGTTGTCGCCAGTCGCGAGGCCGTTGATCAGCGCGCTCGTGTACATGAACTCCCGCGATCCAGCCCCCGATTCTCCGGACACCAGTACGACACTCCCCGTCGGTGCGCCACCCTTGATCGTGGTGTCCAGTTGCCGAATGCCAAACGGGATGCGATCCATATCCACACACTTCCGTGACGGTGCTTAATCCTTGTCCCGACTACCTAGCCGTGTTCAGATAGGAGACCGAGATAGGGTGTCATAGAACGACTCCCAATGTGGTTGATTTCAGTCACATTGGGGCGAATCACCTGCTCAGCAAGCATGCGAACCTACCACTGTGAGTTCTACCAGATATGGCAAATGTTCTCGGAGTTGTACAAGATGGAGGGCAGAAGTCTTGTACTCTACACTCGGCTGGCAGAAATATGAAATATTGAAATTACCAGATTATTAATTTCATATATATCAGATATTATGGTATATCTGACTCTAGTTCATCACTGCTGAGCCAGATTCAGGCCCGGCTGTGCAATCTGGTATATTAATTTGGAACGTGTATAAGGGTAAGAAAGTTCGATCCAAAATATTGGGAGTGATAATTGGGAGCTGATACTTATATAAATGTGCACATAAACCAATTTTATAGATTGAAATTGTGTCCAGTATCGACATAGTTGGAGGGAGCTTAAATGTCACAAATACACGATAAGTATCAAAGAACGGACTATTATGTAGTCCCAGTGCTCATAGCCGGGTTTGCAGTCCTCAGTGCTATTGTTCAACTGATTATTTTTCCTCCTATCCAGCCCTCATGGGTACAATTCGTTTTCGAGGGGATGTTCCCACTAATGGCAGTAGTGGGGTTGTTTCTTGTTCAGCGGATGGCACTCGATACCGAAGTCAAGCGTCCCCTCGTGCTCTCGCTGTTTTTCGTTGTGATGTATGGCGTTACGGAGACAGTTGACGAACTGGTGTTGCCACCACTGTGGGTTAGCGTTGTCTTCGAACACCTGTTTCTACTCGTTGGTACCGGATTCTCACTGATAGCCCTCCGTCGGTGGGCTGCCAATCGCCGCGATAGAGAGCAAGGGCTACGGCGGTATCAGACAGCTATCGAGACGTCGCCAGGGCCTATTTACGCTATCGATATGAATCATCGGTTCACATTGGTCAACGGGGCCTTTGTCTCACTTGTCGGGAAACCCCGTGAGCAGTTGCTCGGAGAGCCACTCTCTCTCCTTTTAGACGAGGAAATAATGAACGAACAGGAATTCAAACAGACACAGGAGGCCTTCGAATCCTTACGGACAGGCCGGGAACAGACAGTTCGCCTAGAAACGACAGTGTCGACCCGTGAAGCTCGGCGAACGTTCGAACATTCGTTATCGTATTTTACACACGAGTCACACAACGCGTTTGTTAGCGTCGGCCACGATATCACGTCACGTGAGGAGCGACGAGAACAACTCAAAATGCTCAACCGATTGCTGCGACATAATCTCCGTAATGCTTTCACCGTAATCAACGGATGTGCTGACCATATATACAAATCAGTCTCCGGAAACGAGCCGGTAGAGACTAACTCAGACCAACAGGGTCAGAGTCAGATATCATACTCCGAATCTCAATCGCGGACGGCAGAGTTAGCCACCAAAATAATAGACAGATCGGCGAAGTTACTCGCCCAGACGGAGAAAGTGAAACGGCTCGAAAAGGTCTATTCTTCTGATAACTCACCCACGAATATCCAACTCAATGATTTTCTCAACGAGATCAGGCGGATCTCACAAAAGCGATATCCTAATTCACAGTTTGGGGTTACAGCTCCAAGTGAACAAATTACGGTTCCGGATGTTGCCCTCGGTGAGGTTATCGATGAACTCATCGAAAATGCCAATGAACATGTAGAAAGCCCGTCGATTGAGCTCCGTGGAATTGTGGAATCTGACAGGTTGAAAATAGAGATAATCGACGATGGGCCTGGACTGCCTGAAACAGAACGTGAGATAGTTGAGAACCGCTCCCAAGTACCTCTAAATCACAGCACTGGTATTGGGCTGTGGGTTGCTCGCTGGATCATTGAGCAGTCTGGCGGTTCAATATCTTTCGGCGAGGCTGACTCGGATGGAACAGTCGCGATCATTACCTGCCCTATTGATCGAACACCTAAGGAACCGTCCGCCGAGGACACCAAAGTCTAACAGCTGTATACCAGTTCTTGGTTAGTTTGTACTGACCAGTGCGACGGAGCTGATAGGCTATGTGTGAGAACCGTTCTATGACACCTTGGACCAAAAAAAGCCTCAAAGCACCGAAAGCCCTCGCCTTACGCGGCGGCAGTTGCCGCCGCGGAGAAGGCGGTCGGTGAAGCCGACCGCCCGTTGCGGGAACCCGGACCCCGCAAGCCACGAGGGACTCCGTCCCTCGGCCCGTGCGAACGGCTCCGCCGCGAGCAGACACCTGTCGGAGCGTGGTTCGAAAGACCTCCGGTCTTTCGTCATCACGAAAGGCGCGAATGCGCCTTTCGGTCGACAGCGTGGGTCCCGGGATGCTCGTGAGCGGAGCGAACGAGCGCTCAAAGACGAGCGAAGCGAGTCTTTGGTGCCGCAACTGTACGAGGGCTTTCGGTGCTTTGCAGACGTTCCTCTCGATTCTGAGCACTGCCACTACCCGAGCGTCGGTCCGTCGGTAACGGTCACGCCCTCGTTGCGGGGGCAAGCGACACGCACATCGGCCTCAATCGAGAGGTCACTGAGTGCCATTTCGACGCCAGTCATCGCGGTATCGACATTACCGCGGGTCGTCAGGCCCCACACCGCGGGTCCCCACGAGGACTGGCCGGCACCCGCGACCGCTGGCTGCTGGGTGAGCCGTTCGACGATTCGGCCGGCCGGCGGGCGATAGACACCTCCCTGTTCGTCGGCGTACCAGGCACCGTTGAGTCGGCCCAGGCGGGCCCCACCGGTGCCAAAGCGTCGGTGGTCGCCCTCGGCGGCGGCCGGGAGCAGGAGTCGGGTCAGCGTGGCAGCCACGTCGTCGGCGATGCCCGCATCGGCCCGTTCGACGGCCTGGCGCATGTGGCGGTCCTCCTCGGCACCGCTCGCGCCCGGTTCCACGTCGGGGACCACGAGCAGAAACCGCCAGTTGTCGGGCAGTTCGTGGCGGGCGATCACCGGCGGGACGGTCCAGTCGCCGTTGGCCGGTGGCTCGGAGGTGAACCGCTCGGTCGGATGGCCCCCATCGACGACGAACCCGCCGGACTCGAAGGTGGCGACGCCGACGCCGCTTCGCCCGCCACGGCCGAGGTCCGGGGCACGTTCGCGGGGTTCGACCTCGCGGTCGTGCGCCCGAGCGACAGCGACGAGAATCGCCATCGCGAGCTGGGTGCCACTGCCAAGGCCCATGTGCCGGGGCATCCGCTCTCTGACCGAGAGGCGAGCGCCCTCGACGCCGAGTGTCGCGACCACTCGACGGAGATACGACTCGGCTTCGCCGTCGTCACAAACAATCTCGTCGGCCCGCTGTGCGTCGACGACGAGTTGTGGCTCGTCGAGGGCCACTCCCACGCCGCCGTACAGTCGCTCGTTGGCCAGCGCGAGGTTCTGGAAACCGAAGTGAAGTCGCGCCGCCGTCGTGACCGTCACCATATCACCCATTTGCACTGGCGCGAAATGAAGGGTCGGGCTTCCGTACTGACGAGGGAAGCCACGAACGAGTGTTCGTCCTGATCCACGACACCGAAAGCCCTCGGTGCTCTCGCGACCGCTGAGCGACATATCCGCAATCGCTTCGCTCTTTCGGATAGTGGTCGCTCAGACGGTCACGTACACGCGAGAGCACCTCGCCCTTTCATCCACCAGGGAACGATTGGTTGGCCGATTAGCCGAATCCTGGCGGATGAAAGGGCGAGCGGGGTTCCGGGAACCCTGACGACGCAAGCACGCGAACGGGGTGAGCGCGCGCAGCGAGTCACGGGACCGGAACCCCGCGAGGGCTTTCGGTGTGTCTGGATTATTGTCCTGCTCCGTATGTCGCCTCTCGATCACTCGCTCCATTCCCGTCCGAACCGGTGAACACGACAGTCCGTGTCCTTAAGGTTCCCCATCGCCCACTCCGCAGTATGAGCAAGCAGGACGGACGCAAGCAGGGGAAAGACCCCGACCTCCCCAGCAGCGAGGTCACGGAGGGGACAGAGCGCGCTCCACACCGCGCGATGTTCCGGGCGATGGGATACGACGACGAGGACCTCTCTTCGCCGATGATCGGCGTTGCCAACCCGGCGGCCGACATCACGCCGTGTAACGTCCACCTCGACGACGTGGCAGACTCTGCCTACGAGGGTATCGACGACGCCGGCGGGATGCCAATCGAGTTCGGGACGATCACCATCTCCGACGCCGTCTCGATGGGCACCGAGGGAATGAAGGCGTCGCTGATCTCCCGTGAGATCATCGCCGACTCCGTCGAACTCGTCAGTTTCGGCGAGCGTATGGACGGTCTCGTGACGATCGGTGGCTGTGACAAAAACATGCCCGGCATGATGATGGCCTCCATCCGGACTGATCTGCCGAGTGTCTTCCTCTACGGTGGATCGATCATGCCCGGCGAGCACGATGGCCGCGAAATCACGATCCAGAACGTCTTCGAGGGCGTCGGGGCCGTCTCCGACGGCGAGATGAGCGAGGACGAACTCGACGAGATGGAACGCCATGCCTGTCCCGGTGCTGGCTCCTGTGGCGGGATGTTCACCGCCAACACGATGGCCTCCATCTCGGAGGCGCTCGGGTTCGCACCGCTTGGCTCTGCCTCGCCACCCGCCGAACACGAGTCCCGGTACGAGGTGGCCCGTCGAGCGGGCAAAGTCGCCGTCGATGTCGTGGGCGAGCGCCGACGCCCCTCCGATTTCCTCTCGCGTGACTCGTTCGAGAACGCCATTGCCCTGCAGGTGGCTGTCGGTGGTTCGACCAACGCCGTGCTCCACCTGCTGGCTTTGGCCGCCGAGGCCGGCGTCGATCTCGACATCGAGACGTTCAACGAGATCAGCGCACGCACGCCCAAGATTGCCGATCTTCAACCCGGCGGCGAGCGCGTGATGAACGATCTCCACGAGGTCGGTGGCGTCCCCGTTGTCCTCGCGGCCCTGCACGACGCGGGCCTGCTCCACGGCGACGCACTGACCGTCACGGGCGACACGATCAGCGAGGAACTCGACCGGATCGACCCGCCGGCAATCGGGGAGCTGGACGCCGACTACCTCTACCCGGTCGAGGATCCGGTCCACGAACGCGGTGCGATTCGGATCCTCACGGGCAACCTCGCGCCCGACGGCGCAGTCATCAAGATTACTGGCGAGGACCACCTGCACCACGAGGGACCGGTCCGCGTGTTCGAACAGGAGGAAAACGCGATGGAGTATGTCCAGGACGGCCACGTCGAATCGGGCGACGTGATCTGTATCCGCAACGAGGGACCACGCGGCGGGCCGGGAATGCGGGAGATGCTCGGTGTGACCTCCGCAGTCGCCGGCCAGGGCCACGCCGACGACGTGGCGCTGTTCACCGACGGCCGGTTCTCCGGTGCGACCCGTGGCTTCTCCATCGGCCACGTCGCCCCGGAAGCCTTCGTTGGCGGTCCAATCGCCGCGCTCGAAGACGGCGACGTAGTTACCATCGACATCGACAGCACTGAACTCTCTGTGGACCTCTCCGACGAGGAAATCGAACAGCGCGTCGCGGACTACGATCCCGAACTGACTTACACGAGCGGCGTATTGGCGAAGTACCACCGTGACTTCGGTTCCGCGGCAAACGGTGCAGTGACCAACCCCGGCGTCACGTGGGACTGATGCGACCGACTGTCCGTCTGTGACCGGTTTCGACATCTGGGGGTCGGATCGCACTATGTTGTGACAGTCGGCAGTACGAATCGACGTTTCCGGTTTCTTGCGCTCGACCAACGCATCGGACAGCGCTCGCTCCGATTCCTAAAAATTTAAATCACATCAAGAGATCAGACACGGTAGATATGTTTACGTACCAATCCCAATCTAGTACGTACAGGTATCGGAACAGGCCAAGTCTGGGGCGTGTCGACACGTGAGTGTCCTGCTCCAGCAGTCGTCCGGGATACTCCCCGACCTGAGCCAGACCATCAACGACATCATCGGTCTCGTCGAGTGGCCGGCGACGATTCTGCTGGCCGTTGCGCTCCCGATCATCGCCCTCCTCGCTGTTGGGCCGTGGGTCGGGAGCAAGTTCGCGATGGTTGCCGATCGTGTTGATTTCGACGAGGCGATCATGGAGACGCCGTTTGGTGGCTTTTTCGCCGGGGAAGACGAGGTCGACGGCACTATCGTGACACTGATCACGTACCTGATCGTGTTGATCGCACTCGTGATTTCGCTGACGCTGGTCAACGCGAACCAGATGGCCAACTGGGTCGCGTCCGGTGCCGGCTACTTTCCGTCGCTGATCGGTGGTGTCCTGATCCTGCTCGTTGGCTTCACTGTCGCTGGTTACGTCTCTCGTAGCGTCAAGGACAACGAGGTTCTCGGTGGTAACTCCGTCACGCCGCTTGCCGCACTGACCGGTCGGGGTGTCGTCTACTTCGTCTCCGTAACTCTCGCACTGGATGCCTTTGGCTACAGCACTGCGATTCTCAACACGATGGCACAGGCCGTCGCCGTCGGCCTCGGTCTCGGCGTCGCTCTCGCTATCGGTATCAGCGTCGGTCTCGGCTCGCAGGACTACGTTGCCGAGCATATCGAGGAGTGGACTAACTGACTCTTCTCATACGGGTTATTGTAGCGATTTACCGGTGATCGTCGCCACGGGGTAGACGATCACCGGTAAGCAACTACAATAAACCGTATCAGTCGTTTTTCACGCCGGCTCGATCACTTCGATCAGGTTGCCCTCCGGATCTTTCACGAAGAGAATCTTCGATCCGGTCTCGCTGGTCTGGGGGGCAGAAAGCGTCTCGATGTCCTCGCCGAGGTCGGCGTAGAACGCCTCGATGTCTTCGACTTCGATCCCCAGATGCTTCGCGCCGGTGTCGTTAACGCTCCCTGCAGCGTCCTCGCCGCCGGGGTCGTAGCTGACGAGTTCGACGCGAACGCCATCGCCGTCGAGATGGGCGAACTGTGCCGCCGCGCCCGGGACACCAACGCCCGTCGCGAAGGCCTCCCCGGCGACATCGAAGCGAGCCAGCTCCTCGAACCCGAACGTCTCGCTATAGAACTCAACGGCACGGTCCAGATCCTCGACAGTCGTTCCGACGTGGTGTGTTGTTGGCATACCTGTTCGTGGCTCGGAGCACGGACAAAACCGCTTCGGAGTTGGCCCGGTCACCAGCTAAATTGAGTGAGCGAACAATACCGAAGGTGTGAGCGGTCTGTTCCAAGCCCTGCTTGGATAGGCCGCGGAACTTCCGTAGCCACGGTTGAATAAGCGAAAACAAGCACTCAGCTTGGTTAACGTGGACGCCCTCTGGCGATACATACCGCTCTTTGTGCACGACCGTCCGGTGGTCACGCTCCATTTCTCGGTACGCTTGGAGGCCGTCAGTCCAGACCTCTCCCAGCGGCTGGGAGAGGTCTTCAGCCTCTTGGATTACCGGTTCAAGATTTCCTCCGTAATCGATACCGAGTTGACCGCGAGTCACGCGAAGCGAGTCGCTGTTCCGCGGCGGCTCTTGACCTTTGTAGCCTGAACACACCTTCCCAGACTCGTCGACTTGTGTCGGTCCACCGATGGTTTGATCGAAGGGGCTCCAAACGATATGGGGAAGCCGCGCTGAACCGCGGCTTCCACCTCCCGAATGGCTGTATGAACGCTTCTGTAGGCTCGGCCGAGGAACGGCGCGATCTGGTTGATACTGAGCAAACGATCGCCAGCTTGATCAACGATCGTCTCTCTTAGCACCTTGCTCTCCGTTTCGAATTCTGGATGGACTTGCAAGTGATAGCCGCTGTCAATAGTGAACAATTGTCGATCGAATGCGGCATGATGAATTTTACTCAGTGGGATCACGTTCGAAAGATCTGCGCGATATTGGGGGTACTCACTCTAGGAGAGGATATGGGCAACATCCAGCAGTCCACGATGGTCTACTTCTGAGACAGGACAAGTGGAATCGTAGCGACTGAGTACTGTTGCACGAAATTCGGGATCAATTGAACGAGCTTGGACGGTTGTCTCGTAGGTACTTGCAGTCAGGGGATTAGACTCCTCAGTAACACGTGGTCTCGATGAATCAGCCCATCTATCTACGGCCTGCTCAGTGAACTCTCGTCCTTTGTCAGTGAGCTCGTACAGCGATCCATCCTTTCTGACTAATCCCAGACTTCGAAGCCAATTGGCACGCTGTTTTGCCATATCCATATTCGCGGGGTCCCAGCCGAGTTCGGGATGCGTTTCGAGTTGCTGGCGATTGATGTCCTCGATCGTCATCGGCCCTGGAGAGAGCGTATAGAGGAGGCTCCGGAGTCCGACGTTTCGACGACACATGATCTCCAGCAATGTCTGGATCGATCCGTCCTCGAAGTACGTCCGTCCCTCTGGCCCAAGCACCCAGCGGCCCTCGCGCAGTTCGAGAAAGCCGACGTTCTCTAGATAGTCGATCCGACGTGTGATCGACGCCCGACTGGACACGCGATCGAACGTCCCACGGTGCCAACCGATCAGTTCGTCTTCGGTTGGCTGGTGTTCGGAAACGAAGTCGAGGATCCAATCGAGCGTCTCGGCGTAACTCGTTGCCCCACCGAACATCGGAACAATACTCCTGAGGCGCTCTGGATGCATCTTATCCCGATTTCACCATCCAGCTCAATGGATCTTGTGCGGCGGATCTTTCCTACTGTTAACGTCGTCAGGACCTCTTCTCTGATCTTCCATTGAATAAGGTACCGTATAACTACCATGTCTATAGCGGCTCATCCTCATACTATGGAATTGCGCGGTTTCGCGAGTCTCTCACTCATCTTTTTGGTAGTTCTAGCTGGTTGTGCTGGGGCTCAGAACTCGACAAACACTCCTACTGAGGTCGAGACGACTCTCACACCAGCGCAAAGTGACACAGCAACCGATAGTCGAAGTCCAACCGATACTGCAACCGCCACTCGTACTGACTCCGCTACTCGCCCTGATACTGCTACCGCTACTCGTACGGAATCCGCTACTCGCTCTCCTACCTCTCAAGTCTCATTCTCAGTCACGCCTCAGTTCACGTCATCGGGTGATTTCTCCCTCAGTATCATTGCAAACACTTCTTTCGAACAGACAGATGATGAAGGCGACAATCCCGGTGAGCCATATTTCATCATCGAGATCAACGGTGACGAAGCCCGGACGACCGATCAGGTTGAGCGAGCACAGAATGGTGAATTCGAAGTAAGGATCTCAGAAACTGAGCTCGCTGAATATACCGGAAATGAATTGGACCTCACCGTTCGCCTGATGGATGAAGACTCGATCTTCGATGACGAAATCAATACTTGGGAGACTTCGATACCTCGGCCAACACCAACAGCAGATCGTACTGAGACGCAGACGCTACGTTCTGAGACATCTACATCTCCTGAACGAGACACTGCTACAGCAACGCTCTCACCGACCCCAACAACCACATTGACACCCTCATCAACGGCTACGCCGATACCTTCTCCAACAGCTACAGCAACACCCCCTCCAACCCCAGTTCCCACGCCGACCCCAACAGCCACGCCAACACCCTCTCTGACCCCAACTCCAACAGCAACGCCGACACCTTCACCCTCCCCGACACCGACGCCGACACCAACTCAGACCACCACTCCTGACCAGCCGAGTGTCGTCGTTGAGGTCACGGGCGTGACCGATGGTGATACGATCGATATACTGTTCCAGAACGGAACGGAGGACACTGTCCGGCTTTTGGGCGTCGACACGCCTGAAACGTATGGCTCGACAACACCGGGGGAATTCGAAGGCGTCCCAGATTCAGAGGCTGGACGCGATTGTCTTCGAGATCAGGGTCAAGAAGCAACTGCGTACATGATGGATCGCCTTGCTGGTGAGTCTGTCCGACTTGTCTTTGATAGCCAGTCAGATCGTCGCGGTTCATTCAACCGCCTCCTCGCCTATGTCGTCGCCGATGGTGAGAACGTCAACTACCAGCTCGTCTCAGAGGGATACGCGCGAGTCTATGATTCAACATTCGAGCAATCCGATCGCTTCTACGCCGCGGAGAATGATGCACAATCGAGCGAACGCGGGGTCTGGGTATGTCGAGATGTAGTGACACCCACGCCGACTCCGACATCGACGCCTGAACCAACAGACAACCAGCAGGCAGGTGAACTCGCCGTTGCCCAAGTCCACGCTGATGCTGAAGGCAATGACCACGAGAATGAGAATGACGAGTACATCGTCTTCGAGAATGCTGGTAGTTCCACTCTCGATCTCAGCGGCTGGACCATCGCTGATGAGGCCGATCACACATACTATGTCCCCGATGGAGTCGAACTTGGTCCTGGAGAGACGATCACGCTGTACACTGGATCAAGCAGTGACTCCAATACTGAGCTCTACTGGGGGAGTGACTCAGCGATCTGGAACAACGGTGGAGATACGATAGTTGTGAGCAACGGTGCGGGCAGTGTTGTCCTCAAATACGAATATTCGGGGTAACGACCTTGTTCAATCCCTCAATCGGTAACAGTTCTCAGAAGCTGTATTGCATACGGGGTGCTTGACGATCAGGGTATCAGTTAACACCCGGTCGCAGTCTACTTCATAGCCAAGATTGCAGAAAGCTATAGACGGCTCCTCCCCTAACGATCCAAATACGATGGTACGCCCCGATCCTGGACCGCTTCAAGCTGCGATCCGCCATGCTGAGGCAATGGTTAATCGCGGCATAGACACGAGTAACGCCAAGGCGCTTGCTAAGATGCGGAATGCGCTTATCAATCTGGAGAAAGTGGCTGAAGAAGCACGTAAACAGGTGATTGAACCTGCATTAGATGATGAGATGGATCGAAATATTCTCTCCGCCAAGGTATGGTGTGTGCTGACATTCAACCGAATATTTATTACGCGTGGGAATCTTCGGCTAAGCAGAATCCTAGAGGGCGGAAACCCCCGTGCAGAAAGTGAATGAGGTAACGCGCACATTCGAGGGGGCACTGGAATCCTCGAATGTCGAAATCGCTGGCTTCAAACGCCAAAACAGCCGATATGCGCCGTCTAAGGACCGTTCAGAAGGTGAATGGGCCAACGCGGATTTGAACCGCGAACCTCCCGGTTATCAGCCGAGCGCTCAACCTGATTGAGCTATTGGCCCAGATGAGCGCATTCAGGTGTACCCGAGGGGTACTGTTAAACGTTACTTTTCCGGGGCGGGATGTGTGGTAGGGACCGTCGTAAGACAGTATCGGATAGCACTGACTCGGGGTCGGTGTCTATCAGTACATAGTTACAATAGTCATTATAAGTCGACCACGCTACCGTCGGTCACTCGTCGTCGGTTTCTTCGAAGTCGATGTCGGTGGCGTTGTCGTGATCGAAACCGCCGGACGATCCACCGGAGACGCTGGGGCCGCTGCCAGGGTTGTCGGGGCCACCGCTCGGGCCATCAGCGCCGGGACCGCCGGGACCACCAGCACCGGGACCGCCGGGACCGTCCTGATTAGGGAAGCCGCCGACGTAGACGTTCCCCGAGACGAAGCCCTTGGCCTTGGCGTCGAGGTAGGGTGTGATGACGAAGCGTTTGGCCAGGGCGCGGATCGGCGCGCGCGTCACCGGAACTGCCAATAGCAGGCCGACGAAGTCAGTGACAAAGCCGGGCGTCAGGAAGAACGCGCCGGCAGCGACGAGAAAGCCGCCGTCGATCAGTTCGTTAGTGGGCACTTCACCGGTCGCGAACTTCTCCTGGATCCGGCGGAGGGTATGCCGGCCCTCGGCGCGGACCAGCAGCATCCCGATGAGGGCTGTGACGACCACGAGCAGGACGATCACGACCACAGAGAGGGCCTGGAGTTGCGTGGCCAACACCGCCAGCAGGATGGCATCGAGGAGCGGTATCAACAACAACACCGCGATGACCCGGAGCATACTTTCGCTTTGCCACCCGGCCCTCAAACGCCTTTCGAGTGCGCCGAACGCGAGTCCAGTTCGTCCGTCGGTATACTGCAAGCTTCTTTCCCGTCCTCGTCATATCAGTGGTATGGACGACTTTGCAGCGGAGACGAACGTCGAGTGGCGCGAGTGGGGAGCGTCGGCTTTCGAGGCGGCCCGGGACGCCGGCAACCCGATCTTGCTCGCGCTGACGGTGCCCTGGAGTCCGGAGTGTCGGGAGATGGACCGCAAGACCTACGCGGAGCCACGGATCGCGGCCAACATCAACGACGGGTTCGTGCCGGTGCGGGTCGACGCCGACCGGCATCCCGACGTGCGCGAGCGGTACACGATGGGCGGGTTCCCCTCGACGGTCTTTCTGACGCCGGATGGGACCGTGCTCTCCGGTGCGACCTACCTCGGGCCCGGCGGATTCCGTGGTATCCTCGACAGCGTGCGCGAGACGTGGGACACGCAAGGCGAGTCGGCGGGGTCGATTCCCCGGTCGCTACAGACCGACGCGCCGCCGGGGGGCGAGGTCACGTCGCGAATCGAGGAGGCAATGGTCGAGCAGTTGCTGGCGGCCTACGACGAAGAGCACGGTGGGTGGGGGACCGATGTGAAGTTCCCGCTGCCCCGGACAGTCGAGTTCGCGCTGGTGCGCGCTCGTGACCAGGCGACGCGGACGCTGGAAGCGATCCGGACACAGTTGCGCGACACGTACGACGGTGGGTTCTATCGCTACGCGACCGGGCGCACGTGGTCCGATGCCCGGACCGAACGACTCCTGGACGAGAACGCGGCCCTCCTGCGGGCCTTCGCACACGGGTATCGTTACACGGGTGAGGCGGCCTACCGCGAGACGGCCGAGGACGCACTCGAGTACCTGACGACGACGCTGTGGACCGACACCGACGACGAATCGACCAGCGGCGCGTTCGCGGGAAGCCAGGCTGGCGACGACCAGTATCACGTACTGGGTGGGAGTGACCGGGCCAGTGCCGAGGTCCCGCACGTCGACGAGACGGTGTTCGCCGACCGGAACGGACTGGCCATCGACGCGCTGTGTACCTACGCGGCTTACACGGACGACCAGCGGGCCCGTCGGTACGCCGAGCGCGCCAGAGACACGGTCTGTACGACCCTCGTCGAGGACGGGGCGGTCACGCATTATCGGACAGACGAGGCATCGGGGCCAACGGGTCTCTTGCTCGACCAGGCCCGCGTCCTGCAGGGGCTGACGACGAGTTGGCAGGTGCTGGGAGAGGGTGGCCCCGCAGTCGATATCGCCGACTGGACGCTTGATACCCTGCAGGCGGAGTCGGGGGCGTTTCGCGACGGTCCCGCTGACGGACTGGGACTGTGTTCGCGCTCGCAGTACCCGCTGGATGCGACCGTCGAGTTGGCCGACGCACTGCTCGATCTGGCGGTGCTGGCCGACGACGAGCGGTATCGCGAGGCGGCACACGATGCCATCTCGTCGTTCGCCGGCGCGGCCGACCGGATGGGTGTCGAGGTGGCTCACTACGCGGCAGTGTCGGCCCGTCTGCGCTCGCCGAGCGCCCTGCGGGTCGGTCCCGGGGCCGGGAGTGACCTCCACCGGGCCGCGCTTCGACTGGCCGACCACGAGACTGTCGTCGTGCCCGACACCGGCGGCGACGAGGCGATGCTGACCGTCGCAGGCGAGCACGTTGGCACGGCCGAGACGCCGGTCGACCTCGAATCCGTCCTGACGGATACGTAACCGGCGTGGTAGCCGAACAACGATAAACGTGTACAAACTGCCGGTGCGTTTTTGAATCCCGACAGCGTGCCAGCACGTATGGCAAATCTAAGGGATCTGGGACTTTCCGAGTACGAGGATCGTGCATTCCGGTCGCTGCTGGACACCGGCCCGACAACCGCAAAGGAGTTGTCTCGGGTCAGCGACGTACCGATGGGTCGCATCTACGACGTGCTCAACAGTTTAGAGACGCTGAACCTCGTTCGCACTCAGGCAGCTAGCAGGCCCAAAAAGTACGCACCCGTCGAACCGGACACGGCCCTGGAGCGACTGCTAGCGGACAAGAAACGCCAACTCGACGAGAAGGCAGAGCAGTACGAGGAAATCGTCGACGACCTCTCAGAGCAACTCGAATCCGCAGAGCCTGTCGAAGAGCCGTTCTGGACCGCCGCCGTCGGTCCCGACGAAACAGTCGACTTGCTCGTCGAGCGACTCGCGGCGGCTGACGACTTCATCGTCATGGCCGGTACGCTGCCGGCCCAGCAACTCGATCTGACCGAGGCGACTGATCGACTGGTCGACGAACTCGAGGCGGCCTTAGAGCGCGGTGTCGAGGTGTCTATGCTCCTGTCACCGTCTTTTATCGAGGCGGTCCCGTCCGATCTGGGTGAAGCGTACCAGCGCCGCCTCCAGCAGTACGGTAACTACCACTACCGGACGAGCAACGAGGTGACTGCTACCTTCGAGTTGATCGACGACACCGAGGTCTGTATCGAGGTCCCGCATCCCCTCGGCGGGGAGACGTTTGCCGTAATCGACCTGAAGGACCCGGAGTTTGCCAGTGAAGTCTACGAGGAGTTCGAACCGCGCTGGGAGCGGGCGACGAAGATTGCCGGCGAGTAGCGACTCCGGAACACAGAAGAGCGCGCCTAGTCGTCGGCCAGTTCTCGTTCGAGGTGTTCGAACTCGGCGACGCGTTCGGCGTGGGCGTTGTGCTGGTGGATCGACTCGTCGTTGGACTGTTTCATCGTCACGATAGCGTCGTCCGGGAGATGTGGGAACGCCTCGACGACGCCTTCGGCCATCGAGCGAACGCAGTCCTCGACGAACTTGGCGTTCTTGTGTGACTCGTAGGTCATGTGGTCCTCGTCGGGGCGCTTCGCGAGGTTGTAGATGCGCGCGCTCATGGAGTTGCGAGCGACTTCGATTAGGTCGGTGAGGTCGACTTCGGGAGCGCCGTTGCTCTCGATAGTCAGGGTCGCGTGGCCTCGCTGGGAGTGGCCTGGCTGGGGTGCCTCTTCGAGGAATGCATCGATGGTCTCGTCTTCGACATCGAGACCGCGGAGCGTCTCGCGGGCACGAGCGGCCGACATACCCTGCGAACAGGGACAGACGGTCATCCCGGTCACGCGGGCACCGATCTCCTCGCGGGTCCCCTCGCCGTCGGCCGTCGCCGACGCGATGATGTCGGCCGTCGACTGGGTCGGTCTGCCCGACTCGGGCGTCTCTTCGCGGGTGACGTACTCGGCTTCCATCCGGACCTCTGCTTTGGTCGTGTAGTCGTGCTTTTCGAGTAGCCGCTCGGCCGCGTCGCCACAGACGTCCTCGACGCCGTCGACCTCGTCGCGGACGGCCGCTTCGAGCGTCTCGTCGATAACTTCCATGTTCCGGCTCATATCCGCTCCCTTGCGCCAGGACGGGAGATCGACGAACACTTGGAACTCGGCCATCAGAACGATCGGCCGACGGTCGTCGCGCCCGATCTTGACCAGTTTCTCGACGCCAGTGACGCCGACGCGGTTGAGACCCACAGTGACGTCCGGACTCGACGCCTGTACGTCCGGCAATTGTTGGCTCATCGACCCCCACTATGGGCGAATCTCGGTTAGTGCTTTCGGAACTTTCGTTGGGAGTGAGAAGGACCGAGTTATTCGTCGAACGTCGGTTCCGCGCGCCCCCCGACATCCCTGAAAATCGCCTCGTAATCGGTTTCGTCGAACCGGTCGACCATCTCGTCGAGTTCGGCCCTGTGTTCTTCGATTCTGTCTTCGAGTTCCTGGAACTCCTTGCTGGTCTGTAACTCGACGTCAGTCTTGGTCGCTTTCAGTGCGGCGACCTTCGACGTAAGCGCGTAGTACTCTCGCAACTGGTTCTGGTAGGCTGCACACGACTGGAGTCGCTCGATGGTTTCATAGAGATCCGCTCGCGAGACTGGCTTGACGACGTAGTCGTCGAAGGGCATGTCAATGATGTCGAAGTCGGGATCGACGGCTGTCACCATCGCGACACGCGCCTGCAGATCGCTCTCGCGGATCCGTTTGAGGATATCGTCGCCAGAGATATCGGGCATTCGCCGGTCGAGGAGGACGACATCGATTGCAGGCCCGAGTTCGTCGAGTGCCGCCTGGCCGCTGTATGCCGTCGTTACTTCGTACTGCTCGCGCAGTTGTGCCGCGTATGCATCTGTGACATCTGGCTCGTCGTCGACGATCAGAACTGTCGCGCGCTCGCTGACGGCCATGTTATTACTTACCACTATGAACTAACTAACGCAAAAGCGTTCCGGGGGAAATGATGATGCGTATATCAGTCCTACTGGCAATCACGGGGCAGGTCAGATCGGCTCATGCACCGACAAGATCGCCGTACTGCGCCCCGGTCTGTTTCAGCGTCGCCGTCGAATAGAGGCGGTCGTGATCGTAGGGGAGATAGTCCGTCGCCAACTCGTCGATCTTTGCCTCGACAGCTGTCGTTTCGCGGCCGTGAATCATGGTAAAGAGGTTGTACGGCCACGACTGTTCCGGACGGCGGGGGCGGTGGTAACACAGCGTGACGGCCGGGAGTTCGCCGACAGTCCGTCCCCGGTGATCGAGGTCGTCGTCGGGCACGTCCCAGACGACCATGCAGTTGCTGTCGAACCCCGTTCTGACGTGGTTGACAACACAGCCGATTCGCTTGAGACAGCCATCGGCGCGGAGGTGCTCGATTGTCGACAGCACGTCTTCGACGGACGCATCGACCGCCTGGGCCACGTCACGGTACGGCGTTGCCGACAGTGGCATCCCGTCTTGGATCGCAAGCAGGAGGCGGCGGGCGAGCGGTGTAAGGTCGGCGACCGCAGATTCGCTGATCCGGGTCGCCGTTACGTCGGTCGATTGGAGACTCTCGCGTGCCCAGCGGTCCTCGTTGACGACCGGGAACTCCAGGTCGATGTAGTAGTCTGTCAGCATCGGCAAGACCAGCACCGAACAGCCGGTCCGTGCCTCGATCTCTGCGAGGATCCTGTCGCGCTTTTGCCGTTCGCCCGCCGTCACGACGAACCACATGTTCCACTCGTGGTCGCGGGCGTAGTTGTGGTTGACCTGATCGTAGCTGTTGACGACTGTCGCGGCCTCGTCGAAGGCGTCGTCGGGGACCGAAATCGCGGCCAGTGCCGAGGACCCGATCACCGGGGGGTTCAACACCGGTCCAAAGCGCCGGAAGATGCCGGTATCGAGCAGGCGCTGTACTCGCTTTCGTGCCTCGTCTGCGGAAACCCCGAGGTCCGCGCCGACTCGCTCGAAGGGCCGTTCCACGACGGGGAATCCGCTCTGGTATCCGTCGACCAGCGCAGCGTCCACGTCGTCGATCTGCTCGCGCCAGTCGCCCGACTGGAGGCTCATCAGTCGCGCTTAGGACTGTGCTGGTGTATCCTTTTCGGCTCTCGACAGCGTTTTCGCCCCACTCTGAGGGGCGGCGAACGGATACCTGGCGGAAACCACGGGCCTTTAGCCGCTCGCAGCCGAACCTGTTCGCATGGCACAAGCGACGCGCGAATACGGCGAGTGGCCCCTCAAACGCCTGATGACCGACGTCGTCGGGTCGGGCCACAAGTCAGCCGACGACATGAACCGCGCACAGGCACGCGAGGCGTTCCGGCGCATTCTCGATGACGAACCGGATCACACGACACTCGGAGCCTTCCTGCTGGCGAACCGCTGGAAGCGAAACACGCCCGAAGAACTCGGGGCTTTCGTCGACGTGATGGCCGAGGAGAGCGTCGAGACGGCGACCCCGAGCGCCGACCCGGTCGACTGCGGGGCTGCCTACGACGGCAAGCACACGTCTGCTATCCTGGGTGTCGCCGCGGGTATCGTTGCCGCCGCCGCGGGCACCCCCGTCGTTGCCCACTCCGGTGACCGGGTGCCGACGCAGAAACTCGACGCTTACAAGCACGTGCTCGACGAACTGGACGTCGAGACGGACCGTACACCCGGCGAGAGCGCCGACATGATCGACGACGTTGGCTTTGGCTTTTACTACCAGCCGCGTTTCAACCCCGGCATCGACGGCCTCTGGGAGCGCCGGGACACGATGGGCGTGCGGACCTTCCTCAACACCATCGAGACGCTCGCCAACCCCGCGAACGCCGACGTTCACATCGGGAGCTTCTACCATCTGCCCTTCGCCAAGCGGATGATCCGAACGCTCACAGCCGCCGACACGAGCACCGTCGACCGCGCGCTCTTCTTCCAGGGGATGGAAGGCTACGACGACGTGCGTCCCGGGTCGACCGTGGTCGCCGAGTGGCCAAGCGAGGACAGCGACGCCGACGAGGAGGGCATCGTCGACTACGAGATCCGGACCTCGGAGTACGGGATGGACCTCGAAAGCGAGGACCTCGCCGTCGAGGACGTGGCGGCCGACTCCGCGGCGATCACCGAGGCAGTCGTTGCCGGTGACGACGAGTACGAGGCCTTCGCCGACGCGGTCCAGCTCAACGCCGCCCTCCGGATGTACGCCCGTGAGGACGTATCCAGTCTCGACGACGGCATCGACGAGGCACGGACAGTCATCGCCGACGGCAGTGCGGCCGCGGTACTCGATGACCTCGTCTCGTACTAACTATACCGGTGGACGTACGCAATGAGACGTTCAGCTGGGGACCGTGACGGCTGAGACGTATCAAACGGTACGTCCACCGGTATGGAGCGGTTTCGCCGTCGCTCCGTCACGCTCGTACACTGCCCGACACACGTCATCGCATGACGACAACAAAGACTACGCCAGACCGAGGCATCGACGACCTGACCCACGAGACTGCGATGGTCAACGGTGTGACGCTCCACTCCGTTACTGCCGGTCCCGAAGACGGCGACCTCGCACTGTTGCTCCATGGTTTCCCGGAGTTCTGGTACTCCTGGCAGTACCAGATTCCCGCGCTGGTTGAGGCCGGCTATCGCGTCGTCGCCCCCGATATGCGGGGGTACAACCGCTCGGAGAAACCGACCGGGGTCAGCGCCTACGACATCGAGGAACTGATCGCCGACGTGGCGGGCCTGATCGATCACCACGGACGTGAACAGGCTCACGTCGTCGGCCACGACTGGGGTGGACTCGTCGCCTGGTGGGTCGGTATCGAGCGTCCCGACGTGGTCGACCGTCTCGCCGTGTTGAACGCGCCCCATCCGGCCCGCTACGAGGAGCATCTCTGGTCGTCGCCGTCCCAGCTACGCAAATCCTGGTACGTCTTATATTTCCAGCTCCCGAAACTTCCCGAGGTGGGGTTCCGGTGGAACGACTACGCGGTCGTCGAGTCGCTCTTTCGCGAGCAGGCGACGGACGGAGCATTCACCGACGAGGACCTCCAGCGGTACAAGTCGGCGCTGGCCGAGCCGGGAGCGCTGACGGCGGCGCTCAACTACTACCGGGCCATGTTTCGCCGGACCAGCAAAACGACGCTTCTCGGCGGTGGCCCGGACGACCACACTGTCGACGCGCCCACCCTCCTCGTCTGGGGCGAGCAGGACCACGCGCTGGACGTCGAGCTAACAGAAAGTCTCGGCAGATGGGTCCCGGACCGCCGCGTCGAGCGCATCCCCGACGCGGGCCACTGGGTGCAATTCGACGCTCGCGAGCGAGTCAGCGAGGCGCTGGTCGACTTTCTGGACTAGGAACGAACCACCAGTTCGTGCTCGACGGTGGCCAGCGAATCGGGCGCGACGTCGTCGCCGCTACGCTCCCTGACGGTATCGCCCTCCGGACCACGGCTACAGTAGCGCGCTGGGCTGTCCTCGCTGGCGTTCTGGCCCTACCGGTTCCTGAAACAGTCCTGACACTGGACGGCCCCGGGCATGACGCTCCCGTCACAGTTGATACACCGGTCCGTCCGCGTGTTCGCGTTACGGAGCAGGTCCTCTAGCTGCCCGATCATGTGGGTGTGTCACACGTTGCCACCTGATAAAACTGTCGTCTATACTCCTTTGAGGACTAGAACAGTGCATACGTCTATCGAGGGCGGGACCAGCCTCAGACCTGAACGATAGACATGCCGCCCACGAAGAGGAGGGCTGATATGCCCGCTGGCCCTCCCACCGGTATGCGCCAGTTCGTCATCATCGGCCACGACGCCCCGACGACGGCAGCGTTCTCGCTCGACGACCTCGCGGGCGGAGCGGGGCGACTCGACGTGCTCTGTCGGTGTGTCTCGGCGGCGTTCTTCCTCAGTCACGACATCCGCGAGGACGTTCGCGTCCACCTCGTACTGGGCGGGGAGTACACCATCACGTTCGACGGCAGGACGGTCCGGCGACTCAACCCCGACGAACGCTCGACGGCGGCCCTGGTCCGGAATGCGCTCGAGGAGCGCGAGGCGGCCATCGGTCACGTGCCGGTCGAAACGTCGCCGGGCGTCTCGCTGACCCGCCGTGGCTTCGCGTCGACGCTCGACGACGCGGGGGCCGACGGCACCGTCGTCCAGTTGCACGAGAACGGGGACCCGGTCGTCGACACCGAACCGCCGGACGATCCGGTGTTCGTCCTCTCGGACCACCGTAGTTTCACTGCCGAGGAGAGCGAGACACTCGGGGGCCACACCGACCGGCGCGTCTCGCTGGGTCCGAAGCCACTCCACGCCAATCACGCCATCACTGTTGCCCACAACTTCCTGGACACGGACGGGTTCCAGTCGCATTGATAGTGATTATTGTCGCCGATTACCGGGTCGGTCGCGTGCTGTCGTGCGATCTATCCCGGAAAGACCGACAATAATCACTATGACAGGAACCGTCGTAACTATGACACACCAGTCGTTCCCGTCGAACGGACGAAACCCTCTTGTCGCCGTCGTTAGTGCTCGGAGGCATGGACCAGACGAGACGGCGATTTCTCGGGGCCGTCGGGGCTGCTACAGTGCTCGGGACCGGAGGCTGTCTGGGTCGATTGCGGACGCTGGGCGGAGCACCCGACAGGCCGCCGGCAGACGAAGCAGACGCCCAGTTTCGCAGTGGCCCAACCCGACGTGGCGTCGCTCTCGAACAGACGATTCCATCGTCGGTCACGGTCGACTGGCGGATCGACGACCTGAACACGGGCGATCACACCGCCGCGAAGGCCAGTCCCGTCCAGGCACCGAACGGCGACATCGTGGTGACGGGCGACACCGGCGAGGTGTGGGCAGTCCGGCCCGACGGCGAGATTCGCTGGCAGACCGACGCGACGAACACGACGCGGGGGTTTCACGGGACGCCGCTGATCGCTAACGACGCGGTGTACGTCGGTGCCTACGACGGGGCGCTGTACGCTTTCGATCTCGACACCGGCGAGCAGTACTGGCGCACGCAACTGGGTGACGCCATCGGATCGAGTCCGGGATACCACGACGGGACGGTGTACATCGCCGTCGAGTACTACGACCCCAGCGGCGGCATCTTCGCACTCGATGCGATCACGGGCCAGGTCGAGTGGACGGACAAGCGAGTGACGGACCACCCCCACTCGACGTGTGCCATCGACCGTGCGGCCGGCCGACTCGTCGTCGGCGCGAACGACGGCGACCTCTACGCGTGGTCGTATCCCGACCGCGAGTTCCTGTGGACCTACTCGACGGGCGAACCGATCAAGGGTCCCATCGCAACGTTCGACGGCAGCGCCTTCTTTGGCTCCTGGAGCGACGAGGTGTATCGGGTCGGCCTGACCGAAGGACGCGAGGAATGGGCGACGACCTTAGCCGGGTCAGTGATGTCCGGGCCATCGGTCGATGCCGACGGGACGGTGTATGTCGGTGACCAGAACCGGTACCTGTACGCACTCGACGCAGCCAGCGGCGATGAGCAGTGGGGAACCGACGTTGGCGGTCCGATCATCGGGTGTCCGACGGTGACGAGCGAACACGTCCTGGTTGGCTCCTATGCGCCGAAACTCTGTGCACTGACCAGGGACACCGGGGCGGAAGTGTGGGCTGTCGACGGCGAGGGACTGGTGACGAGCACGCCGCTGGTCACCGACGACGCGCTCTACTTCACCGACCGGGCCTCGAAAGCGTCGCTGGACGGTGGGGACGGGCCGACCGGGGCGCTGTATCGAGTGGTCGCCGATCAGTGATACTGCCGGTCGTATGATACTGCCGGCTGTAAGTCCGTGAACGATTTCGCTACCCCGGGGTTGCGAATATCTTCACGAGGTTACAGCCGGCAGTATAAACTGTGGTAAACGGGCACACCTTGCACGAAGCGACGAGCCAGAAGGGCTTTGCCGACTGCTCCACATCCCCATCTGTGACAGATTCAGGGAACCGGTTCGACCGGCGGGCGTTTCTCGGCGCTCTGGCAGCCGCCGGGAGCGCCGCAGTCGCGGGGTGTGGCGCGCTCGAAGCAGGAGAGGACGCGACGACGACACCAGTCGAGAGCGACCGTGCCAGCGCACTCGCCGCAGAGTACGCGCCGACACTGTACTTCGACAGCGCAGAGCGGTGGTTCCCGACCGATCCACGCCAGTACGAGCGCGACCGGGACGGCGAGACTGTCGTCGACGGGTTCAGGGCACTCAACGACTACTCGAAGCAGTTCACGGCGAGCGACGGGCCGCCGGCCCCCACGATGTTTTACAACGCGGTGGCCTACGACGACTCGCCGCTCGCAGTCGTCCAGTACTGGGCCTACAGTGCGTTCGACCAGTTCACGACGAATTTCCACTGGCACGACTGGGAAGTGCTCCACGTGTTCGTCGACACCGACAGCGAGGCCCCCGTTCTCTTCGTCGCCAGTTCTCACTCCCGCAAAGTCCCCAACAACGAGTTTCTCGACCCCGAGCGGACGGTGCCACGCATCCTCTCGGAACTGGGGTCCCATTCGAGTGCGCTGTCGATCAACGACGAGCGCGACCAGTTCCAGCGCTTGCCAGCGGGCAACGATATCGCCGACATCACGAACCGCGTGCTCGAAGACCCAGAGGCGGTTACGTCGCTTCCCATCGCCTACGGGCTCCCGCGGGACGAGAGCAGCCGACTCCCCTACGCGATTCCAGAACTCGACGGAGCGCCACTGCACGACCACGAACGGCTTCCCGATGTCGAGCAGTCCGACCTCGTTCCCGAGGCGCTGACTGTCCGGTCGTTCGAGGAACTCACATCGCCCCCGACCGACCTCCCCCAGCGCGAGACGGGAGCGGTCTTCGAGTACGCCGGTCGGTCGGACCCCGACACCGACGCCGACGTGACCTACGACCTCGTTCCGACGGCCGAACTCGAACACATCAGCGAGTTCACCGGCGAGCAGTTGAGCTTCGAATTCGCCATCCCGAAGGCGGCCGAAGACGCCGTCGCCGGCCACATCACGACGACCGGTACACCCTGGGGCCAGCCCCGCTACAGCAATCCGGCGGCCGACATCTCCGATCCGACACACCGCCAGGAACTGGCTGACCGCTACGCGGCAATCGGCGAGCCAGCACCTGTCAACAGCGTCGTTACGGCACTTTCCTCTGTCGTCGAGGACGACGACGCACCCGACGGCGAGGGTGTGACCACCGAAGCGACCACGGTCGAATCGATTGCGCTGCTGGAGAGTGATCCGACTGCAGTCCCGACGTTCGCCGGTGTCGCAGCGGCACAGGGCGTCGACTCGGGTGAGCACCGACTCACCGTCAACAGTGCCGGCGTTGCGCCCCACAGCGAGCAGGTCGCTGTCGAGGACAACGGCGGCGTGACGACTGCCGGCGTCGACGGCGAGATTCCGCTGGTTGCCCGCGAGAACGCGACGAAACTCGCCGTCGATCCGAGCGGGACCGACGACGCCCTCACCGCCCTCGCCGTCGAAGACGACTTCGGCGGGCGACTGTACGACGCGCCAATCGATGGCCCGGACGCCGTCTACGTGCACCGTGGCGGGGCCTACACCAGCGAGGTTCGGGACGCCGACGACGCAATCGGTGCGTTCCGCGTCAACCCTGGCGACGAGCAACGGGTCGAGATCGACCGGCCAGACACCGGGAAGGCGTCGCTTTCGACTTTCCTGGCGACGATTTCCGGGGAAACGCGGGCCCAGATCGACGGACTCGAAATCGACGGACAGGCAAACGCCGTCCGGGGACTGGTTCGGGCGCTCGAATCGACCGCCAGCGCCGCCGAGCGTGCGGCAAAGCACGCCAGCGACGGCGACCGAGAGCAGGCAGACAGGCAGCTGGAAACCGTCGCGAGCGGCTTCGACCAGGTCGCGAGCACTCTCGAGCAGGCCGCCGACGACCTCCCGGACTCTATCGAACGGGCAGTCGACAGACGACTGGCACAGGCCCGACGCCGAGTCCAGCAGGCCCTCAATTCCGAGAAACTGTAGCAGTCCGTCGGGTGTCGTCCGGACGCCTTTTGTCGCTGGTCGTCTCACAGTGAGACATGCCAGAGGATCTCACCTGGGACACGCTGGATAGTCGCGTCGCATACAGCTGTGAGGGGTTCGATATCCGCACCGACGACGTTCGCTTTCCAAGCGGCGACGAGGGCGAGTTCGACTATCTCGAAGAGGGCGAAAGCGTCGTGATTCTACCCCTGACTCCCGACGACGACGTGGTCGTCATCGAAGAGTGGCGACAGGCCGTCAAGCGCATCAACCGTGGCCTCCCCGCTGGCTCGGTGGAGGCCGACGACGAGGATCCCGAAGCGGCCGTCCACCGTGAACTCGCCGAGGAGACGGGCTACCAGGCCGGGACAGTCGAGCACTTGACATCAGCCGAACCGGCCAACGGCTTTGCCGACGCCGTCTTTCACTATTTCGTTGCTCGGGACTGCAAGCCGACCGCAAAGCAGGCCCTCGATTACAACGAATCGATCACCGTCGGGACGACATCGTTCAACTCGATGATCGACGCCGCGCGTGCCGACAACCTCCGGGACGGTCGTAGTGTGACGGCCGTGGTGTACTACGCGCTGTTCGAGCGATACTGATCGTTCCGGGAACAGGCGTAGCAGACGAACAGCGGGAAAGCGACCGACAGTTACCTTACCCCGGGGTTAGTCCACTCGTCCATGCGCTATGATCTGTTCGACACAGAGTCGGGGAACGCTGTCGTCATCGCACTGGATCACGGCCTCGGCATGGGTGCCGTCGAGGGCTTCGAAGACCCGGCGGCGACGCTGGATGCCGTCCTCGCGGGGGAGCCAGACGGCGTACTGGTCGGGCCGGCCTTTGCCCGCCACTACGGCGAGCGGATCGACTCTGCCGCTGTCGAGACGCTCGTTACCGCCGACGTGGTGACGTTCTCGACGCGCCCGGGCCACGACGAAGGGATGGATATCTGGACCCGGCCGTTCGATGTCGACGAACTACTGGCGGTCGATCCCGTCGGCGTCAAGGCCGTCCTCGTGTTCGGTCGGGACGACCGACGACTGTTCGAGCGCAACATCGAGGCCATCGGTCGACTGGGGAGAGAACTGCGCGGGACTGGCGTCCCCCTGATCGTCGAACCAGTCCAGTGGGGTCCGCGCGTACCCGAACAGTTCGAAACCGACCATCGCTCCGTCGAGCACGCCTGTCGTCTGGCCTGGGAGTACGGGGCCGACATTCTGAAAGCCCCCTACACCGGCGACCAGGACGCCTACACAGACCTCGTCGAGCACTCGCCGGTCCCGGTGACCATCCTCGGCGGCCCCGCCTCCGGGTCGACGCGGGCGATGCTCGGTGACATCCGGGACGCGGTCGATGCCGGCGCGCACGGCCCGGTCATCGGACGATCCGTCTGGCAGGCCGACGACCCCGCCGCCGTTACGCGAGCACTCGGCGACATCGTCCACGAGGGCGCGAGCGTCAATGAAGTGTGGGAATAAGTGGTATTGTTTGAATAAGCAACCGTGCCGAGCACATCGGAGACACCGAAAGCCCTCGTGTAGTTGCAGTCCCGCGGCTCGCTACGCGCGCTTCGCGTGCTTACTTCGCCGGGGTTCCCGCAACTCCACTCGCCCTTTCATCCGCCAGGATTCAGACGGTGAATCAGCCGATGCCTGGTGGATGAAAGGGCGAGCGGCGGTCGGTCCCTCCCGGGCGACGCCAAGCACCGCAGCCGAAGGCGAGGAGCGCAGCGAGCCCCGGAGCGTTTCTCTCAATCTCTTCTTCGACCACTTCTGAATAAGTAGTGGCAAGCTTAATCCAGTTGTAGTCTCTACTGACAGCTATGGCGACAGCTGTCAAAATGGACGAGGAGGCCAAATCTCGACTCGAAGAGCTTCAAGCCGAGATCAGACTCAAGACAGGACAGAAAGTGACCCAACAGGAGATTCTCTCCGAACTCGTCGCAGACGCGTACGAGTCCCGCTCGGAGTTCATTGATTCGTTCCGCGAGACGACAGTGCCGGCATCCGACGAAGAGATAGAAGCGTTCAACCGCGGCACGTTCGATTCAGGTGTCGAAACGGACGAAGAAGACATCGACAGTATCCTTTACGGATGACGGTTCTGGTGGACGCCGGTGTCTTCTGTGCGCAGGCTGATCGAGCGGCGAATAGACACGAGGTCGCTATCGATGCGCTTCAGACGATTTTCAAGGGAGAGTACGGACAGCCCTACACGAGCGACTACGTGTTTGACGAGGCAGTGACGCTGACGTTGGCCCGGACAGAGAATCATGAAAAAGCAGTTCGTATCGGCCAGCGCATTCGCGGCGAAGACGGTTTCCCGTCATTGATCCGTCTACAGTACGTGACACCACCGATTTTCGACGATGCCGTCGAAGTGTTCGAACGCTACGACGACCAGCAACTCAGTTTTACCGATGCAACGACCGTCGCGTTACTCCGCCATCACGACATCGACAGCGTCCTCTCGTTCGACGACGACTTCGACGGCATCATCGACCGGCTCGATCCGGCTACGGTCGCGGAGCGCAACCCTTAGGCACACCCTCGCCCGATTGTCGCCAATGCGAGACCACTTCGAGGTCGGCCGGTACGACGCGGCCGGCCGATTGGGCGAGCTGACGGTGCCACGGGCCGGCGTCACCGTCGAGACGCCCGCGCTGATGCCGGTCGTCAACCCGCACGTCCAGACGGTCGCGCCGTCGACGCTGGCATCCGAGTTCGGCGCGGAGATTCTGATCACCAACAGTTACATCCTCCACGGGAGCGACGAGTTGCGCGAACCGGCACTCGACGAGGGCCTGCACGACCTGCTGGACTTTTCGGGTGCGATCATGACCGACTCCGGATCGTTCCAGTTAGCAGAATACGGTGACATCGACGTAACCACCGAGGAGATTCTGGACTTCCAGCACCGGATCGGGAGCGACATCGGGACGCCCATCGACATCCCGACGCCGCCGGACGTAGACAGAGCGCGTGCCGAGCGCGAACTCGCCACGACACAGGAGCGCATCGAAACCGCCGCCGAGGCCGACGTGGGCGAGATGCTCGTCACGGCCCCGATGCAGGGGTCGACCGATCCCGATCTCAGGGAAGCGGCGGCCGAACACGCCCACGGGACGGGACTCGACGTGTTCCCCATCGGCGCAGTCGTCCCACTGATGAACGAGTATCGCTACGCCGACCTCGCCGACGTGGTCGCGGCCTGCAAACGCGGCCTCGGCGAGGACGCGCCGGTCCACCTCTTTGGCGCGGGCCATCCCATGATGTTCGCGATGGCCGTTGCGCTTGGCTGTGATCTCTTCGACTCGGCGGCCTACGCCCTCTATGCCCGCGACGGCCGCTACCTCACCGTCAGGGGTACTGAGCACCTCGACGACATGGACTACTTCCCGTGTCACTGCCCGGTCTGTGTCGAGCACACGCCCGCCGACCTCCGGGGGGCGAGCGACGAGGACAGCGAGGAACTGCTGGCCCGCCACAACCTCCATGTCACCTACGGCGAGATTCGGACGATCAAGCAGGCCATCCGGGACGGCGACCTCGTGGAACTGGTCGACTCGCGGGCCCGCGCCCACCCCGCGATGCTCGATGGCTACCGGACCCTGCTCGACCACGCCGCGCAACTCGAACGGACCGATCGCATCGCCAAGGACACCTTCTTTCACTGCTCGACTGAGAGCGCTCGCCGACCCGAGGTCGTGCGCCACCACCAGCGCCTCGACCGCTTTGCCCTCTCGGGCGACGTGCTCCTGACCGAAGGCGAGCGAGACGAGGGGTACGACGAGAGCTGGCGCGTCGACCCGCCCTTTGCTCCGTATCCACGGGAACTCGGTGACGCATACCCTTTCACCGCCGAAGTACCGGAGCGACTCGACCGACAGGCTTACGAGAGTGCCGCCGACGGGATCGCCCGCCTCGCCGAACTGAATCCCGATGTCGACCTGACGCTGGCGCACTTCGAGTGGCCAGCGAGCGCACTCGACCGGGTACCCGACGCTGTGACGGTGCGACGACTCGGCGAGGAGTAATACTGCCGGCATTCGTCGGTCACGTCTTCGAGGGTACGGCGGGGAGAAAGTCAAAGCGCTGAGAAGTACCCGTTCAGCTAGCGTCGGGCGCGCCGTCTGACAATGCAACCGAACCGGACTCGCAAGATAGTTGGTCGCCCGTGGCCGAAACAGGTGCATGACCGAGTATTTCGAAGTCCACGAGCGCGATGGTGCGGCGCGGCTGGCCGAGTTACGGCTGGCCGAGTCCGTCACGACGCCGGCGGCCGTGGACGAGTACATCGAGGACGCAGGGAGTCTGTGGCCCGAGGACCGCGATCTGCCGGAGGGATCAGAGCACGTTCTCACCGTTCTCCCACACCGCGGCCTGCCCGGCGGGACGCCCGACGAAGTCACCGAGGCCTTCGCCGTCGACTAC
>PXRO01000006.1:0-82808 GCA_003021685.1 Halobacteriales archaeon QS_4_62_28
TACAGGCCGCTTCCGCCGGCGGCCATCGAGGGCCGCACCGCCGCGGAGATGCACGACGCGTCCAAGACCTGGACCGCGCTCACCGTGCACGCCGCGGGGCGGCGAATCTGTCCTCGATGTTCGGGCAGGGTCGACCGCTCGGTGGAGGTCTGTGAGTCCCACGATGCAAGCGAGGGGACCTGTGACCGGTGTGAACGGCGGTTCGGCGCCATAGCCTCGGCGACCTGCACGAATTGCGTCTTCGATATCCGGACGGGCGTCGCCGCCTACCTCGGGACCACCACCGAGGTGATGGGGCACCTGATCGACCACGGTATCGATCCGATAGCCCCGGGAGAGTTCCACCCCTACGCCGCCGTCGAGGAGAAGATCGTCTCTCACCGGCCCTTCGAGGCCCGGTACGCGTTCTCCGTCGACGACGAGACGCTCACACTGACGGTGGACGAGGACCTCTCAGTCGTCGATATTATGAGCGAAGAGGTGGCCGGGGGTAGCTGTTGAATCGGCCGTAGTCACGCAGGTGAGTCGACTCTTGATCTGGATGCTATACACGCGCCCTCCATCTTGCATGGCCTACTCACCAATTTCCCGATAGATTCCGCTGTTTCACTGTCTTGGGTAAAAGCCACTGTTACAGTAACATTTGCAACCGATTACTCGTCCGACCGCACGCAGTCGCGCGATCAGGTGAGTGAAGACGTGCAAACGCTACTATAGGAGCAACATAACGACTCGCTCGAACTGCTGTCCGACCTCTTCGCTAAATTTCAAATTCGTTCTGCGTTCACTACATTACGGTATCGTCTTCTCGCCCGCGCGTTTAAAAGGGGTGGAATAAGGACAATATTGATATATATTATTATAAATATTTAATGACTAAAAATAGGAACGATCTTTGTTTACAACAGGTGTGGTTAACTATCGAAAACGTTTAAGTACATAGGCTTCAACTCAACGAAAGACGATGTCAAACAGTGACCCAACCGACGACGAACAGCGAACCAGTGTTTCACGGCGGCGGTTTGTCGCCGCCAGTGGCGCGACAGGTGTCGCTGCTACCCTCGCAGGGTGTGCAGACCTTGTGGGAGGCGGCGACGGCAACGGTGAAGATGGCGGCTCGACCGGTGGTGACGGTGGAACGACCGTCCGCTTCGGATTCGATCCGACCGCGACCCAACAGAACGGTGATGCGATCAAGACCGCCCTCCACGAACTCGGTGGGCTCTCTGAGGACATCACCGTCGAACTCGTTCCTGGTGACTCCGAGACCGGTGCTCGCCGGCAGAACTACACTCGCCTGCTCAGTTCGGGCGAGAGCGATCCGGATATGTTCCTGATGGACAACGGCTGGGTGAACGTATTCATCCAGGCCGGCCTGATTCAGAACCTCGAAGACGGACTCTCGGATGACGTTGTCTCCACAGTCAGCGAAGAGTACTTCGAAGGGTTCACCGCAACGGCCCGAGACCCGGAAAGTGACGAACTGTACGGCGTGCCGGTCTTCCCGGACTTCCCGACAATGCAGTACCGGAAAGACCTCGTCGAACAAGCGGGCTACAGTCCCGACGAGAACAACTGGGCGACCGAGCCCATGACCTGGCAGGAGTGGTCCCAGATCACCGCCGACACGCTCGACAACTCCGACGTCGACTACGGCTGGACGACCCAGTGGGACATCTACGTCGGCACGGCCTGCTGTGACTTCAACGAAGTCATGTCCTCGTGGGGCGGTGCCTACTTCGGTGGGCGCGAGAACCTCTTTGGGCCGGTTGGCGACCGCCCAGTGACCGTCAACAAGGAACCGGTGATCCAGTCACTGAACATGATGCGTCACTTCGTCCACGGCGAGGAGTTCGAAACGAGTTACAAGGGCGTCAACATCAACGACATGGCGGGCGAGATTGCCCCGACCCAGATTCTCGGCTGGACTGAAGAATCTTCGCGCGCGCCCTTCGCGGAGGGCAACGCCGTGATGCACCGCAACTGGCCGTACTCGCTGGCACTGACTGGGCGCAATCCGGACGAAACGGACGATCCGGCACTCGGTGAGAACCTCGGTGCGATGCCGATTCCGTACGCAGTGCCTGAATCCGACGCTGAAGAACCTGGTGCCGGCGGCACGACCGCCGCACTCGGTGGCTGGCACACGACGGTCAACCCCAACAGCGACAAACTCGACGCCGTCTACCAGGTCATCGAGGCAATGACATCGACTGATTTCCAGCTGGAACTGCTCAATCTGCAGGGATGGTTACCGCCCCGCCCCTCCCTGTTCGAGTCCGAGGAAGCCCAGAGCCTCGATGTCATCGGTCGCTTCATGGACACACTCCAGGTCGCTGGTCAAAACACCATGGCTCGTCCGGTCACCTCCGTCTGGAGCGAACAGGAGAGCGCAATCGCCGAACAGGCCAACCGCGCGGTCGACCAGGCAACCAGTTCTTCGGAGGCGATGGAGAGCCTCCAGTCGACGCTGGAAGAACTCGAGCAACAGGGCTAACGGCACAACAACTATACCAGAGCCATATGTCACCAATAAATATGGAACGTCCGCGTCCGAGAGGTGCATCGACGAATGAGTAGTGACACTGCCGGCGCACGCGAGTCACGTCGTTCCGGACTAGGCGTCCAGGTAATGCAGTGGATGGAGAACCTGAGTGATACGCAGTACGCGTATCTGTTGCTCATCCCGGTGTTCGTCCTGCTGGGATCGATTGCGCTGTATCCCCTCTTGCGGACGTTCGAGTTGTCGCTGTTCAGCACGACGCTTGGCAACGTCGGCGAGTTCGTCGGTGCACAGAACTACGTCGAGTTGTTTACCGGCCAGAAAGACGCAATCCTGCCGGGGTCGACGACGTTCCTGCCGAAGAACCTGTCGCTAACCGGAATGGTCCAGAGCGCGCTCGCCGTGACGCTGATCTTCGCGCTCGTGAGCGTTCTCTTCGAAACCATGATCGGTCTCGGGCAGGCCTTGATTCTCGATCAGGACTTCTATGGTCGGCGCTGGGTTCGCGCTGCGATCATCATCCCGTGGGCAGTCCCTATCGTCATCCAAGGGATGATGTTCTTCCTGATGTTCAACTCGAACATCGGCTTCCTGACTCCGCCGCTGGCCGACCTCGGGGTCCTCGCGCCGACGAACACGCTCAACGACCCGGCGAGTTCGCTGTTTATCGTCATCGTCGCCGACATCTGGAAGACCTCGGCGTTCATGGCGCTGCTGATTCTCGCCGGCCTGCAGAGTATCGACCGCGGGCTCTACGACGTTGCACGCGTCGCCGGAGCCACGAAGTGGCAGCAGTTCAAACACATTACGTTCCCGCTCATCTTGCCGACGATTGGCATCGCGGTGCTGTTCCGGAGCGTGCAGGCCATGCGCGTCTACGGTATCATCGACTTCGTCTCCGGGTGTGAGACGGTCCCGTCGCTGTCGTGTATGGTCGTCAATACGTTCCTCACACGCCAAGGAACGTCTGCCGCCATCGCTTTCGCGACGGCCGGTATCATCGGTGTCGTCGTGATGCTCATCATCGTCTGGCAAGGGGAGGACGCGATCTGATATGGCAGCCGAAACAACCCAACAGGAAGAAGCCAGTGGACCGCTCCAGCGCTGGA
Source organism: Halobacteriales archaeon QS_4_62_28 (assembly GCA_003021685.1). Taxonomy (GTDB): domain Archaea; phylum Halobacteriota; class Halobacteria; order Halobacteriales; family Haloarculaceae; genus Halomicrobium. The sequence goes on from PXRO01000006.1 coordinate 3,613, forward strand.
CCCAGCGCGCAATCCAGAATCCAGAACGGATCTATCGTGGCCTCTTCTACGCTGCGATGGTCTTCTTTATGTTCACCACGCTGTTCCCGTTCTACTGGCTCCTCGTGCTGGCGATTACCCCGGAAGGACAACTGCTCGGTGGAAGCTATCTGCCCGAGATCGACCTCTTTGGCGCGTCGGCGACGTTCCCACTGCCGGTGCCACAGGGTTTCAATCCTGCGGCCTTCATCGAGGTGTTCGATCAGCTACCCTTCCACCTGTACATGCTGAATAGCTTCGCACTGGCGATCAGTACGACCGTCGTCGTCCTGATCGTCGCGAGTCTGGCCGGGTACGTCTTCGGCCGTCTCGATTTCCCGGGGCGCGCGTTCCTGATGCTCGGTATTCTCGCGATCAGTTACTTCCCGCCAGCCGCGTTCGTCGTCCCGCTGTTCGAAGCGTTTACCGGGAACGCACCGGTCGTGATCCCGTTCACGAGCATTCCGCTGTTCACGCCACCACGGCTGCTGAACTCGCCGGGATCGATGGTGATGCCGTTCAGCGCGCTGTTCATGCCGCTGTCGGTGTTCATTCTGACGACGTTCTACGGTCAGATCCCCGACGGCCTCGAAGACGCCGCACGGGTCGAAGGGACGACGCGACTCGGGGCATTGTTCCGAGTCATCATGCCGCTGTCGGCACCGGGTGTCGCCACCGCCGCCGTGCTGACGTTCATCGCAGTGTACAACGAGTATTTCTTCAGTTCGATCATGGCGACCTCACCGGAAGCACAGAACTGGTCGCCCATCGTCGGCGGGATCCTCAGCTTCCAGACCCAGTACACGACCCAGTTCAACCTGATGGGTGCCGCGAGTATCGTCGCGGTGCTACCGGTCGTCGTCCTGGTGATCATCGCCCAGGAGCGCATCGTTAGCGGACTAACCGCAGGAGCACTCAAGGAGTAAATCATGGCACAAGTTAAACTCGAACACGTAACGAAACGATACGATGATGTCACGGCCGTCGACGACATGAACCTCAACATCCGGGACGGCGAGTTCGTCTGTCTCGTCGGTCCGTCCGGATGCGGAAAGTCGACGACGATGGAAACGATTGCCGGCCTCACCATTCCGACGGAAGGCGAAGTGTGGATCGGAGATCGGGAGGTGACGAATCTCCCCCCGAAAGACCGCGGCATCGCGATGGTGTTCCAGAACATCGCGCTGTTCCCCCACATGGACGTGTACGACAACATCAGCTTCGGGCTTCGACTGCGTGACTACCCGAAAGACGAGATCGATAAGCGCGTCGAACGCGCTTCCGACATCGTCCAGCTAGAGGAAATGCTCGAACGGATGCCGGACGAGATGTCCGGTGGCCAGCGCCAGCGCGTCGCAATCGCGCGAGCAATCGTCCGACAACCGGATGTGTTCCTGATGGACGAGCCACTGGCGAACCTCGACGCGAAGTTGCGCGTCCACATGCGGACGGAACTCCAGCGCCTCCACAAGGAACTGGACACGACCATCGTCTACGTGACCCACGACCAGGCCGAGGCGATGACGATGTCCGACCGGATCGCGGTCATCGACGGCGGCGAACTTCAGCAGATCGATCCACCACTGGTCTGTTACAACGAGCCAGCGAACCTCTTCGTCGCGGGCTTCATCGGGTCGCCGTCGATGAACTTCGTCAACGGCACTGTCACGGACGGCCAAATCGAGTCGAAGAACTTCTCGGTCGCCTTCGACCCGGCGATGGTCGATGGAATCGGTCCCGGCGACGATGTCACTGTTGGCATCCGGCCCGAAGACGTGTATCCAGTCGACGAATCGGGTGGTCTGGCACACCCGACTGCCGAAATTCACGCACGGTCGGACGTACTCGAGCCGATGGGCGACGAGATTTTCGCTTACCTCCTGCTCGGTGACGGTGACACGTCGATGTCACAGGAGGCCGCGACCGACGACCAGTTGTTGATGAGTATCGAGCCAGACTCGAACATGCAAGAAGAGGATGACGTAAGCGTCGTCCTCGACCGCCGGAAGATCCACCTGTTCGACGATGCGACCGGGGACGCCATCACACACGGTCTCGTCGACGTGACCGGTGGCGACGAATCGACTGGCGCCCCAGCGGAAACGGACGACTGAACAATGGTCGAGGCTGCTGCACTGGTGTACTGGGGCGGCATGTTCGTGCTCTTTTTCTTCTGGGTCTACGGTATGGTCTCGTTTGGCTTCGACCTGAGGAACAAGATCATCCCGGGCATCCTCCAGTACCGCCGTGGTCGCCGAAAGCTGAAAGAAGAGGCGAAACGAGAGGAAGAACGCGACGAAAGAGAACAACAGTTGTACTAAATCGTTTCCGAATACTTTTAGGTCGGAGTATCAGACCTACCGCTACATCGATGAATGACCTCACGGATGTCCGACTCGGATTCGTCGGGCTCGGTAACATTGCACATCTTCACGCCGACGAAGTCCGCGATCTCGGTACCACAGTCACTGCTGGTACCGATGTCGACGCCGACGCGCGCGAGGACTTCGCGGCGGCCTACGACGCCGATGTGTTCGAGGACGTGTCGGAGATGTTCGAACACGTCGACGCCATCGTCGTCTCGACGCCAAACCGGTTCCACGAGGAGTACGTCGTCAGTGCCCTGGAGGCCGGCATCGACGTACTCGTCGAGAAGCCACTCGCTCACTCACTGGAGAGCGCCGAGCGAATCGCAGACGTGGCCGCCAACAGCGATGCCTTCTGTATGGTCGGATTCCACAACCGCTTTCGCGCACCGGTCCAGGTCCTCGACGAGTACCGGGAACACGGCGAACTGGGCACCGTTTCCCACGTCGAAGCAGACTACATTCGCCGGCGCGGGATCCCCGGCCGCGGCAGCTGGTTCACCCGGAAAGCGGTCTCCGGTGGCGGCGCTGTCATCGACATCGGTACCCACGCAATCGACATCGGACTCCACCTCATGGGCTTCCCGGACGTCGAGGAAGTTTCGGCCACGACGCGGGCGCAGTTCGGCGAGGAAGACGACTACACCTACCTGAATATGTGGGGCCTCGATCAGGGAGTCGATGGCTTCGACGTTGAGGACTCCGCGACAGCGTTCGTCCGGTGTGCCGACGGTAAGACGCTCTCGCTGGAAGTCGCGTGGGCCAGCAACCGCTATCCGAGCCAGGAACTCGTCGTCCGTGGGGACGAAGCGGGCGCACATCTCGATATGGCCGCCGACTCCCTGACGGTGCTCGATACATCCGCAGCCGGCGAGAGCCATCACCGCGATACCGAAATCGTGACCGACGGCGAGGAGGCTCACGGAACTGAACAGGAGTACTTCCTCGAACACGTCGCGAGCGGCGAAGCCCCCGAGATGAACACTGTCGAACAGGGCCTGGCTGTCCAGCGCGTGATGGATGCCATCTATCGCTCCAGCGAGACGGGCGAAGCAGTCTCGCTCGATTGAAAGGAAGACTTAATCGCCGGTGCTGTCAATTTTTGACTGAACTGGTATGAAAGCGGTCGCCATTCATCGGGACAGCGATACGCCGGAACTCGTTGAAAAACCCCGACCGGAACCAGAACACGGCGAGGCGCTCGTTCGGACACTCCGCGTCGGTGTCGATGGCACCGACCACGAGGTAGTCAGCGGTGGCCACGGGAGATTTCCCGACGGCGCAGACCACATGGTACTCGGCCACGAGGCCGTCGGTGTCGTCGCAGACCCAAACGGCACGGGCCTCGACATCGGCCAGCATGTCGTCCCGACCGTCCGACGCAAGCCAGACGGCCAGACGAACGACTACTTCCGCCGATCCGAAGCGGACATGGCTCCCGACGGCCAGTACGTCGAACGCGGAATCGTCGGCGCACATGGCTTCATGGCCGAGTACTTCACCAGTCCTGCCGACTTTCTCGTCGAGATTCCTGCGTCGCTCGCTCCATACGGCGTCTTCGTCGAACCACTCTCGAACACCGAGAAGGCAATCGAGCACGCCTGGGCCGCTCGCTCGGCGTTCGAGTGGAACCCAGAGGCCGCAGCGGTGCTTGGCAACGGTCCCCTGGGACTTCTCACACTCTGGCGACTGACCCAGACCGTCGACCGAACCTACTGCGTGGGTCGGCGGGACCGTCCGGACATCACGCTCGATTTCATCGACGAGGTTGGTTCGACGTACGTCGATTCGCGGGAGACGCCGGTCGACGAGATTCCGGCGGCCCACGAAGTGGTCGATGTCGTCTACGAGGCGACGGGCTATGCGCCACACGCTTTCCAGTCCATCGAGGCGCTCGCGCCAAACGGCGTCGCCGCACTACTTGGCATCCCCGACTCCTGGACGTTCGAAATCGACGGCGGTGGGCTCCACACCGAACTCGTGCTCGACAACAAGTGTCTGATTGGCTCTGTCAACTCCGGGTACACCCACTTCGAGGCCGCCAGAGAGCGCCTCGAAGCGATGCCGACCGACCTGCTCGACCACCTCATCACGACCGTGACAGGCCCCGAAAACGTCGCTCCGGCGTTCGTCGACGACGACGATCAGATCAAGGCCGTCGTGGCGTTCGGGGCTCCTCAGGCGGAAGACTGATTTGGCCCGTCGGTCAACCGTTTCCCACATGCCCCGCGACGACCTCCGGAACGCACTGGAGCAGGTCATCACGGTGTTCGACCTCGGCGAGTACGAGGTGACCGCGTATCTGGCAGTGCTACAGCACGGGGAACTCTCCGCGTCCGAACTGTCCGAACACACCGACATTCCACAGCCACGCGTCTACGACACCGTGCGAAGTCTGAGCGACGTGGGACTGGTCGAACTGAAAGACAGTCGACCGATGACGGTGCTCGCAATCGACCCGCGGGAGGCCTTCGAAGACGTCCAGTCGTCGCTGGACGATCTGGTCGATGACCTCTCGCGGCGCTACACTGCGCCGGCGCGCAAGCCCGAGGCCGTCTCGCTGGTCAAATCCCGCCCGACGATTCTGCGGTATCTCGACGACATCATCGCCGCCGCCGAGTACGAACTGATGTTGTCGCTGACGCCGCGACTCCTCGACCGCTTCGAGGACAAACTCCGGCAGGTACACGACCGCGGTGTCGCCATCGAGATCGTCGTCTCGCCGGCATCGGAGGCCCCACCGGCTGGCGAGTTCGACTACACCTCGCTGGCGACGACGGTCAAAGGGCGGCGGGGGATCACTACGCCCGTCGTCGCCGTCGCCGACGGGAATTACTCGATGTATGCGACCCGTGAGAGCGTCCGGGGCAACAACGACCGGTACGGCGTCATCTTCAACCGCTCGGAACTCGGATTCTTGGTCTCTGGCTTCCTGAATACGGTGCTGTGGACCACGGCCGAGACCATCGTCGGGAACGGCGAGGACCTCGCGTTCCCGCGGCGCTACGGGACGATTCGGCGGTGCATCTCGGACCTGCAGGCCCTCGACGGGGATTTCTACGCGGCCATCGAGGGCCGGGACGTGGCGACCGGCGATGCCCGTGTCGTGGAAGGGCGGATCAGCGAAGCCGAGTTCGGGCGCAATCGAGAGGTCGCGACCCTGACGATACAGACCGAGAACGGACATGTCGCCGTCGGGGACCGTGTCGCCGCATACGAGGACATCGAGGCCTTCGAAATCAACGTCGGCCGCGGCGAACCGCCCCAGATGTAGCGCTCCAGTGGCATCTGTTAGCATAGCGCCCCAGTGGCGTCTGTTAGCGTGGCGGCCACTTTTTGGCTAACCTAAAGCTCAAGTCACTCCGGCAGAAATCACGGGTAATGAGTCAGCAAGCAGTGTCTCCCGACGAGGAAGACACGTACACGTTCGACGACCTCACAGTCGTCATGGGGACGTACAACGAGGAGGCGGCCATCGGGACAGTATTGAGCGATATCGACGCCGAAACCGACGGCCGGGCTAACGTGGTCTGCGTCGACGGCTCCAGCGACCGGACGCCAGAAATCGCCCGCGAGCACGGCGCGCACGTCATCGAACAGGAACCACAGGGGTACGGCGTCGCTGTCAGGGCGGCACTGCTCGCGGCAGATCGGCCTGTCCTCGTCACCACCGACTGCGACGATACCTATCCGATGGACAGACTGGGTGATTTCCTCGACGGCATCAACGACGGTGCCGACGTGGTCAGTGGCGACCGTCTCTACGACGGTGCCGAGGCGATGCCGGCGTTCAACCGCTTTGGCAATCACGCCTTCGCCTTGCTGGCGAGTGCGTTGAGTGGCCGGCGTGTCCACGACACGACCACGGGGATGCGTGCCTACCGCCGGACGGTCATCCAGAAGATCGACTGGACGGAAAACACCGGCCTCTCCGCGGAGTTGCTCATCCGCCCGCTGCTGCGCGAGTACGACGTGCGCGAGACGCCAATCGCTTACGCCGAACGTGCTGGCGAGACGAAACTGGACCCGCTCTCGGGGGGCGCGGCCATCGCGAAATCCATCGTCACAGTCTGTCTGGAAGAACGCTTCCGGTAGTACTACTGGCTCTCCTCCGGCGGTTGCTGATACAGCAGCCATTCAATTGTTGCCGTAACTCCCGGTCCCGCCGGGGTGACCCTGTGGATTCTCTAACCCGACGAGTTTCCCACCAGTCGGTGACGTATACAGCGCGTACTGCAACTCGTTGACAAGGAGGTAGCGAACGCGCTCGTTGGCCCGTCCCTCGGGATCCGGATCCGCGGTATCGACGCTGAACTCCCGGAGTAGTGTATCTCGAACGGCTTCGTCGAGTTCGTGAAACGGGGCCGATTCCCACGTCTGTGCGTAGTCGTCGAGTTCGTCGAGTGCGTCTGCCATCCCGGTCCGGTGCTCGGGACGGTCACGGACTCGGCCGACGACGTACTGCTCGACGAACGATTCGACGTTCGCCACTTCGTCCGGGTAGATCGTGTTCGCGAGTGCGTCGAGGGTCCGTCGCTGGCGGTGGCTGAATCCGTCTGTCTCCTCGTTCGAAAGGCGCTCCCAGGTGAGCGCACCAGCGCCGACGGTGACGCCGCTGGCCCCGAGTGCGATCAGTGCGTCCCGTCGCGTGAGTTCGTATTCTGTCATGATGCAGTGAGGTTCGTCTCGACATCGACACCGTCGATGTGGGCTCCGGGGACGTAGGCCGCTTGGCCACCACACTGGGTCGCGTCGCGACAGACCTCGACGTAAGGTGTCAGCGCCCGAACGGTCCCGTTCTCGTCGTCGACCGGGAGTTCGAACCGGTAGGTGAAACCGGCACCGGTCCCGTAATCGACGAAAGCCGAGATGAGCACTGTCTCCCGACCGGAGCGCGGGACGGTCACCGGCGTGACCCGTTCGCCGCTGATCGTCGCCGCCCCCTCCTCAACTGTCAGGTTCAGCGTCACTGTCCCGCTGGCCACCGCGTTGGTCGTCGTGTATTCACTCCCGTTGTCGCTCGCAAGCCTGACCGAGACGCTCTCTGCGAACTCCGGAACACCGAGCCTGATCGTTCCCCGAACGCTCTCGCCGCGGACGTGTTCGACGCGCTGGAGGCGCGGTTCGACAGTCTGACCGGCGGTCGGTGCCCACTCGCCGTTGTACGTGTACCGGTAGATTTCCCGGTCGGGGAACTGATCGACCACAGCAAACTGGCGCTTTTCGAGCGCATAGACAGTTCCACTGTCGTACCCCGGATCGTTTCGGAGGGTCTGAAACGGGTGGCCCAGCCAGTCGCCGTAGGGCGTCGGCAGGAAGACGAGGCTGTCGTCGAGCGAGTGCGATTCGACGGGCTGGTAGGCCTGTTCGTACCGTTCCGAGACAGCGTGGTTGTCCGCTAGCGGCGCGCTCGCCATCCCGACGCCCGCGCCACCGAAAACCAGCGAACAGACCACCAGGGCGGCGAGGACGTGTCGACTGGTGGTCCAGGATCGCCCCGCCAGGAACGTCTGGAGCCGGCTCCACGACGCTCGAAGTCCAACGGCACCGAACGCCGCCGTCGGCACGAGCAGGTCGGCGTGGTAGTACGGTCCCAGAAAGTGGATCAGGCCGTCGCCAGCCCGGTCCAGCGAACCCAGCGCGTTCAGCGTCCCCCAGAAGAAGAGATTGCCGACCGGAACTGTCAGGAACAGGCCCGCAAGCGTCGCTTCCTTCGCCGTGATCCCTCGCCGGAGCGTCGCCACGAGGCCGACGAGAGCGGCGAGTGAGCCGAGTGCGCCCGCGACGACCCATTTCGTTGCCAGTACCCACAGTGCCTCGGCATTCGAGCGAAGCGCCAGTATGGGCGTGTACTGACGGCTGTAGCCCAGTATCTCACGGCGTCCGAAGCCGATGCCGTCCTGTGGCGCGAAGGCCTGATACGGGAACAGCAGCGGGTCGCCAGTGACGACTGCGTTGTACCCGAGTGTGAGGGCAACGCCGGCGAGGCCAACCGTTGCGATCACTCCTTGCCGGAGCACGACATGGCGCTCCAGCGTTCGGAGTGTCCAGCAGGCGTGGGCGATGAAGGGCAGTGCAAAGAGGACGGCAGTGTAGGGCCGCGAGAAGAAGGCGACCCCGACAGCGACACCAGCGAGGGCCGCAGTCCGGTAACTCTCGGTCTGGTCGGCATGGAGGTATGCAACGGCAAAGCCGACATTCCATAGCGTGGTCGGAATATAGGGCAGAAACGCTGACGCGTTGACGACAAAGAGCGGGGACGCAAGTAGCAGTAGTCCCGCCAGCCGTCCGGTCGCCCGGTCGAAGACAGTCGAGACGAGGACGGCGGTGAGTGCAACGACGCCCGCCGCGACGAGTGCGAGTGTAATTCGGGGGCTCCCCAGTGCCATTCCGACGGCGAACATCGCCGCCGGCACGGGGGCGTACTTGGCGTAGAGTTGCCCACCGTCGTCGACGAAGAACCACGGACGAAACGATTCGGTGACGGGTGGGTCGAGAAATAACTGCCCCTCACGCAGCATGGCGGCCTGCTGGAGGTAGACGGCTTCGTCGTGATTCGGCGTGTAGTACGGGAAAATCTGAGTCGAGACGAACGAAACGACCAGCGCGGCGGCAACCGCCAGGCCGACTGCGGCGAGGCGGTGGCGGTGCTGTCTCATAGTGACTGTTGTAAGTCTTCACGGGATTGATCGCACGACGACGTGCGACCGATCCGGTAATCAGTTACAACAGTCACTATCATTCTGTCGGGTACCAGGCCAGCGGATGGTCCGCAGTCAGGTCGATTTCGACCGGTTCGCCCGGTTTGAAGGATTCGCTGTGGTTGTGCAGACAGTGGACCACGTCGCCGCTGTGCAGTTTCACCCGGTAGACGAAGGAGGGACCGTTGTACTGGCGCTGAGTGACGTAGCCCTCCGCGGTCGATTCGGCGGTCGGAATCGCCCGGAGGTCGTCCGGTCTGACGAGCACGTCGACCGTCGCACCGTTGTATGCCTCGACAGGGCCATTGAGGCGATTGGTCTCGAACGTACCGATACCCGTCTCGATGGTGTCGTCGGTGACACGCCCCGAAAGGAAACTCGCCTGTCCCAGGAAACTCGCGACGAAGCGGGATTCAGGGTTCTCGAACACCTCGGCGGGGTCGCCGATCTGTTCGACGGCCCCGTCGTTCATGATGGCCACGCGGTCCGAAATCGAGAGCGCTTCCTCCTGATCGTGGGTCACCGAAATCGCCGTGACACCCGCTCGCTTCAGTATCTCCCTGACCTCTTCGCGCATCTCGACGCGGAGGCGAACGTCGAGATTCGAGAACGGTTCGTCGAGCAACAGGACCTCTGGCTCGGGGGCCAGCGAGCGAGCGAGTGCGACCCGCTGTTGTTGACCACCCGACAGTTGATTGGGCATCTTTTGGCGATGGCGCTCAAGCGAGACCAGTTCCAGCAGCTCGGACACGCGCTGGTCAGTTTCGCGTTCGTCTGCCTCGGCCAGCCCGAAGGCGATATTTTCCTCGACGTTCAGGTGTGGAAAGAGCGCATAGCTCTGAAAGACGATGCCGACGTTCCGTTCCTCGGGCTTGCGGAACGTCGTCTCGTCGGCCACAACCTCGTTTCGTATACTGACCGTTCCCGTCGTCGGTCGTTCCAGTCCCGCGATCATGCGTAATGTCGTCGTCTTTCCACAGCCAGAGGGGCCGAGGAGTGTCAACAGTTCCCCGTCACGGACCGACAGTGTGAGTTCGTCGACGGCTGTTTCGGGACCGTAGGTCTTGCTGACACCGTCGAGTGCGAGCACCTCTGCAGAGGGGTCGTCGACGGCCGTCTCGACCGCGTCGAACGCCGCTGTCGTACCGATCTGGGTGTTATCCTGCATTGTATCGTTCACGTCGTAGTATCACGACCATCGAGAGGCCAGAGACCACCACCAGCACCAGCGCCGGTATCGCCGCCCGTCCGTAGTAGCCCGCGTCCTGGACTTGCCAGATGTAGGTTACGAAGGTTTCGAAACCCGGCGGGCGCAACATGAGCGTCGCCGGCAGTTCCTTCATCGTCGTCAGGAAGACAAGCGCCGCGCCAGCAGCGATTCCCGGCGCGACGAGCGGCAAGACCACCTTTCGGAAGGCAGCGAGTGGCGAGTAGCCAAGCGACCGGGCGGCCTCGATATACCCTGGATCTATCTGCAACAGCGAAGACTTGGTCGTCCCGACGGCCTGTGGCATGAACCGGACGACGTAGGCGAAGACGAGCAAGAGTACGCTCTGGTACACGAAGGGGAGGTATCGCAGACTCAGATACACGAGCGCGAGGCCAAGGACGACGCCGGGAACGGCGTAGCCGACGTAGCTCAGGCGGTCAGGGAGCGAACTGAGTCGCGAATCGCTCCGGGCAGCGAGGTAGGCAAGCGGAAGCGCAACGATGACACTGACCGCCGCGGCACCGGCAGCGACGCTCAGCGAATTCCAGGCGAAGGCGAGTTCGAAGGACTGTCCGGTTGCGGAGTAGCCGATACCGCCCCTGATCAACCAGTGCAGGAGAATGCCGACGGGGAGTGCGAGTCCGAGCGTCGCAACGAGAGCACAGAAGAGGAGTGCTGGCGTTTTCAGCCGACCGAGCCTGATCTCGCCGGGCCGTCTTGATCGACGACTGATGTAGGCCCCGTCACGGCCGGCCTCGATGCGAGATTCGACGGCGAGGATACCAACAGCCATGACGAGCAACAGCCACGAGAGGACGGCGGCGTAGTCGATCCGGCGCGCGCCGAACTCGTTGTAGATCATCCGTGTGAACACGTCGTACTGCATGATCGCCGGCGTCCCGAAGTCAGAGAGCGTGTACAGTGCGACCAGCAAGGCTCCGGCGGCGATTCCAGGGGCGATCTGTGGCAGCGTCACTCGCCGAAACGCCTGCCAGCGCGTCTGATTCAGCGACCGTGCGGCCTCGACTGTCGTGCCATCGAAGGAAAGTAACGCCGCCCGCGTCGTCAGAAACACGTAAGGGTACGTAAAGAGCGTCAGGACGAGCGTCGCCCCCGGCAGTCCGTACATCGCCGGGATCTGTTTGATCCCGAGTGGAGCGAGGAGGTCGGCTAGGTGACCCCGTGGTCCGAACGCGGAGACGAACGCAAAGGCTCCGATGTAACTCGGCACGACCAGCGGCAAGGCGCTCGTCACGGTCCAGAACCGTCGAAAAGGGAGGTCCGTTTGGACCGTCAAGATCGCCAGCGGAACGCCAACGACGACTGACAGCGCCGTCACCGTCGCCACGAGCACGACAGTGTTGGCTGTCACTGTGACTGTCGTCGAACTGGTGACCAGTTCGACCGCGCGGGCGGGCTCGATCTCGACCGCCCTGAGGAACAGCCAGAGAAGCGGCGAGAGGACGAGGAAGGTGATTCCGACCGCGACCACTGAGAGCAATCCGGAGGCAGTCTGCTCTGTCGTTGCCCCCTCGGTTTGCTCTGCGACGCGGTCGTAATCACCAGTCGCCATCAGAGTATTCCGACATCTCGGAGCATATCGACGGTGCCACCGAGGTCCGATAACTCGGTCAGGTCGATGTCTGGCGGGTTCAACTCGTTGATCGACGGGAGACCACCGACGGGTTCGACGTCGTCGATCATCGGGTACGCAAAGGTCTGCGTGGCGAAGAACTCCTGTGCCTCCGCCGAGAGGACGTGCCGGATGAACGTCTCTGCAAGGTCCTGGTTCTCCGTGCCATCGAGGATCTGTGCCCCCGACGCGTTGACCAGCGCGCCGGCGTCGCCCTCGGTGAAGGCGAGGTCGACTGGGGCGTCCGAACGGTCGCTCTGGACGCGAATCGCGTAGTAGTGATTCGCGAAACCAGCAGCCACCTCGCCGTCGGCCGCACTGTTCGAGACGACGAACTCGTTGTTGTAAGTGGTCACGCCGAGGTCCTGCATCGAGTTGAGCCACTCCCTGGCCGTGTCGTCGCCCTGAATGACTCGCATCGCCGTCACGAACGACTGGAACGCGCTGTAACTCGGTGCCCAGCCGAAGGAGTCCCGAAACGCCTCCGTGCCGGGGAACGCCTGGACCGAGGTCGGAACGTCACCCTCGGAGAGTTCGTTCGTGTTGTAGGAGACGGCCCGGGCGCGCCCGGCAAAGCCGATCCAGCGTCCCTCGCTGTCCTGGAAGTTACCACCGACAAGGTCGAGTGTCTCCGCGGGAAGCGACACCGCTGCGCCCTCGTTGGCGACGGCACCGAGTGCGCCCGCGTCGACTGCCATGAACACGTCGGCCGGCGTCGACCCGGCGCGGTTCTCCTCTGCGATCCGGTTTGCGAGGTTGCTCGCCGACTCACGCTGGTGTTCGACGGAAAAATCGGGGTAGATCTGTTCGAGTAGATCGATCAGTTCGAGGTAGAGACCGCTCTCGCCGCCGCCCAGGTACATCGTCAACTCTCCCGAGAGGTCGGGGAGGTCCTCGATGCTCGTCCCGCCGGGCGCACCCCGCTGCTCGACGAGTGGGCTGGACCCACGGAAGTCTTCTACAGTCAGCTCGCTGCTCTCGCCCTCATTGCTCCCGAGGATGCTCGTACAGCCCGCGAGCGCGCCTGTCGCAAGCAGTCCACTCGTTGCCAGAAAACTACGACGCGACCGCTGTGATGACAGATTTCGACTCGGTTCGTCGTCGCCGTCTCGGTCCGTTCTCATTACGTATTTTAGGCTCTCCTAAAACACTTATACCTTACTAATCGTCTGCCGGGACGGCGACCGGTTTGCTATCGATGCTGCCCGGTTCGATGGCATCGAGGCAGGCAAGCCAGTCGAGCATGTACTCGCCGCAGTGGTTGAGGAAGGCACCGTTCTCCCAGTCCTCGAAGTCGCCGTCGGCGAGTGCCTCGGCCATGGCCCGGAAGACCCCGGCGTAACTGTCGGCGTCGCCACCGACCGCGTCGATGATCTCCCAGACGTGTTCGTTCAGTTCGAGACCGTGGACCTCGTTTGTGAGGTCCGAAAACGTCGAGCGCGGAGCCTTGTTGTGCTCACAGAGTGGGTCGCCGTTGTAAATCCGCTTGCCCAGTACGTCGGCCGCGCGCTTGAGGAACAGACCGCTCCAGATATCGTCGAAGCGGCCCACGTCCCAGCGGTTGTCGTCCATCGGCAACTGGTAGAACGCTGGGATCACTTCCCGGCGGAAGGCCAGGTCCATCGAACAGACGGTGAGATACTGACCCGGCCCGGCGACGAAATCGGTGCCGTAGTCGTCGGTCGTCGTGCGGGTCTGGGCCTGCCCCCGAAGATCTCCGTCCATCAAGATTCGAACTGCATCGAGGTCGGGCACGTTGGTCCAGAGGCCCTGTGAGGCGACCACGTCGTCGACGTGGGCCCGTTCCGTTTCCACGTTTTCGTCCATCGCGGCGTAAGGATAGCCGCGTGGATACAGGTCGTGATCGGACTGGTAGAGGACGTTGACCCAGCGTTCGTCGGAAGACACCTGCTCGATTTCGCCCTCGAACTGGAGGTTCGCCATGTGGGTGCCAAAGAAGTCCACGTCGTCGTGGGGCAGGGTATCGTCGTCGATGAAGACGCCGTATTCGAAGTCGTTGGCCCACATGTATAGCAGCCCAAAGGAGGTCTGTGCGTGACTCGCTGCCGGAATCAGGTGGTCGTATTCGCCGACGCCCGCCGACTCGAACCACTCGGTGCGACGGGCCCCGTCAAAGACCTCGCCGTCGACGCCGAGGTCGGCGAGCATCTCCTCCATGGCCACCGTGTCACAGAACTCTTCGGTGACGAGGACGAACTCCAGGCGGTCGGTATCGAACCCGTGTTCGCGTGCGTTGGCCACGTAGGCCTCGACACACTCGTACTCCCTGATCGTCGGGACGATGACGCAAACGTCTGCCATTCCTGGCCTCTTATCTTTAGGCAACCCTAAAGTAGCTGTCGTTATCCATTCGAGACACACGAAGGCAAGATAGCCAGGAACTCCTATCGTCCCCCGAGATAGTACAATGTACGCTGTACATATCGACTGTACAAGGAGAACTATTATTTAGCTGCCCTTGGCGTATTCGACTACCATGACCGAACGAGCCGACGGGGGGATACTCGTCGCACGATGAATCTGGATGATCAGGTCTGCGTCGTCACTGGCGCTTCACGCGGAATCGGTCGAGGTATCGCGACGGACCTCGGTACCCACGGCGCGTCTGTCGTCGTCAACTATCGCTCTTCGCACGAGGAGGCAGCGGCGGTGGTCGAGTCCATCGAGGCCGATGGTGGCACTGCAATGGCCGCACAGGCCGACGTGGCAAAACCCGACGAAGTCGAGGCGATGGCGACCGAAGTGCGCGACGCTTTCGGCCCAATCGACGTGCTCGTCAACAACGCCGGTATCACCGTCGACAAGAAGTTCGAGGCGATGACCCGCGAAGACTGGGACGCCGTAATAGGAGTGAATCTCGGTGGCGTATTCAACTGTACGAACGCCTTTTTCGAGGACATCAAATCGGCCCAGAACGGTCGTCTTATCAATATCTCTTCGGTCGTCGGGCAGCAGGGCAACTACGGCCAGGCCAACTACGCGACGACCAAATCCGGACTGTTCGGGTTCACACGCACGCTCGCGCTCGAACTCGCAAGCACCGGATCGACGGCCAACTGCGTCTCGCCCGGGTTCGTCGAGACTGACATGCTCGACGAGGTCCCGGAGCGAGTT
This sequence comes from Halobacteriales archaeon QS_4_62_28, assembly GCA_003021685.1. Taxonomy (GTDB): domain Archaea; phylum Halobacteriota; class Halobacteria; order Halobacteriales; family Haloarculaceae; genus Halomicrobium. The sequence continues at coordinate 18,676 of PXRO01000006.1, forward strand.
CAGGAGAAGATCCTTCGAGACATCCCACTGGACCGGTTTGCGACGGTCGAGGACATCAGCGGTATCGTTAGATTCGTCGCGAGTGAGGAGTCTAGCTACATGACAGGACAGATACTCGGCGTCAACGGCGGCATGGAGTGGTGATATGAACCAACGAGATCAAAACCGAGATCGAGAGACGACGGAGCCCGTGTCTGACCCCATCGAGGAACTGCGCGAGCGCAAGCGAGAGGCCGAACTCGGCGGTGGCAAAGACCGTATCGAGGCCCAGCACGAGAAGGGCAAGATGACTGCCCGAGAACGGATCGATTTCCTCATTGACGACGGCACCTTCCACGAGGTCGATCCGTTCGTCGAACACCGCTCGACGAACTTCGGGATGGAAGAGAGGAAATATTCCGGCGACGCCGTCGTCACTGGCTACGGTTCGGTCGATGGGCGCAAGGTGTTCCTCTTTGCCCACGACTTCACGGTTCTGGGTGGCTCCGTCGGCGAAGTCGTCGCCGACAAAGTCTGTAAGGTCATGGACAAGGCCATCGAGAACGGCGTGCCCGTGATCGGCCTCAACGACTCCGGTGGCGCACGGATCCAGGAGGGCGTCGACTCGCTCGTCGGGTTTGCAAAAATCTTCGAGCGCAACACGCGGGCATCGGGCCTGATCCCACAGATATCGGCGATTATGGGACCGTGTGCCGGCGGTGCGACGTACTCGCCAGCGTTGACCGACTTCACGTTCATGGTCAACGACACCAGTCACATGTTCATCACCGGGCCGAACGTCATCGAGACTGTCACCGGCGAGCAGGTCTCGAAGGAGGAACTCGGCGGTGCCCAGTCTCACACCTCGAAATCCGGCGTCGCTCACTTCGCCTACAATAGCGAGGAAGAGGCACTGGAGAACATCCGACGGTTGCTCTCCTATCTCCCCCAGAACAACATGGAGGACCCACCACGGGTCAAACCGTGGGACGAACCCGATCGCGAGGTGCCAGAGGTCACGGATATCGTGCCCGACGCGCCGCGCAAGCCCTACGACATGACGAAGGTCATCGACAGCATCGTCGACGAGCAGTCCTTCTTCGAAGTCCAGAAAAACTGGGCACGCAACGTCGTCATCGGCTTCGCCCGCATGGACGGCCGTTCCGTCGGTGTCGTCGCGAACCAGCCACGAGTGAGTGCGGGGACGCTGGACATCGACGCTGCCGAGAAGGCCGCTCGTTTCATTCGAACGTGTGACTCGTTCAACGTTCCGATCCTCTCCTTTGTCGACGTGCCAGGATTCATGCCCGGCACCGACCAGGAGCACAACGGCATCATCCGCCGGGGTGCAAAGCTCATCTACGCTTACGCCGAGGCGACGGTCCCCTTGCTGTCAGTCGTCGTCCGGAAGGCGTACGGTGGCGCGTACATCGTCATGTCCTCGAAATTCCTCGGATCGGACGTGAACTACGCCTGGCCCGGATCGGAGATGGCGGTGCTCGGCCCGCGTGGGGCAGTCAACATCCTGCATCGCAAGGCAATTGCCCAGGCAGACGATCCCGACGCCAAACGCCAGGCACTGATGGACGAGTTCCGCGAGGAGTTCGCAAACCCGTACGGTCCCGCAAAACGCGGCTATCTCGACGACGTGATCGAACCGAAAGACACCCGAAAGCGGCTGATCGACGATCTCGACTTACTCGAACGTAAGCGCGAGGAGTCGCCACCGAAGGACCACGGCAATATTCCACTGTAACGATGTCATCACTCGAATCTCCGGACGAGTCCGACGGCGAGGCCGAAGAGGACACAGTAACCATCACGGCCGGCGACCGGGAGATCGACGTGTCGCTCCCGGCCACCGCGTCTGCGTCCGAGGCCGCAGCCATCACGTCGGCTATCGGCGCACACATCTCCGACCAGCAGCGTGCTGCAGCGGCCGCCGCGGCCAGCCAGTCCGAACCAGAACACGCGAACGAGTGGGTGCTGGAGGGGCGTCTCAATCGCTTTGGCAAGCGCCGTCGGCCACACAGGGTAAAAAAAGGCGACGAGTGGAAGGCTGCGGGTCGCTCGTTGTACCGATAGGGATCCGGCCTACGACAGATCCCGGAGCACTTCGAGGTCACGGGCCGTCTTCGTGAACTCGGCTGTGGGCGCATACCCACTGCACTGGTCACACTGGAACTGCTCGCCAGATGCTGGCAGGTCCTTGACTGACGCTTCCCATTCAGCGGTACACTCGGGGCACACGAGTTGAATCCAGGCCTCCTGCATGTCCCTGTCTGGCAGGGGGATACTAATATATCTTATCCGAATTCCTGTAGCGCTGAAACGTGCACGAACGAAAATCAACGATTCGGTGACAGGTCATAGCAAAGACAACTGGAACCACAACGAACACAATACCTCCCCGAGAGGCCCCTCGTATGGGAGTCGCTATAATCGAAGCGTCGATGACGAAGTTCGGGCAGCGCGACGCCTGGATCTGTGAACTACTCGCAGAGGCAGGCAAAGAGTGCATGGCCGATTCGTCTGTCGACCCCGACGACGTCGAGCATCTGTACGTTTCGAACATGGCCAGTGGCGAGTTCGAGGGCCGGACCGGCGTGATGAACGCCCTGGCCCACGACCTGGGCGTCATGCCGGCCTACAGCGAGCGCGTCGATCAGACCTCCTCGTCCGGCGGCGCGGGGATGTACGAAGCCTGGCAGTCGGTTGCCTCCGGTGCGAGCGACATGACGTTACTTGTCGGCGGCGAGAAGATGACCCACAGAACGACGCCGGAGTCGACCGATGTCATCGCCTCGATCACACATCCCGTCGAGTACAAACACGGTCTCACGCTGCCCTCGTTCGCGGGATTGACAGCACGCCACTACCTCGAACGGTTCGACGCGCCTCGCGAGTCGCTCGCACGGGTCGCGGTCAAGAACCACGAGAACGGCGTCGACAACCCGAACGCACAGTTCCAGAAGGAGATTACGATAGAGACGGCACTGGAGTCGCCCGTCGTCGCAGATCCGCTCCGCCTATACGACTTCTGTCCGATCACTGACGGCAGCGCCGCAATGGTCTTTACGACCGAGGAACGGGCTGCACAGCTCACTGACGACTACGTCGTGGTCTCTGGCATCGGCGGGGCGACCGACACGCACGTCGTCCACGAGCGTGACGATCCGACGATCATGGGCGGCGTCGTCGAGTCGAGCAAGCGAGCCTACGAGATGGCGGGGCTGGGTCCGGACGACCTCGACGTGGCCGAACTGCACGACATGTTCACAATCCTCGAGTTCCTCCAGCTCGAAGGCATCGGCGTCGCAGAGCAGGGGACTGCCTGGGAACTGGCGATGGACGGCGACACGGCAAAAGACGGCGAGTTGCCGATCAACACCTCCGGCGGTCTCAAGTCCAAGGGCCATCCCCTCGGGGCCAGCGGCGTCGCCCAGGGCGTCGAGGTCTTCGAGCAACTCGTCGGCGAGGCCGGACCGCGCCAGGTCGAGGCAGACATCGGTCTGGCCTGTAACGTCGGTGGCTTTGGCAACTGTGTTATCACCACGATCATGGAGGCTACACAATGAGCTTCGATGCCCACCAGTGTCCGAACGGTCACGTAACGTATCCCGGCCACCCTCTCTGTCCGGAGTGTGGCGAGCACCAGACCGAAACTATCGACCTCTCCGAGCGCAGCGGCGAGGTCGTCACCTGGACGACATCGACGGCGACGCCGCCGGGCGTCCGAGAACCGAACACGCTGGCAATCGTCGAGTTCGACGTCGCAGGCACCTTCGTTCGCGCGGTCGGCCAGGTCACCACCGAAGATGTCGAAACCGGCGATATCGTCGAACCAGTCTACGTCGAGGAGTTGCGCGATCCCGAGGCAGGAATCAAGGAACCCGAGAGTCACGAGTGGGACGGCTACCGCTTCGAGCCAGTATAACGCGTCGGTTTGACGGTTCGAAAAAACTATTTTCTGAGCGAGACGATCAGTCTGCAGTCAGGACCGTCTGCTGGGATTCCCCGGTCGCCTGCTCACTCAGTCGGTCGAGGCAGTCCTGTACGGACACTGTGGTGGTCTCTGTCGCATGTGGCGTAACGGTCTGAAGTTCGTCGCCTTCATAGAGGGCAATACAGACGGCCGGGAGGACCAGTTCTGTACGCTTCTCTCCGGTCTCCATCGAGTAGCACTCGCGCGTGTGAAAAAACGGTGTCAGTCGGATGCCGTTTTCCCGCGCCCATCGTGCGAACTCGTTGTATCGGTCCCGCTCTAGCCCCGAATCTGTGCCTGCAACCGGGATGCGTTTGGCCCACGACGTTACACTGTACCCTTCGAGTGGTCCCTCCGCTGTGAGTCGCTCCAGTCGAGCGATGGCCTTCTGGCGGCATTTCTGGGCGGGTGTCGGTAGGGTCTCTCGAACGTACAGCGCCGCTCGAATCTCCCCGGTCGTCTCTGTCGCGGGCATGGGTACTACCCCTTTGTCGGTCGAGCATTATAAAACATTATGTTTATTTCCCTAACACTTTAGCTCGACAACGAGTCAGTATCTATATTACCGGCTGCGGCCTCAACACTGGTAAATAGTCACCTCTGGACGGTACCAGAATCTGCTGGTTTACGGCGATTCATCGCCGTTCTGACCGTCTTCGTCCACCATGTCGTCCTTGAGCGACTGGAGTTCCGCGTCGACATCGACCGGAACGTCAGTGTCGTCCTCCCCCCCGAGTCGGTCGTCGGTCTCGCCGTTTGCTGGCTCTCTCTCACCGTTTGTCCGCTCGTCCAGTCGATTCTCGATGTCTTCCCGGAGCTGGCGAGCCTCTTCGAGCAACTCGCGGGCGTCGTCGTTCGATGGCTGTCCCTCGACGGCATCCTGCAGATCCGCGAGCGCGCCATCGAGTTTCGAGAGCGTCGTCATACTGAGTTGTTCTGCCCGCGCTCGAACGTCACTACTCCCCGACGCCGTGGTCGGCGGGCGGCCGTCGGCCATCCGCAACGCTCGCTGTAGTAGTTTCAGGGCTTCGATGTTCGACCGCAGCAGGAGGATGGTCGCGGGAATCGCCACGTCACTGGTCAGCCGAAGCAACTCTCGGACCGTGGGCGGGCGCGGCAGCCCCTCCTCTGTCCTGGGTTCGAACTCGTCTTCGAGTTGCCGGAGCGTCGAGACGAGGTCGCCGACGAGTCGGGCGAGGTCATCGTCACCAGACGTGCTCATACTCGTCCTTGGACAGTGAGATATAAAAACCCCGTCGAGAGGATTAGGCGTACCAAAATCCTTTTACCTTTAGGCCTGCCTAAGTTCTGGTAATGGCAACCACACCGGAGCGAGAGAAGCCCCCTGTCGATCCGACCGCTGAGTCCTCGGTGAGTGCACACAAAAGCTCGCCTGACCGAACTGTCTTCACCGAAAAGGGCAATTCAGACGCATGGATTGCGACTGATCTCACCGTTGCCCTCCAGCAGTAACATCTCTCAAGACAGGGTTTCACAGACCGGCGACAACTTCGTGAAGGGATTCTCACCAGCGTGAGAGGGATCGCTGTAGCTGTGATGTTCGGCAACCGTTTAGTTAGATCGCCGCGATCAGCGCTGAGTGAACGAGATCTGATTCTCGTTACCGAGCCAGAGCTTGCGCTCGACGCTCTATTTCATCGCGCCCTCGGTGACGAGGGTGTCGTCTTCGAGGTAGTGCTCGATGTGGTGGGCGTCCTCCTCTGTCTCGACGAGGATCTGGCGCAGGATTTCGGACGTCGCGTGATCGCCGAGGTTCGTCGCGAGTTCGACGTGGTCACGGAGCGATTCGATGATCTCGCCGTAGATTTCGAGGTCGTTTTCCAGTGACGTTCGGATGTCGTAGACGTCCTCGCCTTCAGGGTCGACCGGTGCGTGTTCTTCGGTCGCCTTCCCGCCGGCGATGGGCGTTCCGCCCAGTGCCTGTGCACGCTCGGCGAGTTCGTCGGCCGCTTCCTCGACGTTCATGGCCGCATCGCCGAGGAACAGGTGCAGGTCGCGGAACTCCGCGCCCTCGACGTTCCAGTGATGCTTCTTGAGCTGGTGGTAGAGGACGTAGGCCGACGCCAGGTCAGTGTTCAGCGCGTCGATGATCTGCTCGGATTTGTCCCTGTCGAGCCGAAGTTCGTTGTCATCGACGGTACCGAACTCTTGCCGGACGGACTGCTGTTTGCTCATAGCACTCCGTACTACAGCTGGAATACACTTAAATCTTGGTCATCGGGAAAAACGATTTTTGGTTTCGGCAAACCTGATTTCGGGATCCTGCACCATCTGGCAATCAAAACGAGAGTTGTCGAGAGGAATCAACGATAGATAGTCCCGTTATCGAGTCCGGTCCAGCACAATGTAGGTAATACCGTCTGCCGGTTTCGTGGCACTGTCAGTGACGCTGACGACGGTCCGTCGATGGACTTCGATCACCGCATCGCGCATTTCGTCGTCGAAGTCCAGCGCGTCCCCGAACTCCGCCCAGACCGTTTCTGGGACCGCGAGGTAGTACGCCGACTCCGTCCGGGCGAGGAGTGGGTCTTCGTACTGCTTGCGCCACTCGTAGACGATGTTCTCGATGCCCGGGAGGTCCTCGACCGATTGCTGATGTGTCGCCAGCGCGTCGGTCAGTGACGCTGCCTCGACAGCACGCTCGCTTGCTACCGTCTCGATGTGCTCGCTGTCGAACGGCGCGGGCGTCTCTGCTGTCATCGTCTGTCCCTCCAGTGGATCCAACAAAAAGCCACCTGATCGCGCGCGTGCGACCGGACGAGCAATTATACCGGTGGACGTACGCAATGATATATTCAGCCCGATGACCGTGACGACTGAGACGTATCAAACGTTACGTCCACCGGTATAGTTGCAAATGCTACCGTAGCATGGGAACCAACAGTAGAGTTATTCGGCTACGGGGAGAAGTCACAGAGAGCATGGGACGCCTCTCTACGCTGTTCGCGCCCGACCGTGTCGCAGTCATCGGTGCAACGGATTCTGACGGGGCGGTCGGCCGCGCGATCACGGAAAACTTGCAGGCGTCGTTCGAGGGTGACGTCGTCGCTGTCAACCCGTACAAAGAGACCGTGCTGGGCTTGCCCTGCTACGACAGCGTCACGGAAGTCGACGACATCGACGTGGCTGTCGTCGTCGTCCCGCCCGACATTGCCGTCGATGCGATCCGTGAGGCCGGCGAAGCGGGCATCGAGAACGTCGTCGTCGTCACTGCTGGCTTCGGCGAGACCGGCACGGAGGGAGCGGCCAGGGAGGAAGCCCTCAGGTCCGCGGCCGCGAAGTACGATCTCAACCTCGTCGGGCCCAACAGCCTCGGGATCATGAGTACGCCCGTGGGACTCAACGCCACGTTCGGCAACGAGATGGCCACTGAGGGGGGTATCTCTTTCATGAGCCAGTCCGGGGCGTTCGTGACGGCGGTGCTCGACTGGGCGGCCGGGCGCGATGTCGGCTTCAAGGACATCGTCTCGCTCGGGAACAAAGCGATCCTCGACGAGCGAGACTTCATCGACGAGTGGGGCGACGATCCAGACACCGACGTGATCCTGGGCTATCTGGAAGACATCGGTGACGGTGGTGAGTTCGTCAGGACGGCCCGTGAGGTGACACAGGACACGCCAATCGTCCTCGTCAAGTCCGGCCGGACTGACGCCGGTGCGAGCGCCGCCGCCTCGCACACAGGTGCAATGGCCGGGTCCGAAGCGGCCTACGAGGTCGGCATCGAACAGTCCGGTGCAATCCGCGTCGAGACCGTCCAGGAGTTGTTCGACTACGCCCAGATCCTCGCAGACCAGCCACTCCCCAGAGGCAAAGAGATCGCTATCGTCACGAACGCCGGTGGCCCTGGCGTGATGACGACCGACGCCGTCGGCGACAGTGGTCTCGAAATGGCGGAGCTGACGGACCATACTGTCGAGAAACTCGCCGAGACGATGCCCGACGAGGCCAATATCTACAATCCCATTGACATCATCGGCGACGCACCGGCCGCCCGGTTCGAGGCGGCACTAGAGACGGTGCTTGGCGACGACAACGTCGCGATGGCCGTCGTGGTCGCCTGCCCGACAGCTGTTCTCTCTTTCGAAAACCTCGCCGAAGTCGTCGTCGACTGTCAGCAGGAGTACGGTCTGCCGGTCGCGACGACACTGATGGGCGGCAAGAGCGCCGGTCCTGCGGCCTCGACACTCACCGAATCGGGCATTCCGAACTACTTCGACCCGGCGCGTGCCGTCGACAGTCTCGACGCACTGGCTCGCTACGACGACATCCGGTCCCGCGAGTACGTCGAACCCGAGACGTTCGATGTGAACCGGGACCGCGCCGGGGAGATTCTGGAATCGGCGGCCAGTCGAAACCAGACCCGTCTGGGCGTCGAGGCGATGGACCTGCTCGACGCGTACGGGATTCCGACGCCCCACGGCGAAGTCGTCGACTCACCCGGTAGGGCCGACGCAATCGCCGAGGAGATCGGCGACGAGGTGGTGATGAAAATCGTCAGCCCGGACATCCTCCACAAGTCCGACATCGGTGGCGTCGAGGTCGGCGTTGCCCCGGAGGACGTCCGGGGCACCTACGAGGACCTCATCGTCCGCGCCCGCAACTACCAGCGGGACGCGACAATCCTCGGGGTCCAGGTTCAGGAGATGGTCGATGTCGACGCGGGCACGGAGACGATTCTGGGTGTCAACCGCGACCCGCAGTTCGGGCCGCTCGTTCTCTTTGGTCTCGGCGGTATCTTCGTCGAGGTCCTCGAAGACACGACGCTCCGGGTCGCACCGGTGTCGAAGCCAGCGGCCCGAAGCATGCTCGACGATATCGAGTCGGCACCGCTCCTTCGCGGTGCTCGTGGGCGTGCGCGGGTCGACGAGGACGCACTCGTCGAGACGATACAACGGCTCTCCCAACTCGTTACTGATTTCCCTGCAATCGTTGAATTGGACATCAATCCACTGGTCGCAACCGGTGACAGCGCGACAGCAATCGACCTGCAACTCACGCTCGATCAGGAGGAACTATGAACACGCTACTGGTAACATCGACGGGCGACGGCATCGGCAAGACAGCAATCACCCTGGCACTCGCCAGGCACGCTCAGGCGGCCGGCTACGATGTCGGCTACATGAAGCCAAAGGGGACGCGGCTACAGAGCGCCGTGGGAAAGACCCGGGACGAGGATCCGATGCTCGCACGCGAGTTGCTCGGCCTCGAAGCGGAGATGCACGAGATGGAACCCATCGTGTACTCGCCGACGTTCATCCGGGAGGCGATCCGGGGCCGCGAGGATCCGACTGCGCTTCGAGAGGAAGTGACCGATAACTTCGAGACACTCTCCGAAGAGACGGAACTGATGATAATCGAGGGCAGCGGCGACCTCGCAACCGGGAGCATCGTCGACCTGAACGACGCCGACATCGCCGAGGCACTGGACGCGCGTGTCTTGCTGGTCTCTGGCTACGAATCCGTCGCGACGACCGATGAAGTGCTCGCCAGCGCACGATCCGTCGGCGACCGCCTCGCGGGCATCGTGTTCAACGCCGTCGCTGACGCGAAGATGAACGAACTCAACGACGACGTGATACCGTTCCTGGATGGTCGGAACGTACCCGTCTTCGGGGTGCTCCCGCGTGTCCAGGAACTCGCTGGCGTCACCATCGAAGGCCTCGCCCGGAGCCTGGGGTGTGACGTGCTCACGCCGGACATCGACACGAGCACGCACGTCGAGCGGTTCACCGTCGGTGCGATGGGCGGCAGCAGCGCCCTCGACCAGTTCCGCCGAACCCGCGACGCTGTCATGATTACCGGTGGCGACCGCTCCGAGGTCCAGACCGCCGCCCTGGAGGCCGCCGGTATCAAGGCACTCTTGCTCACCGGCGGCTTCCGCCCTGCGAGCGCTGTCCTCGGCCGGGCACAGAAAGAGGGCGTCCCGATCCTGCTCGTCCAGTCGGACACGCGAACGACCATCGACCGCGTTGAGGACGTACTTGGCTCCGGTCGGACCCGCAACGAATCGACCGTCGAACGGATGAGTGAACTGCTCGAAGCGAGCGCTGATGTCGAGCACATCCTCTCGCTGGATCTCTGATACGGCGATTCACTCACCCCGGAAGGACTCTGGCAGTGATTCGGCCACAGCGTCGATCAGCGCCGCGCCGTCGTTTTCGAGTCCATCGCCATCGTGAGCGACCGGCGGCAGCGTCGCGACTGGCAGATCGGTCTGTGCTTCGATCACTGCAGGATTCGTCCGTTCGGCGAGGTCCGTGCCCTCGTACTCGTTGAGAACCACGCCGACGACCGAGACGCCGCGTCGTCGCAGTGCCTCGGCGGTCAGGGCCGTGTGATTGAGTGTTCCAAGTCCAGACCGGGCGACGACGAGGGTCGGCAGGTCGAGGTCGGCCACCAGGTCGACGACCTCACTGCCGTCGGCGAGCGGCACCCGGAGGCCACCGATGCCTTCGACGATGGCTACATTACGCGCTTCGATCCGCTCCCGACAGCCAGAGACGATCCGGTCGTAGGAGAGTGCAGTACTGGTCTCCCGAGCGGCCACCGCCGGAGCGAGTGGCGGGCCGAGTCGTTCGAGACACGTCGCCGCGTCCTCGTCGCCACAGACCTCGATGACGAAGCGCGCGTCGTCGTCCTCTGGATACCCCGTCTGACAGGGCTTGATGGCAGTCGCGTCGATTCCCTCGCGGCGAAGCCACCCGACGATACCCGCAGTGAGGACTGTCTTGCCGACGCCCGTGTCGGTGCCGGCGACGAACAGGCTCACAGCAACTCCACCGCCTTGCCAGCGGCCGCGAAGGCCGAGAGACAGGTCTCGACGTCGTCGTCGGTGTGAGTCGCCATCGGCGCGACCCGTAGACGGGAGGTTCCCACTGGCACCGTCGGCGGTCTGATCGCCGGTGCGACGACACCGCGTTCCCGGACCGCGGTCTCCAGTGCCAGCGCGTCCCGTCGGTCACCGACCATCACCGGCAGGATGTGTGACTCGCCGGCGACCTCGTAACCACTCGCTTCGAAACCGTCCCGCAACTGCTCGACCGTCGTCCAGAGTCGGTCCCGCTGCTCGCCCTCGCGTGCGATCCGAAGCGCCTCGCGTGCTGCCCCGGCGGCCGGTGGTGCGAGGCCGGTCGAGAAGACGAAGGTCCGGGCGGCGTTGAGCAGATACTCGATCAGCGCCTCGTCACCGGCGACGTAGCCGCCCTGGCTGGCCAGTGCCTTCGAGAGCGTTCCCAACTGGATGTCGACCCGGTCGGCAACGCCCTGGTGCTGGACAACGCCGCCCCCGTCCTCGCCGAAGACGCCGGTCGCGTGCGCCTCGTCGGCCATCACCCACGCGCCGTACTCTTTTGCGACAGCACAGAGTTCCGGAAGCGGTGCGAGGTCGCCGTCCATCGAGAACACGGTGTCGGTGAGGACCAGCCACGACTCCCCGTCGACGTTGCCGGCCTCGCTGTCTGCCCGCGCGGCCATTCTCCCGGCCAGGTCGTCGGGGTCACAGTGGTCGTAGACGACCGTCTCCGTGGCACCGATCCGGCACCCGTCGATGATGCTCGCGTGGTTCAACTCGTCGGAGAACACGACATCGGGCCCCAGCGCGTCGATGGTCCCGACGTTGGCGGCGTAGCCCGAGGAGAAGACGAGCGCCCGCTCGGTTCCCTTGCAGTCGGCGAGGTCCCGTTCGAGCGCGCGATGCAGGGCGGTGTCGCCGGTGACGAGTCGTGACGCCCCGGCCCCGGTCCCGACCGTTCGGGCCGCAGTTTCGGCGGCCCGCTGGACCCGGCCGTCGTCGGCCAGGCCGAGGTAGTTGTTCGCCGCGAAGACGAGTTCCGGATCGCCGAAGTCGATTGCACCGCTTTTCGGATCGTCGGCAAACCGGGTCTTGGACGCGACCGATTCGGCGGGGTTCAGGTGCCGGCGGAGGTCCCGGGCCTCGCGCTCGCGGAGGCGGTCGTCGAGAGCGAATCCGCGGTCAGTCATCACTCGTTTTCTCACACGAGGCGAACTTCAAGGACTCGGTACCGCAAACCTTGCTGCAGTCCCCTATTGTGGCGTGATCGTCACGTCGATTGCCTCGCTCGGATCGGGGTAGCTGTACCCGTCGACGACCTTGTCCGTCGGGCGGAGTTCGCGGACGACGCCGTTCTCGTCGGGGCCTCTGTCCGGGTTTCCGAACTCCAGTCCCTGGCGCGGGGCCTGATTACAGCCGCCGCTGCTCGGATCTTCGTTCGGTTCGGTGCCGGCATCCCAGAGGATGACATCGTCCGTGACGGACCCATCAACCGGGGAATCGTCTTCGAACAGGTTGATACCGCCGGGGCCGGGTGCGAAGAACACGTCGTTCGAGGGAACGAACATCGTCGCAAACGCCAGTTTCTGTCCGGATTCGGCCTCGATGTCGAATTCGAAGGCTCCCCCGGGGGCGATTGGCGGCGCACCGGGGACCGACCCCAGCGGGTCGTTCGGATCTTCGACGGTGTCCTCGGGTGTCCATGCACCTGCGTGGGCGACGTTCGGTGTGTTTTCGAGTTCCGTGACGAGCGAATCGTTTTCGGGAGTGCCGCCCGGCCTGCCTGCTTCGGCGATGGCTTCCAGTCCGGAACTGGCGGCCGTGTTCCGGCCCAGGATCGGGTTCTGCCCGTTGTAGATTCCATAGGCACCCGGCGTGATCCAGACCGCGCCGCCGGTCGATTTGGGTGGGTCCGGTGCCGTGGGATACTCGTTTAGCGACGCGACGTTTTCTACCCGGACGGTGAACTGGGTTGGGTCCTGGTTCGTGCCCCGGGAGGCGGCGGATCCAACCCCGGCAAAAGTACCTAATGCACCGATTGCAGCTAGTCCACTGAGCGTCTGCCGTCGCGTGACTTCGTGCCGAGAGTTCTGGTCTGACATGGTTGTTGGATTAGCGACTCGGGTTCGCTTCGCGGCATCCGGAGCCGCTGTCTTTCTCTGGGACCTATCAATGAAAGAATATTTTTCGAACTCTGTACGACATCCGCATACACTCTGTACCAATTCTCTCTCGAAAACGCCCACATTTGCCAGGTCGTTCGAGCAAAGACCACTGATCGTTGACCGACACAGCAGACCCACTGACGACGTCATCTGTCCATCGAGCGGCCGGTATCGAACGCTGCAGCGGAGAAAGAATGGAACGGTTCAGAAGCCCGGCATCACTTCGGCGGGACCGTAGACGCCGTAGTCGCCCGCGCGATTCCGCAGGACTGCGGCCTTCATGTAGCCGATAGCTGGGCCGTTGACGTTCGCCTCCATGCTCGTCGCATCGTCTAGCTGGAAGGTGTTGGTCCCGGTTTCGCCGTCGAAGGTCGTTCCCGTGACGCTGACCGTCGTCGTCGTGGGCTTCTCGTCTTGGTGGATGTCGAGGATGCCACCGACCGAGACGTCCTCGGCGTCACAGACGCCGGCCCGCTCCAGCAACACGTCGTCGGCGTGTTCCATGTCGTGGAACTCCAGACGGCCACCGTGGTCTTGGATCAGGTCCTCGATTTCGTTCTCGCTCATCTCGCGGGCCGTCTCGATGTCGTACCCGTCGAGGTGGGCGATGTCTTCCCGGACGGTGCCGCGATTGTCCTCGTAGCCGGACTTGAGACCGACGCCCCACCAGATCTCGACCGATTCGATTTCGACGAACGACTGGGCCGCGAGTGCAGCCGCGCCGGTCAGGAAGCCGGGTGTCGCGCCGGCACCACAGACGAACGTGATGCCCGACTCGACGAGCGTCTCCTCGCGGTCTTCGAGCATGCCGATGACCCGGGAGCGCTTGAGCACGTCGATCAGAACACCCTCGTAGTCGGCCTCGGCGAAGCGCTCGGCGACGCGGGGAATGAAGTCGTGTTCGAGGTTCGGCAGTGCCATCAGAACCGCGTCGATCCGGTCGGATTCTGCGATGATGTCGCCGATAGGTGTCTCGGTCTTTCGGCCCTGCGCGCTGGCGGTGATCCCCGCTGCATCGCCGTGCTGTTTGACGCCCTCGCTCTGGGCGGCCGCCTGCGCGCCGCCATCGGCGGCCACGTCCGGGTCGTCCTCGGGGCCGCTCGCGATGTTGCCCTCGGTCGCGTCCAGCAGTTCTCCGACGTCGAGGCCGCCGTGGTCGATGGCGACGCCGTTGCGGTCACAGGCCGCGACGGCGGTCAGGCCGTCTTTGTGGGTCGCGACTTCCAGTGTTCGTCTGCCGATACCGCCCGTGCCAAGTACTGCAAAGCGTGTCTCGTCCATCTGTTGTAGTCCTCGGTCGTCCGTCGATTAGTCACTCGATTCGGCTTCACTCGTTGCTGTGCCTGCGGCCGTCTCGACGCCCGGGTCGTCGTCTGTTCGGGCCTTGACCGCCTCCGGGTCGAAGTCGTTCGTGTCCCGGTTTGGCTCCAGTCCGGCCGCTTCGACGATTTCGATATCGTCGCCGGGGGACTGGCCCTCCGTGGTCAGGTAGTCGCCGGTCAGCATACCGTCAGCCCCGGCCTCGAACGGCAGGTGTTGCTCGTTCTGATCGAGGTTGACCTCGCGCCCGCCGGTCAGGCGAACGGTCGCCTCGGGGTGAAGGAGTCGGTAGACGGCGATGGTCTCGATGATCCCCTCGGTGGAGATATCTGCCTGTCCATCGAGCGTTTCGGCCAGATCCGTCCCGGCAACCGGGTTGAGGATGTTGACCGGGAGCGAGGAGACGCCGATGTCCTGCAGTGCAATCGCGGCGTCGACGCGGTCGGTCGGGGACTCGCCCATCCCGAGGATCACGCCGGCACAGAGATCCATGCCGGCTTCCTTGGCGACCTCCAGGGTCGACACGCGGTCCTCGAAACTGTGGGTGTCGACGATTTCCGGGAAGAAACTCGGCGAGGTCTCGATGTTGTGATTGTAATGGTTGAGTCCTTCCCCGGCCAGGATCCTGGCCTCCTCCTCGGTGAGGATGCCGAGGCTGGCGTCGACCTCTACGTCGGTTTCGTCACGCACGAGCCTGATCGCACGCAGGACCTCCTGCCACTCTTCGGGACGGTTCTCTTTCGAGACGCCCTTCTCGGCGACGACGATGCCAAAGCGCTGGGCACCGTCGCGCTCTGCCCGCTTTGCGGCGGCCAGTATCTCTTCGGGGTCGAGAAAGCCGTAGCTCTCGATCCCCGTATCGAAGTGGACCGACTGGGCGCAAAAGCCACAGTCTTCCGCGCAGTTGCCGGCCTTCGCGTTCACGATAGAGCAGGCGTCGACGGTCCCGTCGCCGAACTGTGACCGGACGTAGTCGGCACCCGCCGCGAGTTCGTCGACGGGCTGTGCGATCAGTGCCAGCCCGTCGCGGCGATCCAGTTGTTCGCCGTTCAGTACGCGGGCAACAGCGTCGTCAATCGTCCGGTTACCCGTCTCGTAAACCACACGGTGGATGACAGTTGACGAGCACTTATAGATTCGGGTCCTGTCGACGAATTTCCCTCCCAGGAACCCATCGACGCCTCAGGCGTCGGGGCCCTCGTACATCGACAGCGTCGCCCTCCGGTCGCCGTCCTCGGATTGCCAAACGATGCGTATTTCGGCAGCGCTCGTGACACCGAGAGTGACGGTATCGCCGGCTCTGACAAGGCCGTCGTCACTGCTAGATCCTTGCCACGGTCCCGGCCGGGTCTGGTCGACGCCGGAGACGTCGGCAAAGCCGCTTCCGACGAGGTCCAACTGCGATGCAGCGACGCTGTCTCCGCCCTCGTGGGTGACTGTCAACTCACCCTGATCCGAGTCGGTCTCGTTATATTCGAACGCGAAGGAGACCCGCGGAGCGGTCTGACTCGGCTCTCGTGAGCCCTGTGGCATCACGAGCGAGAGCAATACCGGCGTCGCGATAGCGGCGAACTCACTGGCGGGCCGAGCGTGACTTACCGTCACCGTCGTGCCGTCGGCCGATACGTCGGTCGCATCCAGTGCCGTGACGAGTTCCTCGGAGTCGGACATCTCGCTGTCCTTGATCTGCTGTTCTGCCAGCGTCAGCGCGCCCTGGATGATGTCGCTCATGTCGGTGGCCGCTTCCTCGCCGCTCGCTTCGAGACTGAGCGTGGCCACGCGGTCGCTGCCGTCCTCGTGCACCGATCCGTAGCCGTGGGATGCCTCCGTGAAGACGCTGGTGTCGAACTGGGAGTTTTCACCCTGTGGCACCTGCGAGTCGATCACTTCGAACGCATAGCGCATATGACCGTCCGCTGTGGCATCGTAGCCGGTTTTCACGTCGCCGCTAAGAGGATCCGAGTCGCCGCTCCACACGTCAATTGTCGCCTCGACGTGTGCGGTGGTTCCGATGGAGAAGACACCCTCTTTCAGGACGCCAATCGAAGTCGACTGGTCCATCTCTTGATCCTGTCTGTACACCGTCTTGTCACCGTAGGTCTCTTCGGTGTAACTGGTCCCCTCTTCTTTGATAGCCGTGAGGAACTCCGATTCACTCCACTCGCTCCAGAGCGTGTAGGCAGCGTCCTCTTGCCCCTCACTGCTCTCGTCGAGAGTGCCCGAGAAGACGGTCTTCGACACCGACCGCGGGTCGAGGCCGACTTCCTCTTCCATCGTGTCCAGCGCGGCGGTGACGTTTTCGGGGAGGTCCTCGGATTGCATCTCTTCTCGCATCGAAGCGAGTTCCTCGTTGATGCCCTCTTTGAGCGCACTGTCGGCCAGTAGCGCTGTGACGCTCGTCTTCAGGACGAACTGGGAGTTCCCGGGTACTGTCGAGACAGCGGCTTTCCCACCGGAACCGGTGATCGCTTCACTCACTGTACTACAGCCACTGAGACCACCGAGCGCGCTCACTGCCGTGAGACTGCCCGCTGTCTGGAGTATCGTTCGACGGGAGACCTCTTCGTTTGCCATGGCACCACTTTACTGCAACTATGTGATAAACATTCGGATGATTTTCTTCACACTTCTTTCCTGATTAGTATCACTCACTCCAGTAGTACCACGGCGCGAGCGTCAGGTACGCGATGGCCGCAACGAGCAGCAGGCGTGGAAAGACTCGCTGTATCGCCGTCGGGTCGACAATCGCCGCAGCCTGTACGAGGCCGAGTACGACCGCATCGCGGGCACGCAGTTTTGGATACGACACTGGCGCGATCATTAGCACCGAGAGGACGAGGCTTCCAGCGAGCAACACGGGCACTGGAGCGATACCGGCGAGATACGCGGCTGCGAGAATCGTCGCCGCCAGCGTGTTCTGGATGCCGGGACGCTGCTGGCCCTCGTCGACGTACACGGTATAGAACGCGGTTCTGAGGACAGAGAGGACGACGAACGCGGCCGGAACCAGGATCAGCACAGCCAGTGTCGTCGGCGTCGCCGCTGAGACGGGGCCGTACTGGTCCCGGGCGATGCCGAAGACGAACAGCGCGGGCGTCGCACCGAACGATACCACGTCGGTAATCGAATCCAGTAGCGGTCCGACCGCAGTGTTGCCGACGAACCGAGCAATGATGCCATCGAGCGCGTCAGCGATTGCCGCGAGCAGGATGAGCCGTGCAGCGAGGCCTGGGTCCGTGTACGCGACGACGGCCGCAGCGAACCCGATGACGGCGTTGAGAAGTGTGACCGCGTCTGCCACCCCGAGTCGTCGCCGCACCTCCAGGCTCATACTGGCACGTGTGGGAGGTGGTATATCAACGGTCCGATACGGGTTTGACGACCGTTCCCGACGGTCGTCCCAGAAGGCATATAGGCGTCGCACGGAACCAACGCACGAACGCAGACTCCGGGCCATCCCAACCGTGAATCCGACAATCGCACTCGAATGTACTCTGTGCGGGCGCGTGTTCGTCCCCGATACCGAGAGACACGTCTGTCCCGACCACGACGGCGTCGGCGGCATTCTCGATGTCCAGTACGATCAGGCCGGGGCGCGAGACGCGGTTGTCGATCGCCTCGACGACCCGATTGCGGATCTCTGGGATCTCGCGCCACTTCTCCCGACAGACGGGAACGCCATCGACCTCGGTGCCGGCGGAACGCCACTCCTGTCAGCACCGACGCTCTCCGATCAACTCGGCGTCACCGTCCATCTCAAGGACGAACGGGGTAACCCGACCGGATCGATCAAGGACCGTGCCAGCGCCGTTCTGGCGAGTCGGGCACTGGCGAGCGACCAGTCGGTCATCACGTGCGCGTCGACGGGCAATGCCGCGGCGTCACTCGCTGGCTATGCCGCCAGAACGGGACTGGACTGCTGTATCTTCGTTCCGGCAGACGTTCCAGAGGGCAAGGCCGTCCAGCCACTCGTCTACGGTGCCGACGTGTACGCGGTCGACGGTGACTACGACGACGCCTTCTCGCTGTGTCGGGCGGTGAGCGAACAACGGAACTGGTACGACTGCAGTGCAGCGGTCAACCCCTACGCCGTCGAGGGACTCCGGACTGTCGGGCACGAACTGGCCCGACAGACGCACGAAACCGTCCCGGACTGGGTGGTCTATCCGATGGGCAATGGCTGTGGTCTCGCGGCGACCTGGAAAGGGTTCGACGAGTTCGTAAACCTCGGTATCGTCGATGATCGACCGCGGATGCTCGGCGTCCAGGCAGACGGTGCAAGCGCCATTCACGAGCAGTTCTCCCCGGACAGCGACGAGGCGACCGACCCGAACGCGACGACGCAGGCCGACAGCATCGACGTTCGCAAACCGCACAACGCAAGGAAAGCCTGTCGGGCACTCGACGCGAGCGACGGCGCGACGGTTGCCGTTTCTGACGACGAGATACTCGACGCGGAGCGAACGCTGGGTCGAACCGAGGGCGTATACGCCGAACCCGCCAGCGCGGCGACGCTTGCCGGTCTCCAGCGCGCCGTCGACCAGGGACTCGTCGCGCCGGGTGACCATATCGTTCTCGTGGTGACTGGCACCGGACTCAAGGACACCGCGAGCGCGCGAACGCTCGTCGACGGCGTCGAACACGTCCCTCACTCCCCGGATGCCATTCCCGAACGGGAGTGATCACCCCGCTGATAGGGACGACGATCCCTACGACAGCGTCTGGTCGACGTAGAACCGGGCCACAGTCACGCCGGTCCCGACGACGAGCAAGAGGAGTTGCCACCCGGAGCGAGCGACCGGGAACACGCGGTCGACCGGTTCGTCGTCGGGGGCGTTCTGATCGGGATCGGGATCGACGCCCGTACTGACGTTCACTTCTTCCGAGGACCCGCGTGCGACTGTCGTGGGTCCGTCAGTCTGCTGGCCCCCGGACTGCTCGCTGTTGAGGTCGACGAACGTCTGGACGAGGCCTCGCTGACTGGACAGTTCGACCTTGCCGTCGATAACGTAGAACTGATCGTGCAGTGGCCAGAGCGGATTGGCCCCGCCCGCCGAAAACAGATCGAGGCCGATTGCCGAAGCGACGTACACGACGATGGTGACCCAGGTAATGCGAACGCCACGCCGGCCGTACCGCCGACGGAGGACGGACGATTCACCCACGTACTGGTCGAGAGCGACGAAAGCAGCGGCCCCGAGTGGAATCAGGAGCGTGTGGAAGACGGTGCGATGGCCGACGACCGAGACCAGTCCGATAAACGAATCCAGGTCGACAAATACTACCACACCGAACAAAACGAGGACGGACCGGCGGTCGAATGCCGTCCCCAGTAGCGCCGCGCCGATAAGACCGGCAAATGCCATGTGAACCACGGTCGAAGGCATACCGAGTCATAGCACGCCAGTTGTGATATACTGTCGGTCGATTCGCCAGCAGCAATCGAACAGACACTTCTGGAGCAGGATATCGATGCCCTGTTCATGTACGCTCGTCGGGAGCGAGTCTGTCGCTTTTTCGATCACGTGACACGGGCAGCAGCCGAGCGCGACGTACGTGGCGTCTACACCGTTGCCGGTGACGCTCTCGACGACGAGGCGTACGCCTCGCTCCAGCGGAGTGTCGACAGGACCGTCAGTCGTCAGTGACCACGTCGGGGATGTGTCTCGTCCTCGTACGAGCGTCAGACACTCTACAAACAATTAAGGTGCCGGCCGCCAAGCGGAGACGTATGGATCGGGACAGCGCTCCCCAGGAGATTACGACGCTCGTCGGTCGTGAAGTCTACTCGAACAAAGGGGTCTTCGTGGGCGAAGTCGAAGACATTCGCCTCGACCTCGACAGGCAAGACGTGACCGGACTCGCACTCCACGAACTGAATCGTGAACTCTTCTCGACAGAGATCAACCAGGCACGGGGTGCCATCGTGCCATATCGCTGGGTACAGGCAGTCGGCGATGTCATCATCGTCAACGACATCGTCGAGCGGTTGCACACGGCAGACGATCAGGCCGACGAAGAAGACGAAGTGACCGCGTAAACAAGAACCTAATTTCCGTTCGAACTCTCGCTGCTGTCGACGCCCATCGCTTCGAACAACTTCGCTCTGACTGCTTGCTCCGTGAGTTCCAGCAGCGTCTCTCTGTTGTTCTCGCTCGTTTCGATGCCAGTGAAGATACCGAGCGGAATTTCGACACTGGCATCTGTCGAGTGGCCGGCGGTGTCGCCGATGCCGCCGAAGGCGTCGTCCAGCACCTTCCCGATGTTCATCCGGATGTCCTTCGAGCGAGCGGCCAGGTAGATCGTGTCGTCAGCAATCGCGAAGACGGCCGTCGTTGTGATCCCTTCGAGGTTCAGGAGATGCTGGGCCGCCTGTGCGAGCGCGTCACGGTCACGGATGAACCCGGCATTAGAGACGAGGTGTGACCCCTTCACCTCGCGACTTCGGATCGCTTCGGCGAGTACGTCGAGTGTCTCCGGGGACATCGACGGCGACTCGACCTGTTCGAGCGTGTCGTGGTCGGCAAACGGATAGAGGTAGGCCGCTGCAGTCAGGTCGGCCGGCGTCGTGTCTCGCTTGAAATCCAGTGTTTCGGCACGAATGCCGTACAGCAGTGCCGTCGCGACTTCCTGCTCGAGACTCAGTTCGAGTTCCTGGATGTACTTCGTCAGGATCGTCGATGTCGCAGACACGTTCGGTCTGATGTCCTCGAACGTCGCGTCGTGCTCGTGGTCGTGCTCGTAGTGGTCGACAATGATGTCGACCTGGTCCATCGACGGTTCGCCGCCCTTCGCCGTGTCGACGAGTGCGAACGTGTCGTAGTCATCGAGTGAGACCTCGTCTCTGGAGACCAGCTCGATCCCGAGCAAGTTGACGAACGCGCGGTTTTCCTGGTGGCCGATCTCGCCCTCGTAGACGATGTCTGCTTCGATGTCCAGACTCCCGGCGACAGTCCGGAGTGCGGCCGCCGATGCGATGGAGTCGGGGTCCGGTGATCGATTGACGAGAATCGCCATCCTGCGGTCCGTGTTCTCGATGACATCGGCCAACTGGCTGGCTTTGTACTCCAGTTCGCCCGTTTCGAGCGCGCGCAGCGCAGAATCGGCGATCACTGCGGAGGGATTGATGACCACGTCGGCACCGGCCTGGCTCAACTCGTCGGCCGACACCGGATCGTCTGCACGGGCAACGATGAACTGGTTGCCGTCGCTCTCGCGGATGTTCGTCACCGCCTCCGCGTTCGCCGCCACGTCCGACGAGAGAATGAGCACGACATCCCGGTCGCCCAGTGCCTCTGTGATCTCTCTGTCAGCGATATCGCCGACCTGAGCGTTCAGGTCCTGATCCCGCAACGCCTCGACACGACCCTCGTCTTGATCGAGGATCAACACGTCCTTCCCTTCGCCCACCAGCTCCTCCGCGACTGCATGGCCTACACTTCCACACCCGAGGATAGCATACTTCGACATAGAGGCCATGGTAATGCCGCTCACTGTACTCATTGGTATATCTACCCGGTTGGGTCGGAGCCTCTTATATCAACTGACTTCACGAACGACGGTCCCCTGCACGGGGATTCCGAAAGGAAACCTATTTTACCAGCCCTCCTAAGGTTTGCATGCACTGGGCCGGTAGCTCAGTCTGGCAGAGCGACGGCCTCTTAAGCCGTCGGTCGAGGGTTCAAATCCCTTCCGGCCCGCTTCTGCGAGGAACAAACGTGACGAGCGAAGCAGTTACAAAGGGATTTGAACCCTGGAAGTCGCACGCAACGAAGTGAGCACGTCTTCCTTCGGTTCAAATCCCTTCCGGCCCGCTTTCCTACGAACAACGTGAGCAGTGAAAGCGTTCGAAGCATGTGAACCGGGGAGGCGTCGCTCCGACCGTGGTCGGTCGACCGCTGGCCATCACAGTTGCTTGATCATCTCGACGTGTGGGATGCCGGCTTCCTCGAATACGTCGCTGACCGTTTCGTAGCCCAGACGCTCGTAGAACCCTTCGACGTGGGTCTGTGCGTGGAGTTCGAGGCGTTCGAGGCTGCGGTCGCCGGCCAGCAACTCGATCCTGTCCATGACCTGGCGACCGATCCCCGAATCGCGGTAGTCGGCGAGGACGGCGACTCGTTCGATTTTCCCGATCGTTTCGTCGATGACTCGCAGTCGGGCCGTCGCAACCGGTTTGCCATCCTTGCGGGCCAGAACGTGGTCGGCATCCGGATCCTTGCCGTCGATTTCGATTGCCTCGTCGACACCTTGCTCTTCGACGAACACGTCGCGCCGGACTTCGAAGGCGGGTTCCAGATCGGCGTCGTCTGGCAGTACGACGACCGTCGCGTCTGTCATACCGTATCACAGTCGCCACGTGGTCAAAACCGCTTGGGCGCGGGCAGCTATAGTGGCATCTGCACGTCTTCACTCACCTGATCGCACGACCGCGTGCGACCGGATGAGCAATCGGTTGCAAAAGCTACGATAGACCAGTGGTTCGACAGCCAGATGCTTCCAGCGGGATCTTCCTGTCGAATGACTGTTTGCTACAGGCGAAGCGTCTCTCGGTAGCCAAGCCAATGATATATCTGCGAGCACTGCAAAGCGCGGGCATGGCTGATTACACCACTGTTTCCATCCCGAAAGACCTGGCTGATCGCGTCGAAGAAACCATCGAAGGGACGAGTTTCTCCTCGACGAGCGACCTCGTTCGCTTCATGCTCCGCAGCATCGTCATCCAGCACCAGCAAAGCGGCGAACTGACCGAGGCGGAGTTCCAGGATATCACCGAACAGTTGCAGGACCTCGGCTATATCGAGTGATCAATCGAGCACTTCTTCGGGGGGTTCGGCGTCGATGATCGTCAGTTCCTGCTCGACACCGCGGCGGTCGAAGGCACCGATTGACTCTTCGTCCCACGGCGGGATTGCGACGAAGATGACTTCGTGCAGGTCGTCTTCTTCCGTGACGGTCATCCGACCGGTCGGATGTGAGACGAAGCGACCGTCGGACTGGGCGACGGGTGTCCCGAGGTCGTAGCCAAACACCGCGCTGACGGAGTTTCCGGCACTCGGCAGATAGAAATGGGTAAACACCTGTGTTCCGGGGTCGAGTCCCGTCTCGGAGAGTTCCCCTGCAGGCGTGGTTGCGATGGAGATCGTCACGTCTTCCGGATCGGCGTCGCTAGCGAGACGCAACAGCGTTTCGACCAGTCCACGTGTCGCATGAATCACACTTGCACTTTGGTGTCGACCAGTATAATGGCATCGCCGGTGTGGCCATCGCCTACCCGAGCAGGAAATCGCGGGCCGTTTTGACGTAGAGGGCGGGTGTCCGTGCCCGGGACCCATCGATGGCGTCGTGGAGGGCCTCGGCCGCGTCCTCGTGGATTCCGTCCCCGTGGCTCACGAGAATCCGCTCGGGCGAGAGGCGGTCGAGACGGCGTGGCGGCAGGAGTCGTAACATCGGATGAACGCCGAGTCGCTCGGTGCTGGTCAGGAAATACGGCGATGTGCCGACTGATTCGGGAACGATCAGGGTACCGGTATCCTCTCCGTAGAGTGCTGCTTCCTTCCAGAAGCTGTTGTTCTTGATTTCGTGGACACCGTAGCCGGTATTCCCTAGTTCCGTCCGGGCCTGTTCGACCGGTGCATCGAGGTCGTCGGGGACGCTCTGCATGAAGTGGGGCACATGAACCGACACCCCGTGACGGTTCGCGATGGTCACCGAATCGCGCTTGTGGCGGTCCAGCAGTACGACGACGCCGGCTACCTCGCCGAACTCCGCCAGCAGGTCGTCGAGGCCGTCGAAATCGACCGGGTCGACGACCCAGACAGCGCCGTCGACTTCGATTGCGTGGCTCGCTCGCTGCATCGTCTCGTCTGGATACGCGATCCAGCCGACACCGTGTTCCCAGCGGTCGATTTCGCGCCACTTCGTCGCCGCTCCGGAGGCTTTCATCGGCATGGGTGTACTTAGTGCTTGAGCCGGATAAAACAGCGAGAACGGGCAAGCCGTCGGCGGTTATTGTTCAGATTACCGAAGCAAACTCTTTGATTGTATTGTGTGAACAGCCAGAGTATGCTCGGCGGCGCTCGATGGCTTACCTTGGAAGTGAAGTACCTCGACCGTGCCCGGTCGTTCTACGAGTCGGCGCTGGATCTCTCGGTTGCCAGCACGTCCGAGAACCGTGTCGCGTTCGAGGTCGGGAACGGCGAACTCCGGTTACAGGCACCCGGTCGGGTCCCGCGCGGCGGCCTCCACACTCATTATGCCATGACTGTCTCGCGGTCGTCGTACGACGACTGGTACGACCGGTTGGCCGACCGGTTCGACCTCCGGGAACACCAGTTTGGCGACACTCGATCACTGTACTGCTACGATACCGAGGGCAACTGCGTCGAACTCGGGGAGCGCGAGCGCCGGGGGTCGGCGGTCGGTGACATCTTCGAAATCGTCCTCGAAGTCGAGGACCTGCCCTCGGCCGTCGCCTTCTATGAGCGCCTCGGGTTCGACGTGGTCGACAGGGGCGCGAACCGAAAGCGGGTCCGGCTGACGACCGGCGAGGTCGATATCGAACTCTGGGAACCACATCTCGGTCTCGCCGACGCTCGCGGCGGCGTCCACGTCGACTGGGCCATCGCGGCGCGGGATCCGTCGGCGGTCTCAGACCGCGTCGCTGCCGATGCGCTGAACATCGAAGAGACTGCCGCTGGCGTGCGAATCCGTGACCCCGACGGGCACTCCCTGACACTCGCGTAGCGTCGCTGTTCGCCCGCGCTCGGTCCGTTACCCGAGTCGGTTCGTGTCGATTTCGATACCCGGTGGAGTGACGATCAGGAACCCACGGAAGTGCATCAGTTCGCCGCCCGATTCTTTGATGTCGCGCGCGAACCCGGCCGCAAGTTCGTTCAGGTCGCCCTCGACGTTCAGGACGAGGACGGCACCGCTCTGAACGGTTTCGAGCCACTCGTCTGGGCCGGTTTCGCCGTCGAGCACGCCGAGGACGATTCGACTTCCTGTGCCCGGGTCGTCGTCGTTCATCTGGTCTTCGACTGCCTGCAGGTCCAGTCCCTCGAAATCAGTCATACCACACCTCTCGTCGGCAAGCGAAAAAAATCCTCCTGTCTGCTCTCTTTTCGGTTGCACACTGTCCGTCGCCGACGGTACGCCGTATACGTGCTGCAACTGTCCGACGCCCCGGGGCCAGTGTACCTGTCGAGCGTATATCACTCTTTCTGGCGACCATGACATAACGACTCACGAATCCGTTGCAGTCTGGTGGTTTCGGCTCAGTAGATTCCAGTCAGTGACGTATCACTCCCGAGATGCATGGATAGGTTTATATGGTCGGAGTGTCCTGTTTCAGTCGAGTATGTCCAACAACACAGAGGGCACGTCGGATTCTCCGGCGGATCGAGTTCTTCCAGGGTACACTGGATTCCACTTCTGAGATCACAGAAGCACGCATTTTCGATACGACGCTCCGTGACGGTGAGCAATCGCCACGGACGTCGTTTAGCTACGAAGACAAACGAGAGATCGCAGCGGTTCTGGACGATATGGGCACCCACGTCATCGAGGCCGGGTTCCCGGTCAACTCCGATGCGGAGTTCGAGGCCGTCCGGGACATCGCCGAAGCCAGTTCGGTGACGGTCTGTGGGCTGGCACGCGTCGTCGAGACGGACATCGAGGCCGCGCTCGATTCGGGCGTGGACCTGGTACACACGTTCGTCTCGACCAGCGACATTCAGCTACAGGACTCGATGCACGCGACCCGTGACGAAGCCTTACAAAGCGCCGTCGACGCCGTCGAGCGCATCACGGAAGCCGGTGTCGAGTGCATGTTCTCGCCGATGGACGCCACGCGAACCGACGAGGCCTTCCTCGTCGACGTGATCGAGGCCGTCTCGGCGGCGGGTACCGACTGGATCAACATTCCGGACACCTGTGGTGTCGCGACGCCACGTCGGTTCTACGACCTCATCGAGATGGTCGACGCACAGACCGACGCTCGAATCGACGTGCACACGCACGACGACTTCGGGCTTGCCTCGGCCAACGCGATTTCCGGCTACGAGGCAGGCGCAGCACAGTCACAGGTCAGTGTCAACGGGATCGGCGAACGCGCCGGCAACGCGGCCTACGAAGAGGTCGTGATGGCACTGGAGAGCCTGTACGATGTCGATACGGGAATCGACGCCACGCGCATCACCGAACTCTCGGCGATCATCGAAGAGAAGTCGGGCATCGACGTGCCCGCGAACAAGCCGGTGGTGGGTGCGAACGCGTTCTCCCACGAGAGCGGGATCCACGCCGCGGGCGTCATCGAGAACTCCGATACGTTCGAGCCTGGAGTGATGACCCCCGAGATGGTCGGGGCAAAACGCCAACTCGTGCTGGGCAAGCACACTGGTCAACACTCCGTCCGTGAGCGACTCGTCGATGCGGGCTACGATCCATCTGACGAACACGTCAGGGAGGTCACTCGCCGGGTCAAGGACTACGGGGCCGAGAAGAAGCGCGTCACGATGACGGAGCTACAGCGCTTCGCCGACGACGTGGGCGTCCCAGAGGCCGAAGAGGAGGTCCGCGTCTAGGGATGTCCCCCCGACCGGTTCACCAGCGTGGCAAGCGACGGGTGTCTGGCATCCCCGTGTCCGGACCCACGCGCCCGGAAGTCGCTGTGTGCGAGCAGCTAATTGCTGTTTGCCAGCGTGTGTTACGGAACCCTTATTATCCGGCGCGTTCTGACACTCGACGTGATGACAGCGCAGGCTGCACCCGGCGTTCGTTCCGTGGGCAGCCGCGCGTCCGTACTTCTTCGCGGCGGTATCGTAGGGGCTCTATAGCCCCCACTACATCTACTTCAACGACCGTCGGACCGGTTTTCCAGTACACAGCAGAGATCACAGCAATGCAACAACACACCACAGCAACACCGTATCGAGCACACGAGTATCGGGGTGAGACCGATGAGTGAACGCGCGTCGGTCCAGCAGGACGACCAAGCAGAGAGCGAGGCGACCGAAGCCCAGGAACCCGTCACGACGGGTGCCCAGTCAGTGATCCGTGCATTGGAAAACGCGGGTGCCGAATACGTCTTCGGCGTTCAGGGCGGGGCCATCATGCCCGTCTACGACGCGCTGTACGATTCTGACATCGGCCACGTGACCATGGCCCACGAGCAGGGGGCCTCCCACGCTGCTGACGCCTACGGCATCGTCTCGGGCGAACCGGGCGTCTGTTTTGCAACCTCGGGACCGGGGGCGACCAACCTCGTCACCGGCCTCGCAGACGCGAACATGGACTCGGATCCGGTCATCGCCCTGACCGGCCAGGTCCCGACCGACTTCGTCGGGAACGACGCCTTCCAGGAGACGGACACGGTCGGCGTCACGCAGCCAGTCACCAAGCACAGTTACTTCGCCGACGATGCCGACACCGTCGGCGACGAAGTCGGTGAGGCCTGGGCACTCGCAAACGAGGGTCGCCAGGGCCCGACGCTGGTCGACCTGCCCAAGGACGTTACCAAGGGAGAGACCGATGTCGAACCGAGCGGACCAGAGAAACCCGACACCTACGACGTTCCCGAGGAGGCCGACGACGAGAACGTCCAGGAAGCCGCCGACGCACTGGCAGCTGCCGAGAAGCCCGTGATGCTCGCGGGCGGCGGCGTCATCAAGGCAAACGCCTCGGACGCGCTCCGTGACTTCGCCTTCGAGTACGAGATTCCGGTCATCACGACGATGCCCGGCATCGGCTGTTTCCCGGAAGATCACGAACTCTCTCTGGAGTGGGCGGGCATGCACGGCACCGGCTACGCCAACATGGCAATTACGAACACCGACTGCATGCTCGCAATCGGGACCCGCTTCGACGACCGCCTGACCGGCGGCGTCGATACCTTCGCGCCCGACGCAGACATCATCCACGTCGACATCGACCCGGCCGAGATCAGCAAGAACGTTCACGCCGACTACCCGCTGATCGGGGACGCGCGAGACACGCTCCGGCAACTGTACGACGCGATGCCGGCCGCACCCGACGCTGACGGGTGGCGTACACAGGTCCAGAAGTGGAAAGCAGAGTACCCGATGGACTACTCGACGCCCGACGACGAACCGCTCAAGCCCCAGTACGTCGTCGAGCGGTTCAGTGATGTCACACCCGACGATACGATTGTCTGTACGGGCGTTGGCCAGCACCAGATGTGGGCCTCCCAGTTCTGGGAGTACACCGAACCCCGCACCTGGGTCTCCAGTCACGGACTGGGGACGATGGGCTATGGCGCACCGGCAGCAATCGGCGCGAAACTCGCTGCACCGGATCAGGAAGTCGTCTGTTTCGACGGCGACGGCTCGTTCCTGATGACGGTCCAGGAACTCTCGGTCGCGGTCCGGGAGAACCTCGACATCACCTACGTCATCCTGAACAACGAAGCAGTCGGGATGGTCCGACAGTGGCAGGACGCCTTCCACGAGGGGCGTCGGATGGCCTCCGAGTATCCCTGGATTCCGGCGTTCGACAAACTCGCCGAGGCCTTTGGCGCTCGCGGGTTCCGCCTGGAAGACTACGACAACGTCGAGGAGACCATTCAGGCCGCGCGCGAGTACGACGGCCCCTCGGTGATCGACGCGATCATCGACCCCGCGGAGAACGTCTACCCGATGGTTCCGAGTGGCGGCGACAACGGACTGTTCGCGCTGAGTGAGCAACATCTGGAGCAACTATGACCGGAGAAATGCCCGGACCGGCCCCGGACGAGCGAATGCGACCGGCGGGGCGGCGCAACACCCAGGGTATTCGCATCGATCCAGAAGCGGAGGTCACGCACGAGCCACGACAGGCCGTGCTCTCCGCGCTGGTGGAACACGAACCGGGCGTCCTCGCGGAAGTGTCCGGGCTGTTCAGTCGCCGCCAGTTCAACATCGAGAGCCTGACTGTCGGTCCGACGGAGGACGACGACGTGGCCCGCATGACCATCGTCATCGAGGAACCACAGCCCGGTATCGAGCAGGCAAAAAAGCAACTGCAGAAGCTCGTGCCGACGATTTCGGTGACGGAACTCGCACCGGAAACGACCCGTCGAGAACTCGCGCTGATCAAGGTCAGCGGCGAGAAACCCGACGACGTGAACGCCGTGGCGGAGATGTATGGCGGTCAGGCGGTCGACGTGACCGCCGACTCCGTGACCGTCGAGTTGACCGGGAGCCAGCAGAAAATCGACGCCGCAGTCGAAGCGTTCGACCAGTTCGACGTGCACGAAGTCGTCCGGACTGGAACCGCAGCACTTGAGAGAGGGGGCCACACACTGGAAAACGATGACTGACGAATTTACCACGGACGTACACTACGACGACGACGTCGACGAATCGTACATCGAGGACAGGACAGTTGCAGTCCTGGGTTACGGCAGCCAGGGCCACGCACAGGCCCAGAACCTCGACGACAGCGGTGTCGACGTTGTCGTGGGCCTCCGCAACTCCTCCTCCTCGCGGGCCGCCGCCGAGGAAGACGGACTGCGCGTCGCGACGCCGGCAAGCGCGGCCGCGGAAGCCGACATCATCGTGATGCTGGTTCCGGACACGGTCCAGCCCGCAGTGTACGACGCCATCGAGGACGGTCTGGACGCCGGTGACACGCTCCAGTTCGCCCACGGCTTCAACATCCACTACGGCCAGATCGAACCGTCCGAGGACGTGGACGTGACGATGGTCGCGCCGAAGTCGCCGGGCCATCTGGTCCGACGAACCTACGAGCGCGGCGAGGGAACCCCCGGTCTGATCGCCGTCGAGCAGGACGCAACCGGCGACGCGCGCCAGGAAGCACTGGCCTACGCAAAAGCAGTCGGCTGTACGCGAGCTGGTGTCATCGAGACGACCTTTCAGGAAGAGGTCGAGACGGATCTGTTCGGCGAGCAGGCCGTGCTGTGTGGCGGCGTCACCGAGATGGTCAAGGTCGGCTTCGAGACGCTCGTCGATGCGGGTTACTCCCCCGAGATGGCCTACTTCGAGTGCCTGAACGAGCTCAAACTCATCGTCGATCTGATGTACGAAGGCGGCCACATGGAGATGTGGAACTCCGTCTCCGACACCGCCGAGTACGGTGGGCTGACCCGCGGTGAGGAAGTCATCGACCGCGAGGGCATGGAAACGATTCTCGAAGCGGTCCAGAACGGCGAGTTCGCTCGCGAATGGATCGCCGAGAACCAGGCGAATCGACCGGCCTACAAGCAGTATCGAGGGGCCGAACAGGACCACGAAATCGAGCGAGTCGGCGCTCGCCTGCGCGAACTGTTCGCGTGGGACGAGGCGGCCGACAAACACGAAGCACCAGCAGACGATTGACATGAGCAAAATGAGCGACGTGGACCACACACATCCACACACGGACGAACCGTTCGGCGCTGCCTTCCGTCGCGGCCCGGCAGTGGCAGCCGACGGCGGGAAGCGAGACGACGGATCACAGGCAGAGAACGACGAACAAACGAACGACGAGACGATGGAAGACGTCGACCACGAGTCCCCGAGTGAAGGCGCTGACCGCGCTTTCGAGCGGGGCACAGAGGGACGCACGGATTCAGTATGAGTTCAGGAACGCTGTACGACAAGGTCTGGGATCGCCACAAGGTGACGACCCTGCCCAACGGGCAGGATCAGTTGTTCGTTGGCCTCCACCTCATCCACGAGGTCACGAGTCCCCAGGCCTTCGGGATGCTCAAAGAGCGCGGCCTCGACGTCGCGCGCCCGGACCTGACCCACGCGACGGTCGACCACATCGTCCCGACGGCCAACCAGGACCGGCCATACGCAGACGACGCGGCCGAGACCATGATGGCCGAACTCGAAGAGAACGTCCGTGACGCCGGCATCCAGTTCTCCGACCCGACGACGGGCGACCAGGGAATCGTCCACGTCATCGGGCCGGAGCAGGGAATCACCCAACCCGGCAAAACGATCGTCTGTGGTGACAGCCACACCTCGACCCACGGTGCCTTCGGCGCGCTGGCCTTCGGGATCGGGACCAGCCAGATCCGGGACGTGCTGGCGACCCAGACCATCGCGATGGAAAAGCAGCAGGTCCGGAAAATCGAGGTCGACGGTGAACTCGGCGAGGGCGTCGAGGCGAAAGACATCATCCTCGAAATCATCCGCCGACTGGGGACCGAGGGCGGCGTCGGCTACGTCTACGAGTACGCCGGCGAGGCCATCGAGGACCTCGGCATGGAAGGACGGATGTCGATCTGTAACATGTCCATCGAGGGCGGCGCTCGCGCGGGCTACGTCAACCCCGACGAGACCACCTACGAGTGGCTGGCCGAGACCGACTACTTCCGGGACCGTCCCGAGAAATTCGACGACCTCAAGCCCTACTGGGACTCGATCCGCAGCGACGAGGACGCCGAGTACGACGATATCGTCAGGATCGACGCCAGCGAACTCGACCCGGTCGTGACCTGGGGGACCACCCCCGGGCAGGGCATCGGTATCGACGATCCGATTCCAGCGCCCGAAGCACTGGACGAGGACAAGCAAGACACCGCCCGACGTGCTCAGGAACACATGCGCGTCGAACCCGGCGAGACGATGAACGGCTACGACATCGACGTGGCGTTCCTGGGGTCCTGTACCAACGCGCGACTGCCCGACCTCCGTCGGGCCGCCCGTATCGTCAAGGGTCGCGAAGTCCACGACGACGTGCGTGCGATGGTCGTTCCCGGTAGCCAGCGCGTCCAGAAGGCCGCCAAAGCGGAAGGTCTGAAGGACATCTTCGAAGCGGCCGGCTTCGACTGGCGCAACGCTGGCTGTTCGATGTGCCTGGGGATGAACGAAGACCAGCTAGAGGGTGAGGAGGCGTGTGCCTCCTCCTCGAACCGGAACTTCGTCGGCCGCCAGGGCAGCAAGGACGGCCGCACAGTCCTGATGAACCCGCGGATGGTCGCCGCAGCGGCGATCACCGGCGAAGTCTCTGACGTGCGCGAACTGAAGGAGGTGAATCTGGCGTGAGCGAGACGCGACGCGTCTCGGAAACGCGAGCGGGCCAGGCCCGCAAGCAGCACGTGCGATCACGCCGGTGCAATACGTCGGGGGTGGTCGCATGACTGACGCGACAGAAGACATCCCGGAAGTCGACTACGTCTCCGGGACCGGTGTGCCGATCCGGGGCAACGACATCGACACCGACCAGATCATCCCGGCGCGGTTCATGAAGGTCGTTACCTTCGACGGCCTGGGTGAGTTCGCCTTCTTCGACCTGCGCTTCGATGACGACGACAACCAGAAGGACCACCCCTTCAACGAAGAGCGATTTCAGGACGCGAACGTCGTGGTGGTCAACAACAACTTCGGCTGTGGCTCGTCGCGCGAGCACGCTCCCCAGGCGCTCATGCGCTGGGGCATCGACGCCATCATCGGCGAGGGCTTCGCCGAGATTTTCGCCGGCAACTGCCTGGCACTCGGCATCCCGACTGTCACCGCCGACCACGAGACGATCAACGCGCTCCAGCAGTGGGTCGACGACAACCCGAACGAGGAAATCGAGGTCGATGTCGAGACCGAGACGGTCAGCTACGGCGGCAACGAGATCGGTGTCAGCGTCGACAACGCACAGCGCCAGGCCCTCGTCGAAGGTATCTGGGACACGACGGCACTGATGAAGTCGAACAGGAACGCGATTGCCGAGACGGCCGCGTCGGTGCCGTACGTGGAGCAGACCCGTGCGGAGTTCGAGACGGACGACTGAGCCAGTGAGAGCGTCGGCTCGAACCCTTCGTCGGCCGTCTCGCTGAGGCGGACGACTGAGCCAGTGAGAGCGTCGGCCCGAACCCTTCGTCGGCCGTCTCGCTGAGGCGGACGACTGAGCCAGTGGGGATGTCGGCCCGCTCTCGTACGTCTCTGATCTGGCAAAACAGACCAGTAAGCTAACGCGACTCGCAGACCCTATCCGTAATTCTCACATTTGATAACGGAGACGGTGAGGTGATCGCGTACGGCGGATCGATGCCTTCGTCGGATGCATCAGTAACTGCTGTGTAACAAATGGCAAGCAGGTGCCGAACACCGTATGGCAACTCTGGATCACAGCAGACAAACGTCGCTGACAGCACTCGTCACGACCACCCGTGTCCTGCTGATACTGCTGTTTACGCTCGTCGAGGTGGTCGCACTGGTAATCTGGATTGACATTCTCCAGGGGGAACCACTCGTGTCCGGGGCGGCGTTCGTCGGATTCGGTATTCTGAGCCTCGGACTGGCAATCGGGCATCTGCTGGCTGATTTCACGATCAACGGGCTCGATCTTTCGGCCCCAGCCTGGACTATTATCGGATTTAGTATCTCCGAAGCGGCAATCTGGGGTATCTGGCTGGCTATCGCCAGCGGCGCAACGACCGTTCACGGATTCGTGTTGGCGACGGTGGTTCTCGCTCTCCTGTTGATCCCCCAGCATACGATGGAGGACAGCGCGTTTCGAGGTGATCCGCCGTTCCGTTCGCTGCTTGATCCTGGCACTGCCGGATTCAGCGTGATCAAAGCCGCTGGTGCGACAGTCTGGATGATGCTCGTACTCTCGCCCCGGATTGTCGCTGATCTGCTCGCATCAGTCGGACTCGGGTCTCTCGATCCAGCCGTCGTCGGGTTTGGCGTTCTCGCGCTGGCACTGTTTACTGGGCACAACATCGAGATTAGCTACGCACTGACCAGATGAGACCATGAGAGTGTCCGGATAGCATCCCCCCGGTAGGCTCTTGATAACTAATTGATGTAATCCTCTCAGGTGAGCTATGGCAACCTTCGAGCGCGGTGAGCGCAGCGCACTGTCCGGGATCATCACGACCGGACGCGTCCTGTTGATTCTGGTGTTTACCGGCATCGAGGCGGCCACACTGGCTATCTGGCTCGCTTTCGTCGAGTCGGCCCCGGCTCTGTCATTGATGGCACTTGTCGGTCTCGCAATCCTGGGCGTCGGACTCGTGGTCGAACACGTCCTGACGGATATCGCCGTCAACGGGTTCGATCTCTCGCTACCGATCCTTCCGGTCATCGGGATCAGCGTCTCGGAGGCGATCCTGTGGGGCATCTGGCTCGTGATCGCAGAGCAAATCGGTGGCCTCGATGGCTTCGCCGTTGCGGCCGTGTTCCTCGCTGTGACGCTCGTTCCCCAGCACACTATCGAGGACAACATTCTCCGGGGTGGTGACCCGTTCGCCAGACTGTTCGACCTCGGGACCATCGGATTCAGCGTGATTGAATCGGCCGGCGCGACTGTCTGGCTCCTGTTCGTGCTCCGCCCGGAACTGGTCGCTGACCCCCTTACGCGGGCTGGACTCGGTGGCGTCGACCCTGCTGCCGTCGGACTCGGTGTGCTCGCTCTCGCCCTGCTACTCGAACACAACATCGGCGTCGCCTACTCGCGCCGTCGATAAGCTAGCGACACGCTATCGACACCCTCTTTTCGTCCGGCAGACGACGTATCGTCATGACTCACGAGATTGCCGTGATTCCGGGCGACGGGATCGGACAGGAGGTCACACCTGCCGCCGTCGAAGTGCTGGGAGCGCTTGGCATCGACTTCCAGTTCGTCGAGGGCGAGGCCGGTGACGCCGTCGAGGATGCGACTGGTGCGGCGCTCCCACGGGAGACGCGAGCGATTGCGGCCGACGCCGACGCGACGCTGTTCGGTGCGGCCGGCGAGACTGCGGCCGACGTCATCCTCCCGCTCCGCCGGGTCGTCGGTTCCTTCGCCAACGTCCGTCCGGCGGTGTCCTACCCCGGTCTGGACGCCGTCCAGCCAGGGACGGATCTCGTGTTCATTCGGGAGAACACCGAAGGCGTCTACAAGGGCATCGAGTCCGAGGTCGCCGACGGCGTCCGGACCTGCACCCGCGTCATCACCGAGTCGGCATCTGGGAAAATCGCCGAATACGGGTTCGAGTACGCGAGGCAAAACGGCTACGACGACGTTACAATCGCCCACAAAGCAAACGTCATGCGCCAGACCGACGGCCTGTTTCTCGATACGGCAGAGCGCGTCGGCGAGGACCGCGGTATCGAGTACGAGACGGCGCTGATGGACGCACTGGCGATGCATCTCGTCATGCACCCGGAGGACTACGGCGTCGTCATCTGTCCGAACCTCGCGGGTGACATGCTCTCGGATCTGGCGGCCGGTCTCGTCGGCGGCCTCGGTCTGTTGCCGAGCGCCAACGTCGGCGAGGACAACGCGCTGTTCGAACCGGTCCACGGGTCCGCACCCGACATCGCGGGCGACGGGGTCGCGAACCCCGCCGCGATGATCCTCTCGGCGGCGATGCTGCTGGATCATCTCGGCTACGACGAGGACGCCGACCGCGTCCGAACGGCCGTCGAATCCACGCTCGAAGACGGCCCGAAGACACCGGACCTCGGTGGGGCGGCAACGACCGAGGAAGTGACGGCCGCCGTTATCGAGGGCCTGTAAACCGAATCGACAGGCAGATAGCGAGCACTCGTCCCCTGCCGTACGTCATTTTCGAGCAAAAACGAGCAGCAACGATAGAAAGTAGTAAGTTGGCTGACGGCGAATCGCTGAATGATGCTTCCAGCCGAGCGAAAGCAGCGGATCGTCGAACTCGTCACCCAGCGTGACGGCTGTTCTGTCGCTGAACTCGCGGCGGAACTGAACTTCTCGAAGGCAACGATCCGCAGAGACCTGCAGGAACTCGAAGACGAGGGGCGAATCGAGCGCTCCCACGGCGGTGCGGTGCCGGCCTCCTCGGTTGGACAGGAACGATCGTACGGACAGCGCGAAGTCGACCGGTTCGACGTCAAGGAGGCAATCGGTCGACGGGCGATCCAGCTCCGGGAGGACGCACAGGTCGTCTCCTTCGACGCCGGGACGACGACGATGGCCGTCGCTCGCGCAGTCCCGGAGGGAGCCTCGTTCGAGGCCGTCACCAACATGCCGGGCCTCGCGACGGTCCTGCTCGAACGCGGCGTCGACGTGACCGTCACTGGCGGCTCACTCCGGCCCCGGACCAGGGCGCTGGTCGGTCCCACGGCCGAGTCGTTCCTCGATGACCACCACGTCGATTTGCTCTACATCGGTACCAACGGCATCGACGCCGAGGCCGGACTGACGACGCCGAACGAGGCGGAAGCGGCGGTCAAATCCCGGCTGGTCGACCACGCAACGCACGTCGTTCTGGTCGCCGACAGTTCGAAGTTCGACGGACAGTCCTTTGTCACCTTCGCCGGTCTCACCGAGATCGATACACTCGTGACCGACACCGAACCAACCGGCAGGCTCGCTACCCCGCTCGACGACGCCGGCGTCACAATCCTGCTAGCCAATTCATGATCCTCACCGTAACCTACAACCCAGCAGTCGACCAGACGATCACGTTCGACGAACCACTGGAACCGGAGGTAGTGAACCGCGCGACCGATGCACGGTTCGATGCCGGCGGTAAAGGTATCAACGTCTCGCAGTTCCTCACGGAGATGGGCACCGAGACCCTCGCGACCGGCCTGCTGGGTGGCTTCACCGGAACGTTCATCACCGACCAGTTAGCCGACGCGTCGATCCCGACCGACTTCGTCGAACTGGACGAACCGACACGACTCAACACGACCGCACTCGCGGCCGGGACCGAGTACAAGATGAACCAGAACGGCCCGTCAGTCGGTGCCGATGTGGTCGAGGACCTCGTGGCGACGATTGCCGACCGCGACCCGGACCGCGTCCTCGTCGGTGGGAGTTTGCCCCCGGGACTCACGACTGACGCCATCGACCGGGTCACGTCGGCCGGGTCCTGGCAGACCGCAGTCGACGTGAGCGGGGACCTCCTCCGGGAACTCTCCGCCGAGTACGCGCTGTGCAAGCCAAACCGCGAGGAACTGGCCGAGGCGACGGACATGGCCGTCGAGACCATCGAAGCGTGTGCGACGGCCGCAGCGTCGTTCCGAAACCAAGGATTCGAGCGCGTCGTCGCCTCGCTCGGCCCTGACGGGGCAGTGCTGGCCGGACCTGACGGCGTCGTCCACGCTAAACCGCCGGAAGTGGACGTGGTCGATACGGTCGGTGCTGGCGATGCACTGCTCTCTGGCGTTCTGGCCGCACTCGAACGGGGCGATAGCGACGAACTCGCGCTTGCGACCGGTGTGACTGTCGCCGCCCACGTCGTCGAACAGGCCGGCACTGGTGTACCCGCCCTCGATAGTGTCTTCGAGGAACGAACCGCCGTCGAAACGCGCTGGCTGTAGTGCGGGCTACCGGTACGGTCGATAGCAAAAACGGACGGCGGTCAGCGATTCACTCGCTGCCGTCGAACTTCGCTTCGTAGCTCTCGATGAAGGCAGTGACGCGCTCGATGGACGGTGGCTCGCCGTGGCGAACGAATGCCCCGGCAACGGCGTTGCCGACGACGACAGCGCCCGCAGGGTCGACACCGGCGACCAGTGCCAGCGCCAGACCGGCGTTGAAGTGGTCGCCCGAACTCGTCGTCAGTTCGGGGTCGTCGACCGATGGGACTGCGACGCTGGTCGTACCCTCGGGCGTCACGACGAGCGACCGATCGATGCCATGCGAGACGAACAGCGAGATGTCGAGCGTCTCGAAGACGACTTCGGCCTGCCGCTCGATAGACTCGCCCTCGACATCGGCGTCGGTCTCTGCGAGGAGTTGCGTCTCCACGCGGTTGGCCGAGACGACGACGCTTGCTACTTCGTTGAGCCGTCCAATTGCGGCCTTCCCCTTCTGGAGGCGTTCGCCATCGAGTTTGCGCACGTCGCCAGGGTCGACCAGCACTGTCTCCGGCGGGTCGGCGACGTCGCCCCAGAGTTCGGCGAGGCCGTCGAACACGTCCGGGAGGTCCGGCGTCTCTGCCCAGTACCCGGTCCCGAGCAACGCGGCACCATCGAGGCTGGTCCGGAGTGTCTCGCGGTCGACTGTTTCGCACAGTCGTTCCCAGTCCAGTTCCATGGTATCGCCGTTCTCGATGAGCATCAGTTTGCCGTCGTTGAACTCGACGGCGTCGGTAGACCCCGGCTCACCGAGGGTGTGCAGGTCGTACTCGCCGAACTCTTCGGCGAAGACGTCCAGTATCGGATCGCCGTACATTCCGATCATTACCGGATCGAAACCCCAGTGGCCGAAGGCGCGACCGAGGTGACTCGTGTGTCCACCCGTTCGGGTGCCGTCCTGGAGCCACTCGAACGACAGCGAGCTATCGGCGGCGACGGAGGCCTGCACGCGGTCGCCATAGTCGGCAAGCGTGTCCAGTCGGTCGTAAGTCTCGGGATCGCTGCGGTCTGCGACGACTTTGCGGACGTTGTCGACGTAGCCATCGAAACCGAAGACCACGCGGTCCGCTGGTGGTGTTTCGGGCAACTGTGCGCGTGCGCTCGCAACTGCGCGGGCAGTTTCGTCGTCGAACGTACTCATGATATGGGCCTCGTCGTCCGGCCTTTAGAGTACTTCGTCCGCGCTTGCCTCCTCGAAGACGACCGCTTCGAGTTTGTCGAGAATGGCGTAGGGGTCGTCGCGCTGCCAGACGTTGCGGCCGACGGCCAGTCCCGAGACGCCGGCGTCGATGCAGGACGCGACCAGTTCGAGGAACTCTCGATCCGAGGTCTTCGATCCGCCAGAGAGGAGGACGTTCGTCCCGGCGGCGGCGTCGACGGCGTGGGCCATCGCGTCCTGACTGCGTGGGTACTTGACCTTCGCGAAGTCAGCGCCCAGTTCCAGGGCGATGCGGGCAGCGTAGGCGATCGTATCGCGGTCGCGGTGTTCCTTGATCGCCTGGCCGCGCGGGTAGGACCACATCGCAATCGGGAGGCCGTGCTCGCGGGCCTGCTCCTGGACCGGCCGGAAGTCCTCGAACATCTCCGGTTCCTTGTTGACGCCGGGATAGATGGTGTATCCGATGGCGTCGGCACCGAGTTCGGCCGCGTACTCGACCGACCAGTTCTGGGGCGAGTACGGTTCGCCCATCCAGAGGTCTGAGCCGCCGTTGAGCTTTGCCAGCAGATTCACGTCGTCGTCGTAGCTCGGGTAGTAGGTCTCTGTCAGCCCTTTCCCGACTGCGAGCGCCGTCACGGCGTCGTGGGTCGCCATGTCGAACGCTTCCGTCGGGTCGAGGCGTTCCTCGACGCCACTGAACTGCTTGGGACCGTGTTCGAGTCCGTGGTCGTGGGCGAGCACAATCGTCTTTCCGTCCCTGACAAGTGGGGAGTCATTACTGACTTGCATGGAAAGACGTTCTCCCGACGATCACAAAGCGCTTTCGAATATGATTGTTTCGTATTGTTTCCGTTCGATTGTGTGCCGTTCGGCTCCTGAACCAGTTCTCACGCGGTGTTCTGGCTGCTGGCCAGTTCACAGATGGCGTTCCAGCGGCCACTGGCTTCGATTTTCTCTTGCAGGCGTTCGCAGTACTCCGTCGCGAGTGTTTCGGCTTCGTCGAGCCGCTTGTCAGAGCCGCCACCGCCCAGGCCCAGTGCCTCCTTGACACCATTCAGGATACCGCCCGAGCTACTGGTCGACTTCCCGCCACCACCGCCCATCGGCCCCTGCTGGGCGACCCGGTCGAGTTCGGGCATGATCGTGGGCAGGTTCGACGTGTCCGGGACGATCTGTGCTTCATCGGGGTCCTCGGGATGCTCGATTTCGAATTCCAGGGCGGTCATCACGAGACTCCATTGCTGGTTGGAAAACGAAGACGCTGTCACGCGGTCGGTGAACTCGTTGTCCAGTTGCATCCGTTCGGCGGCGATCGAACTAGTCCAGTCCTCGTCCATGACGGATCGTTCGGGGGGCCGCTGTATCAGCCTTTCCCGACCATAGCGACAATGACGGGCCGAACGCGTCTAGAGGGCGCTGTCCTGAACGCTGATATCGGCGTGGAGTCCCTCGCGGAGCGCCGAGTGGACGTGACAGATTTCCTCGCCGAGGGACACGATCTCGTCGATGTCGTCGCCGAGGTCTGCTTCGACGTGGATGTCGAAGGAGATGGCCGAGAGGTCGTCGTCATCGTCGATGTCGGCCTCGACGTGGACTTCGACCGTCCCGATGTCGTCGTAGCCGTTCTTGTCGGCGGCCACGCGGAACGCCGGGATGTAACAGGAGGCGTAATCGGCGGCAAGTACCTGATTGGGATCCGGACCGTCCTCACTGAGTGCGTCGACGACCAGTTCCCACTCGTCGTCGATGACGTTGCTTGTCGTGAACCCTTCCTCGCACGTACTGGTGACTTCGATATCTGCCATTGCAGTCGGGGGATCGAACGCCTCCACCCTAAACGTTGGTTCTCGTGCAAACCGATGGGGGTTCGTTCGATGCTCGTCACCGGATTTTAAAGACGGTGGCGACCGAACCGGCCGGTATGGCACGATCTGTTGGGTTCATCGGTCTCGGCGCGATGGGCGAGCCGATGGCGTGGAATCTGGCCGACGCGGGCTTCGATCTGGTCGTCTACAACCGGACGACTGAGAGAGAGCGCCCCTTCGCGGAGGCCGGTATCAGTGTCGCCGACTCACCGGAACACCTGGTCAAGCGCGTCGACGTGGTCTGTCTGATGGTCTCGGACGGTGACGCCGTGACAGAGGTTCTGGAGCGGGAGTTCGGCGTCCTCGACGGGATCGACGAGTCCACAACGCTAATCCAGATGAGCACGGTCGGGCGCGACGAGACGATGGCAGCGGCAACTGCCGTCACGGACGCCGGCGGGCAGTTCCTCGATTGCCCGGTCTCCGGAACGGTCGGTCCCGCCCGCGAGGGCACGCTCGTCGGTCTGGCGGGTGGCGACGACGCGGTCATCGACGACGTGGACCCGGTGCTCGAAGCGATGTGTGACCCCGTCGTCCGCTGTGGCGAGGTCGGTCAGGGGACGAGCATGAAACTATTCATCAACCTCCTTCTCGGGGATCTGATGGGTGCCTTCGCTGAAGCGCTGACTTTCGGTGTCAGCACCGACCTGGCTATCGAGGATATGCTCACCGTCGTCGAGAACGGCGCGGTCGACTCGCCGCTGTTTACCGCCAAGGGCCAACAGATCAGCGAGGGCGACTACGACCCCCGGTTCCCGGTCGACTACCAGTTCAAGGACCTCGATCTCGCGCTGGATCTGGC
This sequence comes from Halobacteriales archaeon QS_4_62_28, assembly GCA_003021685.1. GTDB lineage: Archaea > Halobacteriota > Halobacteria > Halobacteriales > Haloarculaceae > Halomicrobium. Next base: position 60,029 of record PXRO01000006.1, read on the forward strand.
GAGTGACGAACGCGTCCCGATGTCCGTCACGGCCGCTGCTCGTGAACTGTTCAGTGGCGCACGCGCCGACGATCACGGTGACGAAGACATGGCCGCGGTGATCAAATATCTCGCCGAGACGGCCGATGTCGATCCGTCTGCTTCGGACGAGTAGCTACAGGTCGACAGTCTCGTCGCCGTCGAGGACCCGAACGTCGGTGTCGCTGCCGGTCGCTTTGACTTCTCTCCTGAAGTCCTCGGGGTCCTGTTCGATCGGTGGGAACGTATCGTAATGCATCGGGAGCGCGTGGTCGACGCCGAGCCAATCGACGGCGATTGCCGCCTGCATCGGTCCCATCGTGAAGTGATCGCCAATCGGTACCGCCGCGGCGTCCGGTTCCAGGTACGGTCCGATCACTTCCCGCATCTCGGTCATCAGACCGGTGTCGCCGGCGTGGTAGAACGTCGTCGACTCCGTCTCTGAAACCTGCGTCGGTTCCGTATCCGAGATGATGAACCCGGCCGGCATCCCGCCGCCGGTCGACCCGTAGGACGTTTCCATCCCACTGGTGTGGTCGGCCCGATGCATCGTCACGTACGCGTCACCGAGTTCGACGGTGCCACCGAGGTTGAACCCGACTGTGTCGTCGATACCGTAATTGTCCTCGCAGTATCCGACGAGTTCCGGGAGTCCCGCGATGGTCGCTCCCTGGAACCGGTCGACATCTGCGATGTGGTCCATGTGGCCGTGAGTGAGGAGGACGTATTCGGCATGGACTTCCTCCGGGTCCAGGTCCGTCTTCGGATTGTCGAAGAACGGATCGATGAGCAACGATGTGTCCCCGACAGCGACGTGCCACGTCGAATGACCGTGCCAAGTGAGTTCCATGATTCATCGAACGCTACTCGTGGCTGTGACTTAAGCGTGTAGTCGGGCGATATATTTTCCAGGCCGAAACCGATCACCCCAAGAATCGTTCACGGACGGACATCGTATCAATCGTCGTCTGTCGCCTCATCCTCGCGCCGTTCGCTCAGGTGTTCCCAGATCTCGGTGCAACCACAGCCGTCTTCGACAGAGTCGAGATGGTCCGTCGTCGATTCGATTTGTTTACTCAAGATGTGAGTAACCATGTGTGGCCGACGACAAATACGTTTCGGCCGGTTTTTATATCGTTCGCGGCGGAGTGTCGACTATGGGCGACGGGGCCGAGGATATCTTCGACCTATTCGGACTGACGGAATACGAAGAGACGGCACTGACCGAACTGCTTCGTCTCGGACAGACGACAGCACCGAACCTGGCCGAAGCAACAGGGGTTCCGAAGGCCCGTATTTACGGCGTCCTCGACGCGCTCTCGGACCGTGGTTTCCTCAAGATCGTCCCCGGCCGGCCCAAGGAGTATCAGGCCAAGCCGCCGGCAGAGATTCTGGACCGTGCAACGGAAAACCAGCGCCAGTCCTACGAGGAGTTCGAGACCGCCGTCGAACAGCGCCGAGACGCGTTCCTCTCGGAGTACGAACCCCGCTACGAGCGAGCGAGTGCGTCCATCTCTCCGGCCGCGGAACTCTTCCACGTCGTCGACGTCGGCGAACCAAGCGAGCGAGAGACCCGCCACATCTACGAGCAGGCCACGGAGCGGGTCGTCGTCATCTCGAAAGCCTTCGAGTACTTCGACGCCGTCCGACCGGCGTTCGAATCTGCGCTCGAACGAGACATTGATATCTCTGTCCTTCTGTTAGCGCCGGATCACCTCTCGGCGGAGAACCGCGAGATACAGTCCGAAGTTGTGGGCGAACTCGGGGGATATGACGATGTGGATATTCGTTTCAGTACCGAGCGACTCCCCTGGCGGGGAACGTTCGCCGATCCGAGCATGGATTACGACAGCGGCACTGCGATCCTGCTGGTTCAGGAAGATGAGATTCCCAATCACATGCGCCAGGCCGCTATTACGGAGAACGGTGCGTTCGTCGCTGGGTTGAAGCGATACTTCGATCTAGCCTGGGAGTACGAGAGTGACTCGCTGCCAGAGGTAAGGTCATTTGAGGAATAGCTGTTCTTTAGAAGGAAAATCCACTTTTGATAGAGATCACGGAGTATATATTGTTCCCAGTGAGACGAACAAGCATGCGTGTCCTCTATCTTACTGAGGAGGCCATCTCCTTTTCAGGTGCGATGGTCCGAGGAGGCGCAATTCACGTCCGCAACGTTGTTAACGGGCTTCGTGAGCGGGGTCACAACGTTACTCTGCTTGATTGGAGCGACACGTCAGAACGTCCGTTTCAGATATCGGTGGCTCCACGGAGCCGGTTCGTTGAGGGCCCGTTCAGGACATTTGTCCGTGCAGTCGAGTTCGGACGTCGGCAGTCCGTCGATGTGATCATCTCGAAGACCCGAAAAACCTATTTCCCGGGACTGGTCGCAGCACGACGGTTGGGGGTTCCCCACGTCGTCCACGTTGGTTCGAGTCTTGATCCACCCGTCGACAGCATCCTTTCTCGTTTAAATCTTGAATCTTTCGTGGCGCGGTTGCGGGCACCGCACGATGCTTATTTTGTCGTCTGTGACCATATCGGCTCACAACTACCGGAACAGGGAGTTGACACCGGTCATATATTTAACGTGCGCAATGCGGTCGATATCGAACGCTTTCATCCTACAACTGTCCCCACCTCTCTCGCTGACCGGTTCCAGACACCTATCGACCAGCTGAACGGCACACACATTTTGGGATTTGTCGGCGGTCTCCAACCCTACAAAGGTCTTGAGGACCTGGCGGCTGCGCTTGATCGAGTTGAGGCCGACTGCCACCTCTTGGTGGCCGGAGATGGTCCCGAACGCAATCGACTTGAACGCCGTTTCGACGAGCGAGCAAGATTCCTAGGGGCGGTCCCCTACGACCAGATCCCAGCGCTCTACCACGAGTTCGACACGTTCGTTCTCCCCTCCCACACCGAGGGGCTGCCCCGAGTCATCCTCGAAGCGCAGGCAACTGCGACGCCCGTGATAGCGACTCGGGTCGGTGGCGTCCCCGAGGTCGTCAACAATGGTGAGACTGGACTACTCTGTGACACGCAGGACTCCGATGCACTCGCTACTGCCATCGACCGGTTGGCCGCCGACCCGACCGAGGGTAAACGCCTGGGTGAGGCCGGTCGCGATGCCATTAGCGAGACTTACTCTTGGGACTCGCTCTACGGCAGGTACGAACAGTTCCTGACGGAGGTTGTCGATGTCTATGGATGAGGACGATTCAGATTCGGATATTGATGGCAATATCGACCCTGAATCGAATGACGATGCGTCCGGTAGCCAGACAGACAACGTCGTGAGCGATAACGAGACTGGTGTAGGGACAGATCAGGCTATCCGCGACATAGTCAAAGGAGCCGGCGTAGTGTACGGTGGCCTCGTCGTCGAGATCGTCGTCGCTTTCCTCGCGCAGGTATTGGCGGCACAGTATCTCTCTGTCAGCGACTTCGGGGGGGTTACCACGGGCGTAGCACTGCTTAACATCGGGGCCATCGTCGGATCACTTGGTCTCGGCCGCGGAATGACCCGGTACTTTCCACGCGTTGGGCGCGACAAGCGTGGACAAATCGCCAGAGGGGCTTACTTGTTATCGATCCCAGTAGGCCTCGTAGTTGGCGCGCTGGTGACATTCAATGCCGAGTTTATTGCTTCTTCGGTGTTGGGGGACCCGACTATCAGCCCTAGCGTTCGCATCTTCGGCGCAGCCATTCCATTCGCTTCGACACTCCACGTAACTATCGGCGCTATCAGAGGGCAAAAAGTCTCGCAGTACCGAGTATACATCGAAAACATCCTCCGCCCTGTTGTCAGGTTCAGTCTCGTCATTACTGCTGTTCTCTGGGGGGCTGATCAGGCAGGATTTGCGAGCGCGTACGCCGTTCCGTATGTTGTCGGCGCGATCTTTGCTCTTGTTCTACTCTTTCGGTCACTCCCTGAAACTACCGACGACTGGTCTATTGACATCACCTTGACTCGGGATGTTTTACGGTACTCCCTCCCGTTTATTATGTCCCGCGCATCCGGGTTCGTTTATCGTAGTGCGGATATTTTTCTCATCATCTACTATCTTGATAGTGGTGCTGTCGGAATTTATGGGGTCGCCTACGCGGCAGCACGGTTATTGAATCTATTCTCGACCGCCTTCAATTTCCTCGGCGCACCGGTCTCCTCGGAGCTAGAGTCTGGTGGCGGCATTGGTGAGGCCGTCAAGGTAAACCGCTTGATGTTGCGGTGGCTAACCATTATCTCTATCCCAGCATTAGTTCCATTCTTGTTTTTCCCAGGAGAATTTATTTCTGCTATCTACGGGGTGCGGTACGCCGACGGAGCGATGGCACTGACCATCCTCGCCGTTGGGTTCGCAATCCACAATGTTCTAAGCGCCCAGGGAAGCATTCTTGAAGCACTTGGACGTTCACGGCTCATCGCATTCAACTCCGTGGTGAGTGCGGTGACAAACGTCGGAATTAACATTGTGTTAATCCCACAGATTGGTATTGAGGGTGCGGCCATAGCGACGGTTGCTTCCTACCTTCTCATGGATCTGCTATTGGTCATGGAGGTACGGTACCTGACTAACTCGAACCTGCTGACTCGCAAAGTCCTCGCCCCGATGTTGCTCGCCGTTCCTTTGCTTGCTGTAACCTGGTTGCTCTCACCTCGTATCCCCGGAACGCTGCCATGGCTTGTGGTCCTTGGTATTGTGTTCACCGCTATTTACTTACTCGCTATCACCCTTGTTCTCGGTGTTGAGACAAAAGAGGTGATGCTCGTCAAATCTGTTGAGGAGCAGTATGGTGTGGACCTCGGTCCTATCACTTGGATTGCGAAACGCTTCTCGAGATGATTGAATCGCGGTTGACGTATCCCGGGTTTTCTTAATCGGCACTTTGCATATTTGACTGCTTAAAAATTTTATATACAAATATAGCTGTTAGATGTTTATGATCGTCGAATCATTCTATAAAATGCAGTTTAGTCCCTACCTCTCTAGGTAACGTTTCTTCATCTAATGCTTGATTAGGTGGGTGTCGGTTGTATACCGGTGGATGTAAATAATGATACATTCAGCCCGGGGGCCGTGACGGCTGAGAAGTATCAAGCGTTCCGTCCACCGGTATAGGAAGATTTGGACCGTCAGAGCCAGTGTTTCACGCTTTGTTGGCTGCCCCGCCAGAACGAGTGGAAGCGGTCAATGCGCATGGTGACGGTCTGGAACCACCTTTTGATGTAGTTCAGGTATTCATAGTTGGGATGGCCGCTCAATTTGTAACGAACGCGGCCAGTCAGATAGCCGGCAGCATCAACGAGAAGTTCCGTATTGGAAATATCTTTTTTCCAGTGAACCGACGTGGAAACGTCGCCCCCGGAAGCATTCTAATTCCGATATTCGAACAAGAGCGTCGCTTTCGTTCACTCTATGGGGTCAGTCCTGAGGCAACTGAACACCGCTACCTCCAAGAACCACTTCTCCTCGTCATTGACTTCGACTCGTTTCTCATCAACTGCGCCCCGCGAATGCGCCGCAGTCGGGGGCTAGCTCTAGTATTCGGCGAGAATCTCTTTTCAGTACCAGATGATTTGATAACAGTGATTGACACCTAACCAGGCCAAGACAGTCGCAACTTCACGCAACGGTAATCACATTGAATGAAGTCGAACAGCGAAACAACGGACGGATGTTGGTGGTGCTCGTTCTCTTGAGCGTCTTGATTGTTTACGTATAACCATTTTCCATTTTTTAGCAGGTCTTCAACTGTCATAGATACCATTCCCTACAACCTATTTGTTTCTCAAACAGTTCAAATAAATAGTGTTGGTTGATTTACCCTCTTTGTTCATCTTGATATAAATATTTATACGATATCTTTTTAATAAATTTAGGGAGTAAGATAGCATATAACATTAATTTCCTTCTAACAGGAAATGATGATCGGGTAATAGCTAACAAGCCACAGACGGTATTTGATAAAATAGATTGTATTGGAGAAGTATTTCCTTGGACACTATTTTCCCGTTGATATACAGTCACAAGTTCTTTATCAATATTTGCCAGTCTAAACTGGAGTAATCTAGTCCATAGCTCATAATCTTCCCAACGATAGTCGCGGTAGCCACCAACCTTTTCAACTAAAGAACGGCGCATCATAACTGCCGGATGGACCAGTGCCGAAGCATCAATGAGTTTTTTTTCAATCTCTCTGTGCGTTGTCGGCTTTCTGTCACTCCACGACTCTCGTGTGCTTGGGTAGATACGCTTAACCGCAGTACCCACAGCAGCAACTTCTGGATTTGAGTTGAGAAATTCCACCTGACGTTCAAAGCGTTTAGGGTGAGAAACTGTATCAGCATCAACTCTGGCAATGTATTCTCCGTCAGCTTCCTTGATCCCCCTATTGAGTGATTGAACAATTCCCTTAGAATGCACTAATGAAATACGGCTGTCTGAAACCGAGTTGACGTATTCAATGGTACCGTCGGTTGACCCTCCATCAAGAATAATTACTTCAAAATCACTATATGTCTGTTTTAGTACTGACTGAATGCATTTCTCAATATAATCAGCATCATTCAATGTCGGGAGTAAAACCGAAACCTGATAATTGTTTTGGGACTCAGACATATCTGAGATCCTCAATCTTTTTTCCACGTCATTTGAGATCTCTCTGACCTCAATTGTGCTTGGAGCAAACTAATGATGTCATTATTAAAACTCTCAATGTTGTTTTTCACATTTATCATCTGTTTCCTCTCTTCAATTTCTGGCGCTTGTTTATATGTGTCTTGGGAATTCCAGACTGATTCATAAACGATAGAGAGATCATCGTCCATTTTGAAAATGCATCGAAGAGATCTTCTTTTTCAAGTCTTTTCTCAACTAGATTGTACTCCCACTCCTTTCCGATAAATAGTGTTAAACCATTTGAAACGATGACATCGTAGCTTGAGTCGACGAATTTGAGGGCTGAAATTCCGATAACGCCTGTTGGACTGCATAATGCGAGCTTATCATAGAATGCACTGTTTTCGGCTCGAAGAGAATTACAGCTACCGTGAAACGCCGAATCGGTTGGAGTACATGGCGGAGATCCGTGACGCCCTTGACCTTTATCAAGACCATCTGCCGGATCACACAACGATCTACAAATCGTTTGACCGGCTCGAAATATGGGTTTGGCGGGCGCTGCTACGCATTTCCGCGCAGCAGCACCCGCAGTCTGGCCGCGCCGCATCTCTTGTCGTCCTTGACGTACACATTTCGGCCCGGTGGAAACACGATACGAAGACCGGGCCGCAGGTCGTCCGCCGGAATGCGGACAACCTGCTGTCCGTGGCTGCTGACAAGGCATTACACAACTGGATCACGAAATACGAGTTCTATGCACTCGGTGTCGAGCCACTCATCTTACAGCGTGGATCGAGACCGTTGACATAAGGTCACAATGCGCTCATCCGAGCAAAAGGTTACTCTCAGCGCTGGATGGCCGAGACTTCGTATTCGACAATGAAGCGCTCGCTCAGCGATACCGTGCGAGCGCTCTTTTCGCCAGTATACGGGTCACTTCCCGTGGCTATCATATAGGTCACTCGCCGAAACGAACGCTGATGACTCGATAGGGTTGAGCAACCGCTCGGCGCGCTTACGGAACACCGCACCGCTGTTTGACAATTCTTCGTGGTACACAGTCGCATCGTAGGGGTGCATGTACATTGAGAGGCCCGACACCGTGTCCCGGAGCCATGAGAGGGCGTGTAGCCCGGAACAACCACGTCTATCAGTGCGTAGATTATTCGCTGTCGCTGTAAGGTTACGGTCCGGGAATAGCCGCAGGCCGGTTAACGAAAGCAATGGTGGTCGACCGTATGTCGTCGGCAATTCAAAAAGCCCTGATTCGAGTATAAAAGGGTCCCGTCGGCTGGTGAGCGAATCTGGGAGATAGTCGGTGTACCGAACATTGATGGAGGAATCCATTTCGAAACCAAGATCTGCGAGAACGGAGAACGTCGCTTTGTTGGCACTATGTCGACCGGCACGAAACGCGGTTATCTCGTGTTCGGATATCTTTGCTGCCCGAGCGAGCGCGATCCGGGTCTCAGTGATCAGTTCACGCTGGCGGTCTTTGTCTAGTTCTGCCAACTGGTCGTGCTCGTGGCCGAACTCCCGAGGATGGACGTGGACACCGATCTCGTGATCGGCCGCGAGAGCATTAATTACGCCTGGCAGTTCTGTGGCGATTCGGTGAGTCGCATAGACGTTCCCACGTGGGATCACCTGATCGAACCAGTCCATCGCCCCAGCGACGCCATCAAGGCTATCGTCCTTGTTCGGCTCCAGATCAACTGAGAATGCGATCCAGTCTGGCATCAACGGGAGGTAGGCGGTCACTGATATTTTGTCTTGTCTTTGGACACTCACGCGTACAAATAGTCAGATCTGTTTAGCAGTTTCGACAAGTGAGTTAGCGTACTGCTTGCGCAGGCGGTCTGGGTTGAACCGCTCGCCAAGCGCAATTGGATCGTAGTCCTGGGTGAGCAATTCAGGCAACTCCGTGGTTTTTTCGAAAGTAGCGCTGGCAACCAGTGAACAGTCACCCACATCGCGGGCGACGGTAGGGGTACCGCAGGCTGCCGACTCCAGCAGAACGTTAGGCAGCCCCTCGATAAGAGACGGATGGACAACTAAGTCGGCAGCGCGGTAGTAGTCCGCTATCTTGGTGAAGTCAACCCGACCGAGTGGCTTGACACCGTGTGTTGCTTTAATTTCTTCACGCATCGGTCCTTCGCCGAGGACATACCAGCGGAAGGGCTTGCCGCGGTCATATAGCGTCTCGGCGGCTTTGATGAGTGCAGGTATACCTTTGCGTTTTGTGAGCCGACCAACCGTTAGGAGGACACGCTTGCTGGTCGGAAAGCCGACTTCCTGTGAGAGTTCTCGTTCACGCTCTACCGGAACTGGCGAGAACTGCTCACGATCAACCGGCTGTGGAATCTCGACAATTTGCACGTTATCGGCGCGCTTCGCTATCTCTGAGCGGCCGTATGGCCCGAGGACGATGACTCGGTCACTCCATTGTATCGGCACACGTCCGATGACGTTGTTCAGGCCGAACGTCTTCACTCTGTCCATGCCTGAGGAGAACCGAAACTCTCGGAAATTATCGCCTGCGAATCGAGTGACGACAGGCGTGTCGGTCCGCTGGCCTGCAATCGTCGTTGCACAGCCATGTAGAGGGAACTTCGTCACCTGAAAAAGAAGATCGATCTGGTTTGACCTCGCATACTGAGTGATGCCGCTCGTGAGCGTTTTGAGTGTATTAATCGCACGGCCCGGCTGGTCAAAGCCTGGGTCATAATCATTGTACCCCTCAGGAACATTAATTTCGTCTTGTAATAGGAGTGTGAGTTCGAATCGAGTAGAATGTGTTTCGAGAAGGTCCTTGAGATTATTCAGAAACGTTCTGACGTTCCCCGGCAGACGTGTTCCACCGACGATGCCGACGTGAACAGGGGTTGCCGAACTCATATCTTCGTTTTTTGTTTAGAAAACTGATCGTTGATCGCTGATGTCTCGTATGTTTGTCCAGCAGTGGAACATAACTTTTCGAATGTTGTTAAGCCGTCAGCCAATTCCATACAGGCGGGATGTGCGAGCACTGTCGCTATTTCATTTTCTTCGTTCCATCGTTGGATGCTTTCGAAAACCCAATTGAGCCATTCGTTCGGTTTGTACGAAGAATTGCCAAATGGGCCTTCAAAATCTCCCTTTGAAACGAACTCCGGCGTGCGAAAGGAATGGTAGACGTGTTCGTGATCCGGCGGTGTGTTGACGGGTACTACCGTCACGCCGTCTTCTTGACGCACTCGCTGGTCCGGACCGATAGCGTCAGAGAAGTGTGTAATACCGTGTAACGCCAGCAGCGAAGCAGTGTACTCGCCGTGGCGATACGCGTGATCACGCCACGCGGTGACATTTACATCGAGTGATTCCAGCACGTCGATAGTCCGCTCGATCTCCCAGGACTGGAACCACTTCGGCCCGTTCCACGACCCGATTCGTCCACCCGTCATTTTCTCGAGCGCACGCCAAGCGGTGTGAACCGGTGTGGTGAACGCCCAGTAGTTGTGCCCACCGATTTCGACGTTGTCCATCGCAGCTAATCGTTTCATCGCGTCGGGTTCCTCGGCAACACACTTCCCGGTACAAAAGAGCGTCACGGGAACATCGTACTCGGCGGCAATCTCTGCGTATTCGATGGCTGCCTGGACTTCAGTCCCGTCGAGATACGACTGGTCGCGTGTTTCCATCGACATGTGATGGACATCACCCGTGATGCAGACTGTCATTCGAGGTAGCCAAGATCCTCTAGTCGGTCTTGTACCTCGTTCCCAGACCGTCCGTCAGTGTCTTTGAAGGGGATCGGATCACGTTCGGCAACGGTCCGATCATCGAAGAGGTCAACCGGTTTCCCGTCCATGTCTGTCGGGATCGAGCAGCCGACACTGTGTAGGACAGTTGGTGCGATATCGGGCATCGATATCGTTTCCGGAAGTGATTCCGCCGTTACGTCTGGTCCATCAGCGAGGAACAGCCCAGTTCGAATATTCTCTGCCTTCCACTTGCCAGCATCGTCGAACACTGGATTCGAGCCGATCGCGCCACTCGTGTGGACACCGGGTCGCTGGTCAAATACGATATCCGGTGCTTCATCGGTGTATGGTCCCTCGTATGCTTCTTCTCGTGTCAGAACGTCACGAGCGATCGCTCGACCCTTGTCGTCTGTCAGTGACTCCAAGTCGTCTATCAGTTCTCCAACGGTCGCTGGGTCGTCGTCGATAACGTAGATCAGACCCTGCCCGCTGGCGATGGCCTGGGATCGCTCCCAGTCGACCTTTTCGAGTTTTTGTTCGCGCTTGAATCCCTCCTCGTCTTCGGGGATCGAGTCTGTGAGCCGATCCGGTGCCAGCCTCGTCACGAAGCTGTGAACGCCGAGTTTGTGAGCAAGTTTCGAGAGTTGCTTTTTGTTGATGCCGAGCGAGTTCATCACGTCCGCGGTGTCATCTGTCGTGACGAGATATCCCTGTTCTTCGAGCCAGCTATTGGCATAAAAGACAGTGTCGACATCCTTGCAACCGTGATCGGACATCAGGAACAGTGTTGTGTCGGGATACTCAGTCCTGATTTCACCGATATGTTCGTCAATCACTTCCCACGCACGCTGGGTCGGCTCACCGCGCCAGAAGAAGTGCTGGAGGACGTTGACATAGAACACCGTACAGTGAGCCACGTCAACCGGTTCCTCGCCGAGACGTTTCCGGAACGTGGTAAGGCGTTGATCGATGAGGTTTACCATCGCCTTGGCCGCTTCGTGGTCGTTCTTGCTGGTGACCGGGGTCTCTGGATGGAGTCGATACCCTTCCTCGTCCAGCGAATCACCCAACATCGGCGGGTGCGCGTACGATTGTTGTTCACTTCCTGGCCCGCCAGCGATCATATACCTGTCAATCTCAAATGGGGGATACGACATCGGGAGGTTCATCACACCCACCGTCTGACTTTCGTCGTTGAGGTAGTCCCAATAGTTTACACTCTTAAAGGACCGGGAGTTTGGCGTCGTCAGGGTCTGGGTATCCGTGTCGATTTTCTCCCACCAGAAAACGCCGAGTTTTCCCGGATTCTTCCCGGTTGAGTAGCACCGCCAGTTCGGACAGGTCACCGGCGGCAGGCAACTCTCCAAGTCAGTTCGAACGCCGTCGTGAATCAGTGCCTCGATGTTGGGCAGTTGCCCCGCTTGTACCCAAGGCTCCAGCAAGGCCCAGTTGGCCCCGTCTAGCCCGAGAACGATCGTGTCAGTCATTGTAATCGGCTACCATTGTGGTCTCCCGAAACCGTTCGTACTGCCGGATGATGCTTTGCTTGATTTGTTCCTCGAAACCGTCAGTTGAGAACCTTTCGACTTCAGCACCTGGATCGCCAGCCAGCCCTTCTGATTCGAATCGCTCGACCGCTGTCTTGATGCCGGCCGGCCTACCATCGTGCCGGTACCCGTTCTTGCCGTCCTCAATATAAACACCTGGGAAGCCGTCGTCGCGCGCCAGGCAGGGTTTCCCACTGGCGTTGGCCTCGATCGGAACGATACCGAAGTCCTCGTTGTGACCGTTGAATACGACCGCCTGACAATGAGCGAGAAGATCGTATTTTTCCGCTTCAGAGACGAAGCCACGGTAGTCGATATTCGGTGCTCGCTCAATCGTCGAGTGACACCCCTCGTCGATGTCACCTTCGCCGCCCGCAAGCACCAGGCAGTGCTCAGTCCCATCGAACGCGCGAACGATGTTTGGGACGCCTTTCTCCTCGTCGAGTCGACCCAGATGCAGGTAGTAGCCGTCATTACCTTCGTTGTGATACCGCTCCAGCGAGACCGGCGGGTAAAGAACTTCTGCATCTCGATTGTAGTACTTGCGGAGCCGCCGTGCGATGATCGGACTGTTGGCGAAGTAGTAGTCGACCCGCGGGTCGACGGTCATGTCCCGCATCCGGAGGTACCTGACGAGTGGTCGTGCCAGGATTCCCACCGGCGACCCTTTCCGGTCGTGGTACAGGTCGTAGAACCACCGCGGCGTCGAGTGACAGTAGTTGGCGTGCAGCGTCGAATCCGGTGTTATCACGGCCCTGGTCGTCGATCCGGAGGTTATCAATACGTCTGGACCGCCGTACTCGCGCCAGTCGATGTCCTCCCAGAGTGCGTACTCGAAAACACGTCCGGCCTTCGACTGCAACCTCCTGAGGGAGGGAAGCGAGAGGTCCCCAATTACGTCGTGGAAGATCACGTCCCCGTACGGATTCGTATCGTCTGGGGACGGTTCGCCGGTCGTGTACACCGTCCCGATATCCAGCGACTCAGCGAGTTTCGTCACCAGGTATTCAGCCCCACCCCAGGCATCGATGTGCCAGTGTGCCAGCGCCACGTCGAGGTCGCCGAACGCGACCGACACATCGTCGTCAGCCATATCTGGTCCGAGAGGGGGTATCGGTAAAAGGATATCGAGTCGATGGCCATACGCTTTGCAGCGGGTTTGTCAATACCTGAGTGCTCCATATAGATAGCCGACGCCAACTGCACCGGTGAGGACGAATAGTAGACACAACTGGAGGACAACCGCCAGCGACGGTCCCGCCAGGAGTGACTTGAGGCGATCAGGGACGGACTCGAACAGGAGATCAGCGAGAAAATCAGACTCCGTCCCGCTCGATGCCGGGACAAGGGTTTCCATCCCGCGAATCGAATAGCCTTGCCAGAACGCCCGGTCAAGGAGCCACAGCGGATCGGTCCGGTAGTCGAAAATCTTGTGGGCGACTCTGGCGTCGGGGTTGTAGTACATCCCGTGGCCGTATTCCTGCTCCATGCGTGCGCACAACTCGGTTTCCTCGCCCTGGATGTTCTTATCCCCTTTTCGCCCACCCATCTCCGGGGAAAACCCTCCGAATTCTTCCAGTACATCGCGACGGAAGGACATGTTCCCGCCGTAGGTGTTTCGAACTTCCCCGCCTCGCGAGGCGTCGTTTTCCGGGCCGAACCGGGGCGGTGTCACACCAATGAGCCAGTAGAACTCCGCTGGGAGAAATCGGGGTTTGTCAGCCACCCAGCGGGCGGTCATCCGACCACCGACAGCCGGTACATCCCGCGCATCGTAGACGGAGACGAGTTCCTCGACCCATCGTTCGTCGGCAATCGCGTCGTCGTCCATGAACGCTATGATGTCTCCCGTAGCGGCTTCAGAACCCCTGTTTCGACTCACCGCGAGCCCCTGATTCTCCTCGTTGCACACCGTAACGACATCGTCTCGGTCGCCGAACTGCTCTCTGATCGCGTCACAGACGGCGTCGCTTCCGTCGGACACGGTGACCAGTTCCACGTCGTCGTGGGTCTGTGCAAACACGCTGTCGGCCGCCTCGACGAAATCGTCGAACCGGTCTATCGTGTGCAGGCAGATGACGACCGAGACACGCATACACGGATGTCGGCTATGCGGGCCGATAGGCGTTTCTATTAGCACTATCGCCGGGACGGACCTCTTTCCGCTAGTTCGTTCGCCGACAACTCCGGGAATGAACACCCTCAAACTATCGATTAACGACAGTATATGGGCAATACACTATCGGATAACCTCTGTTTTCGGGTGCGCGTACCGACGGTATATGACAAGGCTTATGCGCGCCATGGCAATTCGTTCGGCTAATGAGTCAATGGCGGGGCCGTCTCGAAGAAAACGCTGAACTCGAGCGGGCCGTCGACTGGGTGCAGCGGTACTATCACCTCGTTCTCGGCGTCCTCCTCCTCGGGTTTATGCTGTGGAATCGTGTCCGACCGTGGGAGAACTTCGTCGTCGACGGTGAAGTCCTCTTCAGCGGGAACGATGCCTGGTATCACTACCGTTCGACCGCGTACACCGTGCGCAACTGGCCACAGACGATGGCGTTCGATCCCTGGACGTACTTCTCGAACGGTACAGATGTCGGCCAGTTCGGAACGCTGCTGGATCAGTTGATGGCGACGGTCGCATTGATCGTCGGCCTCGGATCGCCGAGCGATCAGACGGTCAAACTCGTCGTCTTGTTCGCGCCGGCGGTCATCGCCGTGCTCGCTGGGTTCCCGACGTACTATATCGGTCGGCGACTGAGCGGTCGCATCGGTGGGATCGTCGCCCTGACAGTTCTGGCACTCTCGGCCGGTTCGGTCGTCCAGCGCAGTATGGTTGGGTTCTCCGACCACCACATCGCCGAGGTGCTGTTCCAGGCACTCGGTGTGCTCGGCACGATGGTTGCGGTGTCTGTCACCCGACGGGATCGCCCTGTTTACGAACAGTTCGTCGACCGGGACATCGACGGGTTGCGTGATACCATCGTCTGGAGTGTGCTGGCTGGGTTCGCTATCTCGCTGTATCTCTGGGTCTGGCCGTTCGGAATCCTGCTGGTCGGTATCCTCGGTGTGTATCTGCTCCTCCAGATGAACATCGAGTTCATGCGCGGCGAGAGCCCGGAACACACTGCGATTGCCGGTGCTATCGCACTCGGTGTGACGTCGTTGCTCATGTTCGTCCCGATCACGACCGCCGAGTTCACTGTCGGTACGTTCTCGCTGCTCCACCCGACCGTGGCGGCTCTCGTGGCTCTCGGTTGCGTATTCCTTGCCTGGCTTGCCCGCGAGTGGGAAGCCCGTGACATCGATGCCGTCTTCTATCCGCTTTCGGTCCTGAGCATCATTGTCGTGGGAGCAATCGCCGCCCGGGTCCTCACACCGGGCGTGTTCGACCTGTTTGCGAACAACATCGTGCGTGTCTTCGGTGGGGTCATCGGCATCGATCCATCCGCCCAGGCAGGCACTATCGCTGAGGTCAGTCAGTTGCGCCAGCCAGTCAGGGTCCTCTTCCAGGCGCATGGCTTTGCCGTGTTCCTGGCGTTGATCGGAGCGCTGGTCATCGTCTTTCGTAACCTGATCGGAAGCAAGGTGCCACCCGAGCGGCTCCTCGTGGTCGTCTGGACTGCATTCGTCGTGGCGGCAGCGCTGACCCAGGGCCGGTTCGCGTACTACCTCGCGATTCCGTTCGGTGTCCTGACGGCCTACGTCGTCGGTCACGCACTGAGTTGGGCCAACACAGAAACCGACGACTCGACTATCGAGACCTATCAGGTGTTGACCGTCGTCGCGATCCTGTTTCTCGTCGTTGCGCCGATGGCAGCAGTCGCGTCACCGACCGACATCAGCCGATACGACAGTCCCGGACAGGGGATAGAGGGCTGGACCGACGGCCTGGAGTACCTGCAAGACCAGACGCCGAAAGAAGGGACCTACGGCGGGGAGACAAACGACATGGAATACTACGGGAGTTACGAGAACACCGACGACTTCGATTATCAGCCCGGTCAGTACGGCGTTCTCTCGTGGTGGGACTACGGACACTGGATCACGACCCAGGGTGAGCGCATCCCGAACGCCAATCCGTTCCAGCAGGGAGCGACCAACGCTGCGAACTTCCTGCTTGCACCGAACGAGACCCAGGCGAACGATGTGCTCGACGAGATAGACGAGAACGACACCCACACCCGCTATATCGCGATCGACTGGAAGATGGCCGAATCGAACGGCCAGATCGGCGGAAAGTACTTCGCACCGACGGAGTTCTACGACGAGTCGAACGTGAACCGCCAGGACTACTACGGCCCTATCAGCTACCAGCTTGGCCGGGGTGGCCAGACCCTCTCCTTTAACTATCACACCCAGAAGTACTACGAGAGTACGGTCATCAGGCTCTACAAGTTCCACGGGAGTGCCGTCGAACCACAGCCAATCGTCACAGATTGGAACCTCAGCACGACACAGAACGGTCGGCAAATTCGAGTCTCGCAGGGTGGGCAAGCGATACAGACCTTCCAGTCGATGGAGAAAGCGCGTGCCTACGCACGGAACGATACGACCTCGGTCGTCGGCGGAATCGGTAGTGCACCGGCCAAGCGGGTCCCTGCGATGGAGCACTACCGGCTCGTTGGAACGAGCGAGAAGTCCGCAACCGATAGCGGTCGATACAACCGTGGGGCGGCCTTCACTGCGCTCGGTGCGGGACTCCAGTTCCAGCAGGTCAACTCCACCAGCGAGTGTTCCTCCAACGTAACTATTCCACTCGGTGGGGGATCGCTCGGCTGTGTCCCGGAGCAGACAGACCAGTTCCTCCACCCGACCTCGCCACAGTGGGTCAAGATGTTCGAGCGCGTCCCCGGCGCGACAATCGAGGGGAATGGCCCGGAAAACGCGACAGTCCGGGCCAGTGTCGAGATGTACAACCCCGCATCGAACGAGACGTTCACCTACACCCAGCAGGCCCAGACAGACGAGGATGGCAACTTCAACATGACAGTGCCGTACTCGACGACTGGCTACGACGAGTACGGGCCGGACAACGGCCACACGAACGTCTCCGTGCGGGCGAACAGCAGCTACCAGTTCGCGGCAAGTAGCTTCGATAACGGGACGATCACACAGTGGACCGGTTCGACCGAGGTTCACGAAGCCGCGGTTATCGGTGACGACGACGAACCGATCCAAGTCGAACTCAACTCGACGGAGATCGACGTCCAAGAGCAGGGTAATGAGACCAACGAGACCAGCGGCATAAACGCGACGGACAACTCGACGACTGACGACTCCGACACGTCAACAGCAACGCCAAGCGGGACGGCGACGGCAACGCCAGGCGGGACGGAGACGGCAACCCCGAGCGGGACGACGACGGCGACGCCGACTGCGACCGAGACGGCAACGCCGACCGGAAACTGACCGTCAACACTCCGTGCTGGCGGGTGTCCAGGACCGGCACCCTGATTATTCTCTGGTGTCTCTCCCCGCATATGGAACGACTCGTCCCTCCGACCGAACGGACGTGTGAACGATGTGGACGGCACGACATCTGGGACCCAGAACAGGGCACGTGGGCTATCGCGACCGAAGACGACGAGAAACAGATCGGTAGCCCTTACTGCCTCCACGAGTGGGACATCAACGGCGACTACAATCCGCTCCCGGAGCGCTCGTAATACCCAGTCTCAGACGCCCGTGGGGGTGTGGCCCGTTTGTTCCAGGATCCACGAAACCGAAGCATTTGTACCGCCTCCCTCGCCATATTCCCACGTCTAATGCCCCCACCGTGGTATGACTGGGTGACATGGAACCCGAAAACCCGGATATGCGCCAATATCAACACGGAACAGGGCGACGTGACGAATTTCATTGTGGCCTACGAATACAAATTACGCGGTTCCTGGGAAACGGTGGCTCAATTCGATCACGGGCCGGAGTCGCCGTACGGCCACGACATAGACGAGGAGGGGCTTCACATGGACCTTTACAAAGAGGGACAGAAATATAGGGTTGTACGGTCTAAGTTTCCCTACGTCCCAGTCAACCATGCCCCGAGGTACTGTATCGAATACATCAAACGGAACCACGGGGCGCTAATCGAGAGGTTCGAACAATGGCACAACGTGAATCGCCGCCCGTAGAAAGCGACGAAGGAGGCGAACATATCCCGAACCTGGATATTCGCCTTCCCGATCTGATAGCCGACCGTAGCGACGGCGACCCCGAGGACTACGATTATCCGGTTGGCGAATATCCAATCCCGAACCTCGAAGAGCAAGAAGAGGAACCCGTCGAGTGAACTACCGGGGGGATGCTATTGTCCCAAGCCCGACAACAACCCTCAGAAGAGTCGTTGACGACGTGACGTCTTCTGCTGAGCCGACGAATACGACCACCTGGCAGACGAAATTAGGATAGCCTCATTCGGGGCTTTCGGCGTGTCCGTATCTGTTTGCCTACTCACGGGAAGCGCCGCGCCCCAAATTCCAAATAGGCTTATGGGCGGCGGTGATGAACTAAAACCATGAGTTTGGCTGTCGATCCTCCTAGCCCCCCTGAACTACAGGCGACTGATCCCAATGAATATGATGATACGCAAGTCGCTGACGATACTAATTACCGCCGAGACGAAATAGAGGGATTTCTACGAGAAGGGGCGTGGGAACGAGCGTTCAACGAATGGGCAGAACACACCGATATGGATGAATCCGAATTTCAGATAGTGACAGATTTGGGGTTGATTGAGCGGTTTGATTTCTTTTGGGATTCATACGCGGAACGGGTCGGGTATCATGCGCTAGGTTTACCAGAGGATTGGAAAGAGCGAGACATACACCCCGATCTGGACTCATGGGGGACTGTCTCATCTATCAATGCCGGACTGACTGAATTAGGGCAAGTGGTGTGTGACGTGCTGAAAGACGAATATATTGACTGGGAAACGGAATACGAAGCGCCTGACGATCTCCCCGGTTTCGAGTGAAATAAGCGTGACTCGTTGCGAACCGCTTCATTTGGTGACGTCGGCAGTTCTAGGCTGTGACGTACTGTGACTCCCAGTCCTGGCGGGCGGTGAGTTCTCGCTCGCCGCGGCTTGTCAGTGCATAAAAGTTCGTTCGTCGGTCGCGCTGGCCCTTTTCGACCATCCCCTTTTCGACGAGTGTATCCAAATTCGGATACAGTCGGCCGTGGTTTACTTCGCTCTCGTAGTACTTTTCCAGTTCTTCCTTGATTGCGAGTCCGTGCGGTTCGTCGAGGCCGGCGATGACGTACAGCAGGTCTCGCTGGAATCCAGTCAAATCGTACATCGAACTCGATAGTGTGTACGGAACCCCTACATATCATCTTTTCTGGGATATTGGAAAGGAACTAACCCAGCGGTAATCCCTTCACGTCCTGTATTTTCGCTTTTTCGTGAAGAGAAAGCAATAGTGTTATATGATTGGAAAATATCGCTTGATAGTCCCATCTCGATAGTAGTATCTTCACTGACAATTCCACAATAGCTGCGACGACTGACTGTCGATCCGCGAACGACTGTGCCACCCAGGGTGGTGCGTATCGTTACGTTGGAACTGGCGGCAGTCCGACAATCCGCCTTCGTGCCCGACAGTAACTGATAACAGTGGCCACCGTGTAGCCCGGGTGATGACCGAGCGCGCCGAGACCACACGAAACTTGCCCCCAGCAGACAGCGGCGAGGGCCGTGTGACGGTAGTTGGGACCGCACACGTCTCACAGGACAGTGTGGACGAAGTAGAGCAGACGATTGAGGATGCGCAGCCAGACGTCGTGGCCGTCGAACTCGACGAGGATCGGTACAAGCAACTCAAGGGCGAGACGCCGGATGACCTCGACGCGAGTGACCTGCTGCAAGGGAACACGGTGTTTCAGTTCCTGGCCTACTGGATGCTCTCGTACGTCCAGACGCGACTCGGTGACCGCTTCGACGTGAACCCCGGTGCAGACATGATGGTTGCCGTCGAAACGGCCGAGCGACTCGGCCTCGGCGTTTCACTCGTCGACCGAGACATCCAGATGACCGTCCAGCGATTCTGGGCACGCCTCTCGTTCAGAGAAAAACTGACACTCATCGGTGCGCTCTTAGGCGGCCTGGGCGAGTCACGGACCGTCGGCCTGTCGGCCGGCTTTACCGTTGGCCTGATTGTGAGCGTGGCCGTGGAATCGACAGTCGGGCCACTCGTCCTTCCCACCGGGAGCTGGCTGTCAGGGACGGTCCCGATAGTCAGTGGACTGGGCGGGCTCGGTATCCTGGTCGCCGACGCCCTTCTGATCGCACTCGCGATGACGCTTCTCGTCGGTATCCCGATCATCGCTTTGCTCTCGGTGGCCGACGAGGGCGAGGAGTACGAGGAGTTCGACCCTGCCGAACTGACCGACGTGGATGTCGTCACTGCGATGATGGAGGAGTTCAGGCAGTTCTCCCCCGGTGGGGCCGAAGCCCTGATCGACGAACGGGACGCCTACATTGCCCACAACCTCGTCGACCTTCGCGATGCGGGCTATCACGTCGTCGCTATCGTCGGTGCCGGCCACCGCGCCGGGATCGAGCACTACCTCGACCACCCCGGGGAACTGCCACCCGAGTCGTCGCTCGTCGGCCGGGAAACTGGCGGCCGGTTCTCCGTCTACAAGCTCCTTGGGTCGCTGTTCACGCTTGGTTTTCTGGTCTTTTTTGCCTTGCTCGCGATGGCAGTGTACACCGGCGTCCCGGGCGCGTCCAGCGCGTTCCTGTTCAAAGTCTTTGGCGTGTGGTTCCTCGTCAACGGGATCATCGCCGCCGTGCTTGCCCGCCTGGCCGGTGCCCACTGGTCGAGTTCGGCCGTCGGCGGGGCCGTCGCCTGGATGACCAGCGTGAATCCGTTGCTCGCTCCGGGGTGGTTCGCGGGATACGTCGAACTCCGTCATCTCAGAGTCAACGTCGGCGACATCAACACCCTCAACGAGATTCTCGACGACGAGGAGGCACCGATGGCCGACATCTACCGTCGCCTCCGTGCGGTCCCGCTCTTTCGCCTCATCCTGATCGTCGCGATGACGAACATCGGCAGCATGATCGCCAGCGGGCTCTTTGCGACGACGCTGTTGCCCTACCTGGCCGGTGATGTCGGCGGTATCGACGGCATCGCCCGCCTCATGATCCAGGGGGCTCGGAACAGCGCGGATCTGCTCTGGGGGCTCGTCCAGTGAACATCCGGTTCAGTCAGCGTGAACTGAAGGACCTCCTGATCGCCTGGCTCGCACTCGGTGTCGCCTTCGCGATTTTCCTGAATCCGGGCCTGTTGCAGTCGGTCCTCGACCCGTCTGACTCACCGGATCTCTCGGCGATGAGCGGTGCGCTCGCGCTGAGCCTCCTCACTGCGGGTGTCGGTTTCCTCCTTCACGAACTGGCTCACAAGGTCGTCGCGATCCGGTTCGGCCAGATTGCGGAGTTCAGGGCCGACTACAACCTGCTGTTCCTGGCCATCGTCGGCGCACTCGCCGGCTTTCTCTTTGCTGCACCCGGTGCCGTCCACCATCGCGGCCGGATCACGAAACGGGAGAACGGCCTGATATCGCTGGCCGGCCCGGTCACGAACCTCGCGCTGGCAGCGCTCTTTCTCGGGTTCCTCGTCGCTGTCACTCTGAGTGGTATCGAGGGCTTCCTGGTCGAAATCGGAACCTTCGGCGTCATCATCAACCTCCTGCTCGCGGGGTTCAACATGATTCCCTTCGGGCCACTGGACGGCAAGAAAGTCCTCGCCTGGAGCAAAGTCGTCTACGTCGCCGTGGCCGTCCCGAGCATCGGACTCGCCCTCTTTGCACTGCTGGGCGGGATTTGATCGCCGACCGGTGAAGCGGTGGCCTTTTGCCCGCGGCCCGCCCGCTCTCGGGTATGGCTGATGAGCGCGACGACGCGACCGAGGGGCTGACGTATGCAGAGACGGGCGTCGACATCGACGAGAGCGAGGCCGCGACGGCCGCGCTGATCGGTGCTGCCGGTGAATTCGAGGGCGATTACGCCGGCCTCGTCGACATCGGTGACCAGTATCTCGCGCTGGCGACGGACGGCGTCGGCACGAAACTGCTCGTCGCCGAGGCTATCGACGACTACTCCACCATCGGTATCGACTGCATCGCGATGAACGTCAACGACCTCGTCGCAACGGGCGTCGAGCCAGTGGCCTTCGTCGATTATCTTGCCGTCGACGAACCGGACGACGAGGAGGCCGAACAGATCGGCGCTGGCCTGAGCGAGGGCGCACAGCGCGCCGGTATCGCACTCGTCGGGGGCGAAACCGCAGTGATGCCCGACGTAATCACGGGGCTCGACATCGCCGGCACCTGTGCCGGTCTCGCGCCCAAGGACGGTGTGTTCCCGGGTGAGGCCGTGGCAGGGGACGTGATCGTCGGCTGGCCATCCTCGGGGATCCACTCCAACGGTCTCACGCTCGCCCGCGAGGCCGTTACAGCCGACCACGAATACACCGACGAGTTCCCACACGACCCCGAACAGACGATTGCCGAAGCACTGCTCACCCCGACTCGAATCTATAGCGAAGTCCTGGCACCCCTCCGAGCGCACGACACCCACGCCGCCGCCCACGTCACCGGCGGTGGCTGGACCAACCTCACCCGCATGGGCGCGTTCCGCTACGAGATTACCGACCCCTTCGCTGCCCAGCCAATCTACGAGTTCGTCCAGTCCGAAGGGAACGTCTCCGACGAAGAGATGCACCGGACGTTCAATATGGGGACCGGATTCGTCGCTGCGCTTCCGGAGGGAGATGCGGCGGCTGTCGTCGCTGAATCGGAAGATGCACGAATCATCGGTCAGGTCGACGCAGGTAAA
>PXRO01000006.1:82888-105443 GCA_003021685.1 Halobacteriales archaeon QS_4_62_28
GAGATGCGGCGGCTGTCGTCGCTGAATCGGAAGATGCACGAATCATCGGTCAGGTCGACGCAGGTAAAGAGTGCGTCGCGATCCGTGGGCTAGAGGTGTAGTCGCATTCACTCTTCTTCGCTGATCCGGAGCTGGAGCGCTTCCCGGAGGTGGTAGCTGATCCGGTCGTCCTCGGCGGTCTCGAGTGCAGTTTCCAGGTGGCGTGCGAGCGAGTCGTCGCTGTTGTAGCTGATGGTCATCAAATCATCGCTCGACTGGCAGTGATATAAGAGGAACTGACTGTTCAGGGGCGTAAATAGTTACTAACGAGCAAATAAATGGAGGCTACACGATCACAGCTGTTAGCTAACGTGTGCCGCGATGTCGGCTTCAGTGATGATACCGACTGTGTCACCACTGTTGACGACGAGGACGGCGTCGTTGTGAGTCAGATAGGCATCGATCTCGTCGATTGTTGCGTCCGTCTCGACCGTCGCAATGGATTCGTGCATCACTTCTGCGACGGGAAGTTCGCCAACGTTCTCACGGTCGTGGTGGACGATGTGAGAGTGGCTGATCAGACCCACCGGCGTCCCGTCCCGGACCACCGGGACCTGCGAGTACTTCCCTTCGTTGAGAATGTCCTGTGTTTCGTGGACGGAGTCGTCCGGTGCAACGCTGTGAACGGGGGAGTTCATCAGTTCCTCGGCGCGTAAGATGCCGCCCTCGGCCTCTTCGAGGGCGTTGACAATGCGTCTGAGCGTGGACAGACGGGGGTCGACATCACCACCCTCGATACGAGCGATCAGGGGCTGAGAAACCGCCGCTCGCTCGGCGAGTTTGCTCTGTGTGAGCCCCAGTTCGGTCCGGCGCTCCCGCAAATCGTCTGGCGTGGGCAGTTCCATACCACTTAATAACTAGGGGTAATATAAAAAATCATCGACGCCTCCGTCGGAACAGGGCTGTCTACGCCTGGGCGTCTGCGTCTGCCTCCTCGCCCTCGAACGTGACTGTTTCGACGACTTTGAGTGGTACGTCTCTGAGCGAACCGCCGATTTCGCTCTTTGCGATGCGCTGTGCGTGTTCGGTCGACTCGGCGTTGAACACTTTCATCTCGAGGACGAGGCCGACCAGAGCGGTGTCCGCGGCAATAAAGGCCGAATCGAAGGGTTCGCCACAGGCAGGACAACCGGTCGCGCCGACCTCGACCTCGACGTAATCCATCTCGGACTCGTTGAGTCGCTTCCCTGCTTCGCTCACCGCAACGCCAATCGCGTCGTCGATGTCTTCTACGTCTCGAACCAACCAGGCTGCTTCCATCGCCACGAGGTAGTTCATACCCCCATTCGAGGGGCCGACTACTCGTGTGTTTTGATTCGGAGTGCGCACGAGACCCTTACTATCGGCATACGTTATGAGAACGACTGGCCGTGCCAATGACTCCATTACCGGGAGATAGGCGGTGGAATGAACAACCGTGATGGACAGGTTGTCGAACGACCGAAATCGCAAGACTGGAGCCGTGTCTCACACCGCGAGATGATGCGAACATTTATATACGACAACTCACCCATACCGCATCAAGGGATGATGGAATCTCGACTATACCGCGGCGTCGTGTTCGCTCTGTACCAGTTTAGTCTACTGCTTGGTATCGTGCTCATGCCGATTGCACTACTGCTCGGCCAGATGGGCCTGTCACTGCCGATGGATAAAGTTCTCCTTCGACTAGAGAGTGCGTCTGCTGGAGCGAACCCGAATTAACGCCGAGCACGATACAGCTCGTGTGCCGGTGGCCGATAGCGAGACTGACAGCTAGCTGGACAGGCTAGCCCGAAAGAGTGGATTTATCAGCACCGGGATGATACCTGTGGCCAATGCGCGACCCAGACTTCGACGCTGCTCTCTCCCAGCCATCGCTGGACCGCGAACAGTTCCAGCAGGACCCGTACGAACCGGAACTGGGATCGCTTCCCGATGCGACGGCAACCGACGAGAGCGCGGTGAACAAGACAGGAACGACCACCATCGGCATCTCGACGACCGACGGCGTCGTCGTCGCGACGGACATGCGCGCCTCACTCGGTGGCCGATTCGTCTCCAACAAGAACGTCCAGAAAGTCGAACAGATCCATCCGACAGCAGCGTTGACCCTCGTAGGTAGTGTCGGCGGGGCACAGTCGTTCATCCGGAACCTCCGGGCGGAAGTCGACCTCTATGAAGCCCGCCGGGGCGAGAACATGAGTATGCAGGCCCTGTCGACGCTCGCGGGCAACTTCGCACGCGGTGGTCCCTTCTTCGCGATCAATCCTATCCTCGGCGGCATCGACGACGAGGGCCACCACGTCTACAGTATCGATCCGGCCGGCGGCGTGATGAAAGACGACTACACCGTCACCGGATCCGGCCTGACAGTCGCCTACGGGACTCTGGAGGACCGGTACGAAGAGGAGATGTCCAACGAGGCGGCACGCGAAGTCGCCGCTGCCTCTATCAAGGCCGCCGCCGAGCGTGACACCGGTTCTGGCAACGGCATCTACATCGCCGACGTGACGCCAGAGGGCGTCGACATCGACGGCTACGATTTCGACGAACTGCTGTGACCGTCACCGCCAAGTGGTCGCCGTCCAACGATCAGGTATGACACTGTTCGGGACCGCGGGGATTCGTGGTGCAGTTGCAGACGACGCGACGCCCGAACGCGCTCTCCGGGTGGGACAGGCAGTCGGCCGAGACGGTGACGAGTTCGTCGTCGGTATCGACGGCAGAGTGACCAGTCCGGCCCTGGGGGCGGCGATGACAGCGGGTCTTCAGAGTGCCGGCGGGTCCGTCGCCCAACTTGGCCAGTGTCCCACGCCGACACTTGCCTACGCGTCACAGGGACGCCGCGGCGTGATGATCACTGCCAGTCACAATCCGCCCGCGGACAACGGGATCAAGCTATTCGTCGATGGGTCCGAGTACGACCGCGACGCCGAGCAGCGGATCGAGTCACGGGTCGAAGCCGGTGAGAACACTGTCGACTGGACGGAGTGGGGCGACACGCGACAGACAACACCACTCGAACCGTATCGAGCGACGATCATTGCCTACGCCGATGGCCACGGCGACTTGGTGGCCGACCTGTCTGTCGCCGTCGACTGTGGCAACGGGATGGCGGGCCTGGCCACACCACAGGTACTCCGCGCGCTCGGTGCGGACGTACACGCTCTCGAAGCGTCGGTCGACGGTTACTTCCCGGGTCGGCAGAGCAAGCCGACACCGGAATCACTGACTGCCCTCCGGTCGTTCGTCGATGAGACAGACACAGCCTTCGGCATCGGCCACGACGGGGACGCTGACCGAATTGTCGTCGTCGACGGGGACGGTGAAATCGTTCACGAGGACACCGTTCTCGCAATACTGGCAGCCCACTACGTTCGCGTGTCCGAGGTCGACAACCCAGTAGTCGTCACCACACCAAACGCCTCAGCCCGCATCGACGAGCGCGTCCGTGCCGAGGGTGGAACGGTCGAACGAATACGTCTCGGCGCACTCCACGAGGGAATCGCACAGGCTTCGGGAACCGTCGTCTTCGCTGCGGAACCCTGGAAGCACATCCACCCGAGACTCGGTGGCTGGATCGACGGCGTCGCCAGTGCGGCCATCCTGACGAAACTCGTCGCGACACACGGTCTCGAACGCCTGCGAGATCCGATCACCGAGCGCCCCTACCGCAAGCGAAGCGTCGAGTGTCCCGACGACCACAAGGCATCGGTCATGACGACGCTGGAATCGACCCTGCCCGAGGCGTTTCCGAACGCCACCGTCACGACGGAATACGGCGTCCGGTTGACCTTCCCGAACGATTCGTGGACGCTCGTCAGATCCTCGGGGACTGAACCCTACATCCGTGTGTACGCCGAGAGCGACGACGTCGAGTACCTCACCGACACTGTCGTCGGCATCGTCGAGGACGCTGTCGCCTAACGCCTGCCCTCACTGTGACTGCTGCGGCGGTGGCTATTTGACCGATCACACCGTGGCCAGAGACATGGATTCGCTGATCGAGGCGGCGAGGGCCGCGACCGAGGAATCGTACGCACCGTACTCGGAGTACGAGGTCGGTGCTGCGGTCGAAACGGCCGACGGCGAGGTATATGCGGGCTGTAACATCGAGAACGCGAATTACAGCAACAGCCTGCACGCCGAAGAGGTCGCAATCGGATCGGCGGTCCGGGACGGTCACCGTGCCTTCGCTCGACTCGCGGTTACGTCGGCGGCCCGCGACGGCGTGACACCCTGTGGGATGTGTCGCCAGACGCTGTCGGAGTTCTGTGACGAGGACTTCCCGGTAATCTGTGACGATGGTGATGGCGAGACGACGGAGTACCGACTTGGAGATTTGCTTCCAGCGACCATCACGCGGGGGCACCTCGACTAATGGACAGCGAAACCCCTGGCGAGGATGAACAGTACCACCTCGAACTGTCACCCGGTGACGTTGCGAAACGTGTCCTCCTGCCCGGCAATCCCGAGCGCCTCGAAAAGGTCGTCGACTCCTGGGAGGACCACGATATCATGGGTGACCATCGGGAGTACCGTACCGCGACTGGGACCTACGACGGGACGCCGATATCGGTCACTTCGACGGGTATCGGCGCACCGTCTGCCGCTATCGCCGTCGAGGAACTGGCTCGTGTCGGTGCCGAGACGCTGATCCGTGTCGGTTCCTGTGGCGCGATTCGCGAGGAAGCCAGCATCGGTGACCTGATCATCACGACCGGTGCGGTCAGACAGGAGGGGACCAGCAAGGAGTACGTCCGGCCGGAGTACCCTGCTACGGCAGACCACCGGGTCGTTTCGGCACTCGTCGCCGCGGCCGAATCACTCGAGTACGACTACCATCTGGGCCTGACCTGCTCGACAGATAGCTTCTATGCGGGCCAATCGCGGCCGGGATTCCAGGGTTTCGAGGCCCGCGGCAGTGACGAACGGATCGATGCACTCCGGCAAGCGGGCGTTCTCAACTTCGAGATGGAAGCGAGTGCAATCCTGACGCTCGCGAAGGTTTACAACCTCCGGGCAGGGGCCGTCTGTGCGGTGTACGCGAACCGCGTCACGGGCGAGTTCCGAACGGAAGGCGAGCGCAAGGCCGCACGCACGGCCAGTTTGGCCGTCGACTATCTCGAACAAATGGACGAGGCTGTCGAAGAAAGTGATTCGGACACGTGGCACGTCGGTCTGTCGGTCCCGGACACGTAGCCTACATGTCTGACCACGCTTTCAGGGCGCGGTCTGTCGAGGAAACTTTTCGGATCCACTTCGCAGCGATGGCCTTCTTCAGGTTTTTGGCCGGGAAGCCACCGAACGTGTTGATCGGAGCGCTGACACCCATGTACTTCACGCCGTGGGCGACTGCCTCCTCACCGACAGAGATGACTGTTCCCATGTCCGTGTGCGTCCAGGTCTTGAGCGGTTGGCCACGAACGGCACGGGCCAGATTCTCGCCGGCCACCTCTGCGGCCTGCCAGGCGGCCTGTGCTGTCGGCGGTGCGGGATTGTCACCAGGCTGATCGACCAGTGCACAGTCACCGATTGCGAACACTCGGTCGTCGGAGGTCTGGAAGTTCTGCTTGGAGGTGATCCGATGGGATCGCTCGTCCTTGTCGATGTCGACGCTCCCGGCCGCATCGCGACCGGTGATGCCACCGGTCCAGATGAGTTCGTCGTAGCCGAGTTCTTCGTCGTCACCGATGTACACCGTCTCCTCGTCGACTTCGCCGATGAACTCGCCGCACATGATGTTGATGTCCTTTGCTTCGAGACGCTTGCGGATGGCTCCCTGTAACTCAGGATCGCCGTTTGGCATCACTTCGTTGAGGCCCTCGACCAGATGGATTTGCAGGGGAGCGCGTCGTGCGTCGCGGTACTCCGCAATTTCGCCCGCCGTCTGAATGCCGGAGAGGCCAGCACCGCCGACGACGATCCGAGCAGGGTCGTTCTGCGTCGCGTCCCGGGCCGCGTTCGCGACAGCGTCGTGGATGCCAAGCGCATCGTCGAGTGACTTCAGCGTGTGGGCGTACTTTTCGAGGCCTTCGATACCGAAGAAGGCCGTCCGAGAGCCGATTGCGACGAGGACGTAGTCGTACTCGACAGTCGAATCGTCTTCGAGTTCGATTTCCTGATCGTCAGTGTCGATAGTCGCGACGCGCTCCTGGATAAACTCGGTCTGGCGGGACTTGATCGCACCGACCGGGATGGTGACTTTTTCCTGAATGCTCGGATCACGGATGCAGCGGTGTGACTCGTGGAGCACGAGGTGATAGTCGTGTTCGGAGATCCACGTGATGTCGGCCTCGCCGTTCAGTTCGTCTTCGAGGCTCTTGACCGCGCCTGCACCGGCGTAGCCAGCGCCGAGGACGACAACGTTGTCAGTCATACTGGTGTCTCGGGAATCAGATGATACAAAGGCTTTGGAATCAGGCTCCGACGCGGCAATATCCGTGAAGAACTATAATGGATTCGAACCGGACTGTCTGTCGATACAACCGGTCTCCGGACATACGGCGAGAGACGGCAATCGAACCGCAGAAATACCGTTCTTAGCGTGGTCGTTGATGGCTCACATCGAGACGGGACGAGGGTCTCGTTGGGTCTGTAACACTGCCTCGGATTAATGTTCTGGCTCGCCGGCGGGTGCCCGCATGTCGTCGATGGTCAAGATTAGTTTGTTGCTCGTGTCGTCTTTGCCCGCGAGCGTCCCGATGATCTGTAGTTTCGAGAGGGGCGTCGGTCCGACAGTGACCGAGTCGTCCTCGTGGAAGTCGGCGATTGAGCCCTGCAACTGGAGTTCGGCACGGCACTTCTCTGGGTGATGGACGCTCGTCAGGTCGATTTCCTCGACATTTGCGTCTTCGAGCAGATCGCCGTTGTGACGGAGCGGAACACGTGCCGCATCCTCCATATCCTGGATCTGGAGGGCGTCGTACGCGTTAGCTGTCGGTTTGTACCCACCCTTGGGTCCGGGGACACCCTCGACGAGTTGCAGTGCCTTGAGACTCTGCATCTGATTTCGGATCGTGCCCGGATTCCGGTCGACCTTGTCTGCGATGTCTTCACCTTTGACGGCGCTTTCGCTCCCCTTGTACAGATTTACAAGCTCTTGCAAGATGTTCTTCTGGCTGGGCGTGAGTTCGATTGATGACATAAGCAACCGTTCGGTGTAGCCGTCCTTAAACCCGACGGTGACTCGCCGTTGTTTGCTATAAAAAGACGCAGGAATGAAAGACAATAAAAATAAATTACTGCTATCTATATATACGTTTAAGATAATACACAGCATTAAATATTAATCTGTTTCACGCTGATCACAATGGCCAGTCCGCTGCTCGGAAGACGCCTGATACTGTTTGTTGTCAGTCATTACTGCTGGTTCGCCGGCACAGTGTGGCGAATCAGCGGTAAACAGTTACAACAAACAGTATGAAACTAGTTGATGTCGGGACCCCGTCAAGGAGTCGAATCGATATCGATTTACAGGTCCGCCGTCATGTTTCCTGTATGCAGGACCGTCGCGTGCTCGTAACTGGCGGGGCCGGATTTATCGGTTCCAATCTGGCGAATCATCTCGCAGGGGAGAACGACGTCGTCGCGGTCGACGACCTCTATCTGGGGACGCCCGACAATCTCGACGACGACGTCGAGTTTGCCGACGTGAGCGTCGTCGAGGACGATGTCCCGACCGACGTGGACGTGGTCTTCCACCTCGCAGCACTGTCGTCCTACGCCATGCACGAAGCAGACCCGGCACAAGGCGCACGCGTCAACGTTGAGGGATTCGTCAACACGGTCGATCAGGCACGAAACGACGGCTGTGAAACGGTCGTCTACGCCTCCACGTCTTCGATTTACGGTGACCGAACGGAACCGTCGCCCGAAGACATGGCAATCGAGGCCCAGACCGGTTACGAGGCGTCGAAACTCGCTCGCGAGCGCTACGCCGAATACTTCCACAACCACTACGACATGCAACTGGCCGGGATGCGCTTTTTCTCCGTCTACCAGGGTTTTGGCGGTGCAGAGGAACACAAAGGCGAGTACGCGAACCTGATCGCCCAGTTTGCCGACGACATCGCGAACGACCGCCGACCCGAAATATGGGGCGACGGCAGTCACACGCGGGATTTCACTCACGTCGACGATATCGTTCGCGGCCTCGAACTGGCCGCAGACCACCGCCTCGACGGTGTCTACAACCTCGGCACCGGCGAGCAGTACAGCATCGACTACCTCGTCGAGCGATTGAACGAGATTCTGGGCAAACGGATCGAGCCGGTCTACGAGGAGAATCCGATTCCCGACGACGTGTTCGTCCACGACACCTGTGCCGATAGCTCGAAGATGCAAGCAGCGACTGGCTGGGAACCGGAGATCTCGTTCGAGGACGGACTCGAGCGCGTCTGCGCTCAGTATCTGTCGTAGGAAACCGACGCGGCTTTTTGAACCCCGGCAACGTATCTGTCGAGCATGGACCGAGAGGTGCGCGTTATCGGCGTTCCAATGGACCTGGGTGCCGACAGACGTGGGGTCGACATGGGACCGTCGGCGATCAGGTACGCTGGTCTCACAGACCAACTCGAAGCAATCGGTATCACGTGTACGGACCACGGCGACGTGGCTGTGCCACGGCCGGAAAAATCGGACCCGGATGCGAGCGAACCCAGCGAGGGACGTGCGAAGTTCTTCCTCGAAACACAACAGGTCTGCGGACGGGTCGCGTCTGTGGTCGAATCCACGCGAGCGAGCGGCCAGTTCCCGCTCGTTCTTGGGGGTGACCACTCCATCGCGATTGGTTCTGTCGGCGGTGTGGCAACCGACGAAGATATCGGCGTCGTCTGGTTCGACGCCCACGGTGATTGCAACACACCGACGACGACGCCGAGCGGGAACGTCCACGGGATGTCCCTGGCCGCGATTCTCGGTCTCGGTTCGTTCGCAGACGGGTGGGCACCCCCGTCGAGCGTCGATCCGTCGAACGTCGCGCTTGTCGGCCTACGAGACCTGGACGAGGGCGAGAAGCGACACATCCGGGACGCTCCGGTAACGGCCTACACGATGAGTGATATCGACGACCGGGGCGTCACCGACGTCGTCGAGTCGGCACTCGACGTCGCGGCCGACGGGACCGATGGTCTCCACGTCAGCCTGGATATGGACTGGCTCGACCCCAACGAAGCCCCCGGCGTCGGGACGCCGGTCCGCGGCGGTGTCTCCTATCGAGAGGCCCACGTTGCGATGGAGTACGTTGCCAACTGTGGCAACTATCTCCACTCCATGGATGTAGTGGAGGTCAATCCAATCCTCGATACCCACAACCAGACCGCAGAACTGGCCTGTGAACTGACCGCAAGCGCACTCGGGAAACGGATCCTGTAAGCGACGCTGCCCTCGCAGGACGATATTGTGTTACTCCAACACATACCATCGCCTTACTTGAAGTGCGATGCAGTCCCAACCCGAAGATAGATGACAGTCTTCGAGGCAATCGACACGGCGACGATTCTCTCTGGACACGGCGATTGGATCAACGCAGAGGGACTGGAGACGCTCTCTCAGTACCCGCGAGAGAGTATCGAAACAGAATTTCCGCACTACGTTCGATCAATGGATTCTCCTGACGACATCGACCCGCCGAAAGCGGATCATCCAGTCTTCTATGGCTGCTACGACTGGCACTCTGCGGTCCATAGTCACTGGTGTCTCCTCCGTCAACTCCGCCTTTTCGATGACCATCCCGAGGAATCAGACATCGTTTCGAGTATCGAGGACCGGTTTATCCCTGCGAACGTCACACAGGAAGTCGAAACGTTCGAAGACGACCAGACCTTCGAGAAGCCGTACGGCTGGGGGTGGTTCCTGCGTCTCGTCGCCGAACTGTCGCTCTGGGACGACGAGCGCGCGAACGACTGGCGAGCGATACTGCAACCGCTAGAAGCGAAAATCGTCTCCCTTACCAGAGAGCGGTTCCTGTCCCAGAACCGACCGTTCAGGGTCGGAACACACCAGAACTCCGCGTTCGCTCTCCAGTGCATCCTCGACTACGCGAGGGTGGTGTCAGACGATTCGCTCGAAGCAGCGACAGTGGACACAGCGCGGCGCTTCTTCGCGACTGACACCGACTATCCCGTTGAGTACGAGCCACTCGGCTGGGACTTCCTGTCGCCGTCACTGACCGAGGCAGACCTGATGCGACGTGTTCTTGACCGGAACGACTTTATGGACTGGTTCGCGGCGTTCCTGCCAGACGTGACAACCGACGACGAGTTTCTGGACCCAATCGACATGCAGTCGGAACCCGGCGAGGACCTCGCACTCCACTTTGTCGGGCTGAATCTCTCGAAGGCGTGGTCACTCGCGGGAATTGCCGACGTACTCGACCATCACGACACTGCCGTGGCGTTCGAGGCGAGTGCGGAGAGACACGCCGAACAGGGACTCACAATGGCCTTTGCCGACAACTACGCCGGGGCTCACTGGCTCTCCTCATTCGTGCTGTACCTGCTCACGAGGAACGACGGCGGGATTGCACCGCGGTGATAGGGACCGTTGTAAGCCATTACCGGATAGCACCGACCCGGGCCGGTGTCTACCGGTACATAGTTACAATGATCCCTATGAGTCCCCCGCACATCTGCTCCCAGTTCGAAGACGGCGACCGGAGTCCGGCCTCGCACTCACTATCCGAATCCCTCGTAGTCCATGTTCCCGCCCGGGACGCCGACCGACCGCGCCGTCCGGGCCAGCGTCACCCATCCTTCGTCCGTGACGATACAGTGGGTCGCCAACCGCTCGTGCTTACACTGACGGACGTACCTATCTGAAGATTCTCGCCACCCTGGGGTGGCGAAACGTGTTGGACTTCCGTCCGACAGTATTACTACCGGCTCTACGTCCGTAAAGAATGTCGCGACCCTATTCCGCGTCGCCGCTCACTCCTGCCGGAACTACTGTTACGGAGGCAACACCGTCGCCAGCGTCCAGCTCCATGATCTTCACGCCTTTCGTATTCCGGCCGACCTGTGACACGTCGCCGGCGCGGATCCGCATGATCTGGCCGCTCTCGCTCATGATGACGAGGTGGCCGTCTTCGGTGACGGCTTTGGCCGTCGCGACAAGGCCGTTGCGGTCGCCGGTCTTGATATCGATCAGACCCTTGCCGTAGCGAGATTGACGACTGTACTCGTTCAGGAGTGTCCGTTTGCCGTAGCCGTTCTCGGTGACAGTCAACAGCGACCGGTCGTCGCTGTCGTCTGTCGCGACCATCGCCGCCACCTTGTCGTCGCCTTGCAGGTCGATACCGCGAACACCACGCGCCGACCGTCCCATTCGGCGAGCGTCGTCTTCGTCGAACCGGATGGTCATTCCGCCCTCCGTCGCGATGACGAGGTCACCGGTCCCGTCTGTCACCTCCACGTCGATGAGTTCGTCGCCATCTTCGAGTTTCGCGGCGCGAATCCCCGTCGAGAGGATGTTCTCGAACTCCTCGACGGCGGTTCGCTTGACGTAGCCATCTCGGGTGACCATCGAGAGACACTCGTCTTCCTCGAAGTCGTCGGTGGAGACGACGGCGGTGATCTCCTCGTCGTCGGCCAGGTCGATGATGTTGACGGCGGATTTCCCGCGGGCCGTGCGGGACATCTCCGGGATCTCGTAGGTTTTCAGCCGGTAGACCTGCCCCTGGTTGGTGAAACACAGCAGGTAGTTGTGGCTGTTGGCCCGGAACACCTTCGAGACGCGATCACCCTTTTTCGAGTCTGCGCCGATGATCCCCTTGCCACCGCGGTTCTGTGGATCGAAGCTTTCGACTGGCATCCGCTTGATGTAGTCGTCTTCGGTGATGACGACCACGCAGTCTTGCTCGGGGATGAGGTCCTCGTGAGTGACCTCGCCCTCCGCTTCGAGGATCGAGGTCCGACGGTCGTCGTCGTACTCGTCTGCGATATCGCGGAGTTCGCCCTTGATAACTGTCAGTAACTCCGATTCGGAGCCGAGGATGGTTTCCAGGCGCTCGATGCGAGCCTGGACGTCCTCGTACTCGGATTCGATCTCTGCAGTCTCCATGGAAGTGAGCGAACCGAGTTGCATCCGGACGATGTGGGCGGCCTGCTCTTCAGAGAAGTCGAACTGCTCGCTGAGGCCAGCGCGTGCGGCGTCCCGGTCTGCTGAGTTGCGGATCAACTCCACCACGTCGTCGACGTTCTGGAGTGCTTTCAGCCGACCTTCGAGGATGTGAGCGCGGTCTTCGGCCTCGTCGAGTTCGAACTGGGAGCGGCGACGAACGACGTCACGGCGATGCTCGACGTAGTGTTCGAGCGTCTCCTTCAGCGTCAGCACGCGGGGTTCGCCGTCGACGAGTGCGAGATTGATGACGCCGAATGTCGATTCGAGGTGGCTCTCCAGAAGCTGGTTCTCGACTACGTCGATGTTCGCGCCCCGCTTGAGTTCGATGACGACGCGAACCCCGTTGCGGTCGGACTCGTCGCGGAGGTCGGAGACGCCTTCGATGGCGCCTTCGTTGACATCCTCGGCGATGCGCTCGACCATCCGTGCCTTGTTCTCCTGGTACGGAATCTCCGTGACGACGACCTGATCGTTCTCCTGGTCGACCTCGTACTCGGCGCGAACACGCAATCGGCCACGCCCCGTCGCGTAGGCCGAGTAGATGGCGTCCTTGCCGACGATGTTCCCACCGGTCGGAAAGTCCGGCCCCTTCACGTGGTTCATCAGGTCCTCGACGGCACAATCCGGGTTGTCGATGAGGTGGATCGTCGCGTCGACGACCTCGCCGAGGTTGTGTGGTGGGATGTTCGTCGACATCCCGACCGCGATGCCGGAGGACCCGTTGACGAGCAGATTCGGCACCGCAGACGGCAGGACTTCCGGTTCGGTCAGGCGGTCGTCGTAGTTCGACTGGAAGTCGACGGTGTCTTTCTCGATGTCTTCCAGTAGTTCCTCGGCCAGCGGTGCCATCCGGGCCTCAGTGTACCGCATGGCGGCCGCGGGATCGCCGTCCATCGAACCGAAGTTCCCCTGGCCGTCGACCAGCGGATACCGCATCGAGAAGTCCTGGGCCAGCCGGACGAGCGTGTCGTAGATGGCGCTGTCACCGTGTGGGTGGTAGTCACCCATCGTCTCCCCGACAATCGAGGAGGACTTCCGGTGAGACGAGCGCGAGGAGACGCCCATCTCGTGCATCGCATAGAGGATGCGCCGGTGGACGGGTTTGAGACCGTCCCGTACGTCGGGGAGCGCGCGACCGGCGATGACGCTCATCGCGTAGTCGATGTAGCTTTGCTCCATCTCGTCCTCGATACGGACGCGGTCGATACGCGATGCTGCTGTCTCGTCGTGGGGGGCGGGTGCGTCTGAACTCATGTTAGATATCGACCCACTCTGCTTCCGGTGAGTGCTCCTTGATGAACTCCTTGCGGGGTTCGACGGCGTCGCCCATCAGGACCGAGAACATCTTGTCGGCGGCCGCGGCGTCCTCGATGGTGATCTGCTTGAGGATCCGCTGGTCGGGGTCCATCGTCGTGTCCCAGAGTTGCTGGGGGTTCATCTCGCCGAGACCCTTGAACCGCTGGACCTGATCTGGGTTGCCATTACACGTCTCTTCGACGATCCGGTCGCGTTCGGCTTCAGTCATCGCGTCGTAGGTTTCGCCCTTGTAGCGAACTCTGTACAGTGGTGGCTGTGCGGCATAGACGTAGCCCGCTTCTAACAATGGCTTCATGTGGCGGTAGAAAAGTGTCAGGAGGAGGGTTCTGATATGTGCTCCGTCGACATCCGCGTCTGTGTTGTGCGCACAGAGACCACCCATCCCGGCAACGAAGTTCTCGTCATTCTCGACAGAGAAGTCGTAGACGTACTCGCTGGACGGTTCGACTTCCTCGACCGACCGAACGTCGAGTGCAACGAGATCGTTAGAAACCTCCGAGTAGCACCGGTTTTCGGTGTTGTCATATCCACCGTCGACTTTCTGCTGGAGTTTCTGCCCGTTCGGATGCTGTTCCCAGACGTCTCGCAATCGAACGAGATCCTCGCGTGCACACACAGAAACCGTATGCCTGTCCGAGACCGTCCGGACGGTCTCTCCTCTGATCTCTGTATCGCGAATCTCGTCGGCAGCAACCGTCGAGTGGGATCCGATTACTCCAAATCCAGAGAGCAGGTACAACAGACCACTCGCCAGATCACGTGAACTCGTGGTCCAGGTGATCTTGTCGTCGGAAACTGTCCCGTCCCCGAGTAAATAGCCACGGACGAACGCCCGTTGCTGGTCTTGGGTCGCGTTGAACACGAGATCGGGAATTGATTTCTGGGCTGCAGCGTTCGCATCGCAATCGAAGACGTGTTGCCACGCCAGCGCAGCCACGCGATTGACGAGTTTCACCTCGCCGACGCGACTCTCGTAGTTACTGTGTTTTCCTTCGAGACCGAACACCGCTTCGAATGCGTCACGATACTTGTCGATCAGAGATTCGTTGTTCGATCCCATTGCCAATCGAATACCGTTTCGGGGTGAACACGACCCTTCCGCGACCCAGAACCCGAGTAGGTCTAAAAGCGTCTCGTCGACATCGACGTATCGGTCGATCCCCTTCTCCGCGTAATGTTCCGGTGTCAGCTCGATATCGGCGTCGTCGGGTATGTATTCGAGATCATCGCCGTCCAACTCGCTCACGCGGACGTACTCCCGAACCCGGTTCGTCGGTGCGCCTTCGTACTGGTTTGTCCACCGCTGGTCGAGCAGTGAGTCGGTGACAGAGACCGACTGCATCACTGCCCCGCTGTTTGCTCCGACTGCCTCACAGTATGCCTGGAAGTTGTCGACCGCTGGCCTGTTCTCACCGCGCTCCCACTGTGAGACCGTAATCGGCTGTGCGACGCCGACCGCCTCACAGACATCCTGCTGTGTCATCCCCGCTTCCGTTCGCATCGACTTCAACTCTGTCCGAACTGATTCGGGCGCGTCGACTCGGGGTTTACCGTGTTTCGTTCCGGCATACTCTTGACGCACTTTGGCTTTGAACATCGCTTCGATTCCTTCACCACGAGCGTAAATCTCCGAGTCGAAACCGTCGTGTTTCACGAACGCTTCGAGGAGGTCGATGCAGTCGGTCTGGTCGCCAGCAAGTGGGAGTTTCCGCGGTGCGACAACTTGATCGCCGGGTTCGATGTCGTCGCCAAAGGCGAGTTCGACGCTTCCGTTACGATAGACGAACACACTGTGTGAGGCCGTGACTTTTAGATTGCGGCCGTATGCTGTTTCGATCTCGTACAGCGGCTCGTCGATTTCGTGGCGGATCACTTGGTCGATTTGGCGGAACTTCGTCTCGTGGTCGTCGCGGCCAAAGCACAGCACCTCATAGTCCTCGTATCCGTCGCCGTTGGACTCGATGACGGTGTCGATAAAACGTCCAATTTCGACAAACTGCGTTTTCCCGGTCCCGTCACGCACGAACGTGTGTTCTTCGCCGTCGACACTCATCATAATGATACGTTTGTACCGGATATCCTCGATGTCGAATTCGTCGCCGATACTGGTCCCGAGTGCAGTGATGAGGTTCCTGATCTGGTCGTTCTCCAGAATCCGGTCGAGGCGATGGCGTTCGACGTTGAGAATCTTCCCACGAACGGGGAGAATTGCCTGGAACTCCGGATTGCGGCCCTGTTTGGCACTTCCCCCCGCTGAATCGCCTTCCACCACGAACAGTTCCGCTTCGTCGGGGTCTCGCGTCTGACAGTCGGCGAGTTTGCCCGGCAGTGCCGTCGATTCGAGTGCTGACTTGCGCCGTGTCAGTTCTTCTGCCTTCTTGGCGGCTCTCCGGGCCTTCGCGGCCTCGACGGCCTTGCCGACGATTGCCTCGGCGGTGTCTGGGTTCTCCTCGAAGAAAGTTCCGAGACCGTCGTGCATCGCCGATTCGACGATGCCTCGGACTTCGCTGTTGCCGAGTTTCGTCTTCGTCTGACCTTCGAACTGCGGATCCGGGTGCTTGACAGAGATGACTGCAGTCAGACCCTCACGGATGTCATCGCCTTTGAGGGTATCGTCGAGGTCCTTCAGGAGGCCGTTGCTCGTCGCGTAGTCGTTGACGACGCGTGTGAGTGCGGTCTTGAACCCGGTCATGTGGGTCCCGCCCTCGCGCGTGTTGATGTTGTTCGCGAAGGCGTGGATCGACCCCTGCAGTTCGGCCGTTCCCTGCATCGCAATCTCGACCTGGACCGGGCCTTCGTCGATTGCTTCGGTGTCTTCGAAGTAGATGACATCGCGATGGAGCGGCTCCTTGGTTTCGTTCAGGTACTCGACGAACTCCCTGATGCCACCTTCGTAGACGAACGTCTCCACTTCGTCGTTGCGCTCGTCTTCGAGCGTGATTTCGACACCGGAGTTGAGGAAGGCGAGCTCGCGGAGTCGCGTCGCCAGCGTCGAGTAGACGAACTCGGTGTGCTCGAAGATCTCGTCGTCGGGCCAGAACCGTATCGTCGTGCCCGTCCCCTCGTCCGGTTCCATGTCTCGAATTCGTTCGAGGTCCTGCCCGGGTTCGCCGCGGTCGAAGCGCTGTTTCCAGACGGCACCGTCGCGCTTGACCTCGACTTCGAGCCACTTCGAGAGTGCGTTGACGACAGAGACACCGACGCCGTGGAGACCACCGGAGACCTGGTAGGATTTGCTGTCGAACTTTCCCCCGGCGTGAAGCACTGTCATGATCACTTCCAGCGCAGGGCGGTCGTGTTCCCCGTGCGTATCGACTGGAATCCCCCGACCGTCGTCAGAGACAGAGACTGAGTCGTCCTCGTGAATCGTGACGGTGATCTCGTCGCAGTGCCCGGCCAGTGCCTCGTCGATTGCGTTGTCCACGACCTCGTAGACGAGGTGATGGAGACCCCTGGAATCGGTCGACCCGATATACATCGCCGGCCGCTTCTGGACGGCCTGTAACCCCTCCAGGACTTGAATCTGTTCCGCACCGTAATCACGGTCCTGTGACATAGAATCTATTGCGTTTAGTCCGTCGGGTCACTTAAGCCTCCCGCACGCGGGCGCGTGCGAATCATAAAATAGCTTTTATTACATCGACAGTCGGACACGGCTTTTATTACATCGACGGTCGATACGACTTTTATTACATCGACAGTCGTAGTCACTTTCACTCCGGTGGCGAACACCTTTTAAGCCATCCACTGATATTATCCGGCAGGAATGACCTCGTATCAGTCGCGACTCGGTGAGGGTGAAGGGATCGCAGAGGAGCTGGCAGAGAGCCAGCGAGCGATCTCCATCGCCGAGTTCTTCGAGAAGAACAAGCACATGCTCGGGTTCGACTCTGGTGCCCGGGCTCTGGTTACTGCCGTCAAGGAGGCCGTCGACAACGCGCTGGACGCGTGTGAGGAAGCCGGGATCAAACCGGATATCTACGTCGAGATTCAGGAAGCCGACGACTACTACCGTCTCATCGTCGAGGACAACGGGCCGGGCATTACGAAAGAACAGATCCCGAAGATTTTCGGGAAACTCCTCTATGGCTCACGGTTTCACAAGCGAGAGCAGTCACTGACGCCGGACCAGAAGATACTCGTTCGTCGGGACGGGACGGTCGAGTCCGTTCCGATCGGTGTTCTCTGTGATGCCTACCTCCCCGAGAGCGGCGCGGCGACCCGCGCGATCCCGGCAGACATCGAGGTGCCCTCCTTCGACCGTGAATCCCACGACATGTCGTGGGAACCGGTGACCCACGCGATCCGACACGAGACCGACGGTGCCGTCTACGAGATCACGACGGAGAAGGGGAGAACCGTTCGCGTGACGGGCGATCACTCTCTGTTTACACTCTCGAAAGAGGGTGAGACCGTCGAGGTTACTGCGGACGACCTCGATGTGGGCGATTCGATCCTCGCCCCGAGTACGCTCCCGCGCCCCGAAGCCACCGACGAAGCGGTGAACCTCCTCAAACACATCACTCCGGAACAGTTCGATGGACAGCGCGTGCACGTCTACGGGTTCGACCGGGCGGACCTCGAACGACTGAAGTCGGGCGAGACAGTTCGCAAGTACCCGTCCCCGGACAGCGATAGAAAGCGAACGTACTACCGGTACGACGGCGTCGAAATCCTCAAAGACAGTCTCGAACAGAACTATCTGGAGAAGGAATACCTACCCGCAGAAACGGTGCTGGAACTCGGATGGGAGGATCGTGCGTCCGGGGGGACGTTCCGAACCTATCAGGTCGGCGGCGAAGTCACGACGATCCCGGTGTCCGTCCCGCTTTCGCCGTCGTTCGCACGCCTCCTCGCACACTACATCTCGGAGGGACACGTCGGCGACCGCCAGATCGGTTTCACCTTCGGCTCACACGAGTCCGACCTGATCGAGGAAACCGAACAGGCTATCGCCACTGTCGGCGGCGCGACGACGACAGTCGAACGTGAGCGCAACTCGACTCGCGTGGAGGCGTTTGGGTCCCCCCTCGCGATGTTTCTGCGGTCGGCCTGTGGGTCGTCGGCACAGCGAAAGCGGATCCCCGAGTTCGTGTTCGGGGCGGACCCAGAGATCCAGCGGGAGTTCATTACAGCACTGCACCAGGGGGACGGTTCGGACACGCACCCGAGTAACGAACTCTCGCACACGACCACGAGCGAGACGCTGGCTCGACAGCTGTCCGTTCTCTGGAACATGCACGGTGTGCTCGCGAGTACCGAAGTCGTCGACGATCCGAACGGGTACGCGGACGAACCGAGCACTCGCTATCGGACCAAAGTGTACGGCGAGGACGCGACCCTCTCTACGGTGTTCGACCAGCCCGGAGATTGCGGTGAACAGGGGTACAAGCGAATCCCCACGACGCTGCTTTCGGATGTCCGCGTCGGTCACGTCGACCACCGCACGGTCCCCGATTCGGTTCCGGGGTTGTTGATGGGGGCTGGTGTCGGTTCCAGTCTCGAACACGCGGCGACGTATCAGTCACTCATCGAAGACGCGCTGTCCGGGTCGACCGTCGAGATGCCCCGATACGTCCACAACATGAGAGAGATGGGGCTGCTGGACGGGGACCGTCGACCGACCGAGACGCTCAGGGAACTGTGGGACACGGTACAGAGCCTCCACGGGTTCACCGAGTCGGACATGTGTCTCCTGTCGGTGAAAGAGATCGAGGCGGTCGAACCGACGGAGTACGTCTACGATATCTCCGTTCCGGGAGCCACCGGATACGACGAGAACTTCGTGGTGGTCAACGAGGGGGCACTCTCGGTGAAGAACAGCCGCGGCCAGCAGGGGATCGGTATCTCTGCGGCCGTCCTCTATTCGCAACTCACCAGCGGGAAGCCAGCAGAGATTACCAGCCGAACGCAGAGCAGCGACGAAGCCGAATATTTCGAGTTGATCGTCGATACGGACTCCAACGAGCCAGAAATCGACGTGGAAGACACCACCTCGTGGGAGCGGCCCCACGGCACCCGAATCGAACTGGAGATGGAAGGCAACATGCGGGCCCGTCAGCAACTCCACGACTACATCAAGCACACCGCAGTCGTCAACCCTCACGCCCGGATCGAACTGCGTGAACCCAACGACCACTTCAAGTACGAGCGCGCAACCGACCAACTCCCCGCAGAGACCGAAGAGATCCGCCCGCACCCCCACGGCGTCGAACTCGGGACACTCCTGAAGATGCTGGAAGCGACGGACTCGTACTCGATTTCGGGGTTCATGCAGGGCGAGTTCACGCGCGTCGGCCAGAAGACCAGCGACAGCGTCATCGCGAACTTCAACGACCGTCACTTCGGTCGGGGAATGGCCTGGCATCCACCGAGGAGCCACGAAGACGAGGATATCGCACGGGCGGTCCAGCAGGCCGTCTCCAACAAGGGCAGGGAGGCCACCGCCGAGTTCGCGGATTCCGTCACCGACGGGATTTCGGAGTCCACTCGGGTCGCCCACAGCGAGGTCGCATCCATCGTCGATCAGGCGGCCGAACACGTCGAAGACGAGTACGACAAGACGTTCGGATCGACAGTCAGGGACGCTGCCGTCGAGGCCGCCTGGACGGCAGTTTCGGCACAGCGGACGCCCGACGTGTACGAACTCGTCGACGAAGTGACCACGACCCGGAAGGACGACGCCGCAGTCCAGGGACTCGCCGAACGGATCGCAGACAAGTTCGAGACGGGCGAGAAACACCGCGTGACACATTCGGACCTCGAAGCGTACGTCGACCGGGCCGCCGACATGACCGAGGAACGGGACGGCGCGACGTTCGGCGAGACGGCCCGCGACAAGATCGTCGACGCGCTCTGGGACGCTGCAGTCCGGGTTCCCGAAGACCCGCCGAAGGTGGGCAACATCGCCACAGACCGCGATATCGCCAGTGACCTGCTGGCGGCGATGCGCCAGACCGACATCATCGCACCGCCGACGGACTGTCTGGCTCCGATCACGGCAGAACTCGTCGAGGCCGGTCTGAAAAAGGAGTTCGCCGCCGACTTTTTCGCCGCCTCGACGCGGGACGCCTCCGTCCACGGCGGCGATCCGTTCATCGTCGAGGCCGGTATCGCCTACGGCGGCGACATCGAACACGACCAGGCCCAGGTGATGCGCTTTGCCAACCGCGTCCCGCTGGTCTACCAGCGTGGCGCGTGTGCGACCACGGACGTGGTGAAATCGATCAATTGGCGCAACTATGGGCTGGACCAGCCGGGGGCCAGTGGCATTCCCAACGACGCGGCCGTCGTCATGGTCCACATCGCCTCGACGAACGTCCCGTTCACCAGCGAGTCGAAGGACGCTGTCGCCAACATTCCGGAGATCGAATCCGAGATCGAACTGGCGATCCGGGAGGCCGCCCGAGAACTCAAAAGCTACCTGAACAAGCGCCGTTCGATGCAACAGCGCCGCGAGAAGGAGAACAAACTCGCGACGATACTCCCGGAGATGGCCGAGAAACTC
Source organism: Halobacteriales archaeon QS_4_62_28 (assembly GCA_003021685.1). Lineage (GTDB taxonomy): Archaea > Halobacteriota > Halobacteria > Halobacteriales > Haloarculaceae > Halomicrobium. The sequence continues at coordinate 103,854 of PXRO01000006.1, forward strand.
TCCCGGATGACCGACAGGGGCGAACTCCACATCGACGACTCGATGGCGCGGATCATGAACAACGTCCTCGTCGAGCGCCGGGTCGAGGGCGAGACGGTCCGTGTGGTCGTCGAGAACAACGACGACACGAACGCAGAGATCGACCTGACCGACATCGTCACTGCAGAACCGGTCGACACGAACGGTGCGAACGTCGTCGAGATGGACGGCGAGTGGTTCGTCAAGTGGGAGACGACCGTCGCAGCCGGCGAGGAGGCACTGCTCGAGTACACAATCGACGGCGACGCCGAGTTCGACATCGCAATCGACGGCGTCGAAGACGAGAAACTCACGGTGAACGCATAACATGAGTACAGACACCAACCCAAACGACGAGGAGGCCCGCCAACAGCTGCTCGACCTCGCATCGGAGTTTTACGACCAGTTCGACGAGGGCGACGTACCGAGAATGCAGATTCCGACACGAACCAAGTCCAACATCGAGTACGACGAGGACAAGGACGTGTGGGTGTACGGCGACCGTAGTTCGACCCGGTCGGCAAAGACCGTCTCGGGTGCCCAGAAGCTCCTGAAGGCGATTTACACGATAGATTTCCTCTCTCAGCAACTCGAAGAGGACCGCTCGTCGACCCTGCGTGAGTTGTACTACCTCTCGGAATCCTGGGACGTAGAAGAGGCCCAATTCAACGGCCAGGACGAGTCGAACAACCTCATCGAGGACCTCGAAATCGTCTCCGACGTGAAACGCGAGGACTTCCATATGCGCCCCGAGGAGTCCGGCGCGACGATCATGGGGCCACTCGAGATTCTCGAACAGACCCGGCGGGGCGAACGGGAGATCCACTGCCAGAAGGACGTCGGCGAGGGCGGCTACCAGATCCCGAACAACCCCGACACTGTCGAGTTCCTCGAAAACGACGCCGATTTCGTCCTCTGTGTCGAAACCGGTGGAATGCGTGACCGACTGGTCGAGAACGGCTTCGACGAGGAGTACAACGTCGTCGTCGTCCACCTCAAGGGCCAGCCAGCGCGGGCGACCCGCCGGATCACGAAGCGCCTCCACGACGAACTCGACCTGCCGGTGACTGTCTTTACTGACGCTGATCCGTGGTCCTACCGGATCTACGGGTCGGTCGCGTACGGGTCGATCAAATCGGCCCACCTCTCCGAGTTCCTCGCGACGCCAGAGGCCGAGTACATCGGCATTCGGCCGGAGGACATCGTCGAGTACGACCTGCCGACCGATCCGCTCACGGACTCAGATATCAACGCCCTGGAATCCGAACTCGAAGACCCGCGCTTCCAGACCGAGTTCTGGGAAGAGCAGATCGAACTCCAGCTCGACATCGAGAAGAAGGCAGAACAGCAGGCGTTGGCCTCCCGTGGCCTCGACTTCGTGACTGACACGTACCTGCCCGAGCGTCTCGAAGCGATGGACGTTCTGTAAACTACCCTACCCTACTCCCTTGGCGCGTAGCGCCTCGGTCCTTGAGGGTAGGGCTTTGATGTGGACTCCCGGCAATCAGTCACCGGCAATCGGCTGGTGACTCTCGCCGTTCAACGTCCCACCATTCACACGCAGGTCTACTT
>PXRO01000007.1 GCA_003021685.1 Halobacteriales archaeon QS_4_62_28
AGCGGCGGTCGGTCCCTCCCGGGCGTTCGCAAGAGCGGCGCTCTTGCGCAGCCCATCAGAAATCTCCGATTTCTGAGGACGACGAAAGCACCGCAGCCGAAGGCGAGGAGCGCAGCGAGCCCCGGAGCGGTCGAGCGCCGCGAGGGCTTTCGGTGTTTTGTAAGCGTTTCTTTCGATCTCTTCTCTGAATACTGCTGTCTCGACACAGCCACAGGTTCAAGTACTGGGACCAGTCCACCCTTGCCCATGCACGATGGCACCCGCGTGATGGCTGGGGACTGTACGACAGTGTTCGAAGGGAACCGCGAGCGCGAACAGCGTGGCGATGTCCTGGTGGTAATCAAGCCCGACAACACCGTGTTGGTCCACGACGCCGACGGCTACCAGCCCGTCGCCTGGCTCACCCGCCCCGAGAGCGTCACCATCGAGGACGGCACTGTCGTTGCTCGTGACGGCAACGAACTGCTTCGGGTCGTCACGCACGACGAACACGGGAGTGCACGGTACCCCGTTTCGGAGGCTGGTGTCCCGGTCGGTGATTGCCAGGACTGCCCCGGCACGTTGATCCGGTCGAACGGGGCTGTCCGGTGTACTGGCTGTCAGGCACACTTCGGCCTGCCGAGTGATGCGACGGTCACGGGCGGACGGTGCCGGGACTGCCGATTGCCGACCATCCGAACCGAGCGCGGCCGGGCCTTCGAACTCTGCCTGGATCGGGACTGTGACTCGCTCGACGACCGTGTGAAAGCCGCCTTCGACTGCGAGTGGGACTGTCCCGACTGTGACGGTGACTTACAGATCATCCGGCGCGCTGGCCTCCTTGCTGGCTGTGAGCACCATCCCGACTGCGAGACGGCCTTCGCGATTCCGACCGGCATCATCACCGACACCTGCGGGTGTGGTCTGCCGCTGTTCGAAACGGCCGGCGGGCATCGCTGCCTGGACGCGACATGTGAACGATACCGGGTAACACCTGGTCCGTCGTGATAGTCCGTAACCTCGTCCTCGTCGCGGACCCGCAGGGGCTTTACTCGCCCGCGCGCAGACACTGGTATGGACGCGACGCTCGTCGACGGAGTCGTTCGTGCCGGCCACCAGGCCCGAGAGCGCTTCTACGATTCCAGTGGCTACGGCCGCCCGGTCGATGACGGCGAAATCGAACTCGCACCGGTCGAAGCGGCCTATCTGCTGTACCGCGGGGACCTCGCTAGCGTCGACGGGATGGGGTTCCAGTCGCTGCTTGGCTCCGCGGTCGTCTCCGAGGTCGATTTCTTCGTTTACTCGGACCTGCGCAGTCGTGGCTTCTATCTCTCGCCGGCGTGGCCCGACCGCGTCGAAAACGCAGCGGGCTGTGATTTCGTCGTCTATCCCCGTGGCAAGGGGCCGTGGGACGACGACGTTGCCTACCGCATCACCGTAGTCAGCGAACGGGAGACAGTCCCTGCCGGCACGCTCGGCGAGTGTGCGCTTGCGGTCGTCGACGAGGAAAGCGAGATCAGCTACTTCCGGACCGCCCGGCCCGACGTGTCGGGGACGAGTCAGACGACCGTGCCGGATACGAGCGGCGAATTACTGGCCGACCGGGTCGTCTGCTGGGATCCGCCGGCGGCACTGTACGAGCAGGCCTTCTATGGACAGCCGATCGACGAGCAGGACCCCGACGCGGTCCAGTTGTCGCTCGTCGAGGCCGCGTATCTGGCCGACACCGGGACACTCCGGGTCGAGGACGGGGCCGACGCCGTGACCGAGCGCGGTCGGTCGGTCGAGGGCGAGCGGTTCGACCGTCGACTCGCGGTCTACGAGACGCTGCGCGAGCAGGGCATCGCCCCCAAGACCGGGTTCAAGTTCGGCGCTGATTTCCGGACCTACGCCGCCATCGAGAGCGTCGAGAATCTGGGCCACTCCGAACGACTGGTGCGGGTGTTCGACGCCGGCCACGCCTTCGAAGCGCGCGACCTCGCGCTGGACGTGCGGCTGGCCCACGGCGTTCGCAAAACGATGGTGTATGCCTTCGTCGGGGCGGTCGCTGACGGTCGCGATGCCGACATCGACTGGCTCGTTGTCGAGCGGTTGACGCCGTGACGACTCGTGGAGGGTCGGAAACGAACCCTTTTTGCGCCGACGCCCGCGTACGGACGAATAGAGTGGTTCACAGCCAGTCAGTTCGACTATGACAAGTGAGACTCCCGCCGGCGACGAGGGATCGCTCGACGACCACAGCGCTGCGTCGGGCACGGACTGGCGTGAGCGCTCGAAGACACTTCGTTCTGACGGGGGTGAGCGAATCGACGATTCGCGATCCTCGCCAGAACTCCGCTCTGACGGCGGGACAGAGGCCGAGGGGCCTGATGACGTTGCCCTCGACCCGTGGGGGTCTTCGACAGTGTCCGATTACCGCACACTGTTCGAGCAGTTCGGTATCGAGCAGTTCGACGAGGTGCTGGCCGACGTGCCGAACCCACACTATCTGCTGCGCCGGGGTGTGATCTTCGGCCATCGCGACTACCGACCGGTCGCCCGCGCCATGCGCGAGGGCGAGGCGTTCGCTGCGCTGTCTGGCTTCATGCCGACCGGCGACCCCCACATCGGCCACAAACTCGTCTTCGACGAGATCATCTGGCACCAGCAACAGGGCGGGGACGCCTACGGGCTGATCGCCGACCTGGAGGCCCACAGCGCCCGCGAACTGCCGTGGGACGAAATCGACGAGCACGCGACCAACTACGTCCTCTCCTTGCTGGCGCTTGGCTTCGATCCCGAGGCGGGCGAACTCTATCGCCAGTCCGAGAACCGCGCGGTCCAGGATCTGTCCTTCGAGCTGGGCGCGGAGGCGAACTTCTCGGAACTTCAGGCTATCTACGACTTCGACGGCGAGACTGACATCAGCCACATGCAGTCGGTCGTCACCCAGATGGCAGACATCCTCTATCCGCAACTCGAGGAGCCAAAGCCCACCGTGATCCCCGTCGGCCCAGACCAGGACCCGCACATGCGCCTGGCCCGGGACCTGGCGGCCCGGATGCGCTATTTCGGTGTGACGCGGGCCTACGCCTCCTTTGCGGTAACTGAAACCGAACGGGAACTGCTCGGGGACGCCTACGAGGCACTCGACGCGGATCTCGACGAAGACGAGCGCATTCGGTGTATCGAGGCCGCCGACTGGATCGAGGCCGAAATCGTGCCCGACGAGGTGCGCCAGCGCGTCGTCGAGAAGCTCCGCTCGGCCGGAAAGGAGCCACTTCGCCCCCGGACGCGCTTTCTCGACCGCAACGCGACCGAGGCAGCCTTCGAGGCGCTCATCGAGGCCGTCGACGGCGAAAAGCGGGTCTACGACGAACACATCGATTCGTTCGATCTGGACCGCGAAACCGCCGCGGAACTCGCCCGCGAGGTCGAACTCGCCAACGGCGGCTACGGCTTCCTGCCACCGTCGTCGATCTACCACCGCTTCATGACCGGCCTGACCGGCGGCAAGATGTCCTCCTCGATCCCGGCGAGTCACATCAGCCTGCTCGACGATCCCGAGGACGGCTACGACAAGGTGAAAGCCGCGACGACGGGTGGGCGCGAGACCGCGGAGAAACAGCGGGAACTCGGCGGCAAGGCCGACGAATGCCCCGTCTACGAACTGTACGCCTACCTGCTTGCCGGCGACGACGACGAGTTCGCCAAGGACGTGTACGACGAGTGTGTCGGCGGCGAGCGCCTCTGTGGTGGCTGCAAGGAGCAGGCCGCTGAACTCATGGAGCAGTTCCTCGAAGACCACCAGGAGAAACGCGACGAGTGGGCAGACGAACTCGACGAGCTCGACATCGACCTCGACAGCGACCGCAAGGGGTGAACTCGAGGCCGTTCCACTCCACTCTCGACGCCGCGCTCGCCAGCTACCAGCGACGACGGCAAGTGAGAACCGTTAACTGACGAACCCGCCGTGTATCCGACAACGACCGCTATGCGATTACCACACGCGCAGGTGGCCATCCTAGAGGCTGCCGATGCCAACGAAGCCAGGCGAATCGAGGCGGTGGCCGCCGAGGCCGACCTGAAACCAGAGACAGCGACCGGCGCGGCCTTCGCGCTCGAAGCGGAGGGGCTGGTTACACTCTCCGAGGAGACCGTCGAATCGGCCGAACTGACCGAGGAGGGCCGCCAGTATCTCGACGAGGAACTGCCGGAGTTGCGCTTCTACCGGGCCGCCATCGAGGCCGGGGCAGACGACTCGCCGGCCCAGATGGGGCAGGTCATCGGCGAGGCGGGTCTCGACGGCGAAGCCGTCGACATCGCGCTCTCGAACTTCGCACGGAAGGGGTACGGTCACATCGACAGCGGCGAGGTCACTGCCGACTCCGACGCCGATCCGGACGCCGACCCCGAAGCGGCGGCGCTTGCCGCACTCGATGCCGGTAACGCCGCCGACAGCGACGTACTCGACCGACTCGAACAGCGAAACCTGATCGAACGGACCGAGACGACCGTTCGCTCGCTTCGCCTGACCGACGACGGCGTGACGGCGCTGATGGAGGGCGTCGCGGTCGCCGAGACGGTCGGCCAGGTGACGCCGGAACTGCTCACCGCCGGCGAGTGGCGCGATGTCGAGTTCGCCGAGTACAACGTCGAGGCCGACGCCGAGGACGTCCGTACTGGCAAGAAACACGTCCTGCGCCAGCAGGCGGAAAACGTTACAGACGTGCTGGTCGGGATGGGCTTTCAGGAGATGCAGGGGCCGACCGTCGACGCCGACTTCTGGATCAACGACTGCCTGTTCATGCCCCAGGACCACCCCGCCAGGAACCACTGGGATCGATTCGCGCTCTCTCGGCCGAGCCAGATCGACGAGTTGCCCGAGGACCTGGTCGAGCGCGTCGAGGCGGCCCACCGCGAGGGCGTCGGTCCGGACGGCGAAGGGTACCACTCGCCGTGGGATCTGGATTTCGCTAAAGCCCTCGCCCTGCGCGGGCACACGACATCGATGACAGCCCGTCATCTCTCGGGCGAGGCGATGGGCGACCTCGAACCGCCCCAGCGCTTTTTCTCTATCGAGAAGGCCTACCGGAACGACACGCTGGACGCGACCCACCTGCTGGAGTTCTTCCAGATCGAGGGCTGGGTGATGGCCGAGGACCTCTCGGTGCGTGACCTGATGGGGACCTTCGAGGAGTTTTACGCGCAGTTCGGGATCACCGATCTGCAGTTCAAGCCCCACTACAACCCCTACACGGAGCCGAGTTTCGAGCTATTCGGCCGCCACCCCGAGACGGGCGAACTGATCGAGATCGGCAACTCCGGGATCTTCCGCCCGGAGATGCTCGACCCCCTCGGCGTCGACTGTGACGTGATGGCCTGGGGGCTGGCACTGGAGCGACTGCTGATGCTCGTCACCGGTGCCGAGGACATCCGTGACGTCCACGGGACGCTCGTAGATCTCGATTTCCTGCGCAACGAGGAGGTGCTCTACTGATGCCAACTGTCGACGTCGACCCCGACGAACTCCGCGAACTGACCGGCCACGCCGACACGGACGACGAGCAACTGCGAAGCGATCTGTTCGATCTCGGTCTCGAATACGAGGGCGAGACCGACGATGGGAACTTCGAACTCGAGTTCGCGCCAGATCGGCTGGATCGTCTCTCCGTCGAGGGGATCGCCCGCTCGCTGCGCTACCAATATGGCGACGACCGGGGCGTCTACCTCCCCTCGATGAACGACGCCGAGTGGACCATCCGCGTCGAAGGTACGCCCGAAGAACGGCCCTATGTGACGGGTGCCGTCGTCCGTGGGCTGGACCTCGACGAGCACTCGCTGGACTCGCTGATCCAGCTCCAGGAGAAGCTCCACGCGACGATGGGCCGCCAGCGCGCGAAGGGAGCCATCGGCGTTCACGACCTGACGATGTTGAAAGGCGGCGATGTCGAACCCGAGTCCGACCAGTCGAGCGGACCGGCCGGCGACGGCGACCCGACAGACGTCGCCGATCCCTCGCCCAGCCTGCGCAGTGACTCCGCTCCGGTCCAGGTCAGCAAGTCGATCCGATACACCGGGATCGATCCCGAGAGCGAGCGGTTCGTTCCCCTGGAGAGCGACCAAGAGATGACGCCTGCCGACGTGCTCGAGGACCACCACATCGGCGTCGAATACGCCGACCTCGTCGAGTCGATGGACCGAGTCCCGGCAATTTACGACTCGATTGGCCTGTTCTCGTTCCCGCCGGTGATCAACGGCCGGCGCACCGAGGTGACGTCGGACTCGCGTGACCTGTTCATCGAGATGACTGGCACCGACCAGTGGACAATCGATCACATGCTGTCGATTGTCTGCTACGCGCTCGACGCCCGCGGTGGCACTATCGAAGCAGTCACTGTCGAGTACGCCGACGACGCGCCCGGCAAGCACGCCGGTCGCTCACTGGTCCGGCCTGACTTCGAGACGAAAACCAAGACCGTTGCCCACGACCGGATCGAGACGATGCTGGGCGTCGATCTCGATCAGCAGGACGTGGCTGACCTGGCCGAACGGGCCGGTCTCGAAGCGAGTGCCCCCCAGGACGAAGCCGACGCCTACGACATCGAGATTCCACCCTACCGCGTCGACGTCATGCATCCCGTCGACGTGATCGACGACCTCGGGCGTGCCTACGGCTTCAACACGCTCGAACCTCGCTATCCCGACGTGTCGACGGTCGGCGGTCGCCACGACCGCTCTCGCCTGGAAAACGCCACGCGAGACGTGCTCGTCGGCCTCGGCTTCGAGGACCTGCTGAACTTCTACATGATCAGCGAGGCCCACAACTACGAGCGCCTCGGCGTCGACCCCGGTTCCGACGTGGTCGGCGGCGGCGACCCCGTCACCATCCAGGAACCGTACAGCGAAGACTACACGATGCTCCGGTCGTGGGCACTCCCTTCGCTCATGCTCGTCCTGGAGAACAACACGCACCGCTCCTATCCCCAGGACCTCGCTGAGATCGGTCTGGCCGCCGAAGTCGACGCCTCGGAAAACACCAACGTCGCCGAACACCGCACGGTGGCCGGCGTCGTCGCCCGCTACGACGCCTCATACGAGGACGCCAAGGCCCGCCTGCAGGGAATCGCCGCCAACTTCGACACAACGCTGGCGACGCCCCCGACCGACCACCCGACGTTCATCGACGGCCGCACCGCCACAATCGAACTCGACGGTGAACGCGTCGGCGTCGTCGGTGAGGTCCATCCCGAGGTCCTCGTCGAGTACGATCTGGAAGTGCCCGTCGCGGCCTTCGAGTTCCGACTGGACGCGTTGGAGTAGTCGAACAAATATCGTCGTCACCGCGAGTGAGCGGGGCGAACGAGCGGCCTTTTTCGCCCACGTTTTTGTCAAGCGGTGCGCTCTGCGCACCCGCAGGGCAAAAGGTGGTCGCGGTTTCGACTGGACGCGCTGGAGTAGTCACCTGCTGGCGGCCGTCTGTCCGTCTCGTTTGCCAGCCAGTCGACGACGACGGCCGCGATCCGGTCGTGGGCCTCGTCGTCGCCCACTGATCCCGGGCTATCGCCGCGCTGGCCGCGGTAGCTCCCGAACTGCGAGTGGTTGACTCCATCGATTTCGTGGAACTGTGCGTCTGCCGGTAGTCTGTTCCGCCCCCCGGCGTACGCCTCGCGGTCCAGTACCGTATCGCGACTGCCGGTGACGCTCAGCACTGCGAGTGACTGGGGACTGAGGTCCACGTCGCAGTACGAGGCAAACAGCACCAGTCCGTCGACCGCGCCGGGGCTGTTTGCCGCGTAGCGACAGGCCGCGACGCCGCCCAGCGAGTGGCCGCCGACGTACCAGTGTTCGACGGCGTCGTTCTCTGCCTGTATCTCTCCGGCAGTTCCGACCCCCAGCACCCCGACGTTGAGTGGCATGTCTGGAATATAGACGGTGACGCCACTGCGCTCGACGACCGGGGCGAACGTGGCGAGATAGGCGTCCGGTTCCACGCGCGCGCCCGGGTAGAAGATCACTGCCCGCTCGGATGATGTGCCGGTCGGTGTGAGCACGTGACCACCGTGGGCCTGCCCGACGCTGACGTTCTCGTTTGCCCGAACGTCTTCGATGCTGTCGGTTGTCCCGTGAAAGCCCTGGCTGAAATAGAGGGCACCACCGACGCTGGCGATGACGACGACAGCGACTCCGATCAGAACTGGCCGTTTCCAGTGCTGTCGGAGACAGTCCGACAGTGTCCGAACTGACTCCATTCCTCGGTATAAACGGATAGCAAACAGTTAAAACTCTTCTCAGAGATCCGCGCCGACGGCGCTCTCGACGCTATCAAAGCCGTCTGCTTCGAGCAAGTCGAGCAGACCCTCGTTGATTTCCCGCGCCAGCGACGGTCCCTCGTAGACGAGTGCGGTGTACAGTTCCACGAGCGTCGCGCCGGCGCGGATCTTCCGGTAGGCACCCTCGGCCGTCGAGACGCCGCCGACGCCGACCACCGGCACGTCCACGCGCTCGGCGACAAAGCGGACCATCCGCGTCGCACGGCCCTCGATTGGCTTGCCCGAGAGGCCACCGGTTTCGGCGCGGTTCTTGCTCCGGAGCGCGGACGGCCGCTCGGTCGAGGTGTTGGTCGCGACGACGCCATCGAGGTCCAGGTCACGGACGATGTCGAGCGCGTCCTCGATAGCCGGGTCGGGGAGGTCCGGCGCTACCTTCACCAGCAACGGTCCCGCACCGGCGTCTTCGAGTTCACTGAGGATCGCGGCCATCGACTCTTTGTTCTGTAGCGCCTCGAACCCCTGTGAGTTCGGACAGGAGATGTTGACCACGAAGAAGTCACCGCCCGTCGTGACCTGTTCGTAGGTCCTGCGGTAGTCGGCCGGCGCGTCGTCGCTGTCGACGTGTTCGCTCTTGGCGATATTGACACCGACCGGGTGCTGGGTGTCCGTCCTCGCGAGTCGCTCCCCGATGACATCGGCTCCGTGGTTGTTCAGTCCCATCCGGTTGATCAGCGCCTCGTCCTCGCGCAGGCGGAACATTCGCGGCCGGGGGTTGCCCGTCTGTGGTTCGGCCGTGACACCGCCGACCTCGACGAACCCGAAGCCGAGTGCGCCGAGCACGCCCGGAATCTCGGCGTTCTTGTCGAATCCGGCCGCGACACCGACCGGATTGGCGAATTCCTGACCGAACGCCTCGACTGTGAGGCGGCCGTCGTCGACGGCGTACTGCCGTTCTATCGCCGTCGTGATCGGTGTCCCATCCGCGAGTTCGAGGGCCTGGTGGACGACTCGGTGTGCCGTCTCTGCTGGCAGACCGAACAACAGTGGCCGTGCGATATTGTACAGGCTCATATCACTGTGAAAGCGTGTGTGTTCCGACGAAGTGTGTACCCGCCGACGGCGGTGTTAGAACTCGTGTTCGACGTCCTCTGGATCTGCTCTCTGGATAATAATCTTGTTGTCCCTGACACGGACGAACACTTCGTCGCCGATCTCCATCCCGGCGACTGCGAGTTCGTCCTCGTGAATATTGATGTGAACGTTGTGGTACTCGCCATCGTCGTCCTTGGCGCCACTCGGGCTGAGCTTCTTTTTTCGCACCATCGCGCTATCCTACACGGTGCTTCGCCGCAGGATCTACTTAAGTCTACCGTGCGAGTCGCGTGGTCCTCGTCCTGGGGCGCGCGCGAGTTCGACGATCAGTGGGTTTCATCCTGCTTTCCGCGTTCGTCACGATCATCCTATATAAACGTAACGCGGCAAAGTCGGCCGATTTGGGGGTATATTTATATTTGGTCATGCGCTCCATTGACATGGAGCGGTGAAAACCATGGCACGCGAAAAGGAAAAGCGCAATTTTGCGCTCCGAACACAGGACGGTGACGAAACGAGCGTCTTCTCGGGTGGAACGCCACGCCAAGCGGCGCTAAAAGCTGCTCGGCGGCTCGAACCTGCCGAGAGCGAAAACGATACGGATCCCGAAGAGATCCGCCTCCGGGAGAAGGGGACTCACAAGGTTCATATTTACGAAGGATGGGCCTGGGAGGAAGAAGCCCCCGACGACAAACCAAACTGGATGCCCGGCGACATCACCAAGGGGAACGTCTCCAAGGAAGGTGTCGAACACCTCGATGAGATCTGATCCAGTCACTATAGTAGCATTTGCAACCGATTGCTCATTCGATCGCACATAGTCGCGTGACCAAGTGAGTGAAGACTTGCAAATGCTACTATAACATACGGGGGTGTCGCCGTGTTCCAGGCCGACTACGCTCGGACGGCCAGCTCGGGACCGACCTCTCCGACAATCCTGATTTTTCTGCCGGCAACGGTGTCGAGAGGCATTTACATCACGGGCGCACACGTCCGTGTGCGCGGCCACACTCAGTCAGACCGCACGCACGCTGCGTGGGATGACCGACTGGCCTCCAGCCGCGCAATACTCTGATGAGACTGTATTCCACCATAGCCAGCCGTCTCCTGTCCGCTGTCGGGTATAAGTTCTCACGGCGCATGTAATCGCATGGCGTGGCGGTGTCCGTTCGACGGCCTTATATAGGAAACTTCCCTCCGATGCAATACGAAGTAACGCAGGGCAGATGTGTCCTGTCGGGCTTCGACAATATCCGACGCGCTTAAGTATAACAGGGCGTTCGGAACGTACGCGAACGATGCCCGGCCGGGGACACACCTGGCCATCTGGACCACAGAGACGGGTACCCCTCGTCTGACACAACTCGAAGGCTTTATGATGCCTTCGAAATAAGATTTAGGTCCGAAGAAATGAGGATTCCACCCCTGCGGTCTGCCGTACAGATGGGATCTGATGTTAGCCCTAGTAGTTCGGTGACACTCGGTCGACGAGTGTGACCGGACGCTTTTCGATAGCGACCACACCCCTAGTGGGTGTGATCCCGCCTAACCTCCCTGCACTCTTGCAGGGAACATTCCGGTTGATCCTGCCGGAGGCCATTGCTATCGGAGTCCGATTTAGCCATGCTAGTCGCACGGGTTCAGACCCGTGGCAGATAGCTCAGTAACAC
>PXRO01000008.1 GCA_003021685.1 Halobacteriales archaeon QS_4_62_28
GGCCACATCTTTACGGTACCGCCGCGGCATCTCGCCGCCGACCATCATCTCGACGATGTCGTCTTTTACCGCATCGTCCGTGTCGACGGTGCCGACCATATCGCCGTTGTGTAGGACGGTCGTTCGATCGGCGAGGTCGAAGATTTCGTCGATGCTGTGACTGATGACAAGGATGGTGATCCCCTCATCGTTTAGCGTCTGAATAAGGTTCTGGACGCGCTCTGAAGAGTCGGTCGAAAGTGCCGCGGTCGGTTCGTCCAGAATGACGACGTCGGGATCGGTGACGAGCGTCCGTGCGATGGCAACGGCCTGTCGCTCCCCTCCCGACAGGAATTCCACGTCGGTCTCGAGGTCAACGTTGAGTTCTAGCCTCGACTCAAGGATCTCCTGTGACCGCTCTTTCATCTGTTTCCAGTCCACTCTTGGAAGCACGCCGAGGAACCGCTTCGTCGGCGTTCGTCCAAGGAAGACGTTCGCGGCAACGGACATCGTATCGACCAGTGCGAGATCCTGGTACACGGTCGCGATGCCGAGCTGTCGGGCATTTTTCGGGTTCTTGACCTCCGTTGGCTCCCCACGGATGTAGATAGTCCCCGAAGACGGCTGATGGAGACCGACAATGGTTTTAATAAGCGTTGACTTCCCGGAGCCATTGTCGCCGGCCAGTGCGTGAACCTCGCCCTCCTTTAGTGAGAAATCGATGTCGTTCAGTGCAGTGACGTGACCGAAGTGCTTCGAGATGTCCTCCAATTCGACGATATTGGTAGTACCCGTTTCTTCCATAGATATCCATGATTACAAGGACAAATACATAAAACCACGTTCTCCACAGTAGGCACATCCAGTCCACGTGAATTGCTGGCATTTGTTCCCTTCACCCAGGGCGACGTAGAATACAATTGGATGGATCGACTCACGGTTACGCCGAATCTTCACCGCTGAAGTGCCTCGGCTACCAGTTAAATGGTGTCGGAGCTGGGAGGTTCGATTCCGAGCGGCCGAGAACCAGAGTGAACTTACTTGGAGGTGATTCGCTCGCGGAGGCGCGTGTCGAACAGGTAGAAGTAGATTGCCACCAGCAGGACCAGCCCGTTCACGAACTGGATTTCCTCGGCCCCGACGCGCAACTGGACCAGGCCGACCTTGATCATGGTCAGGAGGATCAGACCGCCGAAGGCATTCGCGATGCTTCCGCGGCCACCGTCGAGACTGATTCCAGCGATGACGGCGGCGGCAAAGGCCGGGAAGAGTTCACCCCGGGCGAGCGTGGGCGTCGCGGCGGTCAGGTACCCGGTGTAGAGGAGGCCAGCGAGTCCACTGAGCATGCCGGAGATGACGAAGACGAGAAGGACAACCCGCTCTTTCGGAATCCCAGCCGCCTTCGCGGAGTTCTCACTCCCACCGACGGCCAGTATCGAGAGGCCGATGCGCGTGTAGTTCATGCCGTACCACGTGAGTGAAAACAGACCGAGAATCAGGATGATTGCGAAGGGAATTCCACTGAGGAAGCCGATGGAACCGATCACGGGGATCGCACTCATGGTTCCGCCCCCGACAAACAGATAGCTATCGGGGAGACCGGCAACGGTGCCGGGCGAAAGGATGACGACCGCACCTCTGAACATGATGTAGATACCGAGCGTCTGTAGGAACGGGTTGATGCCCAAGTAGCCGATGGCGAATCCGTTCACGAGGCCGATGATACCGCCAATGACGAGGATCACGAGAATCCCAACGAAGCCCCCCATTCCGGGGAACCACTGGGTGATGAACAAGGCAGTGAACATCGCCGAGAAGCCTGCGATCGAACCGATGGAGAGGTCGAAGTTCCCGCTAAGGAGGGCAATCGACTCGGCAAGCACGAGCGCTCCGAGTGCCGCGCTGGCATAGAGCATGAACTCGATGTTCTGATACGACGTGAACGTGCCTGGTAACAGGAGCGAGAAGAGGACGAAGGCCACCGCAACCATCACCCAGATCAAGTTGTCGAGAGCCCACAGGGCTAAATTGGAGCGTTTTGATGTCACTCCAGTCACCATTTCGGAAAGGGTACTGGTACTCATTTGATCTAATGTAAGATCGCAATGCGGTCATTTCAACGTTGCGGTGGCGGTCGTCTTCTGGGATTTCAGCTCCCGGTGCTCGGCTGTCGCCACCCCTTCGACATCGGCAGCCGGCTGCTCGGTCACTGCCAATCGCACGACTCAATATATCGTGACGCCACGTGTGGGGCGCTGCTTGAACTGGGGTGACGTGTGACGCTAATCCAAGGCGAATATTTATTGCGTCACGGTTGGGTATGGCACGTATGTTCCAGCCACCCGATGAGATAATCGATTTGAGTAATCCGATCGACGAGACCATCCCGACCTGGCCGACATTCGAGCCGGTCCGCTGTGAACAGACGGACTGGGCCGCCCGGGACGGATTCACTATGGAGCGCGTCGAGATGGCGACTCACACGGCGACCCACGTCGATGCCCCGCTTCACTTCATCCCCGAGGGAAAAACACTCGACGACTTCCCGCTAGAGAAATTTGTGGGGGAAGGTGTCGTCCTCGACCTCTCCGAGCGCGACGGCAAAATCACGATTACGGAGTCGGAACTGCGCGAGTTCGACCCGGAGATAGAACCCGACGACGTAGTGATGCTTTACACGGGCTGGGATCAATACTACGGGCGCACACCGGAGTATCTCTTCGAGTTTCCCCACCTATCCGGTAACGCGTCGCAGTACCTGGCCGATCAGGACGCGAAAGCGGTCGGCATCGACACGCCGAGCGTCGGCGGGTGGGTCGACGAGGCGCCGGCCCACGGTCCGTCCACGGAGGTCCAACCCGACGAGTCCCACCTTCCGCTGCTTGAAAACGATGTCATTCCCCTTGAGGAACTCCGGAACCTCGACGAAGTCCTCGCTGGGGAGACATCCCGGCGGGCGTACTTCTGCTTCCCGCCGCTGAACTACCAGAACACAGGCGGCGGTTCAGTCCGCGCCTTCGCTATGCTATAGCCCGGCTGCGGAGTAGACTGTTTTTTCCGCCGGCCCTCTTGGCAGTTCGACCATGGATGTATAATACGGTGGAAGGTGTTGGCACGAACGCAAATGCCAGACTACACCCAGGATTTCGATGGCGAAACGGTATTGATAACGGGGGCAACGTCCGGCATCGGTCGTGAGATTGCCTTACGATTCGGTGCGGCGGGGGCGACGGTGCTAAACGCCGACATCGAACGCGAACCGAAAGATGCCGACGTCCCGACGCACGAACGCATCCGGGGGGAGGGCGGAGAGGCCGCGTACGTCGAGACCGACGTCTCGAACCCCGAGGAGATCGAAGACGCCCTGGTGACTGCACGCGAGTACGGCGGCGTCGACGTGATGGTCAACAACGCCGGCCTGTTCATCGGTGGGGACTTCCTCGACATCACTCCGGCAGAATTCGACTCGATCTTCGGGGTGAACGCGAAAGGGGTCTTCTTCGGCTGTCAGGCGGCCGCCGCGGACATGATCGATCGCGGTGTCGAGGGATCCATCGTTAATACCGCCTCGATCAGTTCGTGGATGGCACAACACGACCAGGTCCAATACGACGCGACGAAGGGCGCGGTGAAAATGGTCACGCGCGGTGCTGCACTCGAACTCGCCGAGCACGGCATCCGCGTCAATGGCGTCGGGCCCGGTCAGATCGCGACCGAGTTCATCGAGGACTGGTCGGAGGACGCCCCGCAGGCGGCAAAAGAGGAGGAATTTCTCAAGCCGGTTCCGCTCGGGCGGGCCGGTTATCCCAGGGACGTCGCCGGTGCGGTACTCTTCCTCGCGAGCGAGGACGCCGCGTACATTTCGGGGGAGATCATCATGGTCGACGGCGGCTGGCAGATCATCTAAACCGCCGAGGCCGTCAGTCAGCAGTTGCGACCCGCGCGGCGGTTTCGACTGCATCGATCAAGCTCGCTTCCGAGGCGATTCCCTGCCCTGCGATGTCGAATGCGGTGCCGTGGTCAACGCTCGTCCGCACGATAGGCAACCCGATTGTCATGTTAACGCCGCTGACGGTCCGATCCGACAGCGCACCGAGCATCTTGACGGGAATGTGACCCTGGTCGTGATACATCGCGACGACCGCGTCGTATTGCCCGCCAGCTGCTTGCTTGAAGACAATGTCTGGCGATTCCGGACCGACGACATCGATGCCGTTCTCGACGGCCCCCTCGACGGCCGGTTTGATCTCCTCGGCGTCCTCGTTGCCGAGGAGACCGCCGTCGCTCGCGTGCGGATTCAGTCCCGCGGCGGCAATCGTGGGATCAGCAACGCCGAGTCCCTCGAGGGCACTAGCTGTTACCTCGATTGTGGCCAGCACATTGTCGCTGGTTACCTGCTCGACAGCCTCGCGCAACGAAATATGGGTTGATACGTGACTCACTCGAAGCTGATCTTCGATTAACAGCATCGCGTAATTCTCGGTGTTAGTATGGGATGCTAACATCCCGGTATGCCCAGCAAAATCGCTTCCCGCCATGCGGGTCGCCTGTTTGTTGATGGGCGCTGTCGCAATCGCGTCGATGTCTCCGGCTTTGGCGAACTCGATGGCGCGCTGAATGTAGGCGAGGCTCGCTTCACCGTATTCTTCATGCAGTTCCCCGTATTCGACGTCGTCGATCAGCCCGAAGTCGAGGACGGGTATCTCCTCGGGAGCCCCGAATTCAAACGACTCGCCAACTCGCCGGACAGTCAGTGGGCTGTCACAGACATCGATCGAGGACTTCAGCACGGCCGCGTCCCCGAAAACGACGACCCGAGCGTGCTCCCGCAGATCGGGGTACGCCTTGATAATTATCTCGCTACCGATCCCGGCGGGATCGCCCATCGTTACGGCTACTATCGGCTTTTGGGTCGACATACAGTATCAATCAGAACGAGGAAAGTAAACGATTTCGGACGGTAGACCAACGCTCGTCAGGTGTGCCGCAAGTAATGCAAAGAGCGCGTGATCGCATCACTATCGCCAAACCCACCGGCTTTCGTCACAAGTCGCGTGGTCGTGCCGTCAGCCGTTTCCAACTGTGCGATCGGGATTCCGCTTGCGATTTCCCGCCCAGTTAGTTCGACAGAATCGACATCCAAGGTGGAAAGGACGTTGCTCGCCACGGCTCCGCCGGTTGCGAATATGTCAACGGGACCGATTTCCTCCCAGCAAGCGGCCGCTGCGATGCGAAGTGATCGGAGGACTCGTTCCTCTACGTCGTCTCGATCAAGTCCCAACGCTGTCCCCGCCGCCAGAGCCTCGTCAATGCTCGCCGACGTGTTCACTGAGGTGATTACGCCGACGCGGTGGGTTTCGATCGCATCAAGGACACGAGCCGCCGCGGCATCTCCTGCTCGTCGCGGCGACTCCACCGCGGCCTCGCAATCGATGGCCACCACGCGCTCGCCCGGGACGCCGGAGAGTTGTTCGATCGTTCGCTCGTTGGTACTCCCAACGACGCCAAGTACCGCACTGGCGTCGGAGGGGCCAATCAAAGGTGCGACCTGATTCGCAAGTCCCGCCGAGCCGACATACACCGCCGCGTCGACTCGCTGGCCCACGTTTGCGATGGTAGCGAGGTGGGATTCGGTGGACGCGTCACAGACCAGAGCGGCGGAGTCGCTGCCCGTCGGAATCGAATCGATTGCGTCGACGACCGCTGTCTCACCCCCGGCTATCACGTCGATGGCCACGTGCTCGACGGGGTACTCGATATCAGACAGCAACTCGACGATGTTTGAGGTCGACGGCGCGTTTTCCCCCTCGTAGTCGCCGCTGGCCGTGATTGGCTCACCGTCGACTAGCTGATAACCCCCGACGGTCACACGTCCGTTGCCGGGGAACGCCGGAGCGACGAGTGCGATGCCTGGACCAAGGCTATCTAAGGCACCCGCTACCTCCGCGGCGACGTTGCCCCGCAAGGTCGAGTCCACTTTCTTGTAGACGGTCCCGGCCCCGTGGTTCGCCGTTAATTCCGCGACCGTCTTTCGCGCCCGCTCAGCCGATGTCGACCGCGTGCCAGTCTCAACGACGAGTATGTCCGCAGCGACCTCGACCTCCCTTGGCACTGAACTCACCACGGTCTGCAGGCCGGCCTTCGAGAACTGATAGCCGGTATCGATTGCCCCCGTCAGGTCGTCCGCGATGACGAGTCCATCGTACATGGTCAAAGAGGTAATCTGTCGACCCGGCGTTGATGCTCGCTCATTCGTACACGTGGACGCTGCCTGTCGCGTTGGCTTCGATGAAGTCCCAGTCGTACTCGATGCCGAGCCCGGGGTCGTCCGGTACCGGTACCGTACCGTCCGAAGATACTGTCCCAAGGGCATCGGAGTAGTCGCCTGCATAGACCGGTGGGAGAGTGTTCTCGCAGTTCGGGTGGACGAGCGACAGTTCGTAGTAGTTGGTGTTACGCGTCGCGGCCATACAGTGGCGCTGGGCTGGCCCGGTTGCGTGGAACTCCACGTCCAAACCGAATCCCTCGGCGACGTGAGCGATCTTCATCGCGCCGGTGATGCCGCCGTCGTACTCGGGATCGGCCCGGACGAAGTCCGTCGCCCCCTGGGCAACGAAATCGCTGTGGAGTTCAAGGCCGCGGACATGCTCAGTCTGTAGGACCGGCGTATCGAGTGCATCGTTGAGACGTTCGTGAGCATGCATGGAGATTCCGCCGTCACGATAGGGATCTTCGTACCAAAAGTACCCCTGCTCGTCAAGCGCGCGCCCCACTTTCAACGCGTCCGCGTACGTCTCGTATTCGCAAGCGGGATCGAGCATGAGATCCATGTCGTCGCCAACGCGCTCGCCGACTTCACGGACCATCGCCACTTCACGGTCGATGTTGCGATCTTCGTCGGAGCCGCCCCAGCTGTGAATCTTGTATCCGCCGTAACCGAGATTCCGACAGGTTTCGCCAAAGTCCGCGAAGGCCTCCGGAGAATCCAGTCCCCCGTTCGTATCGCCAAAGTACGTCGAGGCGTAAGTCGGAAGCTCCGTTCGATAGCTGCCAAGCAGTTCGTGGATCGGTGCGTCGTGATACTTCCCCGCAATGTCCCAGAGAGCGATGTCGATCGGCCCGATTCCCATCCGGTCGTACTTCCGCAACGCGCGTTTGACCTCGCTCCAGAGCCGCTCGCGGTGCAGCGGGTTTTTTCCTATCAGGTAGTCTGCAAACATGTTGATCTGGGCCGCACCCGGGGAGTTGCCGCCGACGTACCGCCCGGTGATACCCTCGTTCGTGAATATCTCGATAGCAAAGAGCTTCCGCTCCATTTGGCTACCGGGGTCGTATACCGGATTGAACCCGTTCCCGTCAGTCCCGACGTCCTCAAGAGGAAAACTGAACTCTGTCGACTCTATTCGCTCTATTTCCAACGCCATGATATGGCGAATGCGTGTCTATTATATGGCTTTTGGGGTGGACGCAAGCCCGACCTGTTCGACCCTGGCCCCGCCTCACTTCGAGAGGATTTTGAGCTGGATCTCGTCCGTCGCGGCCGTCACGAGGTCGGGAACAGTCTCTGAGAAGCGCTTGCCGTCCATCCGATGTTTGGGCCCGGATACGGCGACTGAGCCAAGGACCTCCCCTTCGTGAATGATCGGGCTAGCGACAGCGCGCCAACCTTCGAGGTTTTCGCCGTCGTTGATCGCATATCTCTTCTCCCTGATCTCAGCCAGTTCCTCACGCAGTTCCGCTTCTCTGGTAATAGTCTGGTCGGTCTTCCGCACCAGTCCCCTCTCAGCGATGATCTCGTCAATACGACTCTCGGGCAAGTGTGCGAGGATCGCTTTGCCTCCCGCGATGTCGTGTAGCGTCGTCCGCCGTCCGACGTGGCCATACGGCTGGACCGAGTCTTTCCCAGTGGCCTTTTCGACGAAGACGGCGTGTCCACCTTCCTCAACGATAAACCACGAGATTCCACCAACTTTATCGATGATTTCGCGAAGCGACCCCCTGACGATGTCGATAATGTCGATACCGTTCCGGACGCCTTCGCCAAGTTCGAGGAACTGCAAGCCCAACCGATATTTGTTACCGTCTTGGATCAGGTACCCAGAGTTTTTCATGGTTGCCAGGTACGTGTGAACGGTCCCTTTGGAGAGGCCCATCTCTTCGGTAAGTTCACCGAGGGTTGCTTCCCCGTTATCATGAAGGTATTCGATAAAATCAAACGTGTTCTCAGTCGCGTTTATCTTCCTGCCGGGCGTTGTTGTGTCACTCATACGTAGACGTGGGGTTTACAAGACAATATACATTTGGTCCGGATCGCCCCGGAGATGGGTCAACACGCTCGCAAACAAGTTGAGGTTTCGCCCAGACAAGAGTCGTCCGATGGATCGCTGCAATGTAAGGCCACTCGTCAAAACCGGCCAGTTAATCGGAAAACAACACCGTTCGATGTTATCAAATCGTTTCCCGGGGGCTCGCGGCCCGAAAACCAGCTTATTCAGACGGACCGTTCACCAGGAGTGCACGTCGGTTGGTACATCGATGCCGGCTGGAATCGAAAACAGCGCGGGCATTAAAGTACGATACCGGCGAGGCTGTGTCGGCGCGGATTGCCCGCTTGCGGCATCGAGTTTCCGTCGAATCAGTGACCAATCGTACAGGGTGATGTCCCGCTACGTATGCCGCTTTATCGGGTTGGGATAATCGTCAGTCCGATGGTTCTACTCGGGCCATTGAGCAGTCGGTTACTTCCGATCGCAACTTGGCTAGGCTGGCAGCAGCCGGACGGGAACACCCCACCACCCTCTTCGTTATTATCAAATACAAAGTCGCCACTGCAGCTACCGTTCGTGCACTACAATTCGTTTTACAAACCTAATTTTGTAATGGGTACGGTCACTCAAATCCAACCACGTATCCGACCGAGAGGAACAATTTCGGAAGTATCATAAGATTTATTTAAATATATAAATTATAATAAAATCCTTCGCCTATTCCAGCTCATCCATAGAAAACCCGGCGGTTTAATCGCCAACACCGCTGTATAGATGTATAATCAACTATTTCGGGACTGAAACCGAGCACGGTAGAGACATCGAGTGTCTCGACGGACAGAAAGCTCAGAGCAGGATTGAAACCTATCGATCCAGCGATTATCGTCGGTCGCGACGGGTGTCGCGACGGACAGAAAAACCAGAACGGGATTGAAACAGGCCGAACTCCGGATCAGCGAGGACAAAACCGGAGTCGCGACGGACAGAAAACCCAGCACGAGGATTGAAACTACGAACGACAGATGCGCGACCACGACTTCGTGGACGACCACGACGCACCGCTGGGCGTGGTCGTCACACCTGAGCGAACGACCAAGACTGAAACGCCTCTCAGCCGCCCGACCGGCATCGACTGGGACGCGCTCGACGACGAGCGAATCGACGAGATTCCGGTGCTCGAAAGATTGCAGTAGCTCCACCAGTAACACGGGCCGCTCACAGGCCTTGAGGACCTGTGTGGTGATCGTGCCGAGGGTACGGTCGTGTCGTGGCCCTGATAGCCCATGACGACCAAGTCGGCGTCGATATCGTCCCCTACGTATTGAAGACCCACCAGCGCTGGTTGTCGGAGCCGAAGTCGTCCCAGAGTTGGACGTTCGTGCCGTTCTCGCGTTTGCCACCCGAGACATCGAGGACCTTCCCGGATGCGTGGGAGGGCGAGATCCTGAACCTGTCGTTGCCGGTGTCTTCCATGTACCAGCGCTGGTTAGTGTTGTCGTTGTCATCCCAGATCCTGACGTCGGTGCCATTGTCCGTCCCCCAGCCGTAGGCGTCCATGACCTTGCTGGTCGCGTGGGCTGGCGCGAGTTCGTATTTCCCGCCGCCGACGTGGTTGATGTACCAGCGCTGATTGTCAGTGTCGTAGTCCTTCCAGATCTGGATGTTCGTGCCGTTCTGCTCACCCCACCCCGCTACGTCGAGGGACTTGTTCGAGGTGTGGACTGGCTTCAGACGGTAGGTGGCGCTGGGGTCGAACAGGCCATTGTCACCGCCACCGCCACAATCCTTACTCTGGCCGCCCAGTAGCGTGTACATCTCGTTGAAGTAGCCGTCGCCGCCGTTACAGTCGAGGTTCAGGCTATAGGTCTGGTCCTCGGGCACGCTGTGGTTGCGGGAGGGCCACCCCGGCTGGACCATGTTCATCGGCCAGTCCTCATCGTCGCCGTTCCAGGCCCAGGCCAGTACCGGCCAGTTGAGTGTGTCTCGTGCGTAGTTGACGATATTGGTGACGTTGGCGTTTTCCTCGTTGCTGTAGTTGTTTCGGGTTCCGAACTCGCCAACGATGCCCGGGAACGAGGAGTTCGCGACGTAATCTAGATCGCTCGCTTGTAGCGGTCCCCAGCTACTGGCAGGGCTTGACTTGCCGTAGACGTGGACGCCAATGGCGATATTTTCCCAGTCGAGCCAGGCTTCCAGTCCGTCGACAGTGTTGTAGATGTCCTGTGCGTAACCGGTACAGTCGACGATCACCTGCTCGTCGTAACCAGCGTCCCGAAGTTTCGAAATCTCTTCCTTGTACCATTTCCCGATGTTGTCGGGGTCGATGCCGTGGCTCCCCCACTCGTTGATGAGGTTGACCGTGAAATCGCCGGCCTGGCTGAGGTCCCAGTAGTTGTTTCTCCACCAGTCGCCGGCCGCTCGGAGCGATTCCCGATCTGTCCCTTCGTTGTTCGATCCGTTGTACGGCTCGTGATGGTAGGTACAGATCACGTCGAGCCCTTCGTTGTTGGCCTCCCAGATCAGGTCCTTGTACCCGCCGATGCCGAACTTCGAAAGCCCCTCGTTCGGTGGTTCGACCTCGATCCGGACGGTGTCGATGGCCGACTGCTGGCTCATCAGGCCCCAGCCGACCGGTGGCTCGTCGTTGTTGCTCGTGTTTTCGGTGTAGCCAGCCTGAAGGTTGACACCGTTCCCCATCCACTCGACGGGCGTGGCCGCGGCGGCGCTGTTACTGCCGGTCAGAACGCCCGGTCCAAGTGCTGTCCCTGTCGCCGTCGACTTCAAGAGTTTCCGTCGTGTGTACATGACTTCCCCCGCCGATGGTTTCCCCCAGCGGTATGTAAACAAACAACGCTCATGATCATTAATTCTTTTTCAAAGAAAACATAATTTACAATGGTGCCAGAGAAAAGTAGTCGCCATCACCCATCAGGGATCTCGCTGTCCGGTCGCCCGGTCTGACGGGTGCCTACTCCCCGACGGCGTCGGCAGCGTCCCGGAACAGTCCGTCGAGATTCTCGGGCAGGGTCGGGTGGTAGGCCCGGTCCGGAATCTCGCGTACGTCCAGGCCCATCTCGACGACGATCTGCATCGTCTTGGCGAAGCTATCGGCGTGGTAGTGCATCCCCTGCCAGCCCAATACGGTGCCGGCCTCGCGGTCGACGATCAGTTTCGCGAGTCCCTCGGAGACGTTTTTCGACTTGAATACGCCGTCGTCGCTGGCCTGTCTGGTGGCCACGGCGACGTCGTAGCCCGCCTCGCGGGCCGTCTCCTCGTTGTGGCCGACGCGGGCGAAGGGGTAGACACCCAGGCCGGAGAAGATGACGTGATGGTGGACGTTCTCGTACTCCGTGAGCGAGCCACCGGCCTCTTGGCGCAGGATGTTCTCGGCGGCGGTGAAGCCCTGCTCCTTGGCGACGTGGAGGATCGGCTCTTTGCCGTTGACGTCGCCGACGGCGTAGATGTGGTCGTGAGCCTCGGTTTGCATCGTTTCCCGGACCCAGTCGCCCTCGACGACGATATCGGTGTTGTCCAGGCCGAGTCCCTCGACGGTGGGGCGGCGGCCGGTAAAGAGGAACAGCTGGTCGGCCTCGTAGGTCTCCTCGCGGCCGTCCTCGAACTCGACGAACAGGCGGACGCCGCCGTCGTCGGTTCGCTCCAGTTTCTGCTCGTAGCAGTTGGTCGGAATCGTCAGGTCCCAGTTGTTCTCGTAGAGGTCGAGTGCGGCGTCGCCGAACTCGGGGTCGGCCTCGTCGATGGGCCGGTCGTCGTGCTCGATGACGGTCAGCTCCATCCCGCCGGCCTCTGCGAGGTAGGGCACCATCTCCATCCCGACGTAGCCAAAGCCCATCACGATGCCAGAGTCGGGCAACTCGGTGGCATCGAGCACGTCGGCGCTGGTCATGAAATCGACCTCGTCGATGCCGGGCAGGTCGGGGACATTGACGCTCGATCCGGTAGCGACGACGACGTAATCGGCCTCGAACGCCTCGCCGCCGGCCTGGACGGTGTGGGGGTCGACGAAGTGCGCGGTGTCGTGGACGAACGTCACGTCGTCGCGCTCGGCCATTTCCTCGATGCCTGCGCGACGGTGGCCTGCCCAACTGAGTGTGTGTCCGTCCTTGCGTTCGACGGTCCGTTCGAGATCCACGTCCGGAATCTCGCCGACCAGTCGGTCGTCGTGGCGCGCCTGGAAGCGGTGGGCACCCGCCGACAGGACCTCCTTCGAGGGCATACAGCCCCTGAGGATACAGAGGCCGCCGCCGGGTTCACCGTCGTCGATCAGCGTCAGTTCGACATCCGGTCCCTCGACTAGCTCGCCGGCCATCGCGGCCCCGGCACTCCCGTACGCGCCGATGATAACGACGTGGGTCATACCTGTATCTCTGACCCTACGGGGCAAAAAGGGTTGATAGTGACTGTTGGCAGTCTTCACTCCTCGCCGCCGTCAGCAGCAGCCACCGACTGGGGCTGCTTGGGACCGACGCCAAAGAGCGAGAGCCAGCGCCGGTCCCGGTTGACGAGCGCGTCCCAGATTACCAGCGTCGGCGGGAGAACGATCAGCGACGCGAAGAAGGCGTAGGCGACCGAGAGGCCGGTGAGGATGCCGAACTGGCCCAGCGCCGGGAACAGGGCGAGTGCCAGCACGCCGATGCCCGAGACGGTCGTGAGCATACTGCCGAGCAATGCGCCGCCGGTCCCACGGACAGTGCGGTCCAGCGCAGTGCGGAGGTCGTTCTCGCCGCGTTCGTCGGCAAAGCGGTGGGTAATGTGAACGGAGTAATCGACCCCCAGTCCGATAGTAATCGCGAGAATCGTCGCCGTGATAGCGTTGAACGGGATCGACAGGAAGCGCATCGAGGCCGCGACGAAGGTCACGGTCACCGCCACGGGGACGATGTTCGCGATGCCAAGCGTCGCGTACCCCTCGAACACTCGGTAGATGAGCATCAGGAAGATCGACGCACCGATCAACGCGACTGCGAGGCTCGTGATCGCGGATTCGAAGATCAGGTCCGAGACGGCCTTGAACACGACGGTGCCGCCGGTCGCGGTTGCCTCCATTCGGAAGCGGTCTGCGACATCGCGAGTGTCTGCCGTGATCTCCGCCTGGCTGGCGTCGGCCTCGACAGTGTAGACGATGCGCGCACTCCGCCGCTCTTCGGTCATGTAGTTGCGTGCCCGGTCACCGAACGACGAGGCGAACAGTTCGTCGTAGATTTTGCCGAGGTTCTGGTCTGGGACGCCGTTACCGTTCTGGTCGTTTCGCTCGACCAGTTGCCGGAATTCGGGGTCTTGCTCGGCGTAGCTCTGAATGATCGTGACAATCGAGGTAGTCTCGGCCTGCCCGTCGCTCTCCGTGAAGGAACTCGGCGGGTCGTCGCCCGCTCGATAGATCTCTTCGAGGGCCGTCTCCCGTTGCATCGGCCCCTCGACGTACACAGTCGTCTGACTCGACTGGGTCGTCGCGAACTTCTCTTCGAGGAAATTCAACTGTGCGGCGACCGTGTAGTCGTTGGGTGCGAACGGTTCGGGGAGTTCCTCGAGGAAGTCGGGGTTGTCTTCGGGCGGGAGGAAGTCCTCCTGGCTGAACGCCGTATCGACGTCTTGTGCGTACACGCCGGCACCGACGCTGCCGACGAGCAAGACTGCCAGGAACAGCGCCGGCGCAGCGTCGCCGACGCTGACGCCGATCCGGAGTACCGACCCGAGCACCGACTCCTCCGATCCCAGCGGCGTGTTGCTGAACGTCGGAATCAGCGAACGCTCCCGCAGCCGGTCCAGTTCGACCTTCGCCGCTGGCAGGAAGATACCGAAGATCAGGAACGTGAAGACGATACCGACACTCGCGACGAGTCCGAATTCTTTGATCGGTGTCAGCGCACTCGTGAAGTTCGCCAGGAAGCCGATCACCGTCGTGCCGGTGACGATAAAGAAGGCCACGAGGAGCTGGTCGGTCGTGATCCGCATCGACTCGTTGGTCGATTTCCCGAGGACGACTTCCTCGCGGTAGCGGTTCACCGCGTGGATACCGAAGTCGATCCCGACTGCCAGCAAGAGTGGGGGCACGGCGATCAGGAGGTTGCTGAAGGGGATTCCGGCCAGACCGGTGAAGCCGAACGTCCAGACGATTGCCATCAGGAGGGCAAACAGCCCGAGCAGGAGGTCGGCGAGATCGCGGTACGCGACGGTCAAAAACAGGAGGATGAAGACGACCGCTGCCGGGACCACGATCAACAGCGAGTCGAGGATGACCGTAGAGTTCTCGGCCGCGATGATCCCGTTTCCGAAGACCGAAATGCTACCACCAGCCGCCGCATCGACCTGAAACTCGGCCTGTTGCTGGATGGCCGTCAGCGGGCTGGACCCGCCCTGGCCCGATCCCGAGGAGATGCCGGCGGGGACCTCGTGGGTGACGACGCCGATGGTCGCCGACGCCGATGCGTCGCCCCGGTTGAAATCCTCGCTGAGCAGCGAGCCAAACTGCGGGTTCGACTCGGCGGCCTGCCGAACTGCCCGGTCGATTTCGGTCGGACTGGCCCGCTCGATGGCGTCGATCTGTTCGTCCGTCGTCCGGGCAGACGGGTCAAGCGTCTGGGCGACGATGGCCGCCGCGCTGCTCGTCGACGTGACTCGCATCTCGGGATGGTCTTCGAGTCGCTGCTGGGACCGGAGCATTCGTAATAGCGCGGGCTTGGCGAGGACGTTGTTCTCGCTCTGGATCAACTGTGTGCTCCCGGTGTCCGTCTCGAACGTCGGCGAGAACTCGCGGTTGATGTCCTCGAACGCCTCTTCCTCGGGGAGGCCAGTCGCGAACTGTGAGGTGCCCGACGACGTGGTGATATTGCCAAAGCCGACGGTAAAGACGACTGTCAGTACCAGGAAGGCCAGCACGACTGTCCGGGAATCGTGGATGATCCGGTCGTCGATCCAGTCGATGTAGCGTTGGTAGGCCATACTAGCTGAAACGAATGTAGCCGCCGATTGCGACCACAGCAAGCAGGACTGCGCCGCCGATCAGTCCGAGTGGGAGGTCGCCGCCGCCACCGTCCCGGTTCACCTCGACCGGGATTTTGTACGTGTCGGAGGTTTCCGTGTCGCCGTCTGCCTCGTCGTACTGGAAGTCCATCGACAGCGGGTAGGTCTTGTCGAGTGCACTACCACTGACGCTGATCGAGAACGTCAGCGTCGCCGATTCACCGGGGTCGAGCGAACTGACGAACGCCTCGTCGTCGCTGGTCGATATCGGCGAGTCGGCGAATACCTTGCCGTTGATGTCGGTCAAGGCATTCGATTTAGTGTTCGTGATCTCGAGTCTGACCGTCGTGCTCTCGCCCGCGGTCACGTTGGCACTCCGGATCGCCACGTCGAACTCGTCGCTCTCGGATTCGACCGGTGCCCGGACGGCGAGTGGGTCGCTGGTTCGCTGTTGGCCCTCGTCGTTGTCATACTGGGCCTGGAGTGTGAACTGGCGAGGGCCGCTCCGTGCGCTGTCGCTGATGTCCACGTCGAAATCGAACGTCGCCGACTCGTTCGCATCGAGCTCGCCGACGGAGTACTCCGTCTCGACCGGGTCGACGTTACGCTGCTCGCTCGTCCACTGGACGACGACGCTGGAGACCGACTCTGTGCCGGTGTTGGTGATTTGACCTTGCAGTTGTCCGTCGTCACCGACGCGCAGCGAGGACTCGACATCGTCGATGGCGAAGGTCTGCTCGGGAGTCGGCCGGAGGCCGAGTGAGATGCCGTCCTGCTGGCCGGCGGCCCCACTCGGGCGCTCGTAGCGCACCGTTCCAGTGAGCGCGTAGTCGCGTTGCTCCGCGTTCTGGCCGACCGTCGGGTCGAAAGTAACGGTCCGCTCTTCGCCGACGGCCCACGAGCCGAGGAACTGACTCGCCGTGTTCGACTGGCCGAAGGTCACATCGGCGTTCTGGGAGGTAAGTTGCACCGACGCGTCGTTCAGGGGCGTCGGGCCGTCGTTGCGGAGCGTGACAGTGTACTCACCGGTGTCACCGACCGGTGCCGCGCTTTCCGTCGAGACGACGGCGATCCGTCGTGGCTGGGGCACCAGTTCGGTGGTGAGTCCCTCGACCGCCCCAGCGTTGCCTGTGCTGTCCTCGAAGGAGACCGACGCAGCGAGCGAGTAGGCCTGTTGCTGGGCGCTGGCACTCGCGCGTGCGTCGAAGGTGACAGTCCGTTCGTCACCTGCTTCCCACGTGCCGACAGTCCGACTCGCCGTGTTCGACTGGCCGAAGGTCACATCGGCGTTCTGGGAGGTCAACTGGACGCTGGCATCGCGTGCGATGTCGGGGCCGTCGTTCCTGATGGTTACGTTGTACGTTCCGGCCCCGCCGACTGGCACGGTGTTGTTCGTCGAGACGATGGTGAACTCCTGTTCGGGTTCGGGCTGGATCGGTACCGTAACTGGCCGTGCCGACCGTGATTCCCCGGACGGGAGATCGTAATCGGCCGTGAGCGTGAACGGGTATGCCTCGGTGTCTGCAGTCCGGGCCGCGGTCATCTGGTACTCGAAGGTCCGCTGTTCGCCCGGTGCCCACTCCTCGACGTAGCGGGTCGCCTCGGCCGACTGACCGAAAGTCAGGTCGCCACTGGGTGATGCCAGTGACACCGTGGTATCGGTCGCAGTCGCGGACCCGACGTTCTCGACTGTCATCGAGACCGTCCCGGTTCCGCCTACGCGCGTGCCCGCATCGACGGTGACAACGCCCAGTTGGGCCGAGTCCTCGACGGTCACCTCGACGTCGAACGTTTCCGTGGTCGATTCGCGCTCTCTGGTCCCCTCAGACTCGGAAATGTAGCTGTAGTACTCGTATTCGACAGTGACTGGCACGTCGTACGTGCCCGGATCGGCGTCTTTCGGCACCGATATGTCGAAGGAGATCGGTGGTGTCTTGCCCTCAGGAACCGTTCCGACGGCTTGGGTCCCTGTGGTCACTTCGAACGGCGCGTCGCCGCTCTCGACAGTCACTGTCGTCCCACGGGCGGTCGTCACCTCGCTGTTCAGTGCCGGATTCCGGGACGCGCCCGATTCGAGGTTGCCGCTGTTGACCAGCACCACGTCGAGCGTGGTCTCCTCGCCCGGTGCGACGCTATCGTCGGTCACGTAGACGCTGATATCGGGGCTTCCGGTGACTGCTGCCGTGGCCACCCCTGCCGTTGCGAGCAATGCGACGACTGCCAGTGTGAGAAGTGAACGCGAATTCATATACGTGCTGGGTCTCCTGCACTCTCATTCGAGTGCGACGGCCGACCGCCACCTCGGTGTGGTGCTAGACGACTGTCTCTATCAGTGTGGCACTCACCGTCTCGCACATCGAACGTTCGTTCGGCCATCTGTATCGAACGTTCGTTCGGCAACATATCAATCTACCGTCTTGCTCTCACCGAAAGCCTTAGGCTCCCGACCGAATATTCGTTCGGTATGGACGCGGACACGCCGTTCCCGGGTGAGCCAGCCGATTCTCGCGAGGCGATCATGCGCGCGACCTTCCTCGCGCTCAAACAGTACGGCTACGCCGGGTTGTCGATCCAGCGGATCGCCGACAAGGCAGATCTGAGCAAATCAACGTTCTACCACCACTACGACGACAAACAGGACCTGCTGACTGCCTTCGTCGATTACATCCTCGCGGAGTTTACGCGTGCCTTCTCGATGGAAGCCAGCGACGACCCCCTGGAGAACTTCCGGACCTACGTCGACCTGATCCTCGATCCCGAGTCGATCAGTGAACTCGAGGATCCATCGCCGGCGACGGCCGTCCTCGGGACCTACGTCGAACTCCGGGCACAGGCAGTTCAGGACGAAACGTTCCGGGCGAAGTTTACCGAGATCGACCGCGCCTTCGAGGACCAGCTGGCCGAGATCATCGCCGACGGTATCGCAGCCGGCGTCTTCCGGGATGTCGATCCCGACCGGACGGCCACGTTCCTCTTGACGATGATCGCCGGGCACACGTTTCGCCGGACCACCAGGGACGACGATCCGACCGACGCCGTCCGCGCGGAGTTCGACAACTACGTTGAACGAACCCTGCGTCACACACCTGAATAGTCGCGCGACTCGTCACTGACCGACGGTCCGAGAACGGACGAGATGTCTCCTGCCGGGCGGCCAACGGCGAATGCCCCTTCCGACGCCGGACAGCAGGCACTGGCGATAGGTATCTGGTCTACACGCCGGGAAACCCGATACTCAACTCGGATGGCGGCTGATCTCTTTGAACGCCCGCTCGATGTTGTCGAACTCGCCCAGCGCCTCGTCCATCTCGTCTTTGAGCCGGTCGATGCGTTCTTTGAGCTGTGTCACGTCCTCGTTCGCATCGAGGCTCTGTGAGGTTTTTTCGGCTTCGAGCAGCGCGAGTTTCGATGTCGCTTCGAGATACTTCGTCAGCTGGTCGTCGTACCGGCGGGCGGTCAACTGCTGTTCGATTGCCGCCACGAGGTCGTCTTTCTCGAGTGGTTTGCAGAGGTAGTCATCGAACTCCATGTCGATGATATCGAAGTCCGGATCGACCGCAGTAATCATGATCATACGGCAGTCCGCGTCCCGTTCGCGAACCCGCTCCAGGACTTCGTCGCCGGACGTGCCCGGCATCCGCCGGTCGAGGAGCACCACGTCGACTTCGCCGCCGTCACCGATCACCTCCAGTGCCTCCTCGCCACCGTACGCTGTATCGGTCTCGAACTCGCTCCGGAGACGGAGTGCGTATACGTCTGCGACCTCCTTTTCGTCGTCGACGACCAGAACGGTAGCGTCCTCTGTAGACTCTGGCACTACCTCCAATTACGATATCCCCTCGCTTATAATTGTTTGCTAGCACCGTTTTGCCGTTATGCGAGCGGACGGTTAGCTTCGCTACGCCGGTCCCGACCACCGCTATGGCCGTCGCCGCCTCCGTGGAACGGAAGTTTAAAGACTGCCAGACGGCGAAAATTCGAACGAGGATGTTTACGCCACTACAAGTCATCGACAGTTTCCTGTTGAACTACAACGTCGGGGACGTGTTGCTGCTGGTGACCGTACTGGGCGCTGTCGGCATCTTTCTCCAGCGGTCGAACAAGATTCTGGGCCTGCATCTGCTCTCACTTGGGCTGCTCTTTCTCGTTTTGCCCGGTGGGATGCTGGAACCGGCCGCCGGGAGTCTCCTGCCCAGCCAACTGATGTACAAGTTCGTCGGTCTCGCACTGCTGGTTGTCGCGCCCGTTATCTACGCTGTAGGCCGGCGCTAGCGCTCATTCGAGTTTACCGAGTGCGGCGAAAAAGTCACGCTGTGGGCCCGCAATCTTCACCGGTTTATCGGCCCGCGACACGTCGACTTGCGCTGGTGGCATCACCGTTTCCCTGATTCGTCCGTCACTGACGACGACGCTCTCCGGTGCGTCCTCGATGCGGATGGTAATCTCGCTGTCGCCGTCGACGACCAGTGGCGGCATCGCCGCCTCGCCCGCCATCTCGGTGACGACGATCCCATCGACAGACGGGTGTACCAGCGGTCCGTCCTCGCTGAGATTGTAGGCCGTCGAACCGGTCGGTGTCGCGATCAACACGCCGTCGGCGTGGCCGCTGGTGTACAGTGAGCCGTCGACCCGGACCTCGAAGCCAGCGCCGCCGCCGTGGCCGCGCTGTCCGCCCTGCGCGACGACCTCGTTGAGTGCCGGCGGGATCGTCCAGTCTGCTCCCTGCGCCTGGAGGCGGGGGACAGTCTGGGTCCGAACGCTGCCTGTCTCGCGAAGCAGTTCGATTTCGGACAGCACCGTCCCCACCGCCTCGTCCGGGGCAACGGCGTTCAGGAACCCGACTTCCCCGAGATTGACGCCCAGTATCGGCGTCGAACCGGCCCCGCGAGCGGCATAGAGGAAGGTGCCGTCCCCGCCGATGCTGACGACGAGCGCGCAATCGGTCATCGTGTCGACCGGGACGCCCGTCGGTGTCGGTCGGTCGCCGCTTGACCACTGACTCTCGTCTTCGGCCAGCGCCGCCGCCGTCGTCTCGTCGAAGACGACCGTCACGCCGACCTCGTGGAGTCGCTCGTGCAGTTGTGCGGCCAGCGGAACCGCTCGGTGATTCGAACGCTGGGCGACGATCCCGACCTTCATTGATTCGGGATTTCGGCGGCGCGTACATAAACCCGTTCACGGCTTTCCTGTCGAGGATGTAAGGTGTGTGGCGGCAAGATTAATCTGTCCGCACAGCAAGCCTATGGTATGACGCTCGGGGGCGAGGTGATCTGTCGATGAGCGAAGACGCGTCGGACGAGGACTGGTTCGAACGTGCAGTCGACGACGAGGCACAAGCCAAGTCGCCGTCAGATGAGACACCCGACACCGGGGCCAAGTCGGACGACACTGACACTACTCCGGGCACACGGACCGACGACAGCGCCGGTAGCAATAGCCCATTCGAGAGCGGTGCCAGCAGTGACGGGAGCCCGTTCGATGACGATGGCGGGGGCAGTCCGTTCGACGACGGCGGCGGCAGTGGCGGAACTCCGTTCGACGACAGCGGCAGTGGCGGAACTCCGTTCGACGACAGTGATAGTGGTGGTTCGTTGTTCGACGACGACTTCGAGTCGGCGTTCGCCGGTGCTGACGGGCCGGGCGGTGACTCGGATGAGTTCGAAGACGACGATTTCGATTCGGAAATTCCGCGGATCGACCTGGGTATCGAAGGACTCGACCGGATGGTCCGTGGTGGCGTCCCGGAGCGACACCTCACCGTCACCATCGGGTCAGCCGGGACCGGCAAGACGACCTTCGGCCTGCAGTTCCTGCACCACGGCCTCGAACAGGGTGACAGCGCCGTGTTCATCACGCTCGAACAGACGCGCGAGGCCATCATCGATACCGCTGAAGAACGGGACTGGGGCTTCGAGACGTACGAAGACGAGGGCCAACTGGCGATTGTCGACCTCGACCCGGTCGAAATGGCAAACAGCCTCGACAACATCCGCGGCGAACTCCCGCAACTGATCGAGGACTTCGACGCCGACCGCCTCGTGCTGGACTCGGTTTCCTTGCTGGAGATGATGTACGACGACCAGGCCAAGCGCCGGACCGAAGTGTTCGATTTCACGCGCTCGCTGAAACAGGCCGGCGTCACGACGATGCTCACCTCCGAAGCCAGCGAGGACAACCCGTACGCCTCTCGCCACGGCATCATCGAGTACCTGACCGATGCCGTGTTTATCCTCCAGTACGTCCGTACCGAGACCCGCGAGACGCGCCTGGCCGTCGAAATCCAGAAGATCCGCAACGCGAACCACTCCCGCGAGACGAAACCCTACGAAATTACCGACCAGGGAATCAGCGTCTACCAGCAGGCAAACATCTTCTAGCATCTGGCTGTCATAGAACGTCGGCAGACTCAACCTGTGCATCGCTCGCGACCGGCGATTCACGATTGGACTAACCCGCCTGTATGTTCGCGCCGCTATTGTAGCGGGTCAGTCTCGAACACGAGTTCCCTATCAGTGACATTGATTAACCCTTTCTCATCTAACCGGTCGAGCCCCTCGCGTAGCTGATCGTCAGTCGAGTGAGAGTCTGGAGCAAACGCTTCGATGAACCCGTCTTTTGCAACCGACCCTCGCCGCCGGAGTTCGTAGAAGAGTTCTCGTTCGGCGTCGACCACGTCAGCCAACTGCCGCACCTTCTCAACGAGATCGTCTGGTAACCCCTCGATATTCGCAAACGTCGATTCGAGCTGAAAGATTGGATGTTGTTTCCCCTCTTGCGCAATCCACTCATATTCATCAACGCCATAGTTCAGTGGCAATTGGTTGTCTATTTCTGTAGCCAGTGTGTCGAAGTCGATCCCACGCGCGAGCAGCGCTTCTACGTCATTCCGGTCGTCATCTCGCGGCGTCATCGATTTAAAAAGTGTAATATCAACCCAACTCAGACGGTGGACGGACAACTGCTCTTGCTCGAAGACGTGTTCGGACCGTGCTTGCATGCCCTCAGAGAGGGACAACTTCGACATCACCTGCCGGTCGAAGAGGTCGATATGGCCGTCGTCGTACTTGAGGACACTTGTCGCCCCCAATGAATCGTAATCCGGTTCAGTATGTTCCTTCGGCTCGAATTTCAGATCGAGTAATGCCGCTCGGATCCGGCGGTAGTCATCGTTCGTCGGTGCGAGCAAATCGATATCTTTGGTGGCCGGCTTAATCCGTTCAAGGGCCATTGCCCCACCACCGAGAAGATACACAGTCACACTCTGCTTTAGCTGCTCATCAATCGTCTCCAACGTCTCAATGATATCTTCCCGGCTTGAATATCGTTGCTCATCGCTCATCACATAAACGTCTGCACTACTATTGAAAAAAGCACTGCTGGCGCGAACCGATCCGATACATTACGATTCTCTGGCCTCCGCTGACAGCCGTGTGGCTGCCTCTTCGACATCGATATCATACTGCGTGCCCGTGTCGACGAGCCGCTCCCAGGTTGGAAATGAACTCGATAGATCTGCTGACAGCACGTCAGTGTCACCACGACGTTCGATGAAATCAATTAGTGTGTCAATCTCACGTTTGACACCGTAGATCTCCGCTGCCTCACGCAGGCCTGGGACCGACATCTGCTCCTCGCGAGTTGTTCCAAGCACGACCAATATACAGAACCTGACCAACCGATGCTCAATACGACGACAGAGCGCGTGACAAACTGCTTCTGCCGGAGTTACGTGAAGGTCGCCTTGTGTAACCGTATTTCTATACAATAATGGGGCAACGGCAACAGTGAAGTCGAATCCAAATTGCGGGAATGCGGCAAGCCCGGTCACGACCCATTCAGTATCATCGACAAGCTCCTCAGCTACTCCCTCTGTTGACTCACCAGGGACAACGAGCGCTTCACAGGGCGCTGCCCAGACAAGTGTGGCGTCTGGGAGGATCGGTCCGATATCCACCTGCTGGTTGTGGCGAGCAGTCACAGCTGCCAGTCTACCGAGCTTTTTATACTCAGCTTTCAGTTCGTAGCGGCCTCGAGCCGGCTTGGTAACGAACTGCCGTCTGACCAATGTGGCGAGGAGTTGCTGTACGCGAACCCGGCTGAGATTAATGCGTAGCGAAATATCGGACGGACCGAGTGGCTTCTCCGCCCAGTAAAGGACTGTCAGTAGCGACGGCGTCAGTAATTCAGGAAGATCAACGTGCGGGACAGAGTCTGCAGCTGTATCGAGCGCTCCCGCGACATCGCTTTGCTGACGCCGGTAATATATTGTCGACTCCGCTGTCGCTTCAAGTCGCTCCAACAGTCCCTGCTCACAGAGTGTCGTCACTCGCCGCCGAACGGTCCCGAGTGCGAGCCCTGTTTGTTCGCTGATCTTGGATGCGTCCAAAGGTTTCTGTCGAAGGCCAGAGAGAATTCTGAGATCACTCTGCTGAAGCATATGTAAAATTTGGACTGGGTCACATATAAAAGCTATGAGCCAAATTTTACAACACCGTTATTTGTCGGCTGTACCGGTACGCGATATCCTTTCGTTCTGACACAGGATTCGGTCGAGAGTATATGGGGACCTGCATCCTGAACTTGTGAACTGTTGTGTGACATCTCTCTGGTGTCGCCATTTTAGTCGATTGTTTCCGGTATCGCCATGACAGCAGCAGTCGCTCGATGGAACCCGAACAAATATTGTTGACGGATATGAAAGTCAGGGTATGCCACAGCTCGAAGTCCACGTGACGGCTGACGACACGAGCGACCCTGTCACGTATCTGGTCGATGGCGACCTGAAACGACCCGGAGACGCAATCGAACACGCGCGGGAACTGGCAGCGGCCGACGGCCACGAGAACCCGGAACTCGACGAAGTGAAACTGGCAGAGCCAGCCTGACAGTGCTGGTAGGACAGAGTATTAGGGACTGCTGAGGAAAAACAGGAACACGTTGTTCGCGGCCGGTCCCAGTCCGACGGCAGCGATCAATGAGAACATGAGCGTGCCCTCGACCGGCGACTCGTCGAGATAGCGGTTGAACGAGACGACGATCGCGGCGGCGATGACGAGTTTGACGAGGACGAAGAGCCAGCCAACGCCGATAACGTCAGCGGTGGGGAGTCTGCCGGCCAGATCCATGATCAGTCTCGGTATTGGCGTCCGTTCGGTGACGCCGATAACGTCGGCACCGATTGCTGTCGAGACGCCATCGAGTGCGTGGGCGAACACGACGACCGGTCCCGCATACCGCGTTCGGACGAACACCGGCGTTCGCCAGAGGCTGACAGCGAGCACCGTCAGGGCCGCGACCACGAGGGCGACGATGATCGAGACGGCGGGCCAGACGGGCGAGAGCTGTCCCTCACGGACTGACTGGGCGATCATCATCACCAGCAAGACGACGAGGACCGCCGTTCCGATCAGCCCGAGATTCCGGGTCACGGTGTGCTCGTTGCCACGTACGATACCGATTCCCGTAAGCAGGAGCCAGGTGCTGGCCGTCAGGACGTACGTCGTCAGGTACACTGCCGGCGTGCCAAACAACGGCTCGTAGAGCGGCGGATACACGCCAATCTGGTAGAAGGCATGGAGACCGCCCCCGATGGCCATCCACGGCGCGAGCGAGACGGCTACTTTCTGATCAATCGGTGGTTT
Organism: Halobacteriales archaeon QS_4_62_28; assembly: GCA_003021685.1. GTDB lineage: Archaea > Halobacteriota > Halobacteria > Halobacteriales > Haloarculaceae > Halomicrobium. The sequence continues at coordinate 24,866 of PXRO01000008.1, forward strand.
CCCGGCCAACAGCAGTACGGTCAACAGTCCTGCTCCCCCCAGGAGAACGACCAGATACGGGAGCGCCGGCAGGGCAAACCCGGTCGGTAAGAACTGCATATGCCGGCAAGGGAGTGGGAGTGGGGAAAGCCTTCCGACCTGCGCTTGCGACCAGCGGGACTTACAAACCGGCCAGTCGATGCGTGTGTGTATGAACAACGTCTCTCAGCGCATCGAGCACACGGTGCTCGGTCCGACGACGCAGTGGGCCGACGTTCAGCGAGTGCTCGACGAGGCCGAGGAGCACGGGATGCTTGCGTGTCTCCCGCCGTGTTACGTCGAGCGTGCCCGGGAGTACGGGACGGTCCCGCTGACGACTGTGATCGATTTTCCACACGGACAAGGCTCGACCGAGGCCGTCTGCGGGGCCGCGAGAGCGGCCTGGGACGACGGGGCCGAGGAACTCGACCTCGTCTGTCCCGTCGGCCGCCTCAAAGCCGGCGAGGACGACGCCGTCGCCGAGAAAATCACCGAGGTCGTCTCCGCCGTCCCGGTGCCGGTGAAAGTGATCGTCGAAGCGCCGCTGTTGACCGACGAAGAGAAACACCGGATCGGTCAGATTACGGCCGACGCCGGGGCGGCCTTCCTCAAGACCGCGACCGGTTTTGCCGACGGTGGCGCGACTGTCGACGACGTGGCGCTGTTGAGCCAGTACCGACCGGTCAAGGCAAGTGGTGGCATCGGCTCTTGGGAGCGAGCGAAGGCGATGTTCGACGCCGGTGCTGACCGCATCGGAGCTTCCAGCGGGGTGACCATCGTCGAGGAATGGCAGGCAGCGGATGGGTGACGTGAGAGACATACGTGCACAAATCGACCGCCGCCTGCCGGTTCCCGCCGGGAGTGTGAGAGCGTCTATCGACCGTTTACGCGACCGTGACTGTTTTCCCTCCGAGTCACTGAGTGGGTGTGTGACTGCCGCCGAACCGACCACCTCCGACGACGCCGATCAACTGACGAGTCAGGGCTATCACATCACTGTCGACGACGGCCGTGACTCGTTTTTTGCACTCTGTATCGAAGCACAGGACAGTGAGGACGCCTGGCTGATGTCCGACACCGTTCGGTCTCTCGACGAGATGCGGTAGGCGAATTGCCGGTCGAATTCGTCGTCCTTTTGCCCGCGAACGACAACACTCCAGTAACGCAGCGCATGGCCCAGTATCACATCGAGACGTACGGGTGTACGTCCAACCGCGGCGAGAGCCAGGAGATCGAACAGGCACTCCGCGAGGGTGGCCACCACCCCGCCGACGGCCCCAGAGAGGCAGACGTGGCGATTCTCAACACCTGTACGGTCCTTGAAAAGACGGAGCGAAACATGCTCCGGCGGGCCGAAGAGCTGGACGAAGAGACACCGGCAGACCTGATCGTCACTGGCTGTATGGCACTGGCCCAGGGCGAGGAGTTTCGCGAAGCTGGCGTCGACGCCGAGATCCTCCACTGGGACGACGTTCCCCAGCACGTCCTCAACGGGGAGTGTCCGACAGTGACGCCGGACACCGAAACAGTGCTCGACGGCGTCGTCGGCATTCTCCCCATCGCACGGGGTTGTATGTCCGACTGCTCGTACTGCATCACCAAGCACGCCACCGGCCGTATCGAGTCGCCGCCGGTCGAGGAAAACGTCGAGAAGGCCCGCGCCCTCGTCCACGCCGGCGCGAAGGAAATCCGAATCACTGGCCAGGACACGGGCGTCTATGGCTGGGACCGAAACCAGGGCGAGAGTCTTCTGCCAGAACTGCTGGAGCGGATCTGCACGGAAATCGACGGCGAGTTCCGGGTTCGCGTCGGGATGGCCAATCCGAAGGGCGTCCACGGCGTTCGCGAGGACCTCGCCGCGGTCTTTGCCGAGCACGACGAACTGTACAACTTCCTGCATGCGCCAGTCCAGTCCGGTAGCGACGACGTGCTCGCGGAGATGCGCCGCCAGCACGCCGTCTCCGAGTACGTCGACGTCGTCGAGACGTTCGACGAATACCTCGACTACTGGACGCTGTCGACGGACTTCATCGTCGGATTCCCCAGCGAGACCGACCGCGACTTCCAGCAGTCGATGGCCCTGCTCCGGGAGACCCGTCCCGAGAAGATCAACGTCACGCGCTTCTCGAAGCGACCCGGCACCGACGCCGCCGAAATGAAGGGCCTAGGCGGCCAGATCAAGAAGGACCGCTCGAAGGCCATGTCGGAGTTGAAGATGGACGTGACCGGCGAGGCCTACGAGGCGATGATCGGCGAACAGAAGCGCGTCTTGCTCGTCGAGGACGGCACTGACGAGTCGCTGGTGGGCTACGACGAGGGATACCGCCAGGTGGTCATCGCCGACGCCGAGGAGCGAGGACTCGAGATCGGCGAGTTCGTCGACTGCGAGATTACCAGCCACAACACCGTTTATGCGTTCGGTACGTGACCGAAACCTATCGGCAGTGCGACACGGGAACGTTAGTCCCGCAGCGCTTCGACTGGCGGGGCGTTGGCTGCCTTCCAGGCGGGATAGAGTCCACTCAGGAAGCTCGCACCAGTCCCGAACAGGAAGCCGAGGACGGTAAATCGCAACGCTTCCGTGGTGAAGGCGAGCGGATCCGAGAGCAACTCGGCGTTCATCAGCATGCCGAGGCCGATGCTGATGACGACGCCGACGACTGATCCCACGACGCCCAGCAGCGCCGCCTCGTACAGCATCAACCGGAGAATATCGGTTCGGTGATAGCCGACGGCCCGGAGGACGCCGATTTCGGCTTTGCGCTCGATAGTGCTCATCAGCATGACGTTGAGGATACTGACAGAGGCGACGAGCAGCGAGACCCCACCGACGGCGAGCAGGAAGGTCCGGATGAGGCTCATCTGCTGGTTGAATCGTTCGAGCGACGACTCGGCGTCGAAGACGCTGTAGTAACTCCGGCGGTCGTTGAGGTTTCGCTCCAGTCTGTCGCTTATCTGGAAGGCCGCCTGTGGAGACTCCGCCCGGATCAGGACCTGTGTGGCCCCGTTGCCCACTTCCCCATCGGGCAGCAATACACCGTCGTCGACCCGCACCCACGACGAGCGACTCTGTTCTTTCAGGACAGCGATCACGCGCCGATTCTCGCCGTCGACCTGGATGCTGTCGCCCGGTTCGACCCCGAGACGTTCCGCCAGCTGGGACCCGACTGCGACCCCGGACCGCCAGTTCTCCGGAATTTGACCGGACGCTGGCGTGACGAAGGCCGCTGGCTCTGACACCGAGACCAGCGACGCACGCGTCGTGGTCTGTAACCCGGTTACCCTGGCACGTGACCGGGAGACAGTGTACACCGCACCGTTCCCGGCGTAGCGTTCGATCTGTGCGACGTGATCCCGGTCGAACTCACGGAAATCGGCGTCCTCGCCGGGACTGACACCGACAGTCCGGATGGCGTCGTCGGCCGTGTTCAGGAACGACTGTTCGAGCGTCGCCCCGAACATGCCAAGCGATGCGATGGCGACGACACCGATTGTGATTCCCGCCATCGCGAGCACTGTTCGGGCACGCGCCCGGGAAAGATTGTTTCGTGCGAACGCGGCGAGCGGGAACAGTCGTGCGAGTGAGCTATCGATCATTCCGTATCTCCCCGTCGACGAGTCGAATCGTCCGCTCGGCAAACGCCGTCACCTGTTCGTCGTGGGTCACCGTCAGGATCGCGACCCCCTCTTCGGTGAACGCGTCGAACACGTCGAGCACCTGTGCACCGGTGTCCTGATCGAGATTCCCGGTCGGTTCGTCGGCCAGCAGGATATCGGGACCGTTGATCATCGACCGGGCGATTGCGACGCGTTGCTTTTGCCCACCCGAGAGTTCATTGGGGTAATGATCGAGTCGGTCACCCAGGCCGACACGGGTCAGCAGTTCGTCGGCGCGGTCGAGCAACGTCTCGCGGTCGTCGCGAACGAGTCCCGGGACAGCGACGTTCTCGCGAGCGGTCAGGGTCGGTACCAGGTAGAAGCTCTGGAAGATGAACCCGACTGTCTCACGACGGAGGTCAGTTCGCTCGCGTTTCGAGAGTGTCGACAACGACGTGCCATCGACCGTCACCGATCCCTCGGACGGGTCGTCGAGCAGTCCCAGCAGGTTCAACAGCGTCGATTTCCCGCTCCCACTCGGGCCGACGACGGCGGCGAACTCGCCGGAATCGACGCTCACCGAGACGCCATCGAGGGCGCGCAGCGTCTTGTCGCCCGACTCGTAGATTTTCACCGCGTCGGAGGCACTGATGACACTCATCGGTAGCGTCGGTATGCGAACCCAGCGGCGATCACCAGAAGGACACCACCACCGACCAGCGCGACCGGGAACGACGAGGTGTGTTGTGAGTCACTCGCCACTGTGGTCGCACTCGGTGTGTAGGAGACAGTGATCCGCTCGGTCACTTGCTGTCCATCGACTCGGTAGCGCACGTCGAGCGGGAGTTCGACCGTCTGGTTGGTCTGGGCAGTGAGTCGGGCGTCGACCTGGAAGGACTTGAAGTCGCTCTGTGCGACGCTCCCGACGAAGTAGCGAGATTCTGATTCGGCCGGTGCAACGTTGGTCCCGTCGGCGACCGATACCACGAGTGAGGAGGCGTTGGTCGTGCCGACGTTGCTTGCACTCCCCCGGACCGTCAACCGATTCCCGGTCTGTTCGACCCGGATCCCGGTGGCCTCGATGTCGCTGTCAGCGGACGGTTCGTGTTCGATGTCCACGGTACGCGTGACTCGTTCGCCATCGACCTGGTACTGGACCGTCAGCGGGACCGTAACTGCCCGGTCGCCGTCCTCGGTGAGGCGAGCGGTGACTTCGAATGGTGTGGTCCCGTTCCGTTCGAGTGAGCCCACGAAGTGGCTGGCACCTGACTGTGCCGGTGTGACCGCCTCGCTGTCTGCAATCGATACGAGGACCGAGGCGGCGGCCGACTGACCGAGGTTACTCGCACTGCCACGGATCGTCAACCGTTCACCGACTTGCTGTATCTCGACGTCCGTGAGTGCGATGTCGCTGTCCGTTCTCGGGTCATACGCGACGGTCTGGATCGTGGTCGTGCGTTTGCCGTCGACGCGATACTGGATGTCGAGTGGAATCGTCGTCTCCTGGTCCGACGCCGGCACCGCAGCAGCGAGTTCGAACGCCTTCGAGGCGTCCGGTTCGAGAGCGCCAGCGAAGGCACTGGACTGTGCGTTACCGAGACTCGCGTTCCCGGCGGCAGCGATCTGGACCGACGAGACGGCCGTCTCACCGGCGTTGTTCAACGTCCCGGAGACGGTCAGTTTGTCACCAGTGTTGGTCACTTCCACGCCGCTTAGCGAGACCTCGCCGGGGTTCTCGACGCGGTCGACAGTCGTGATCAGTTCCTGTGTCGTGGACTCGTATTCGCCGTCGCTGGTCGTGTACTCGACGTAAGCCGTCACCGATCTCTCGCCACCAGTGACGTTGGTCGCGGGGTACCGCAACGTCGCTTCACTCCCGGAACCGAGTTGTGAGACGATACGGCGATTCTCGCTGAAACTGATGTCCTCGGACTCCAGATCGACCGTCAGTGCCCGGATCGCCGTCGTTCGGGCGTTGGAGACACGCAGATCGAACGTCGTCTCGCCGGAGGGGCCGACCGGCGCTGCCGACAGCGAGAGCGCAGGATCGGCCTGTCCGGCCGTTACCGTCACCGTTCGTTCGAGGTTGATCACGTCGCCCTCCGCAAGCAACTGGATGTGGAGGACGAACGTCTGCGTGCCGCTCTCGTCGATATCGACCGAGAGGTCACGAGTGACCGACTGGCCGGCGCTGATAGAGGCGTCGAGATTCGACCTGTCGTAGACGGTACTGTTGTCCTGTGCAGACTCCTGAACCGATATTTTGCGCAGCGAGTAGGACTCGGTCCCCGCTTCGGGGTTTGCAATCGTCGTACTGATCGTGACGGACTCACCGGGTGCCGGACGCTCGGGTATCGTCGTCGTCTCGATCGTTACGACGCTTGCGCTTCCACCCGCGACCGGACCAACCGCGACCGCAGCGGTGCTGAACAGTACGGTCACGATCAAGAGGAGGGACCGCGCACGACTCATCTGTGCACCTCACCAGAGGCAGAGACAGTCGTTGGACGGGACAGAGTATCGAGGGAGCCGTCGTAATGTCGTGTGGCGCTCATTGCATCTTAGATAAAAATTATCGAATAAAAAAACACCTATCCGCAGTTTCAGATCGTGAAACTGTGGCGCTCATCTCATCATCCGGATGGTGACCACCAACTTACAACGTGTTTCGAGACCGAACTGGAAACCGTCGCCAGCCTGCGCTGGCGGGACGCTACCAGTCGACCAGTCGGTCGACCTCGTCGTCCGATTTCCACTCGCCGAGTTCTTTCGGGTCGACGTGGACGAACACGTCGTCGACTTCCGGCAGCGTCTGGATCGAATCGATGACTGCCGTTTCGATGTCGTGGACCTCCATGAGCGTCCTGTCACCTTCGACCTCGACGTGGAGGCTCACGTCGATTTCGGGTCCGACGTAGTGGGCGATGACGTCGTGGGCACCCTCGACATCGGGGTGTGCCAGCGCCCTGCGGAGGATCTCTGTTCGCAGGTCCTCGGGCGGTGCTGCGCCGACGAGGTAGTCGACGTTGTCCCGGACTACTCCGACGCCAGTGTAGATGATGCCGACCGAGACCAGCACCGCCGCGAGCGGATCGAGGACGGGCACACCGAGTGTTGCGCCGACGACGCCGACGAGCGCCGCTCCGGCGGTGAGAATGTCGTTCCGGTTGTCCATCGCTGTGGCGACGAGCGCCGGCGAATGCTGGTCGCGACCGGCCGAAAGGCAGTACCGGTACAGTCCGTACTTGACGACGCCGGAAACGGCGAGCACTGCGACGGCAGCCGGGCCACGTGTCACCGAGACAGATCCCGAGAGCAACGACTGGCCCGCCTGCCAGAGGATCGCGCCACCGGCCGTGAAGATACCGACCGCGACGAACAGCGAGACGAACGGTTCGATGCGCTCGTGTCCGTGCGGGTGCTCGAAGTCGGGCGGGCGCGTCGTCAGGGAGAGACCGGCGACGATCACGAGACTGTAGGCCGTGTCGGCGAGGCTGTTGACCGCCTCGGATCCGACCGCGAGGCTCCCGGTCTCGACCCAGACGACCCCCTTGAGCAGGGCGAGGGCGAGGTTCACCCCGAGCATGATCAGTCCGACCCGACGAAGCACGCCACGACGCGACATCGTCTCGTGGTTGCAGCGGGCGCGACTAAGCCGCTTCGCTCGGTCGCCCGTCCTGCGAGAACGTGACGGCGCACCTGGAGTGTTCGACCGTTGCGCCCTCGAGTTCCCCGAACGCCTCGTGCAACCGGTCGTAGGTGTCCTCGATGGCCTCGACGATCACCTGCGTATCACCGACGACAGGCATGAAGTTCGTATCCCCCTCCCACCGCGGGACAACGTGAGTGTGGAGGTGGTTCTCGATTGATCCACCCGCCGGTCCACCACCCAGGTTCAATCCCGCGTTGAACGCGTCCGGTTCGAGTGCCGCTTCGAGTGCCTCGAACGTCCGTTGTTTCAACCGTGCGTGTGCGAGCAACACCTCCGAGGACAGGTCACCGTAGTCGCCAGTGTGCTGGTAGGGAATGACCATCGCGTGACCCGGACTGTACGGAGCGTTGTTCAGCAAGACGTACGCGTGATCGTTGCGAGCCACGATGCGGTTCGAGCGGTCGCTGTCCTGCCCGGGCAGTCCACAGAAGACACACTCCATGCCGGAATTCTGCTCCTCGCGTTCGACCCACTCGATACGCCACGGTGCGAACACCTGTTCCATGCCTCATGCTCCACTGGAACACAGTAAACCGCTTTGCCACACAGGGTCAGATTCTAGTATTTAAATCTTCTTGCCGTTCACGATCAGATACCCCAACTTGATGTCTCAAAGCAGGGTATAAACTATCTAAAGAGTTCTGACGCACTGAGATCAGAATACTGCTTCTGTACTGCGATAAACAGTCTAAACGGCCTCGAACCGTGGGGGATTTTTATGCCTCTCTCAGCGTAGCACTCGATTGGGATGGCAGTCAAAAACGGCACCACGGAGGTCACGGAAACGTGCTCGGCCTGCAACCGAACGACCCCCCACGAGGTCACAGTAGAGATTCTCACAGAAAGCACGAACGAGAAGAACGCCGCGTTCTCTCGCGAACCGTACCGGGTCAGTGAGTGCCGGATCTGTGGGACAACCACCCAGATTCGAATGAACAACGCCTGACGCCACCGAAAATAGCGTAGCAAGTATCAATCAGCAGCCAGACCAACAGGGCTGCTCGTGGCCACAGAGTCAGTCAGCGCGTGGAGATAATCATCGAGGTCGAGTGCCAGCGAGGGACCACTCTGGAGGTCCACCCAGAAAAAGTCGAACGCCGCCCCGCGTTCCTCGCCCGACCCGGTGACGGTGTGGGTCCACTCGTCGCGGGCCTCGTACACCGGCATATGATAGAAATTCCGGACGTACCGCTTGGGCGGTGAATCACGTCGCTTCCAGACATCGGTGACGAGATGCCGTCGACCTTTGAACGTCGCGAGCCCGCTCTCCTCGATTGCTTCCCTATAAACGGCTTCCCGGGGCAGTTCACCCGGTTCGACCGTCCCTTTCGGTATCTGGGGTTTCTCGTGTCCCGGCCCGTCGAACACCAGCAGCTCCGATCTGTTTCTCGTGATATAGGCACAGGCTTTCTTGACGTGCGTTACGTCCTGATCTCGCATATTGACAGAGATCAACTGGAGTCATATAATACTGACCAAATATGGTCCTTTAGATGTAATAGGGTCATGAACGTATTACAGAAACCGTATCTGGTAGACAAAATTCTATCGGCTCCGTGTTGTCACTTCACACCCGTCCTCGGTGACGATAATCGTGTGTTCTTTCTGACTGACGAGTTCGCCCTCTTCTTCCTGCAGGACGGGGTAGCCGTGAACGATGTCCTGCTGCTTGAGTCGACGAAGCGCCATGCTCGCCCGGGATGTGTCGAGCCAACGGGTCGCAAACGGGAGCGTCTTGAACTCCTCGCTGATCTGGTCAAGCGCCTGCCGGGCCTGACGATTGCGAACGGAGCCTTCGCGTTCGAGTGCGAAAATCTCCTCGTCGTTCCCTTCGTGGACCTTGCCCGTGCCCGTCGTGGCAAAGGGTTCGATGGCGACGACCTGTCCCGTTTCGAGGGTGGTGCTCTGTGAAATCGACCGGTTCGGGATGTTCGGAGCGGTGTGTTGTTCCCAGTGGCCGAGGCCGTGACCGGTGAGGTTGACCACGGGATTGAAGCCGTAACCGTCGATGACCCCCTCGATTGCGGCACCGATCTCGCCGGTATCGACGCCGGCCTCGACGGTTTCGAGTGCCGCATCGAGCGCCTCGGCGGATGCCGCGGCAAGGTCGTCGTTGCCAGACAGGTCGACCGTCACGGCGGTATCGGCAAGCCAGCCGTCGATGTGGACGCCGATGTCGAGGTTTATCATCTCCTCACCGAAGGTGGAGTCGTCGTCGACACTGGGCGTCGCGTGTGCGGCCTCGTGGTCGATACTGATGTTGACCGGGAACGCCGGCTTGCCGCCCAGTTCCCGGATTCGGTCCTCGGCCCACTCGGCGACTTCGAGGTGCGAGACGCCGACGTCGACCATCTCGGCGGCCTCGTCACGTACTTCTGCGAGGATTTCGCCGGCCTCGCGGTGTTTCTCGTACTCCTCGTCGTCCAGGTCCACGTCTGTCATAGGGGAGGCTTGGACACTGTGGGGCAAAGGGTTTGCCGTTGTACGTGGAAGGGGTGAGTGATGGCCGCCACGCGTGGACTGCGCTCGATCTACACCAGCCCGCTCCTCTGGGGGCTGATCCTGCTGGCGACGGCCGCCGTCATCGTAACCAGGGGTCTCTGGTCCGGTGCCGCGGTGTTCGGGAGCGCGGCGGCGGGCGTCGTACTCATCACCACGGCGCTCGTCGTCGTCGACCGGATAGATCGAAAACCGGAGTACGACAACAAACTCGATCCCTGGGACGAGTAGTGGTGCCCGGAATCCGCATCACCGCCGTGCCGTCTGCATCGCCGCGGTGTTGAACGCCGACCCGGTGTGGCCCGCGTGGTCGAGGACGATCACGCCAGCCGCCCCACCGGTCTCGTTCTCGAACGCCGACAGCGCACGCTCCGCTGCCTGGCGCGGGCCGGACTGGTCGAGTTCGCGCACCGCTTCTTTCGCGAGACCAAAGCGGGCGATAGCCTCACCCTCGCCGGTCGCGCTCGCCCCGCCCCGTTCGTCGGCGTAAACGCCAGCGCCCAGCTGGGGCACGTCACCGACTCGGCCCGCGAGCGCGAACCACCGGCCACCGGTCGATGTCGCTGCCGCCAGCCGCTCGCCCTCGGTCGCCACCGCCCCGACGGTGTCGTGACCGGCTCCGTAGCGCTCGCGAACCCACGCCAGTCGCTCGCGAACGCCTCCCGTCGGCGGGTCGGCTGACTCCCACCGCTGTCGCGTCCGGTCGGTCCACAGATCGCACGCCGTCTCGATATCGACACCGTCGGCAAAGGCCACGGCTTGGTCGCCGGCCAGCATGACGTGTGGCGTTTCGGTCCCGACAGCACGGGCCACGTCGACAGCGTGTTCGACCCCCGGCATCGCACAGGCCCCGCCCGCAGTGCCGTCGTCTCGCATCACGCTCGCGTCCGTTCGGATGACGCCGTCGCTCTGGACGGCGCTGCCGACGCCAGCGTTGAACAGTGGACTCGTCTCCAGTGCGCGAACTGCCCCACAGACCGCATCGAGCGGGGACGACGCCAGCGTGCCGGCCGCTGCAGCGTCGGCGAGTACACGCTGGCGGTCGCCGGGTTCGTCTGGAGCCGGACCGGCACCCCCGTGGATGATGATCTCCATGGGCCAGACGACGGGTGCCACAGGCCTAAAAGCGGGGGCGAACCGAAACGCGCGCCGGCCATTCGCGCACTGGTCACGACCTCCGCGCGCTGGTGACGAACTGGCTGACACCGACCCGCGGCGTATGCGGGGCTCTCACACCAGTGCTGGGAACAACATGTGGTGGTATTTACTGCCATATCTGGAACGAAGCGGCAATCCTTTAGGCGCGACCATCCACCCACCGATTATGAGCTACGATTACGAGAAGGTGGAAATGCCGGGCGACGGCCAGAAGATCGAGGTCGTCGACGAGGACAACGACGAACTCGACGTCCCGGAAACACCGATCATCCCAATCGTCCACGGCGACGGAATCGGGACAGATGTCGGGCCGGCCGCTCAAACGGTTCTGGAGGCCGCTGCGAACGCCACCGGACGTGACATCGCGTGGATGCGCGTCTTCGCCGGCGAATCCGCCCGCGAGAAGTACGACGAGAACCTGCCCGACGACACCGTCACCGCAATCGACGAACACCGCGTCGCGATCAAGGGGCCGCTAACGACGCCGGTCGGCGCTGGGTTCCGCTCGCTCAACGTCGCACTCCGCCAGACGCTGGATTTCTACTCGAACGTCCGACCGACCTACTACCTCGACGGCGTCCCGTCGCCGATGAAAGCGCCCGAGGAGATGGACATGATCACCTTCCGTGAGAACACCGAGGACGTCTATGCCGGTATCGAGTGGGAAGCCGGCACCGAGGAAGTCAAGAAGGTCCGGAACTTCGTCGAGGAGGAGATGGGCTTCGGCGAGACGATGCACGACGGCCCAATCGGCATCGGCATCAAGCCGATCACCGAGTTCGGTTCCAAGCGCCTGGTTCGCAAGGCCATCGATTACGCCATCGAGCACGACCGTGACAAGGTGACGCTGGTCGGCAAGGGCAACATCATGAAATTCACCGAGGGGCAGTTCACCGAGTGGGGGATGGAGGTCGCACAGGAGGAATACGACGACGAAGAGGTCTTCGCCGCGCCTGACTCACTGTGGGAAGAGCGTGACGACATCGACGTCCCCGAGGACGCCGTCATGGTCGAGGAACGCCTCGCCGACGCCATGCTCCAGTGGATACAACTCCGCACTGACGAGTTCAGCGTCCTCGCGATGCCGAACCTCAACGGTGACTACCTCTCGGACGCCGCCGGCGCACAGATCGGCGGTCTCGGCATCGCCCCTGGTGCCAACTTCGGTGACGCCCGCGTCCTCGCGGAACCGGTCCACGGCTCCGCACCAAAGCACGCCGGTCAGGACAAGGCCAACCCGACTGCGATGATCCTCTCCGGTCGCCTCATGTTCGATTACATGGGCTGGGACGACGCCGCCGACCTCGTTCGCGACGCCGTCGAGGAGACCATCTCCTCGGGTACGGTCACGTACGACCTCGAACGCCAGCTCGCCGACGCTGAGAAACTCAGCACGACCGAATACACCGCCGCCATCGTGGAGCATATCGAGAAACTCGCGTAACGTGTTTCTCGTGCTTTCGCGGTGAACCGCGAAAACATCGAGAGACACCTCGTTCACTCGCCGCCCGGCTACCCCCAGTCTGGCTCCGCCCGTGGTGGACTGAACACGTCGATACCGCGAACGGGTTCGTCCGTTCGGTTCTCTGCCTCGTGTGGTTCCCCGGCAGTTACGTGGTAGGACTCCCCGGAGTCGATGATGTACTCGGTACCGTCGACCCGGAACGTGAACGTGCCGCAGGCGACGAAGCCGACCTGTTCGTTGCCGTGGCTGTGCTCCGGAACGACGGCTCCGGGTTCGATGTGGAAATGCTGGACGCTCATCTGCTCGCCGGTCACTACTGGTGCGATGTGAACGCCATCGACGACTTCCGTGAACCCGCTATCGGCCGGGCTACAGACCTGCATACAGGAACATAGAGAGCGCGTCAAGTAAGCGTGCGGGCCGCTCGCAATGTCGCGAAAGCGCCGACGGCGTGGAGCAACTGTTTTCATTCCTTCAGGTGCAAGTTTCGACTATCAGCGACGATGAGTGATCGATCAACGGTTCGAACGGGCATTGCAGTGGTCGCTGCACTGGGGCTAGGCGCTGGCGGATTGTTGTTCGGAGTGCTGTTGTTGTCGATCACCGCCGGGGTCCTGATCGCCGGGCTGGGCATCAACATCGGTGGCGTCGAGTCCCTGGCGCTGTCACTGGTGTTCATCCAGGGCGTGGGGTGTGTTGGCGTCTCGATAGCGTACATCAAGTTACGACCGTCGATTGGTCCGAGGGTCCGCGAACTGCTCGGTTTCGACAGGGATCGAACACCGTTCGACATCGGCTACGACGTGCCAGACCTGCGGGACGTGGGTGTGATCGTCGGCGGCTACTTCCTCGCTTTCTCGGGCGTTATCGTCGGGTCGCTGATCGTCTCACAACTGGATGTCGAGACCGGTCGAAACGCGCTGGCAGACACCGCAATGGCGAACCCGGAGATCATTCTCTATCTGGTCCCGGTGATGATTTTCATCGTCGGCCCGAGCGAAGAACTGCTCTTCCGGGGCGTCGTCCAGGGCCGACTGCGCGAGGTGTTCGGGCCGGTCCCGGCAATCCTGATCGCTAGCGCCGCCTTCGCCGGGATGCACGGCATCGCGCTGGTCGGTGGCTCACTCGCTGGCAACCTGCTCGTGCTTACGCTCCTGCTGTCACCGGCTCTCGTCCTCGGGGCGGCTTACGAGTACACGAACAACATCGTCGTCCCCGCGATCATCCATGGGATTTACAACTCGACGCTCGTGTTGCTGATGTACGCCGCTGTCGTCCTCGGAGACGAAATGCCCCGAGCGGCGACGCTCGTCGTCCCGACGTGACGACAGCGACCGCCAGATTCAATCCCGGAACGCACTAACAGCGAGTATGTACGCCGTCGTGGGGTGTAGCGACTGTCAGGCGCTGTGGATCGTCGAGGGGCGACCCGAAACGACGCAGTGTCCCCGCTGTGGGTCGACCAGGCAACACGAAAAGCGCCGGAAGTTCGTCGAGACCGACGACGAGGACCACGCCCGAGAGGTCCGGTCGTCGATGCTTGCGACCCGCCAGGACCACGGCGAGGCCTTCGCAAAACTCGATTCGTTCACCGAGATGGAAGACCGGGTAGACGACGCGGGACCGAGCGAAGACGCGGTCCTCGAAGCCGCAGGCGTCGACCCAGACGAGGCGAGCGCAGCAGGCGAACGCGCCGGGAGCGGGACTGGCGGATCGACGAGTCGGACGGAGACGGTGCTCGCGGCCCTCAGAGAGTCCGAGGAGCCAACAGCCGAGGATATCGTCGCCTACGCGACCGAGCGGGGCGTCCCGGAATCGTACGTCCGCGACGCGCTCGAAAAGCTCAAGCGGCGGGGCGAAGTGACCGAGAGCGGCGGCACGTACCGACGGCTATGAGCGTCGCCGGCCATCGCGTCGAACCCGGCCGGATCGTCGTTGGACTGCTGACGGGTATCGCCGGACTGCTCTTCGTGCTCCAGCCACTGACCGGTCCGATCGCGCTCGGCAGCGTCGCCGTTCACCCCGCGGCTCTGTCACCGGTCGTCCTCGCCACCGGCTTTACGCTCGGGGCGGTCGTGTTCTGCCGTCAGGGGTACTGGCTGTTCGCGTTTGCCCACGCCGTCTTCGCCATCGCGTTGCTGGCACTACTCGTCAGCGTCTCGACTGGCAGTGATCTGTTCCTGCTGGTCAGCGTCGCTGCACTGGTCGCCGGGTCGGGCTGGCTGATCACCCAGGCGTGAGGAGCCATAGCCGGCGTCCTGAAGGCGTTCACCGCCCGAGGTCCTCGTGGGCGCTGGAGAGGTGCCGCGAAGCCAGGGCCGCGAGCAGGGAGAGTTCGCCCGCGAGGACACCGCCGGCGATCACTTCCGCGAGCGCGTCGGCATTGTGCCCGCCGGGGTCGCCACCACCGGCGTAGCCGATCACGTCAAGCCCCTCGGCCTGGGTCGGCAGCGTCGTGCCCCCGCCGACGGTCCCGACTTCCAGCGAGGACAGGGTGACGGAGGCGTAGAGCCCGTCTTCGCGGGCGTCGACGGTCGTGATCGTGTTCGACCCCTCGACGACCTGGGCGGCGTCCTGTCCGGTCGCGAGGAAGGCCGCTGCGACGACGTTGGCGGCGTGGGCGTTGAAGCCAAGCGCGCCGGCCTTTGCAGAGCCGACGAGGTTCTTGCGCGTGTTGGCCTCCGCGATGGCCTCTGTCGTCGTTCCTAGCCGTTCCTCGACCTGCTCGTGAGAGAGGAGTACGTCGGCGGCCACGGTGCGGCCCCGGCCCTCGATGGCGTTGATCGCGGCGGGCTTCTTGTCCGAACAGAGGTTGCCCGAGAGCGCGACGAGGTCGGCGGGCGTTTCAGCCTCGACGACCTCACAGGCGGCCTCGGTCGCGATAGTCGCCATGTTCATCCCCATCGCGTCTTTCGTGTCGTAGGCAAACCGCAGAAAGACGTTGTCGCCGACGACGTAGGGCGTCACGTCCTGTACCTCGCCGTGGTTCGTGGTCCGCTCGGCCGCCTCGGCGAGCGTTGGAACGTTCTCTCGGACCCAGGCCGCAACCGCACCGGCCTCGGCGACGTCCTCGACTCGAAATACGGGGGCGCGCGTCATCCCGGATTTCAGGACGCGAACGGTCGCGCCGCCGGCCTCCCTGATCGTGCCGACGCCGCGGTTGACGCTCGCGACGAGTGCACCCTCAGTGGTCGCAAGCGGGAGGTAGTGCTCGCCGTCGGCGGCACTGCCGTCGATCGGCAGTGGGCCGACGACACCCATCGGGATCTGGGCCGCGCCGATCATGTTCTCGATGTTGGCCTCTGCATCCGCTGCGTCGAAGGCGTAGTCGCCGACGGCGTCGAGGTCGACGCCCGTCTCGGCGGCCAGCAAGCGTCGGCGGGCCTGTGTGGCAGTCCCGGCGTCAGCGTGCTCTTCGAGTTCGTAGAGGCGCAACTCCCCGTCACGGACACGCTGTGCGAGGTCCTCGGCGTCTGTCATGCCCGGATACTCGCGGTGGACTGTCCTAACAGTTCTGGATCTGGAACGTCAAGCGAGACCGCTGGAGCAGCTATTGATCGATCCGTTCGAGCGAGTACTCGCCGGTCGGGCACCGGAACTGCCGGAGCAGTCGGCGGTTCGCGTCGGCACTGTCGGTCGACTTGTCGACGGCATAGATCGAGTAGGTGACGGCATCGGGCGTGAACTCGACGACGCCGTAGCCCCAGTGGTGGCTGTCGAAGAAGTCGACGTGGGGGTTCTGGCGGCGGGTGAGTCGTTCGAGCAGGAGCGTCAGTTCACGGGAGTCCGGCCCCAGTAGCTCCCGGAGATTGTTACTGCTGATCGCGGGCGCGACGAACTCGACGCCGAGGCGCTCGTCGGGACGCGCGCGGTCGTCGTCGTAGATCCGGTGGAGATAGCCCGCGACAGCGGTGTGGAGGTCACCGGTCAGTGCGACGAAGTTCTCGACCGGCGCGTCCCGAACTGTCGCCATGATCCGCTCGCGCTCGGGTTTGAAGCCGTCCCAGGAGTCGGCATTAAAGAGGCTGAGTTCGTCCCAGTCGAGCTGGAGGTCCATTGCCACCACCTCGTTGGCCCAGGCGGTCCAGGTAGCCCCGCTCTCCCGCAAGCGGTCGAGGAACCACTCGCGCTGGTCGGCCCCCAGTATCGTCTCGTCGAAGTCACCCGGTACGCCCCCGCTGGCTTCGAGTCGGACACCGGCCTGGGTACCACCGGTCGGACTCGACCGGTAGAGCCGCTCGTCGGTGACCAGCAGTTCGACCAGGTCGCCAAACTGGACGGAGCGCCACAGCTCGAGCTGGTCTCGGAGCGAATCGGCGTCGGGGTCGTACCGGACCCGCGTCGGGAGGTACTCCCACCAGGCACGGATGCCGTCGGCGAACAACTGGGTCATGAACGCTGCGTCGTCGTTGCGCGGATGGTCCTCGAAGCCCGCGTATGGCCGTTCTTCGGCGTAGGACCAGAAGCGATTGTTCACGATTTCGTGGTCGTCCCAGGTCGCGATCAGCGAGTGCTGTGCCAGTGCGGCCTGCAGGAACCCATCCGAGCGGTAGGTCCGGTATAAGTGTCGATAGTCGTCGAGTCCCATCGCGGTCGTCTCGCCGCTCGGGAGCGAGATGTCCCGGCCCTCGAGGCCGGAACGGCCGCCGTGTTCGTAAATAAAATCCCCCAGGTGCAGGAGGAAATCGACCGACTCCTGGGCGACGTGGTGGTACGCGCCGTAGTAGCCGTTGCGGTAGTTCTGGCAGGTCAGCATCGCCAATCGGAGGCTGTCCGGTGAGCTATCCGGGGCGGGGAGGGTGCGACAGCGACCGACAGGGCTCGTGGCACCGTCGTACCGAAAGCGGTAGGCGTAGCTCTGGCCGGGTTCGAGGGTGCCATCGAGGTCGACCTTGACGGTGAAATCCGTGTCGGCACTGATCCGGTCGGCGGGGACCGTCCACGCACGCGGGTCGTCGAACGACTCGTCCGTCGAGAGTTCGACGCGAACATCCGTTCTGGCACGGTAGACGTCGGGATCGATCCGGGTCCAGAGGACCACGCCGCTCGGCGTCGGGTCGCCGCTGGCGACTCCCTGTGGGAACACAGCGTCGTCCGAAGCGTCGGCGGGACCGTTCGTGGTAGTCGCCGAGGGAAGTCGGTCGACGCGACTGGCCCTGGCAAGCCCGTTCTCGGGCAGGACTGTCGCCAGCGACCCGGTCGCGAGTGCAGAGAGGACCGCCCGCCTGTCGAGTCGGTAATCGTCGGCCATCGCCAGGCACGTACGTGTTAGCCTACTAAGTTATGCACAGCGTGGCCACCCGTAGCACGGTAAGCCCAGTCTATCGACCGTCGCCGCCTGGGCCGCTCGATCGGTGCCTCGCCACGTCGTTACAGCTGGCAGTACCAACCGGGACGTGCACAGGTGTGGAGTCGTTTTTCCGATCAGTAATTCGTGTCAATCGTTACCATATATCGTTCGAACGGGCAAACTGGGGTCTCAATATCACCAGAGAGCGGTATTGAAGGTAAAATCTTTTCAATATGGAGTTCCGTAGATATCAGACGAGAAGTACCAGTCATGCCAGAGATGGAAACCGCCCAATTCGAGACTGATCTCAGCCTCTTCAAATACGACAACCTCGAGCAACTCCCGCCGGAGTACCGGGACCTCGGGGAAGCAGAACGAACCGAGCGCATAGAGCGCGCACTCGACACGCTCGGCGACGACGTGGTGATCCTGGGCCACAACTACCAGCGCCGGGAGATCGTCGAACACGCCGACTTCATCGGCGACTCCTACCAGCTCAGCAAGGAGGCCGCAAGCGCCGACGCCGACTACGTCATTTTCGGCGGCGTGACGTTCATGGCCGAATCCGCCGACATCATCACCGACGACAGCCAGCGGGTAATCCTCCCGAGCATGGAGGCGTCCTGTCCGATGGCCGGGATGGCCGAAGCTCTGCAGGTCGACGCCGCGTGGGCCGAACTCACCGCGGAAACCGATGCCAACGTTATCCCGATCACCTACATGAACAGCTACGCCGACCTGAAGGCGTTCTGTGCCGAGCAGGGCGGGCTGGTCTGTACGTCCTCGAACGCCCACAAGGCCTTCGAGTATGCCTTCGAGAAGGGAGACAAGGTCCTCTTTTTACCCGACAAGCACCTCGGAGAGAACACGGCCTACCGACTCGGACTCGAGGACGAAATCGTCGAGTGGGATCCCTGGGATCCCGAGTCCAAGGACGCCAGCAAGGCCGTCGAGAACGACATCATCCTCTGGGACGGCTACTGCCAGGTCCACGAGCGCTTTCGCCAGTCCCACATCGAGCAGATCCGCGCGGAGTACGACGACGCCAACGTCATCGTCCACCCCGAGTGTCGCCGCGAGGTCGTCGAGGCTGCCGACAGGGCAGGCTCTACCGCCACGATCTGCGAAACCGTCGAGAACGCAGATCCCGGCGACACCTGGGCCATCGGCACCGAGATCCACCTCACGAACCACCTCCAGCGCTGGCATCCCGAGGTAAACGTCGTGCCGCTGTGTGGCGACGCCTGCATGGACTGTAACGCGATGCGACAGATCGACCCGAACTACCTGACGTGGGTGCTAGAAGAACTGGTCGCGGGCCGCGAGCGCAACGTCATCCGGGTCGCGCCCGAGGAGAAGGACCTCGCACAGGTCGCACTCGACCGGATGCTGGAGATCTAACCATGCCAGAGACCACTGACGTCCTCGTCGTCGGGTCCGGTATCGCCGGTCTCGCGAGCGCACTCGCCGCCGCACGCGCCGGCCAGGACGTGCTCGTCGCGACGAAAGCCACCCGCCCGGAGGGGGCCTCCTCCTGGTGGGCGCAGGGCGGCATCGCGGTCGCACGAGACCATCCCGAACAGTTCAAGGAGGACATTATCGCGGCCTCCGACGACACCGCCGACCCCGACGCCGTCGACGTCCTCGTCGAGAACGCCAACGACGCCGTCCGGGACGTGCTCGTCGAGACACTGGCAGTCGAGTTCGACAGCGAGGACGACGAGGAGTACGACTTCACCCGCGAGGCCGCCCACAGCGAGGACCGCATCCTCCACGTCGATGCCTCGACGGGCAGACACATCCACGTCCCGTTTCTGAATTACCTCGACGACCACGAGAACATCGAACTCCGCGACGACACCGCCGCGCTCGAACTGGTCCGTCACGAGGGGCGGGTCCACGGCGCGATCCTCGAATCCGATGGGGCATACGAGCCAGTGTACGCCGGCGCGACGGTGCTCGCGACCGGCGGCATCGGCGACCTGTTCCCGCGCTCGACGAACCCCACCGGTTCGACCGGCGACGGTATCGCGATGGCCGCGCTGGCCGGCGCAGATCTCGCCGACATGGAGTACGTCCAGTTCCACCCGACGGTGTATACGGGGGGGCAAGCGGAGCGAGGCCCTCGAAAGGCGAGCGGTGAAACCGCGAGCAGCGAGGACGCCGATCCGTTCCTCGTCAGTGAGGCTGTCCGTGGCGAAGGCGGCCTGCTCCGGAACGGCGACGGCGAGCGGTTCATGCCCGACTACCACGAGGACGCCGAACTCGCCCCTCGGGACGTGGTCGCTCGCGCCGTCGCGACCGAACGCCGCGAGACCGGCGTGGTCACGCTGGACGTGGGACCGCTGGACTTTGCAGAAGCGTTCCCGGATCTCGTCGAACTGTGTGAGGATCGCGGCGTCGACTGGACCGACGGCATCCCGGTCGCGCCCGCAGAGCACTTCCTCTGTGGCGGCATCGACGTTGACGACCGTGGCCGGACGAGTCTGGATCGCCTGTACGCCGTCGGCGAGTGTGCCCGTACCGGCGTTCACGGCGCGAACCGCCTCGCCTCGACGAGTCTGCTCGAAGGACTCGTCTGGGGTCTGCGCGCCGGCGAGGACGCCGCCGGAGACGAGGCCGACCCCATCGAGGCCCCGGACCTGCTCGAACGAGACCCGGACCTGCCCGACGACTTCGCCCGCCAGAAGTTCCACCGCCTGACCCGCGTGATGGACGAGTGCGTCGGCCTCGAACGCGACCCCGACGATCTGAACCGGGCGCTTGCCGTGCTGCGCCGACTCAAGGGTGAGGTCGACGCCTACGTGCGAACCCGGACCGCCCGCTCATTGTACGAACTGCGCAACGCGACTGTGACGGCGCTGCTGGTGACTCGCCACGCCATCGAGAACGACGAGAGTGTCGGGACCCACTACGTCGTCGACGCGGCGAGCGAAAGCGAGACGCCGGAACCGCGGGCCGACGACTGATGCTGACCGACGCCGATATCGGGCGCTGGCTTCGCGAGGACGTGGGTCACCACGACGTGACCAACGACGTGTCCGGCGAGACGACCGGGAGACTCGTCGCTAAAGAGAGCGGCGTCGCGGCGGGTATCGAGGCCGCCAGCGCAGTCTTCGACTATCTCGACGTGACGGTGACAGAGCGCCGCGACGGCGGAACCACAGTCGAACCCGGCGAGGTCGTTCTCCGCGTCGAGGGGCCGGCACGTGACGTGCTCCGGGCCGAACGCGTCGCCGTCAACGTCGCCGGCCACGCGGCGGGCATCGCGACGAAGACCCGCGCCGCCGTCGATGCGGCACGGACAGTTGATGACAGTGTCGCCATCGCCGCGACCCGAAAGACCACGCCCGGCCTGCGCGGGGTCGAAAAGCGCGCTGTCGTTGCGGGCGGGGGCGACACCCACCGGCTGGACCTTTCCCACATGGTGATGATCAAGGACAACCACGTCGCCGAGATGGGCCTGGCGGGGGCTATCGAGCACTTCCAGGAGCGAGCTTCCTTCGCCACGCAACTCGACGTGGAGGTCGAACGCCCTGCGGATGCGCCACGGGCCGCCGAGGCCGGGGCTGACATCGTCCTGTTCGACAACATGTCTCCCGAGGAGACGGCGATGGCCGTTTCGCTGCTCGAAGAGAGTGACGCCGACACGCTGGCGGAAGCCTCCGGCGGGATCACCGTCGAGACGGTCCCGGAGTACGCCGCGACGGGCGTCGACGTGATTTCGATGGGGAGCCTGACCCACTCCGCGCCGACGCTGGATCTCTCTTTCCGGACCGGCCAGCAGTGACGTGCTCGCGGAAGGCAGCGAGGGCGGCGGTGCCCGCCACGCCGCCGACCCCGTCGTTTTCGCCGTCGATGCCGGCACGATGCAGGCGAACGACCACCGTATCCTCAAGCGTAGGATCGAGACCGGTCACGTCCCGCCGAGATACCTTGCTGTACTCGACGAAACCAGACCGTAATTCCCATTCGAGTTGGATATACTACCAAAACTTCGCTTTCGGCACGGACAAATACGGGTTGTGGGAACTACATGCTCCGACTTGGACCTCGACTGCGTCATATGTTCCACCTTCTTTTCTCCTTCGTTACATATCCTGGTGTATGTAGAGACTATCGCGTCGTCTCGTCATACCTCTGTCTGACGATAGCCAGAAAGTATATCTTAGAGGGACCCTCCTGATTCGTCTTGATGAAGTCGATTCATACCATGTTCGTGGTGGTGCTTCTCGTCGCGAGTAGTGCCATCCCAGTTGGAACCGCCGCAGCAACACAACAAAGCGAAGCCTACGCCGGCACGCACGTCGAGTTCGAGACGACAAGTAACGCGATTGTCGATTACTCGGTGAACGACACCACCGTCTTCGAGTCGGTGAAAGTCCAGTCACAGAGCAGTGCGGAGAGCCAGGGTGACGTCCAGGCAGGTGTCGGACTGTCGGCAGTCACCGGCATTGCGGGTGAAGCGCTGTCGGTCGAGTCCCATGAAGTCAGCGCGACGGTCACCGCCGAGAGCGGCGCGACCATGGAGGCCCACGACAACTCACATGGCATTCTCGTCGTCGAGTCGGGTGGCGAGTCACAGTACGTCACTGTCAACGTCTCCAGTTCGTCACAGGCCGAGAGCGAGAACGACCAGCACGTCCTCGTAACAACCGAGGACGGAACGAAGGGGTCGTTCATCGTCGTCGGCGACGGCAACGTTACTGTCAACGACCGGGGCAACGTCTCTGCGAACCTGGGGAGTGACGGCACGCTCGTGTTCCGCTCCTACTCCGACGAGCGTAGCGAAGACGATGAACAGAAAGAGCAGCTCATCTCCGAAGGGAAGGCGACCGCTGAAGTGTACGTGATGCAAGCGGGCGACCAGGGAAGTGAGTTCGCGGCCGATGTCGTGCAGTACGGCAACGATACGACTGTTGAGGTCACCCAGCAGAGTGAGGGCACGGTGCAGATGACCGCCGAGCGCTCCCAGGAACAGGGCAAAATCATCATGACATCCGTCTCCGAGCAAGCGATCAGTTCCGTCGAGGACCTGCAGGTGACTGTCGACGGGGAGGCGGCCGCGGAAGCTTCGTCCTACAGCGACCTCGAGAGTACGAGCGAGAGCGACACCTCGAAGTTCCTCGTCCGTCAAGAGTCGAGCGCTCAGGCGAGTGCCGACGTGCTCGTCGCGGTGAATCACTTCTCCGAACGGCAGATCACGATGCAAGACAGCAGCTCGGACGACAGCGGAAGCGACGATAATACGACTACTGGGGATGAGAGCGACGGGAGCGACAGCGGTACAGCGACTGGAGAAGAAAGCGACGGAAGTGACGAGACGAATCAAGAAGCGACTGATGCAGGCGGGCCTGGATTCGGTATCGGTGTTACACTCGTCGCACTGATCAGTGTGGCGCTGTACGCGTACCGGCGATACTGAGCAGGCAGTTTTCCCGTTATTTTGTTCGCGGAATGTCGCGTGTGCCAAATGTACTGGATAATCGGTACGTTTATCTGAATCTTGCAATACCTACACGTGGGAAGCAAGGGGATCGCCGTTCGCGGTCACAGGGACACATGTCGTCGGAAAACACAGGGACAGGAGCCAGAAACGACTTTCTCCAGCAACCGCTTTCTTTGCACCTCGACGACTGCGAGTCGGTCGAGCAGACGCTTACGAACACGCGAGTCGGTGTGACCCGGATCGACGGTGAATCGACGACTATCGAACCCGTACAGGAGCGGGGCGCAGTTGCTGCTGTCACGGACAAACGGTTGCTGTTTGCCGTCGGTCGCGAGGAGCGAGCGGAGCGAGGCACTCGAAAAGCGAGCGACGACGATTTCACCGCATCGATCACCTACGATGCACTCGAAGCCGTCGAGAAGCGGACCGAAACCCTCACCCAGTCACTCGTCGTCGAGGCGGCCGACGGGGTGACCTGGGAGTTTACTGCTCGCGAGCCATCGGCGGTCGATACCGCAATCGAGTGTGTCGAACAGCACATGGCCGACCACGAACTCGCTGTCGCCAGGGGCCACCACGAAGCAGCCGAGGACGCCGGCGACGCGGCCCGCCGCGCCGAGGAACTGGAGGCCGCACTGGACGCCTACCAGAGCGCCGCCGAGTTGCTCGGGACCGACAAGCGCCGGGTGACTGACGCGGAACGTGCGGCCCGCGAGGACGCAGAGGCGGTCATCGCGACGCTCGTCACCGCACATCGCGACCACGGTGCCCAGAGCAAAGCGGCCGCAGAGTGGGAGTTTGCGGCCGACAACACGCGATCCGCCGACGAACTATTCGTCGACGCTCGTGAGGCCTACGACCGGGCACTCGAACTCGCGCGGGCGTATCCGCCGGGGGACCCCGAGACAATCGAACGCGAGCGAAACGAGGTCGTCGAGGCGATGGAACCGCTCACAGTCGAGTCTGCCGTCGCCGACGCGACCGGAAACTGATCACTCCAGCAGCGGCGTGCCCGTCATCGCCGGTGGTTGCTCGATGCCCATGAGCGTCAGCATCGTCGGCGCGAGGTCTGCCAGCGTGCCACCGTCACGGGCACTGCGACCGCCGGCGGTTCCGTCGGGACCGAGATAGATGAAGGGCACCGGATTGAGTGTGTGTGCGGTGTACGGGTCGTCTTCGGTCCCCATGTCGTCGGCGTTGCCGTGGTCGGCACAGAGCAGGACGTGGCCGCCGGCCGCCGTAATCGCTTCGACGAGTCGCCCGAGTTGTTCGTCGACCGCCTCGACGGCTTCGATGGCAGCCTCGGCATCGCCCGTGTGGCCGACCATGTCCGGGTTCGCGTAGTTGAGCACCATCGCGTCCGGGTCGTCGGCCTCGATGACCTCGATTGCGGTGTCGGTCACCTTCGGGGCGCTCATCGCCGGTTGCAGGTCGTAGGTCGGCACGTCCGGGCTCTCGACGATCCGGCGGGTCTCGCCGTCGAACTTGATCTCGCGGCCGCCGTTGAGGAAGTAGGTGACGTGGGCGTACTTCTCGGTCTCGGCCAGCCTGAGTTGCGTGTGGCCGGTCTCTGACAGTACCTCGCCGAGCACGTTTTTGAGCTGGTTCGGCGGGTAGGCCACGGGAAGGTCGAACGTGGCGTCGTACTGGGTCATCGTCACCAGTCGAACCGCCGGTGGGTCAGTGTTTGCTCCCCAGCCCTCGGGGCGGATGTCCCCGAGCATGCGGGTGAGCTGTCGCGCCCGGTCCGAGCGGAAATTGAAGAAGACGGCCCCGTCACCGTCCTCGATTGCCGGCCGGTCCTCGATCAGCGTCGGTTCGATGAACTCGTCGGTTTTCCCGCGCTCGTACGATTCGGTGGCTGCTTCGACGGCTGAGGCCGCGGTGTGCTCGGCCTCGCGGTCGACCATGGCATCGTAGGCCCGCCGCGTCCGGTCCCAGTTCTGGTCGCGGTCCATCGCGTAGTAACGCCCGCTGACGGTCGCGACGTGGCCTGTGCCCTGGGATTTGGCGTGAGCTTCGAGTTTCGTCAGATACCGTTCGCCACCCGTCGGGGACGTGTCCCGGCCGTCGGTAAAGGCGTGGGTGACCGCGTCGGTGCCACGCTCTGCGGCGAGGTCGATCAGTGCGTGGAGGTGGCGCTGGTAGGAATGGACACCGCCGTCAGAGACGAGTCCCATGAAGTGGACTCGACCGTCGTGTTTCTCGGCGGCCTCGAACGCCGAGAGGAGTCGGTCGTTCTCGTAAAAGGTACCATCCGCGACGGCGTCGGTGATGCGGGCGGAATCCTGCTTGACGACTCGGCCGGCACCGATGTTGAGGTGGCCGACCTCGGAGTTGCCCATCTGTCCTACGGGAAGGCCGACGCGATGCCCGTGGGTTTCGAGCGTACTCGACGCGCCAACTGCCCGAAATCGATCAAAATTGGGTGTTTCGGCGGCAGCGACCGCGTTCCGTACGTCCGTGTCTGGGTTCAAGCCCCAGCCGTCCAGAATGACAAGCCCGACCTGCATAGATGAGGGGTCACAGGGGTTCCCCAAGACAGTTCGGGATTCGCCACTATCGGCGACCGTGTCGTCGTCCCCGTCAGCGGAAGGGGTCGGTCGTCGCCGCGAACCCCGAAGTTATACGTCTCGCTGGCAAGGCTTGTGGTATGAGTCGGAGCATCATCGGCGACGAACTCGCTGAGAACCTCGTCACGACCGCCCGCACGGCGACTGGAGATAGCCTGCGATCAGTGACGTATTTCACCCGGGCGAACTTCGAGCAACTCTACCTTCGGGAGGACCTCGAGCAGGACGCCGACCTCAACGACTTCGTCGGCCACGAGTGGCAGGGGTACAAACAGACCGTGAACGCGTATCAGGAGTCCGAACTCGGCGACTACGAGTTCACCGTTCGCGCCTTCGAGAACGGCTATCTGTTGCGGGTCACCTCCGAGCGCTCCGGTGTTCTCATCACGACCGACGGTCTCTCGATGCAATCCTACGAGGAGATCGCGGAGGCCATCGGACGGATGCTCGAACAGCGATCTGACGACGACTGATACAGTAGGGTTTGCAAGTTTTCACTTCACCTGATCGCGCGCATGCAATCGGATAGAGCAATCGGTCGCAAATGCTACCACATACCGGTGGACGTACGCACTGATACATTCAGCCCGGGGTCGCGAATCTCGTGACACAGTGATAGCCGGCGGTATTAGCCGGTCCGGCGGGAACGCCTCGACGGGGAACAATTCTTATACGGTATCGGCGAAACCCACAGATATGACACTGGACCCGGTGCACGTCGACGGCATCGCGCGGCTGGCAGGGCAAATCGAGCAGGGCGTCGACGAGCAAGACCACCGGGAGTTCGCAGAGACCGTCTGGCAGGAGTTTCTGGATCCACTGCTCGTCGAGGGAACACCGGTCCTGGAACCGATTGGCGAGCAGCGGCGTCTCGAAGTGGATATTCAGGACGCAGCGCTCCAGGAGACGCCGTTTCCGACCCAGCACGGCCTCGACTCGGGGACGATCAACCCGACGACGTTCAAGAACGGCCTCGTGCTTGACGTGGCCCAGGCCGCGATGAGTGCGGTCCCCTCAGATCTGGACCTGCATCGCGGTCGAACGATCATCATGACCGCCCACTCGAACGACGCGACAGTGGCGCTGGACGAGGAGTGGCGGATGGACGACGAAGGGTACGTCCGCAAGCGGGTCCTCCAGACCCCGCGCGTCGACCGCTACGAGCAGGACGTGGTCCACGCACTCGCGCTGTATCTCTCGGAGAGTGAACACGCCCTCGAACAGGCAGACATCGTCGAGGATCTGCTCGTACTCGACGGACCGATCTACCCGACCGGACTGCTGCAATGGGCCGATCACGACCCGGAACTGGCGGAGCTGCTGGTCAAAGACGACGTACTGGAGGTGGTCGAAAACTACGTGCGACTGGTCGAGCGGTTCCTCGACCGGGGGGTGCCACTCGTGGGCTTTGTCAAGTCGACGGGATCGAAGGCGATCACGCAGGCCGTTCGCCGTGACCGGGGGTCGGCACCGTGGGCAAACGACGCCGCTTTCTTCACCAAACTGCTGGAACGGCGTGACGAAGACGGCAAGCGCCTGACCGACGGGCTGACGTGTACGAACTGGTTTCGCTCGCGAGTGGGGATCGACCAGCCGCTCTCGACGGACGGCGACGCCCTCGGCATCGAGCGCGAGCGTTCCCCGGAGGCATACGAGGTCACGTTCTGTCTGGTGTACGACCCCCGCGAGGACCTGCTCTACCGCATCGAAGCCCCCTACGGCGTCACCCGTGACGACGACACCCGCGACGCGATCACTCACCAGTTGCTGGCAGATGTGGCCGCAGAGCGAGGCCCGCCACTCGCCATCGTTAAGGCCGACGAACTCGCCCGGATCGGAATGGACGAGAAGGCGGCGCTCCGCGAGAAAATCGAGGAACGGTTCGATAGTGACCGCCAGCGCGAGTACAACGACACGCGCTGGGGCGCGGAGTTCGAGGATCTTTAAACTTCCTGGCCGGCTTCCTGCACCTGGATCACTTCCAGTTCGACATCGTCCTCGGGGACGCCCAGACGAGCGAACTGGGTCCTGACGTGGTCTTTCGCGGCCTCGATGGCGTCGTCCCGGCCGGCAAAGCCCCTGGGCATCGGCGATTCGAAGGCCACCTTGACCTCTTTGCCGTCGATTTGCTGTGACTGGCCGCCGCTCTCGACCTCGTAGAACGCGTCACACACCCAGACATAGGGCGCGTCCTCGTCTGGCGCGCCCTTGAACGAGGGGGCTGGTTCGCCCTGTTCGTACAGCGTGCCGGTCAGTGCCGTCCCACCTGCCTGGCCACGGATTAGCAACATGGTGTGTGATACGGTGTCAAGGGGTAAAAGAGTCGCCCCGACAGGCTGTTATCCGGTCGACAGCGGGCGGCGGCACTGCCAGTGGCGAGCGAGTCGGCTACCGAGACACGTCGACGACGACGGGCAGGTGGTCTGAGGGATAGCGGTGTTCGGTGCGGTCGGTCGGGATGGCGTGGTGGGCAACCCGGCACTCGTCGCTGACGAAGACGTGATCGATCTTCCGGTCGGGCAAGAACTCGTGGAAGTCCGTCCGTGTCGTCGCTGGACCGTGGTGGTGGTCGGCCACGCGCAGTGCCGACTGGAGGCGGTGTTCACCGACAGTGGCCCCGTCGAGACGCTCGTACGCGGGTGATCCGGCGACGCTGTTGAGATCACCTGAAACGACCGGGATGTCGTCGTCGAGCAGGTCCCCCAGACGGTCGACGATCAGACCCGCACCGCGACGGCGTGCTTTCTCACCCTCGTGGTCCAGGTGCGTGTTGCAGACCAGCAGCGGCCGCTCGCTGCCGCCGTCGAGTCGGACCCAGGTCGCGATGCGGGGGTAGCGGGCGTCCCAGCCGACGCTCCCGGCCTCGTCTGGCATCTCCGAGAGCCAGAACGTTCCGGTATCGGTGGCCCGGAACCGGTCGGCGCTGAAACCGACCGGCGTGTACTCGCCCTCGCCGTCGGCGACCTGGCGGGACTGGCCGACCCATTCGTAGCCATCGAGCGTGTCGGTGATGTACTCGTACTGGTGGGGAAGTGGTTCCTGCAGCCCGATCACGTCCGGGTCGTGGTACCGGAGCAGCCCCACGAGATGATCGCGGCGGTTCAGCCAGGCGTCGTCACCATCCCCGTCAGTGTCGACGCGAACGTTCAACGACAGTACACGGAGGTCGTCCATGGGGTATCTCTGGCTGTCGCCGACAGTAATACTGTCGGACGTAACTGTGTAGAGATATTCGGCACCGTGGGGTGGCGAAATCTTCCACGGACGTACGTCCGACAGTATAAGCCTTCGGGGGAAAGGGGTTAGTCACGTGAGCCGCATTGGTCGGGTATGTCTGATCTCGGGGATTTCACGGACTTCGACGGCGACGACGGGGAGACAGCGAGTGAGACGAACGACCAGAACGGGTTCGAAGGCTTAGACGTCGAACCCGCTGGCAGTGATCACGGTGTGGGCGTCCTCTCGGCATCTGAAGGACTGATGATCTGTGAAGACGAACGCGACACCTGCTTGCGGGCATACGTCACCGTCGGCAACCGCTCGGACGTTCGCATCGGGAAGTACCTGCTCGTTCCCTACCCCGACACAGCGGGCGGGCGCGCCAGCCAGACCGCGGGCGAACGGCTCTTCTGTCGGATCTCTGCACTGGAGTACGCCCAAGAGTTCCGGGCCGACGACGCGACCGAGATTCACGCCCGGCGGGCGATGCGCTCGAACGGCATCGACGAACAGGACTTCAAGTTCATGGCGACGCTGGACCCGGTCGCGGTGCTCTACGAGGACGGCGGCGAACTCAAGCGGCGGATGACCGACCGGGTGCCAAAGCCCGAAACCGTCGTCCGGCAAGCCACCGACAAGAACGAGATCAAGACCGGACTGAAGATTCCCGGCGACGGCGTGTTCCTGGGCCACCTCTCGGTCGGTGGTGAGACGGTCCGGACCGCGGCCGAACCGCCGACAATCGACTACCGGCTGACGGACAACTACGAGGACGGTGACCCGCTCGTCTTTCGCCATACCCTCGTCGCTGGCGGGACCGGATCGGGCAAGACCCACGGCTCGAAGAACGTTCTCCGGCAGTTCCTCGCCGACGACCGCACCTACCCCATCGAGGGCGATGATCGGTCGGCCTCGCCGTGTCTGGTGATGTTCGACCCGCAGGACGAGTACGCCCAGATGCACGACGACGGGGAGTTACCCGACGAGTTCACGCGCCGGTGCGAGCGCGAAGACATCGCCTACGGCGGCCACGACGACACTACTGCCTTCGTCCCGAAAGTCGCCGGTACGAGTTATGCGGCCAGCCACCACCGCGCCGAGCAGGTCGAGTTCACCATTCCCTTCTCGATGGTCCACGATAACCCGTGGCTGATCGCCGGTAGCCGGCTCAACGACAACCAGTACAGCGCGTTGCACTACCTGCTCGACCAGTTCCGCACGGAGTACGGCGAGTCCGGCACCTACGATCAGTTCACGACGTTCCTCGACGACCCCGCGCTCAAGGAGGAACTCGACGAGGCCGGGCGCGTCCACGAGGCCACCTTCGACGCGGTAAAGCGCCGTGCCTACGGCTTCGGCGGTGTGTTCGACCAGGACGCTCGTCCCATCACGGAGATGGTCAAGCAGTTCGTGCGCGCAGGCGGGATCAGCGTCGTCCCGACCTACCACATCAACGACTCCCGGTCGAAGACAGCGGTGGTCCTGGCGCTGGCGTCGATGCTCGTCGACGAGAAGCTCTCGAACAACCCGACCCACGAGCGCATCAAGGAGACGCCGCTCGTTCTCGGGATGGACGAGGCCCACAACTTCCTCACCGACGCCGACAGCGTCCAGGCCCGGAAAGTGATCGGGAAGTTCACCGAAGCGGCAAAACAGGGCCGCAAGGAACGACTCGGCCTGTTTCTGATCACGCAGGACCCCCAGGATATCGCCGACTCCGTATTCAAACAGATCAACACGACAGTCGTATTGAACCTCGGCGACGAGGACGCCATCTCCGCAGTGAACATTCCCCCGAACCTGGAGTCGAAAGTCCCCTACATGGAGAAAGGTCAGATGGTCGTCTACTCGCCGGATAACTCCGAACCCGTCGAAATCCAGGGACTTGCGACGTGTGTGACCAAACACGGCCGGGATTGAACAGTCGAAGGATATAATCGACATCCATGTGAAATCATAACATGGGCAAGCGAATCCTCGTCCCGGTCGACAGTTCCGAGCAGGCAAAAGAAGCCTGTGAGTTCGTCCGGTCTGAGTTTCCCGAGGCGACGATTGTCCTCCTGCACGTCATCAACCCGACGGAGGCGGGCTACAGCGCGCAGGCGTCGATTCCATCCTTCTCCGAGGAGTGGTACGAACAGCAGCAGGCGACCGCAGAACAGTTGTTCGACGAACTCATCGGAGGCCTCGACACCACCGAAACCGGTGTCGAGCGTGTCGTCGAGGTCGGCCGGCCGACGAACGTCATCGTCGACTACGCCGACGACCACGACATCGATCAGGTTGTCATGGGCAGCCACGGTCGTTCAGGCGTCTCGCGCATCCTGCTGGGCAGCGTCGCCGAAACCGTCGTCCGACGGGCGTCCGTGCCGGTGACAGTAGCACGGTGAGCGGGTCCAAACAGTATCAGTACGCGTCGCCCCCGCGCTCGCTGTCGCTGCGAACCAGCCCCATTTTAATCGCCGTCGCTCGTCGGGACCCACATGGCCAAACAGCCCCACTTGCTCGTCGAGGACGGCGACCTGAACGACATCGCGCTGGTCCCGGGTGACCCCGGTCGGGTCGACCGGATCGCACGCCAGTGTGAGAACGCCCAGACGGTCGCACAGAACCGGGAGTACACACTCGTCAACGCCAGCTACGAGGGCCGAGACCTGACGATCTGTTCGACCGGGATCGGCTCGCCGTCGGCGGCCATCGCGCTCGAAGAACTCCACGCGGTCGGCGTCGAGACGGTGCTTCGCGTCGGAACGACCGGCGCGCTCCAGTCCGGCATCGAGATCGGTGACATGGTCGTCGCGACCGGCGCGGCGAAAGACGAGGGGACGACCAGGCGCTACGAGGACGAGACGGTGCCGGCCGTTCCGGACTACGAGGTGCTGACAGCACTGGTCGAGGCCGCCGAGGCACACGACGAGTCGGTCCACGTCGGCCCCATCGCGACGGACGACGCCTTCTATGCAGAGACCGAGGAGTACGTCGCCGCCTGGGAGGCCGCCGGTCTGCTCGCCGTCGAGATGGAGGCCGCGGCGCTGTTTACGCTTGCGCGGCGCAAGGGGATGCGTGCCGGTGCGATCTGTACCGTCGACGGGAACCTCGTCGAGGGGACCCAGAAGGGCGAGACCGACGACGGGGAACTGCCGGCGAAGGCGAAAAACAACGTCGAGCGAGCGATCACGCTCGCACTCGACGGGGCCGCGTCGCTGTGAGACGGCCGCGCTGCCGTTAACCTCATGCCGTTGCCACGGTGACACACTGTATGCGCGACCGCTTGCGCCGGGAGTTCCAGGCGCTTGTATATCGATTTCGCCGGTTCGAGCGCTACGAGATCCGGGAGTTCCGTGCCTGGATCGAACGGACGACGACGATTGTCCATTTCTCTGTGCTCGTCTTCGTACCGCTGCTGATTGCTTTCGTCACGTACCTGGCAAACTCGCTCGAAGGGCTCTCGTTTCTACTCTTTCCCCCGCTCGCGTCAGGCGCGTACACGCTGTTTTCCAGCCCCGAGAGTCGGTATGCTTCCCCGTCGCGGTTCGTCGGTGGATTGACCCTCGGGGCAGCCTGTGGCTGGGTCGGGCTTGCCGCATCGAACGAGTACGTCACCGGGACGGCTGCGTCGATGGAGGTGACCGCGTTCTCGGCCGGACTGAGTGTGCTGCTTGTCGGACTGGTCACCTGGCTGCTGGACCTCGAAGAGCCGTCCGCATTCTCGACGGCGCTCCTGGGACTGCTGGTGCCGCCGGCACGGCAGCCGGCCTTTCTCGCGAGTGTCTTCGGTGCGACGCTGATCGTGTCGGGGGTCTTTGCCGTCTGGCGTCGGGAGTTCTACGAGCGGCGCGCGACCGTCCTCTACCAGTCGGTCAAGGGCGACGACCACGTGCTCGTTCCGATGGTCGGCAAACAGGCCGACGCGACGGCGATGCTGGGGGGCCGGATTGCGAGTGCTCACGACGCCGGCAAAGTCGTCTTGTTGGACGTCGTTGCAGACGACGCAATCGCACGGGCAGAGCGTACCCTGCTCGACAGTCACGGCGCTGTCGACCTCGCGAGTCCGACACCCGAGGCAGGTGGGGAGTTCTGGGACGCCGTCGAGCGATCCGCTATCTCCGATACCGTCGGTGCGCTGGAGACGCGGGCAGGCGAGATAGAGACGAAGACTGGCGTACCCTGTGAGGTCGTCGTCGCGGTCGAACGCGGCTCTCTCGGCGGGACGATTCTCCAGACGGCAACTGAGGCCAAGTGCGACCTCATTGCGACACCGTACGCCCAGCAATACGGCCGTCTCGCGCCCTTTATCCACGACCTGTTTCGCAGCGAGATGGACGTGCTCGTCCACCGGTCGGCAGGCGGCCAGACCCGCTGGCACCGGGTGCTCGTTCCGGTCCGGCGTGCCAGCGACGTGGCTCACAGCATGATCGACTTCTCGATGCGCCTCATCAGGGCCGGCGGGCAGATCAGCGTCTGTACCTGTCTCGGGCCGACAGGTGATCGGTGGCCTGCCGAATCGATGCTCGCAGACCTGGTCGAACCGTTCGATGCACCCATCGAGACCCGCGTCTCACGAGACAATATCGTCCCGTTCCTGGCCCAGACTGCGCCGTACTACGATCTCGTGATGATCGGTGCGAGCCGGGACCGGAGCGCCGCCTCACGACTGGTCGCACCACCGACGTTCGAGGAGATTCAGGACTTGGGGACCGACGTCGCCATCGTCGACCGTGGTTAGGACGCGCTCTGCCCTACTCATCCTGTCGGACGTACCTATCTGAGGTTTCTCGCCACCCCGGGGTGGCGAAATGCTTCACGGACTTCCGTCCGACAGTATCACTCGCTTCGCTCGCTCCGTGAGGCCGGGGGCTCCACCGTGAATCACGCTGTCGGATCGACCGCAGGTGCGCAACGCTCTTTGTCACCGGGGCCGGCGATTCGCGTATGCACTGGAGGCTCTTCGCGACGCTGTCTGAGGCTGCCGACACTGATCGTGTCCCTGTCGAGGACGCCGACACGGTCGGTGAGGCCCTCGACGCGCTGGTCGCGACCCACCCAGACCTCGAAGCCGAGATTCTGGACGAGGACGGCTCGCTTCAGGAGCACATCCGCCTGCTCCACGACGGCAGTGACCCGTTCCGGGCCGGTGAGGGACTGTCGACACCGGTCGAGGACGGCGACGAACTCGCGCTCTTCCCCCCGGTCAGCGGTGGCTAATCGCTTGACTCGTCATCGGTGAGGTCCGCGGCCGTGACGAACGTCGGCCAGTCGCTGGTATCGGCCCGCACGAATGCGGCCTGGGCGACGTGGCGTGGCGTCTCAGGAATGAGGACGCGCGTGCTCTCGACGCCGAGACCGGCGGCGTCGGCCCGGATCGCGGTGAACAGTGCGGCGGCGGCGTCGGTGTCGTCCCAGGCCCCGATGGCGTACTCGGCGATGGTCGATTCTTCGCTCTCGGTCGTCCGAACACGACAGCCCATTCCACAGGTCTCCTCGCGCCCGACGGCGAACACCTGCTGGTCGTCGGCGAGGCGGTGGAGAGCATCGCGGGTCAGTTCCGAGAGCGCCCACGAGCGGCCGTCGTCGAGCGTCAGACCACCGAGGATCCTGCGTGCGTCGCTGTCCGTCCAGTAGTCCCAGGCCGCTGCAGGGTCGCTTTCGACGGGGAGATCCGGTTGTCCCGCCCGTGGTGCTGGCTCGGCCCACCGGAAACTGGTGGCCGGTTCGAAGCCAGCAGCCAGTGACTGGCCGAGACCCGCGTCGTTCCACGAAAAGACCATGTTGCGCGCGACGGTCCCACCGTGTCTGCCGGCCCACTCGAACAGGTGCTCGACCATACGAAGACCGAGACCCGCCTGGCGATAGTCGGGGTTGACGCGCATCCCCTGGAGCCACGCCTCGTGGTCCGAACACATGACTGCCTGGCAGAGACCACCGACATCGCCGTCCACGTCGGCGACGACCGTCCGCTGGTCGGGCCCGTCGCTCTCGACCCAGTCGAGAAACACGTCGGGAACGTAGTCGCGTTCCGCCCGGTCGTCCCAGGTATCGGCGGTGAAGGCGGCGACTGCCTCGGAGTCGTCCTCGCGTGCCTGTCGAACGCTCACGTCCATACGTACATTGTCGACGGCGAGCGCCTTGAACGTACAGCCGGTATATACCGGTGGACGTACCGTTCGATACATCTCAGCCGTCACGGTCCCCGGGCCGACTGTATCATTGCGCACGTCCACCGGTAGTATCAGGTCCAGGGTCGCGACTGGTCCTGAATCTCGCCGGCCAGCGGTTCCTGCATGGCGTCGTCGACGCCCTCGGTGTTTGCCAGTGCCCACATCAGTTTCACTTTCGCAGTGCCGGGGAGCATGTCCTCGCCCTCCACAACGCCCGCATCGAGGAGATCACGGCCGGTGTCGTAGACGCGGTCACAGACGCGGCCCTCGAGACACTGACTGGTCATGACCACCGTCGTTCCGTCGTCGATCAGAGACTCGATGGTCTCGATCCAGGCGGTGTTGACGTGGCCGAGACCGGTTCCCTCGATGACGATGCCGCGCGCGTCCTCACAGGCCGCCAGTCGTTCGGGTTCGGTGCCGGGCGTGAACGTCACGAGTTCCACGTCGGTCGCCAGGTCCTCATGCAGTGCCAGCTCGGCACTGCCCCGCTCGGCGTACGCCCGGCGGAAACGGACCCCGTCCTCGCCTCCGCTGATCGCGTCGTAGTCGACCGCACCCAGTGGCTTTGCCCCGACTGTCTCGAAAGCGTCGCGCCGCGAGGTGTGGTTCTTCCGGGCGCGGGTGCCTCGATGGAGTGCACACCGGTCGTCGGACCCGGTCGCGTGCATGCAGATCATGACCTCGGCGGCGTCGCTCATCGCCGCTTCGACGGCACAGACCGCGTTCATCACGTTGTCCGAGGACGGCCGGTCGGCCGAGCGTTGGCTCCCGGTGAAGACGATGGGGACCGGGGTGTCGAGCATGAATGCCATCGCACTCGCGGTAAACTGCATCGTGTCGGTGCCGTGCATGACGACGACGCCGTCCGCACCGGCCTCGATTTCTTCGTGGATCGCCCGCGCGAGGTCCTGCCAGACCGCGGGGGTCATGTTCTCCGAGAGGATGTTGGCGACGACGCGACCACGGTAATTGGCCATGCCGGCGAGGTCGGGCACGGCCCGGAGCACGTCTTCAGCGTCGAACTGTGCCGTGACTGCGCCGGTACGGTAATCGACCGTCGAGGCGATGGTGCCACCGGTCGAGATTAGCGACACCGTCGGGAGATCCTCGTCGAACTCGACGGTCGACGTACCGTCTTCGTCCTGAGCGCTCTCGACATCGTACACGTCCGATTCGAGGATCTCGACCGTTGCGTCCTCGCGGTCGACGCCGACGTTGTACCCGCCATCGAGTTTGACGACGAGATGGTCGGGCGTACTGGAGGGGAGCAACACACCCTCGTAGTCCTGGTCACCGCGGTCCACGTAGATCCGGTCGCCTGCGTTCATACCCGGTCGTTCCGAGCGACCGGACGTAAATGCACCTTTTCTGGGTTCGCTCCCGTCGCCGTGAAAAGGCCCATACCGCTGGCGCGCCCACTGTCCGGTATGAGCGAGCGTACCGACGACCTGACCCGCGATAGTGAGGCAAAGGAGAGCGTCGATGTCGGTGACCTCGCTGTCGACGACCGAATCGACGACACCGCGACGGAGTTCTCGACGGACGTCACTGACTTTGGCAGCGACCGGACGACCGATACCGAGCGAACGGCCACGACGGAGACCGATGCCGGGGTAACCGGTCGGATGAGGGGCCGCGTCGACGACGCGTTCTCGCTGTCGTCGTTCGCGCTCAACGCCATTGGGGCACTCGTCGGGACGTTCGTCATCGGTGGCGCTGTTCCGCTCGGTCCGTTCAGTGGTATCGTCGGCGTGTTCCTCGCCCTGTTTGCCATCAGTCTGGTGTCGCGTGACTCTCGCTACGTCGAGGCGGGACTCTCCGGGGTACTTAGTGGTGTCCTGACGACCCTGCTGACGACGATCACGCTGTCGGTCGTTTCCGGCGGTCTCCTGCCTGTTGCCGGTGGGGTCGCCGGTGGTCTCGTGGCGGTACTGGCCCACTATGCCGGTCGGGACCTCCAGGACGGACTGACCCGGGACCTCTAGTCCCGCAGTTGCCAGTCGTCACCGTCGCGCTCGACGATCCCCTCGCCGGCGAGATACGCCAGCGCGTCTTCGATCATCTCCGGTGGAGCCTCGACTTCGACGCTGAGTCGCCGGGTCGTCGTGACGCCGCTGGCGAGTGCACTGACGATTTCGGCGTACAGCCGGCCGTCGTCGCGGCCGTCCTCGACGGCTTCGCTGATCCGTTCACGAACCTCGGTCACCTGTCCCTGGACCCAGCGCTGTGCGAGTGAGAGTTCGTTCTCCAGTTGTTCGAGGCGCTGCAGGTCGTTAACGAGGTCCTGCAAGTCGCCGCCGCCGTTGCCACCGACATCGATAGTCAGGTGGCGACAGGAGCCGATATCGAAGCCTCGACGGGCCGGATAGGCGCTTTTCGTGCCGAACTCGTAGGGCGAGACCCTGACTTCGAGTCGAAGGTTCCGTGCAATCGAGAAGTACTTGCGCCGCTGGTCGTCGGTCCGGCTTTCGATGAGACCAGCGGATTCGAGTTTCCCGAGGTGGTCGATGACTGCCTTCGGGCTGACGCCGATGTACTCACTGATCTCGGTTACGTAACACGGTTTGTGCGCCAACAAGCGAAGAATACGTCGACGGTTGGCGTTTCCGAGAAGGTCAAGCAGCTCGGCGGAGTCCATTCACCTCTGGCTATGGAGCCACGGCAGAAAAGCATGTCTCCTCGCCCGCTGGCGATCACCCGCTGACGATCACCCGCTGACGATCCACATTGCCCCGTTGTTGGACGGGGAAGGCAGTTCCTCGTCGGACGGCTCAGATGTCTCTCCGTCGGCTGTGCCAGGAGAAGTGGTCTCGGTTTCGGTATACGTTACCGAATTTTCGGTATCCCCATCTCCGGGGCCTTCGCTCGTCTCGTTGGTCGATTCCGACTCGTTGGTCGACTCCGACTCGCTGGTCGGCGGTCCAGTCGTATTGTTGCTGGCCTCGCCAACCCCGGTCGTGTTGTTGCCGGCCTCGCTACCCTCCGTCGGCGGTCCAGTTGTATTGTTGCCGGCCTCGCTACCCTCGGTTGGTGGTCCAGTCGTGTTGTTGCCGGCCTCGCTAACCTCGGTCGTATTGTTGCCGGCCTCACCGACCTCCGTCGCCGGTTCAGTCGTATTGTTGCCAGCCTCACCGACCTCCGTCGCCGGTTCAGTCGTACCGTTGCCGACCTCACCAGTGTCTGTCGGCGGCCCGTCTCCGTTTCCCACTTCTGTCGGTTGGTCCCGTTCCGTCGGCGGACCCGCTTTCCCGGTCGTCACACCGTTTGCGACGCCGGGGACGCCGGGTGCTGTGATGTTCTGGGCCAGTTCTCGAAGGTTCTCGATGGATGCCACATCAACGCCGGCCTGCTGGGCCGCCGATGTCGTGTCGTTGATGCTGCCCTGTAGTGCGTTGATCCGGCCCGCTATCTGGCTCGTCTGAGCGATGTACACCGGTTCCGGAATCTCACCGTTCTCGTATCGTTGCTGGAGTGTCCGGTTACGCTCACGGAGTCGTTCGGTCTGCCGTTCGAGGCGTGCTGTTCTGTCTGTCGCCAACTGGGCTCGCTCGGATTCGTTCGCCTGTTCGAATCCGGCCTTCCACATCCCCGATTCCACCGTATCGCTCGTCTCGGCGGCATTCGCCTGCATGAAAGCAGTCAGTTGGGTCCCCATCTCGGTCTCTGTTTCGTTCTCGTCGGTCCGGTTTGTTTGCTGGGCGCTGTCTCCCCCCGCGACCGGTAGCGTCACGATGCCGAGTGCAACAGCTGCGAGAACGACAACGACCGTCGCCTGCCGACTGTTCATACTTGTCTCTTCGTCCTCGGCACACCATAAAAAACAGCACTCACTGTTCGCACTGTTCAGCGCGCTCGGACGGTTATTATAAACAGTTTAGGCTCTGTTGATGTCGAATTAAAATCGATAAGAGTGTTCAAAGGCATCTCTACTGCGATGGATCCGGATGCCCGACCAATGCGTTCGGGCGAGTATCACTGTAGTGACTGTTGTAGGTCTTCACGGAGTTGATCGCGCGACAGCGTGCGACCGACGCGGTAATCAGTTATATACCGGTGGACGTACCGTTTAATACTTCAGTTGTCACGGTTCCCGAGTTGAATGTATCATTGTGTCCGTCCACCGGTATAAGAGTCACTGTAATCCACAAGAGCCTATCGGACGGGAAAGCAGTTGCTTGCGGGGCGAATGAACGCAGCACCGAGGGTTTATACCATGGTATCGCGTAGCACAGTATGTGTAGTATGTTCGAACAGTTTTCGCGTGGCTACTATCTGGGCCGACTGTACGTCGAACCCACCGACGACTCACCGGCCATGTGCCGCGAGCAACACGAGCAGGTCAACGAGCAACTCTACACCACTGA
Organism: Halobacteriales archaeon QS_4_62_28; assembly: GCA_003021685.1. Classification (GTDB taxonomy): domain Archaea; phylum Halobacteriota; class Halobacteria; order Halobacteriales; family Haloarculaceae; genus Halomicrobium. Next base: position 64,371 of record PXRO01000008.1, read on the forward strand.
TGGGGGTGTCGAACGGACAGACCGCCCGCTGGTTATGAAACTCGGAACGCATCATCTGGCAGTCGAAGGCGATGCGACAGTGCCCGCCGACACACTCGCTGTTCCGGAGAACGTTCTCTCTGAGACGAACGTCCGAAATCCGCCGGCACTCGCGGAAGTCCTGCTCGCAAAGGCCGACCGGGCCCGGCAACTGCTGGCGCTGACCGGCGACGCCGCGGTGTGAACGTTTATTTGCCAGCGCGTCCCGGTCCCAGTCGATGCTCGACAGGTTGCTCGGCCGCGCGTCGTTGAAAGACCGCCTCGAGGAGCTTGAGGAGGAGAAACGCCACCTCGAACGGCAACTGGCCGCCGAAGAGGAGCGACGCGTAGACGCGGTCAGTGATCGACAGGCCGCCCAGCAGCGCGTCAACCATCTCGAAGACCGGGTCACCGAACTCGAAGACCGGGTGCAGCGCCTGCAGTCTGCTGACGAAGACCACCAGTTCCGCCGTGAGACCGAACTGGCCGACGAGCGACTGGACGAGATACTCGCCCGTCTCGAATCGGTCGAAACCGGACCAGAAGGCGCGCTGACTGCCTACGTCGCCGACGGCCACGACCTGCCGGCTACCGTCAGGGAAACGGTCGGCGACCGTGCCGGTCTGGTCGGCCGTGCTGCTCCCTGTCTGGTGACAGTCGACGACGCCGGCCTCGTCGCGGCGACGCTGTCGACGCCGGACCCGCCCGATCCGTTCACCGAGTGGGCCGACGGCTTTCGTATCGAACGCTCGTGGTTCCAGCCGACGGGTGCGTACGCCGTTGCACTCGTGCGGTCGGACCTGTTCGCCCTCGGCGAGTACGACGGCCGTGACCGGGTCGCGTTCCATGGGTTCGATTCCGATCTCAAGAGCCAGCATTCGAAGGGCGGTTTCTCACAGGCCCGGTTCGAACGGCTCCGGGACGCTCAGATCGACTCGCACATCGACCGCTGTCAGGCCGCGCTCGAAGAACGCGAGGGTGGCGGTGACGATGAGTCTGTCACTGCCGACCGGCTGTACGTCGTCGGCGAGCGAAGCCTCCTGTCACGGTTTTCCGATATCGCGGACGCGACCCAGCCAGTCGATGCCACCGGCGACCCCGAGGACGCACTCGCCGACGCCGTCCACGAGTTCTTCACCGTGCAACTGCGATTGCTCTGATCCGAGCAGCGACTGGTAGCAGCACACTCTTCCCGGGACCGGGGTTTTACTCGCCCGGCCATCGACGTTTAGGTATGGACATCGCCTTGCTCGCCCACGACCAGTTTCCCGAGCGAGCGAAGACGGCGGTCGGCGTTCTCCGGTACGGCGACGATACCGTCCGGGCCGTCCTCGACCGCTCGCACGCCGGTGACCGCGTGCGCGACCACGTCCCGAACGTACAGAACGCACAGATCGTCGCCAATATGGACGAGGCACCGCCCGTCGACGCACTGGTAATCGGCATTGCACCCATCGGCGGCGGGTTCGACGACTCCTGGCGGCCGGACGTTCGGACGGCGCTCGAACGAGGGTGTGACGTGATTGCCGGATTACACACCTTCCTGACCGACGACGAGGAGTTCAGCGCGCTCGCTGACGAGCACGATTGCGCACTGCGGGACCTGCGCCAGTCACCCGGGGATCTGACCGTCGCCGAGGGGGCGGCCGGCGGTGTCGACGCCGAGGTCGTCCTGACTGTCGGGACGGACTGCTCGTCGGGCAAAATGACCGCGAGTTACGAACTTCGTGATGCCGCCCGCGAGCGCGGCATCGACGCCGCCGTGGTGCCGACGGGCCAGACCGGCGTCCTGATCGAAGGCTGGGGCATCGTCGTCGACCGGGTGATCGCTGATTTCGCCGCCGGTGCCGTCGAGCGACTCGTCGAGACCGCCGCCAAAGAGCACGACCTGCTGATCGTGGAGGGGCAGGGCGCGCTCGGTCATCCGGCCTACTCCGGCGTGACGACGAGTCTCCTCCACGGCGCACGGCCCGACAGACTCGTCCTCTGTCACGTCGCCGGTCGGACGGCCGTCAACGGCTACGAGTCGACGCCGCTTCCGTCGCCTCCCGATTACGCCGACCTGTACGAGCGAGTCACACGACCGGTTTCGCCGGCACCGGTCGTCGCTGGCATGCTCAACACTCGGTCGCTCGCTGGGGAGGCGGCCGCTGACGCCGTTGCAGCGTACGCCGACGACCTGAACTGTCCAGCCACCGACCCGGTCCGGTTCGATATCGACGGGGATCTGCTAGAGGCAGTCGTATGAAGCTCTCGGTCACGCGCCACGACCTCCCGACGGCGAACCCGTTTAGCATCGCACGCGGGACGACGACCACCGCGGGCATCGTCACCATCGAACTCACCCACGACGGCACAACCGGCATCGGTGGCGCTGGCCCCAGTGCTTACTACGGCGAGACGGTCGATTCGGTCGTCGACGTGCTGGCCGACCTCAGGTCGGCGATCCACGGGTGGGACGACCCACACGCCGGCCAGCACGTTGCACGAACGCTCGCAGACGAGGTTTCGGACGCCCCGGCCACACGCGCTGCCGTGTCGACTGCACTGGCCGATCTGGCGGCCCGCGACCTCGGTGTCCCGTTGTATCGCCAGTGGGGTCTCGACCCCGACGCCGCGCCCAGAACGTCCTACACGGTCGGCATCGCCGAACCCGAGCGGATGGCCGAGAACGCTCGACAGGCTGTCGAGGAGGGATTCGACATTTTGAAGGTGAAAGCGGGAACCGACGACGACCGCACTCGACTCCGGGCCGTCCGCGATGCCGTCCCCGACGTGACGCTCAGGGTCGACGCCAACTGTGCGTGGGACGCCGACGAGGCCATCGAGCAGACCCAGTGGCTCGCAGACCGTGGTGTCGAGTTCCTCGAACAGCCGGTGCCGGCCGACGATATCGAGGCACTCAGGCGGGTCCACGAAGACGCGTCGCTTCCTATCTGTGCCGACGAAAGCTGTGTCACCGCCGCTGACGTGGCCCGCGTCGCCGACGCCTGTGGCGTGGTGACGGTGAAACTGATGAAGTGTGGCGGGCTCTGGCCCGCAATCGAGCAGATCCACGCTGCCCACGCCCACGGCCTCGACGTACTCCTCGGGTGTATGCTCGAATCGAACGCCTCTATCGCGCCGGCCTGCCATCTCGCGCCACTGGCCGACTACGTCGACCTCGATGGCGCACTCTTGCTGGCAACGGATCCGTACGAGGGCGTCGCGATGCCCGACGGCCGTCTGGCCCTGTCCGACGTACGGGCTGGAACCGGTGTCAGGCCGGTCCGGAACGGTTAAAAACGGACGCGAGAACGCCTACAGCCACTCGTAAAAGGCGTCGTGTTCCTGGCTCGACTCGTAGTACTCCCGTTGCATCTCGTAGATGGCGTCTTCCAGGTTGTGGTCACCGAGATGTGACCGGACGCGGTCGAGTTTCCAAGCACTGGGCGTCGCGCACAGCGTCCAGCGCTGTTCCATCGGTTCGAGGAACTCCTCGACCCTCGTCTCGGGCACGTCCTGGCTGGCCAGTCCTGCCCGGGCAATCTCGAACAGTTCGCCGTAGATTTTGTCGCGGTCAGTCGTCCGTTCGCCCTCAGCCGTGACCCACACGAGATCCGCGTCGGGGCCGTTCCTGGCCGCGTTGTAGAAACTCGCCTTGGCGTCCTGCCAGGGGAGTTCTGCCACCGGGTGGTCTGTCTCGATCAGGCCACGGATGAGGCCGGCAGTGAGGACTTGGACGCTGATCGTGTCTGTGACGGTTGGCTGAGTCGGAATCGGACGGTACTCGATACGAAGCGAGTGGTCGTCACCGGCCCCGTCGACGGGGTCACCACCGATCACGCAGCGAAGCCACCGCCAGTAGGTCCCGCGCTTGTGGTCGAACTCCCAGTAGGTGTCTTCGAGGCTATCCCGACCGCCGTCCTCGATCCACTCCCGGAGGAACGGGGCAAAGAGGTCGTCCTCGACGACGCGGTCGACGATGTCCGTCGCCGTCTCGATGTCTTTCGGAACCCGGACCTTCGGGTTCTCGCTGGTGTTGACCGACTGCTCGAAGGCAGCGATCCTGAGTTCGTGGTGGGTCTCAGCCAGCAGTTCGCGGGGGTCCTCGATCCGGTTGTACATGTCGGCGGGCAACAGCGGGGAGTTGGTCGTCAGCGAGAGGAGCGGCCCCAGCGTCCGGATGGCCGCGTTGTAGTAGGCCGGGAACCGGTCGCTGTCGGGGATCTGGAGGTGGGGCTGGATCGAGGATGTGAGTGACTCGAAGAGGATCGTCGGGAACTCCTGACTGGCCCCCGGCACTTCGAAGGTAATGTCGCCGCCAGCGTGGGCCAGCGCTTCGTTGTCGAGTGCGACGTACCGGGGATCCTGGCGCATGTTGTCGGCGATGACGACACCTGCTCGCTCCTCGATGGCCGAGAGATACTCGACGCTCCCTTCCTCGGGTGGGATCGTCCACATCGCGTCGAGGATCAGATCACGGTTTTCCGCGCGGGCCGCGTCCCGGGCCTTCTTGATCCGCATCTCGACCGATGTCGTCTGCACTTCCACGCCCGTCGCGCCGAAGGCGTCCGGGTCCGTGTTGATCTCTGCGTTGTGGACGCCCAGTTCCTTGGCCGCCGTTCCCTCGAACACCGATTCGGGCAGTTCGACCAGTCGCCCCTCCCACTTCTCGACGGGCATGTACGGTTCGTCGACGTCGTCTTCGTTCTCCTCGTCGGCTTCGTCGTCTGTTTCGTCAGTCTCGACCGGTTCCGGTTCTTCGTTGATCGCGTACACCTCGACTTCGAGTCCGACCGCGAAGTCCTCGTTGTCGAATCGGCCATCGTCAATCGCCGCCCGCAGCTGGTCGGCCTGCGCTTCGATCCGCTCGCGAAATTCGGCGTCGCTCTCCCCGCTCAGCGACTGCTGCACCAGGTCAACCACGTCGTCCATGCCTGTGCTATACGAGACTGGGGGTTTAGCAGTGGCGCTTGGCGGGATCACTCGAAGAGGTCCTCGTGGCGCGCGGCGAGGTTCGCGTAATCACCCGACGAGAACGCTTCGAACACCGATTCGGGGTCGATAGTCGTCTCGTCCAGCGGCGTAACGGAGGCTGGCATCCCTCTGACGAACGAATCCGGCGGCACCTCATAGCCCGGCGGAACGACGGTCCCCATCGCGACGATTGATCCCTCACCGATCACCGCGTCGCTGACCGTCGAGTTGAAGCCGACCAGTGCACCGTCCTCGACAGTCGTGTCATTGAGCACTGCCCCGTGACCGACCATTACGTTCTCGCCGACCGTCGAGGCGTGCAACACGGCGTTGTCGCCGATGGCGCTCTCTCGCCCGACTTCGACCGATCCAACGTCACCCCGGAGGACAACGCCGGGCCAGACGTTCGCGTTGGCAGCGATCCGTACGTCCCCGATCAGCGTCGCCTCGCTGCTGACGTGGGCGTATCCATTGACTTCTGGCGTTTCACCCTCGAAGGAGTGCTTGCGACTGTCCATGCTGGATCGAACGTGTCGCGTGATCAAAAAGTATCGGTCCACCGATACGAGATTATCTTTTGACAGCGAGGGAATCCCGCTGTCTGCCCGTGGCGTCTCCAACGCCACGCTGTTCACGGCGGGCGCGAATCGCGTGCGCTTGGTTGAGCAACCGTAGGATTTAGGCCGCTCGGGGTCAAACATTCGGTAACTCAATCGCCGAAACCAATCCGGAAACAGTGGGGTCCTTCCCGCCGATATGCACCACATGGTGCTTACAGTACCCCTACCCCTGCAACACGGGAGGGGGTGACGGCACGACCAATCCAACCCCGTCGGCGTGCGAGCCTGTCCACCGTGGCTCAAAGGACAGGCAGGCCGATGGCACGGCCCGTGTCCGTCTGCCGTCAAACGGCGGGCGGTCGTCCGATGCAGTGTCGGACGCTGTGCAAGGAGATACCGCGTCTCTGTCGGGACGCCGAACCCGCCACACCCCTCGTGGGGCTTACGTACCGAGCACAAACCGGAGTACGCCCATGCGGCGGAATCTTGCCTCCGTCGGTGTCGGGACCGGCCCGACCCCGAGCGCGGGGGAACCGCGCCGTTTACCGCGCGGAGGATGTCATTCGTTGCGGATAGCGTCGTCGAAGACTGGCTTGAGGCGGTTGACAGTCTGGTCGTCGAGCGCGTTCGGATCGAGATGGAAATGGGCAACGGCATCGGCGTCCCGGAGCTGTCCAGTGAACATGTGGAGGAATTTGAACGACGCTTGCACGTCGGTGAACTGGAGCAACCCGGTCAGCGAGTCGAAACAGACGACGAGTTGGCGGTCCGGGTCGAGGTCGTTCAGGTAGTTGTTCAGGCGCATTCCGAGCCCGGTAATGTCGTTGGGATTGGCCGTCGTCACGACGACACTGGGGGGCAAGTCCGCATTGCTGTCGTCGGTTACGCCAGCTTGGTCGCCGACGTTGACGATGCCGAGGCGCGACGGGAGCGTCTCGTATTGTGTCTGCCACTCGTCGACGAGATCTTTGGGCATGTCCGAGTACGTGATCCGCAACACGTCCAGATCCTCGGGTGAGCCACAGTCGAGGAGTCCGTGGCACTGGTCTTGTTTTGCCTGGCTAAGCGACGGTGCCAGCGCCAGCACGTTCGTTCCCGGTCTGGGTGTCATTCTCTCCCTCCGTCGACACCCGGTGGGTTCTGTACTTGCATGTACGGCTCTTCGTCGGTGTACTCGACCAATCGTGTCGACCCGAGATAGCCATTCGGAGCCTTCTCGAGTTTGATATACTGGAGACCATTGTCGCTGAGCCAGGTCTTGAGCGACTGCCAGGCACTGTTCTGGTAGAACGCCGCCAGTTCGTCGGTCATCGACTCCTCGTTGAAAAAGTACAGCGACGTATCTCTAGCGTCGAAGAGGTTCTCTTCCTCCCAGAATCGCATCTGTCGAAGTTTGTCGTCGTCGAGCATTGGGAGTTGTGCTTCGACGTTGATGATGGTGAGGATCGGTCGGTCCCCGCGGCGGTCGTCGATGGTCCCGAAGACAGTTTCGGGGTCGTCGCTCTGGTGCTCGACCGGTTTGAACACGTTGCGGCGCGTGTTCTGCCAGATGTTGGCGAAATCGATCAGGAAGAACCGGTCGTTAGCCATCATCTCGTACATATCGCCGACCCGGTCGTCGATGATTTCCTTGAGTAACTTCGGCGGCAATTCGACGGGTGGTACGATGGCGATAGCCATATCCCGCTCGATGGCTTCGACCATGAGATTCGTCAGGATCGAGTGGGGACTGGCCTGGCCGTCGTGTTCGAGCAACATTGCGCCACCGAGGACGATGCCGCCGCCGGTGAGTGTATCGAGTCCGGGGATTCGCGTGCTCATGTAGTTCGACGGGACGAACTCGCCGGGATGGGTTCGCATCCGCGGGCTGATTCGGACTCCTCCGTCGGCGAAGGTAACCTCGTGGACGCGCGTGTCGTGATCGACACCGCGCATCTTCACCACCTCGATGAACCGGTGGGTGTCGCCGTCGATGACTTCACGCCAGAGGCGGATCACGCCGTGAGTGTTGAACTGGACGGCGTCGCTGGCAGCGACGGCCTTGACACTGTCCCGGGTGATGTCTGACTGGGATTCCTCGGCGGTAAACAGTGCCGTTGCACCGAATTCGCCGTTGAACAGGCGGATCATGTCGAGAATGGTCCTGCGGAACACGTCCTGGTTCTCACCCATTGCTGACAGGCCAGAGACGGAGTCGAGCACGACCCGGTCGGCGGGCGCGAACTGTTCGAGGTACTTCTTTATGTACTGGGCCTCGAAGGGAGCCGAGTAGTCACCGCCGAGCATCTGGCCGCCCTCCAGCGTTTCGAGGGTCAACTCGCGCTCGCCGCCAGTATCGACGGTGTATCCAGTCGTGGCGTGCAACGAGGTGATCGTCAGGTCCTCGTGTTCCAGATCGAACGCGAAATCGGAAAACGAATCCTGGAGTTCGTCGACTGTCTGTTCGGTGCTGATGTAGACACAGTCCTCGCTGGCGTCCAGACCGGCCTGGAGGTACTGCATCGCGAGCGTACTCTTGCCGGTCCCCGGACCACCAGTGGCAAGGACTGTTCGACCCTCGGGCAGACCGCCACCGAGAATCGTATCGAGCGTCTCACTCCCGGTTTCAACAGGCATTCACACCACGTTGTGCCTTCTCTGATTTATGTGTACGGGGTAACCTGTACGTGAACAGGAGAGAAACGGCGATTCTCAGTACTGTTCAGTCTACCGGACCGACGCATCTGGGGTGTTTCTCGACTCGGAAGTCTAAGTGTAGTTGAGCTGCCATCCTCGACCGTGTCACCCGAAGCGCCGACGGAGTCGCGTCCCGAGCGACGCGCCCCGACCGTCGCGAATCCTGATCCGCCCGAAGCCAGCCACGCGCCAGACCAGCAAGAGGACCCCCCCGGCCAGGACGGCGTTGACCGCCCCGAGTGCAAGCAGCGGGTGCACCTCGTGTAGCGTTACGAGAACTGATACAGGTACGACGTGGAGATATCGATACTCCGTCACTGACAGGACCGTTCGTTCACCGGGACCCGGTGCCGTGGCCGACACCGACAGTGTCGCTGCCTGCTGTGGACCGACCGTCATCTGCTCGTCGAGGACGGTGGTGCCAGCACTCTGGCCATCGAAGACGAGGGCGACCGGGACGAGGCCGTTGTTGTCGACACCGATCTCCCAGGTGGCGTCGTCGCCCGGTTCTATCCCCGGACTTGCAGCTACGTCCTCGCCGTTGATCGTCAGCGCCTGGGTCCCGCCGCCGACAACCATCGCCGCGTTTGCCGGAACGAGCACTGCCGCCAGCAGGAGTATCACGACGATCCGCGTATCGAGCGTCCTGCGTCGGGGTGCCCGCTCCCTGCTTCGCCCTCGCTTCCCCTCATCGAGGAGGTACGTGAGTGCAAACAGCGCGAACCCGACCGCCAGCAGGACGACACCGGATCCTTGTCGGTCCAGCGAGTCACCGAAACCGACCATCTCTGCGAATCTGGACTGAATTGCCAGCACGCCATCCTGTATCAGCCCGATTGCGACACCGAGGTTGGGGACGACGACGACTGTCCCGTCGATCTGGAGTGCCTGTGCGACGATCTGGTCCTCTGTCACCGGTGGCTCTGGGCCGTCCTGATCGGTAAAGGGGTTCGCGTCCCCCTTCGTGATGTACCCCGCATCGGTCTTGCCGACGACACGGTGGGTCGTCAGTCCACCACCCTGGAGACGCTCGGCCTCGTAGACGACCACGTCACCCTCGGAGACATCGCCGGCCAGGAACGAGGGGACCGCGACGAACCCGTCTCCGGTGTCGATGGTCGGTTCCATGCTTCCGGTCTCGACGTAACTCACCAGCACTGGCTGGCCGAGGGCCGCTCCCAGTATCAACGCAGCGACGACGGCGATGGCACCCACCTCCAGGGCAGTGCCGGCCAGCGAACGGAGCGTCACTGCCAACTGTATGCGAGCGAGTGATAAAAGCGTTCACGGATGGACGGCCGGCAGTATCAGACGACCGTTCCGGGTCCTGGGAGCCGGGAACCGACCACGATGGTCGTGTACGTCGTAATAAAGCCCAGCGCATAGCCGAGCAGATGGACGTAGACGTTGACGATTGTCGCACTGCCGGCCGGATCAGGCGGAAACGCGACGAAAAAGAACGTGACGAAGACGACGCTCGCGGCGCTGAACAGTTCGATGTGGCCCGGCATCCGTGTTGCCGTTTTCACTTTCGCCAGTATCTCTGTCGCCCGGTCGGGGACAGAGAGCCAGTAGAGGCTTGCCGACAGCATCGAGGCCACGACGATTCCACTCGTCCCGAGCAAGACGGTCGCTCGCTCTTGCTGGACGCTCTGGACGCTCAGACCCGCGACGAGCGCAATGCTGAGGAAGAAAAACATCGGCGCGAGCGTTTCGCTGGGGCCCACGTCGACGCGTTCTTCGAGGTAGTCCGCAAGCGCCAGCGGGAGATACCCGACGAAGGCCATGACGATGCCGGAAAACCCCAGTCCGGCGGTCGGACGGACGACGGCCAGATTGAGATACGACAGCAGTACCGGAAGGACGAACACGAACGTGACGAACGCGACGAAGAAACGCTGGCGTCGCCCGCTGGCGACACTCAGCAGATAGGCGGCGGCGACCACGACGGCGTACCCGAGTACGTTGACTGCCAGATGGCCGACACTGAGGTGGACGAACGGGGCGGTAAAGGCAGTCACCAGTGAGGGGTCCGTGTACTCGAACACCAGTGACTGTCGCGTCGATGGTGAAAGTGAGAAGACGATGGCGAGCACTACCGGGACCGAGAACAGCGCGACCATGTCGACCGGGTGGAATCCATTCCAGCATGACCCTGTCAACATCATTCTCTCTCGGGAACGCTGTTCGTTGTTCATTCTACCTGTCTTTCACTTTGTCGGTGCCACTGATGACTGTTCCCTCGCAGCTATCAGAGATGAAAACTGAGAACCAAACTGACGAACGACACCGTCTCATAGCGACTGTTATAAGTCTGTACGGGATTGATCGCACGACGACGTGCGACCGATCCGATAATCGGTTACAACAGTCACTATCAGAGAAATCAGCGAGCCGGCGGATCGGCCGGCTGTTCGTCCTCGTCGTCTCTGCGCCGGTAGGCGGCCAGCAACAGGAATCCGGCCAGGACTGCCAGCAATCCGACCAGAAGCGAGGGAGTGAGGCCGCCAGTTTCGACCAGTGAGTCGTCTTCGGTCGAGACGCTGACCGTGGTGGAACTGTTGGCAAGCGCAATCTCGTATGCGCCAGCCTGGTCAACGGTAATGGTGCCTGTGATGGTCCCGCGCTCACCGGGTGCCAGCGTGACTCGCTCGCTCGCGATCACCTCGCCGTCCGCGCGGAGTTCGAGGGTGATCGTTCGCTCGGTCCCGCCGACGTTCTCGAGGATCCCCCTGACAGTGATCTGCTGGCCGACGCGCGGGTTCGCAGGGTCCGTCTCCAGAGACACGACTTCGATCTGTGCCGGCGGCGTTTCGGTCGGTTCCACCCCGCCGCTGTCGGTCGGCGTTCTCGATTCCGCATCGACGGGTGTCGCCGTTACGGTTTCCGTCGTCTCGGTCTCTGTGGTTTCGTCTTCCGTCGGCGTTTCGACTCTTTCGGTCGCAGTGTCAGTCGCCGTCTCTGTCTCCGTTGTCTCGCCTTCCGTTGTCTCGGTTTCTATGATTTCGTCTTCCGTTGTCTCGGTCTTCGTCGTCTCGCCTTCCGTCGGCGTTTCGACCCTTTCGGTCGCAGTGTCAGTCGCCGTCTCTGTCTCGGGGGTTGTGTGATCGCTCGAATCTGGCACCGCTGCGTGGACGGTGATCCGTTCGAGGACGACCCGCTCGGTCCCGGTTTCGACTTCGAGTCCGACCACCGCAGTTTCGTCCTCCACGAGGGCGATGGCGTCGTCTTCGCTCTCTATCGGTGCTCCCGTGTCCATCCGGTAGAACGTCACTGCTGGCTCCCCGTCCTCGATCCAGAGTTCGGTCGTCTCCCTCGTCGTGTGCACAGTAAAGACGCTATCGATGGTGCTGGTCGACTCGGCGTTCAAGTTCGTTACCTCGATGGCCAGCTGGCCAGCACTGTCGAGCGACGCGTACCGCTGTCCGTTGTCCGTCTCCGCCGGGTTCAGGTAGACCCCACTGGCCGCCTGATCGCCACCGGTAAACGCGCCAGTAGTAACGACTACGCCGAGGGCAAAAACCGTCGCGGCGACGAGCAGTAGGCGTCGATAGCGTATCATATGAGGGCGGCTCGCTGCGTGCAGTACTCTGACTGCCACGGCGGCTGTCAGAAGACTCCACGCCAGCGACTATCCGTTCGTTCCGGTGGTTGCCCCACCGGATATCGGACCACCGAACGTTCGTGGTCCGATCAGGCCTTTTCGGTGTCGGCGACGACGGTAATCGTCGTCGCGTCGGAACTGCCCGAGTAGCCGCTGCCCGACGTGGTGTCGACTTCGAGGTTGACCGTGATTGTGTCGCCCGCTGCGAGGGTGACGTAGTTACCGGACGTATTGACGTTTGTCGCTGTCAGCCAGCTTTCCGAACTCCCAACCTGAATGCCGACAGCCTCGCCGACGTTGTTCGTGATGTTGAACGCCGTCATCGTTGTCGTCGCGTTTTTATTCAGGTTCTGCAACGTCAGGTCCAGCGTGTCACCGCTGGAATCATCCACGATGGAACTCGCGTTGCTCGCAACGGAGAGACCGATTGCCGCGGAACCGTCGCCCGTGGTATCAATGGTCGCGGTCCGTTCGGCGTTGACGGTCGTCAACGCGCCACTTCCAAGTACTGTGCCTGTCACGACAGCTACGATACCGATACCAATGAGTAGATTACGTGCGTTCATACTTTTCATTCGACCACCCACCAAGGTGGTTGTCTTACATCTATAATGCCTGAATATAAAACTTATGACTCTTTCATTTTTTGAGCGGCTATTCACGATATAGAGCCGAAACCCCTATTAATCTACAGAAGACAGTAGCTACAGGTTAGAGAGATGAGGTCCGGTATCGTCAACGGTGAAACGGAAGATTCGACCACCGGCAGCGATACCCGATCCACTACTGCAGGAAACGTTGTAACGTCGAAGAACGGCCGGCATCGGTTACCGGTCGCGCCAATCGAGTCACGCATTCGAGTAATGCGAGAGGAACCTGGAACGTTCTTCCCACACTATCGCTATGACTAGACGCCGCTCTCGGAGCCCCTCCCGTCGACGTGGGTCAAGCGGCCTCAGTCGCCGGCGACTGCTGCTGCTCGCGGGTACGGGCCTGACCGGCGCTGGAATCTTCGGCACCGGCACCTTCGAGTCGGTGATGGGCGACCGGGCTGTGGACGCCTCGACGGCCGACGACCAGAGCGCACTGCTGGGGCTGTCCGAGTTCAAGGAGAACCCAGGCTCGATCTACAATGAGCCACATAAAGTGACGGTCACAAATCAGACCGACTCGCAGTTGACCGACAACCGGGTTCGGAGCGACATCAACGGTGGGAACGGTGATCTCGAGTTCCGGGACGTGGGGGGGTCAAACTCGACGACAGACAAGGCACTCGGGGGCCTGTCGCCGTCCGAGAGCGACACGTTCGAGATCGTCACCGCGCCTGATGAGTCGGGCGAGGTCACCGACACGGTCACACTGGAGTACGCCTCTCCAGGGGATGTCAGCATCACGGTTGTCCGGGACATCACGGTAGAGTTCAAGGCGGCCGCCCAGCTCGTCTATGCGGTCGACACTGACAATCAGGATGGTGATATCCGGGTGTACGACGCTGTCAACGACGTTCTCAACAAGCCGCCACAGTCGGTGCAGGCAGACGTTATCGGCGCTAACGCCGCCGACATCCTCAGTGGAAGCGACGCCGACATCCCGTTCGCGTCGAAGAAGAATAACAACAAGGACGTACACGCGACGTGGGTGAACGCGAGCAGCGATAAGAAGCTCGGTAAGGGGGAGGAACCTAAGCTAAAAAAGCAGAAGACGCGGTTGGCGCTCCGGCCGTGGCCGGATTCGAGTCTCTCGGGGCCGCTGGTGTTAGCTGCGGACAAGGACGCCTCACAGATCGTCGGTATCGACAGCAACGGCAACACCGACATTATCGCCAGCCCGCCCAACGGCTGTGACGGTGTCGCGGGCGTGAGGGACATCGATGGGGATAGCAGCCTCGAATTGGTGTTCGTGGACAGCTCACAGCAGATCCGGTATCTGGAGCAGGACGGCACGACGACGAAGGTCCCGGACGGCGGCGTCGGGTCGGACAACTCGACCGGGTTCGGCTCCCCGGCCGTGTTCCCGGGAAGTCCGGACTCGGATTCGGACACCCCGTCGAACCGCCCGGAGATTCCGTACATCGACGGGAGCAATAACGTCGCGCTGGTGACTCACGACGGGACGAAGACGATACTGAAAAACGGCGGGGCGAAGAAGGCGGCAATTGCCCCCATTGACGTCGACGGCGACGGCGACCTCGAGTTCGCGTTCCTCGGCTCCAGCAGCGGGGAAATCAAGTACATCGACAACATCCGCGGGGAGACCGATTCGACCAGCCCCTCGAACGAAACGAAGACACTGCAGGTCGACGGTAGCTCGGTGAAGCCCCTTGAAAAGGTCGGGCTCAACTCCGGCACGTGATGGCAGTTCACGACCGCCACGACTTTTATAATAGACTAAACAATGATGGGCAATGGCAGCCGACGACCCTGGTTCTACGGCGGTTCGCGCCCGGTACTGGCTTGCCGAGTACCTCTGGATCGCCGTCCTCGTCTGTCTGCTGGTCGCCGGTGCGAGTGGGTTCATCGCGTACGCGGAATACTCACAGCCTAACACACGGACCGAACAGCAGACCGTCGCGACGTGGACGACCGACAGCGAGTTTACGCACCAGGCGACCGTCCAGCGGTCGACAACGGCCTTCGAGGCGGGGACGGTGCTCCGGAACAGATCGCAGTATCTCACTGGTATCGCCCCCGAACTGTCGGCGACGCACGTCTACCGTCACGAAGGCGACGCCGACCCCGCAACCGTCTCGACGAACGTCACACTGGTGAAACAATCAGTCGACACGACAGGGAATGAACAGACACGGTACTGGCGCGTCGCGGAGACTCTCGAAGAGAGTACCCGGACTATCTCGGCCGGTGACGCCGCGCAGACAGCCTTCCGGATGAACGTTACCGCACAGCGCCAGCAGGCCCGCCGGATCGACAATGAACTCGGCGGGACCCCCGGCGAGAGACAACTGTTTTTCCTCGTTACGACACGGGTCGAGACGACCGTCGACGGTGAAACGGTGCGTGACTCCCGCACTGATCGGCTGAACGTCCAGCCCCGGGGATCGACCTACGCCGTCAGCGCGGAGACCGCCGGCGAACAGACCGAAGAGATCACAGCGCCAGTGTCAGTCCCCCTCGAATCGAACTCGTTCAGGGGCATTCTCGGCTCGCTATTGGCAGTGGTCTTTCTGGGGGCCGCCGCCGGCCTCGTCTGGGCCGACCGCACTGACTCTCTCGTACTTCCCGAGGAAACCGTGACTGCAGTTCGACTGGCAGCGACCCGCGAGGAGTTCGACGAGTGGATCTCTGTCGGAACGGTCCCAGCGCCGACTGACGACGAGCGCCTCGTCGCCATCGACTCGCTCGAAGACCTCGTCGATGTCGCAATCGACAGTAACCGCCGCGTCGTCGAGGACCGCGACAGCGCGCAGTTCGTCGTGTTCGACGACGGGACGCGATACGTCTTCGAGCCGAACCGTGTTCCATCGAGCGAGCCGACGGATCTCACGTCGGAATTGAGACCTGCGAACCCGGACGGTGTCGAGGGCAACGGTGCCGACGAGTGACCGATCCCAATCACTCGATATTGACGACGAAGACGGGCATTTCGACGGCTTTCAGGACGCGTTCGGTGACGCTCCCGAGATTAGCGACTCGGTCGCGGCCGGTCTGGCCGTGGGTGCCCATGGCCACGACATCGACCGCTTCGTCGGCGGCGTACTCCCGGATCGTCTTGTGTGGGATCCCTTCCCTCATCACCGTTTCGACTTCGACGCCCGCTTCTTCGGCCGTGACGGCCACGCCGTCGACCGCGACCTGTCCCTCCTCGCGGAGTGATGCGATGACCTCGTCCTGTGTGTCCTTGTCGGCCGCCAGGAAACGTCGTCGGTCGACGACGTACAGGACATGCAGCGTCGCGTCGTGGTTCAGCGCCAGTGAGACGGCGTGACCGACCGTCCGCTCGGTGCCTTTGCTCCCGTCCGTCGGCAGCAAGATATCGTCGTAGTCCTCCATCGTCTCTCCGTTCACTCCCGTGCATAATATGTGTGCCCCCGGGGTACTGTTCGAACAAGCAATCGTGCCGAATCCATCAGAGACACTAAAAGCCCTCGCTTTGCGCGGCGGCAGTTGCCGCCGC
>PXRO01000009.1 GCA_003021685.1 Halobacteriales archaeon QS_4_62_28
ATGCTAAGCATCCTCATTACATTTTTATTATAATTGGGGTGTGATAACACACTATATGGCACCAGACCCATTCGGTCGCGCTGTTCGTGACCACTACCTTGGCGAACAGGAAGAACCGCTCATCGACCGTGATGGTGACGAGACCCGTGAACATTCTATTGAAGAATGGTACTTCGGAGAGTACCAATGCGACGAATGGTTTGAATCGTGGTTAGATGGGCCGCTTCTTGATATGGGGGCGGGTGCGGGCCGTGACGCCCTCTACTTCCAAGAACAGTTCGAGACAGTCGCTATCGAGGTCAGCAAACACCTTGTGGAAACTATGCGAGACCGGGGAGTTGATGATGCTCGTCTTGCGGACATGTTCTCACTCCAGGAGCATTTTGAACGGGACCGGTTTCAGTCAGCGTTTGCTCTTGGGACACAAGTACAGCTCGCAGGTTCAATGCAGGGCCTCAGACAATTTCTTGCTGGGCTTTCATTTGTTACCATCAAAGACGCGACCGTTGTACTACACGGATATGCTCCCGAGTTAGAAATCACAAAGGACATCTTCGCCTACCGTGAGGACCCTACGCCCGGATTGGCGTACCGTATCTTCCACTCCGAGTACAACGGTAAAACCGGGAGGACGTTGCTCTTTCGACTGTTCAGCATTGACCGCCTTCGAGAGGCGACGATTGGAACGCCTTGGGAAGTTGCGGAAGCCAGTTACGGTCATCCCGAATCCGAGAGTGAATCGAATACATGGTTGGCGGTACTCAGGAAAGCATAGTTCTACCATCGATAGATACGCACTCTTACTGAGCAGTCAATTCATTTTTGATAGTCCTGAAACTAATCACCTTGCGAACTGTTTTATGACACTCTGATCAGATAGCTGCGGGCGCTCAACGGTCAGTAGTGCTCGTTCTCGACTCGTTCATCGAACAGTCGCTGGAGGAGTTTCGTCATCGGTCCCGTCCCCACGTCGATACCATCGACACGCCCGATTGGTCTGATCTCCCACGTCGAGTTGGTGAGAAACGCCTCGTCGGCATCTCGAACGTCCGAAACGCTGTACTCACCGGTCTCGACGGGGAACTCCTCTTCCCGTGCGAGGTCGATCACGACCGACCGAGTGACGCCGGGCAACAGATCGAGGTCCTCGCTCGGCGTCTTCAGCCCCGCTTCGGTGACCAGAAAGAGGTTGCTCGTCGCGCCCTCGACGACGTTGCCCGCAGCGTCTCGCATCAGGCACTCCTCGGCCCGGTACTCCTCGGTCGCGGCCCGGCGGAGTTCGATCCGTGCGAGGATGCCATTGAGGTAGTTGTGCGTCTTGGCGTCGGCGGGCAGTGCCTCGCTGGGGATGCGCCGGGTCTTGACCGTCTGCACGTCGGCGGGCCCATCCCACACTGACTCACCCTCGGTCCCGCCTCGTGGGAGTTCTTTGACGATGACAACGACCGAGGGCGACACGTCTCCGGCCGGCGTGAGTTTCCCTGGCTGGACTCCCCGCGTGACCGAGAGTCGAACGTAGGCCTCCGAGAGGTCGTTTTCGGCCAGCGTCTCGCCGACGCGTTCGCGGAGGTCGTCGGGCACCGCGTCACCGAAGCCAAGCGTCTCTGCCGTTCGCTGGAGGCGGTCGCGGTGGGCCTGCCACTCGAACGGGTCCCCGCCGTAGGCACGGAGCGTCTCGAAGGCGGCGTCTCCGTACTTGAATCCGCGGTCTTCGACACTCACCGTAGCGTCTTCGGCCGAAACGAGTTCGCCGTTTACGTGATATTGCATTGAAAACAGACGTTCTCGATCAATCGTTTGCCACCGTCCGTGAGGATGCTCTCGGGACGCTTTCCACACTCGACCCACTCATTGCTCGCCCGCCACGTTTACCACACACACTCATTGTCGGCCCTCCACGGTCATCTCCGCCCGTTTCCCTAGTGCCTCGTCGACGGCGTTGATCAATGCACGGCCCTTGTCGAGGGTCTCCTCGTACTCCCGTTCGGGCACCGAGTCGTGGACGATACCGGCCCCGACGCGGAGATAGTACTGGGATTCGTACCGCACGAGCGTCCGGATGAGGATGTTCAGCGTCGCTCGGTCGTCGAAGCCGAAGATGCCCACAGACCCGGTGTAGGGACCGCGCCGAGTCGACTCGAGTTCCTCGATTATCTCCATCGTCCGTGGCTTTGGCGCGCCGGTGATCGTCCCGCCGGGGAAGACGGCGGCGACCGCATCCGCTACGTCCATCCCGTCGCGCAGTCGCCCCTCGACGTTCGAGACGAGGTGCATCACCTCCGAGTAGCGGTCGACGCGGCGGTAGTCAGTCACCTCGACGCTACCGAAGTCACTGACCTTCCCGAGGTCGTTCCGTTCCAGGTCGACCAGCATGGCGTGTTCGGCGCGCTCTTTCTCGTCTGCCAACAGCGCCGCTTCGAGGTCCTCGTCGGCCGCCGGTGTCTCACCACGCGGGCGCGTTCCGGCAATCGGCTCCGTGGCAAGGCGTGAACCGTCACGTTTCAGGAGGAGTTCCGGACTGGCGCTGACCAGGTCGACGCCGGGGAACTCCACCAGCGCCGAGTACGGTGCCGGGTTCACCGACCGGAGCGCGTCGAAGGCCTCGACCGGATGGACGGCCGCCGGCGCGACAAGCCGCTGTGAGATGTTCGTCTGGAAGGTGTCCCCGTCACGGACGTACTCCTTGACCGCCCGAACGCGGTCGGCGTACGCATCCGGCGGGCAATCACTCTCGAAGGTCGCGTGGTCGGTGTCGGCCGGCGGCGGCCCGACGGCAGGGTCGCCCTCGACAGCACTCCGGGCGAGTGTGAGTGCGTGCCGGCGACCGAACTCGTAGGCCAGTCCGGGCCGCTCGAACTCGTCGAGTCTGGGACAGGCAGTGATCCGCACCGTTACGTGCTCGCCGCGTGGTTCCTCCCAGGCAGCGACGCGGTCGTAGGTGGCGAGCTGGATCGACGGAAGTGCGCGGTCACGCATCGCATCCGCCGGCAGGGATTCGAGTTCCCGGGCGATATCGTAGGAGAGCCACCCGATCACACCACACGGGTACGGAACGTCACAGTCACCGCGGGCGAGGTGGTCGGCCGTGACGGCCTCGGAAAGTGCCGCGAGCGAGTCGCTCCCGTCGCCATCGACCTGGACGAAGTCGGCAGGCGCTGTCGCGAAATAGCCCCACCCGGATTGGCCGCCGGTCGTTCCGAGATAGACGCCGCCGGTACTGTCCCCATCGCGTGCCCGCCGATAGGCGCGAAACGGATCGTCGACAGTCACGTGCACTTCGACTGGCACGCGCGCACTGTCTCGGGCGTCACTGGCGACCGACAGGAACGATCCCCTGTCGGTGATGACTGTCGGCATTACTGAAACGAAGGTGAGCGGCCACTAATTCGCTTGCGGTTCATACTATACCGGCTGTGGACGATTTCGGTATTTTGCCGATCCGGTTCGGCGAATACCGGCACACAGTGACGACAGTCCCGATCAGACGATCAAGACGACTCGGCCTGGTCGATCCAGCCCGAGATCCGGTTCGGTGAGAGGTCCGTCGCTTCGGCCAGTTCCTCGGCATCGGCACCGGCCAGTGCAGCGACATCGTCGACACCCGCGTTTTCGAGACGTTCGGCGTACGCAGGACCGACACCTTTGATTTCTGTGAGCGGGACTGCCGCCGTCTCTTCGACTGTCTCCGCCTCTTCGACCGTTTCCACCTCTTCGTCTGTGGCTTCGGCCGTCTCTGCCTCTTCGGCTGTCTCCGCCTCGTCGTCTATGGCTTCGGCTGTCTCTGCCTCCTCGTCTGTGGCTTCAGCTGTCTCTGGCGTCTCAGCATCCTCATCGGCTGTCTCTGGCGTCTCAGTATCCTCATCGGCCGTCTCGGGTGTTTCAGCATCCTCATCGGCGACTCCGGTTGTCGCAGCCTCGACCGATTCGTCGGTCTCTTCGACCGGTTCGGTCGTCTCTGCCTCGGCCGATTCGATAGGTTCGTCGGTCTCGCTCGATACCCCGGACTCGCCGGTATCTGTCCCCTTGACGGCGTCCTCCGACTCGGTCGACGGCTCGTGCTCGACGGTGACATCGACATCCTGTTGGGGAGACGTTCCCGTCGAGGGAGACCGCGAAGCGCCGAGCCCGAGTGCCGATTTCAGTTTCTCCAACAGACCCATACCTGCGTCTACTGTACGCCGACACTTAACATCTTGCGGGATGCATATCAGAGTCGCGTTCGCAGGGCCTCGTTCATCGCATCGACCGGTGCGGTCGCTCCGGTCCAGCGTTCGAACGCCTCGACACCTTGGTACAGCAACATCCACGCACCGTCGACGGTCGTCGCCTCCATCTTGCGAGCGTCCTGCAATAGTCTGGTGTCGAGCGGCGAGTAAACGGCATCGAGGACGGCGAGATCGGCGTGGAGCGCCTCGGCCGGCACCGGCGACACGTCTTTCTCCATACCGACGCTCGTGCAATTGACCAGCACGTCGGCGTCACGACAGAGTGCGGTCAGGTCATCGAGACCGTGCCCTGTTGCATCCGGAACCGCCTCGGCCAGTTCGTGCGCACGCTCGACTGTCCGGTTCGCGATCCGGACCGCCATTCCCTCGTCGGCGAGTCCGAAGGCGACTGCCCGGCCAGCACCGCCAGCACCGACGACGACGGCGGTGCCATCAAGGGAAACGTCGTGTTCGCGGAGAGCACGCACTGCGCCGACGGCATCGGTGTTGTACCCGCGAACGGTGCCGCCGGTGAAACCGACCGTGTTGACCGCACCGATCCGTTCGGCCAACGGGTCGGGTACAACGGCGTCGAGTGCGTCCTGCTTGAACGGAATCGTGACGTTGAGACCGCTCACACCGAGCGTCTCGGCGCTCTCGATGGCCGTAGCGGCCGCGTTCGCGGGCGGTTCGAACGTGACGTAGCGAGCGTCCATTCCCAGTTGCTCGTACGCTGCTTCGTGCATCGGTGGCGACAGCGAGTGTTCGACGGGAGTGCCAATGAGACCGAAAACGTCCATACCAACTGTCTTACGCCCCGAGATATGAATATCACGCTCCTCGGCTGCCCCGAACGAGACGGCGGCCCCTCGTCTCCCCATTGCCCATTCAGCGAAGGGAGTTTCGCAAGCTTTTCACACCGACCTGTCGTCCCCTCGGGTAGTGAGCCGTCTTCGTCATCCACTGGTACAGGTCGGCGTTGCGGGAGCGCTGACGCTCCCCTGGACGCTCCTGTTTACCTACAACGTACTCGTCGGAATGGGCACAGTGCCGGGTGCAGCGATCCACCCCGGAACGGTGTCCGAAGTCGCCGTGACCGGCATCGCGGTCCTCGGGGCGTCGTTCCTGTTGGCCTGGGGTGCAGAAACTGCCGAGAAAGACGTTCCCAGAGCCTTCGCGATTGCCGTCCTCGCGGTGCTTGCCGTCGCACCGGAGTACGCCGTCGACGCGCTGTACGCCTGGAACGCCGGTGCTGGCGGTGCAACCGCCGAGGCGTGCCGTGGTCTCTCATCCCAGGCAGTCGAAGCAGGCCAGACAGGACTGGCACGGGCCTGCCACGACGCCAACCTCGCCGTCGCCAACATGACCGGCGCGAACCGCATCCTCATCGGGCTCGGCTGGGCCGGTATCGCGGTTTTCACGGTCTGGCGTGCCTTCGAGACGAACGACCCCGCGGTGCAAAACCGCGAGGGAGTGCTCGGCGACGCGGTGGGCCTCGACCGGGATATCTCGACCGAGATCACCTTTCTCTTTGCCGCGACGATGTGGGCGTTTCTGGTACCCCTGAACGGCGGCATCGACGCACTCGATACGCTCGTTCTCGTCGGGCTGTATGGGGCCTACATCGCACTCATCCTCAAGTCCGACATCGAACCCCACGAAGAACAGGTCGGGGTCCCGAAGTACTTCCAGCAGTGGTCGCTGCCGTGGCGTCCACTCGCCGTCATCGTGCTCTTCGTCTACTCCGGCGTGATGATCTTCACTGCCGTCGAACCGTTCGCACACGGCCTCGAAGAGATCGGTATCCAGAACGGCATTCCCGAGTTCTTCATGATCCAGTGGATCGCACCCCTGGCCAGCGAATCGCCGGAACTGATCGTCGTCGCCGTGCTCGTCAACAAGGCCCGCTCGACGGCCGGTTTCAACGCCCTCATCTCTTCGAAACTCAACCAGTGGACGTTGCTGATCGGGACGCTCTCTATCGTCTTCTCGCTGGCGTTCGGTGGCTACGGCGTGCTCCCGTTCGATGCCAAGCAGGCCGCCGAAATCTGGATTACGGCCGGCCAGTCCTATTTCGCGCTGGCGCTGCTGGTCAACTTCGAGATCAGCGTCCGGGAGTCGGTCGTGCTCTTTAGCCTGTTCATCTCACAGGTCGTCCTCGAGTTCATGCTGATCCGGGATCTGATTGTCCTCCCCGTGGATAGCTACGAACTGCTCCTCGTCTATACTGGCATCTATCTCGTTTCCGGAACGGCGCTGTTCATCCAGCGCCGACGCTCGCTCAAACTCCTGTTCGGGCTGACAGCCGACGCTGTTCGGAGTGCATTGGGCCGTGAGACAGTCCACAAAGAGTTTGCAGACTGATGCTCGCCATCGTCGTTTCCCGGTCAGACAGCGCCTCCGAACACATCGGAGCGCAGTTGGTGGACCTCGTCGAGTGGCGCGAGCGAGTCGACGATTCCCGACCGGACAGTGACGGCGGCGGGACGGTGTATCACCGCGAGGGCATCGAACTCAGGAGCTTCGAAGACATCCACCTGGATCTGGACGGCGTCGCCAAGGCCTTCGACGACCCCGACCTGCTCGTCTTCGCCTCGCGCCATGCCGGCGAAACCGGCCCGCTCCTGACGGCCCACCACACCGGGAACTTCGGGCCAGCGGAGTTCGGTGGTGCGGATGGTACGCTCGCTCGTGCCTGCCCGAACGCCCACCGAAGGGTGCTCGAAGCGCTCGAAGAATACGCGCCAGACGGTTACGACATCGGAATGGAGTGTACGCATCACGGCCCGAGCGAGGTCGGCGTCCCCTCGATGTTCGTCGAAATTGGGAGCGAGAACGACCAGTGGGACGACCCCGACGCCGCACGTGCCGTCGCACGAGCGATTCTCGACCTCGAGGGCGTCAGGGCCGATACGCCCACCGAGAACGGCACACACCGACACCTCGTCGGCTTCGGCGGTGGCCACTACGTCCCCCGGTTCGAGCGAGTCTGCGACGAGACTGACTGGGCAATCGGCCATATCGGCGCAGACTGGGCGTTAGAGGCGATGGGCGATCCGCGTGAGAACCGCGCCGTCGTCAGGCAGGCGTTCACTCAGAGCCGTGCCGACTGCGCACTGCTGGAAGCGGATCGGCCCGTGCTTCGAGAGACAATCGAGGACCTGGGCTACCGGGTCGTCGACGAGACGTGGGTTCGGGAAACCAGCGGTGTCCCGCTCGGACTCGTCGACCGGATCGAGACAACACTCACCAGCGTCGACGACGGCCTCCGGTTCGGTGACCCGGCCGAGGGCTACGGTAGCGATTTCGTCATCGGCTCGCTCTCGTCAGGACTGCTCGCCGAAGCGAACGGCATCGACCGGACAGCGACACGTGCGGCTGTTGCCCAGTCGGCACTCGCGTTCGGGACCGCCCAGAACGGCACGGAAGCCGTCGGTCCGTTCGCGCTCGCCGACGACAGTGTCGTCGACGACATCGTCGACGGAATCGTCGCCGTGCTCGAACAGTCCTACGACAGCGTCGAGCGGACCGACAGGACCCTGGTGGCGACCAAAACAGTGTTCGACCCGACACGCGCGCGAGAACTGGGTGTCCCAGAAGGACCGAAGTTCGGACAACTTTCCGCAGGCCAGCCCGTCGACGTCGACGGTAAGCAGGTCGACCCGGTAGATGTGACTACTGTCGAGAAACGCCGTTTTCAGATCTGAGAGCGCACCAGGCCACTGTTGATCGGGTCTGTCGGATCGAGTCGATGGCGGCGGTTGCATCCTCAAAAGGTGGGAACCCCATACCTGATGTTGCTAGTAAATATATCTCTTTCGGCTGGCACCCCAAAACGTCAGACAAGCGTCAGACACCAGGGGAAAGCTAATAAATGCGCGTCTGCTATCGGCGTTCAAATTATGGATTCGATAATAGACGACGCCATCGACGAGGCCGAAGACGAGCGCGATGGTGCAGACACTGACGCGGCGTCGAGGGATGGAAGTTCTGGAACCACCTCACGAGAGGACGTTAACACGTCGGGGACGATGACCGATGACGAACTCGCGAGCGTCGTCGAGGACCTCGAAACGAAGATTACGGTCGTCGGCTGTGGTGGCGCGGGCGGGAACACCGTCACACGCATGATGGAAGAGGGGATCCACGGAGCGAAACTCGTCGCCGCCAACACGGACGCCCAGCACCTCGCCGACGAGGTGGAAGCCGACACGAAAATTCTCATCGGGAAGAAACGGACCGGTGGCCGGGGCGCTGGCTCCGTCCCGAAGATCGGCGAGGAGGCCGCACAGGAGAACATCGAGGACATCCAGCAGTCCATCGACGGTTCTGACATGGTCTTTGTCACCGCCGGTCTCGGCGGGGGCACTGGCACTGGCGCGGCCCCGGTCGTTGCCCAGGCCGCCCAGGAGTCCGACGCACTGACGATTTCTATCGTGACGATCCCCTTCACCGCCGAGGGTGAGCGCCGGCGCGCGAACGCCGACGCTGGCCTCGAACGTCTGCGAGCAGTCTCCGATACCGTCATTGTCGTCCCCAACGACCGCCTGCTCGATTACGCGCCCTCCATGCCCCTGCAGGACGCCTTCAAGATCTGTGATCGCGTGCTGATGCGCTCGGTCAAGGGCATGACCGAACTGATCACCAAGCCCGGCCTCGTCAACGTCGACTTCGCCGACGTTCGCACCATCATGGAGAACGGTGGCGTCGCGATGATCGGTCTGGGCGAGTCCGACAGCGAGAACAAGGCCCAGGATTCGATCCGTTCGGCACTTCGCTCGCCGCTGCTGGATGTCGAATTCGACGGCGCGAACTCCGCGCTCGTCAACGTCGTCGGTGGCCCGGACATGTCCATCGAGGAGGCCGAAGGCGTCGTCGAGGAGATTTACGACCGGATCGACCCCGACGCACGGATCATCTGGGGTGCAAGCGTCAACAGCGAGTTCGAGGGCAAAATGGAGACGATGATCGTCGTCACCGGTGTCGAGAGCCCACAGATCTACGGCCAGAGCGAGGCCGAGCGCGAGAAAGCCGCCCAGCAACTGGGCGAAGACATCGACTACGTGGAGTGATATTCCACAGCAGGGACCCCTCGACCCAATCACAATATAGAAAAGCCCCGGGGAGCAACCCATCGGCATGGACGTACCCTACGATCTCACCTCGTACGTGCGAGTCCTCAAACTCGCAAGTACGCCTTCCTGGGAGGAGTTCTCCCGCGTCGCCCTCATCGCGGGGGCCGGAATCGTGCTCGTCGGACTGATCGGTTTCGTCATCTTCGTACTGATGACACTCGTACCCGGTTCGACGCCGGCGTGATATCATGGGAATCTACGCTGTCAAAACCACGGCCAGTCAGGAACGCACCGTCGCAGACATGATCATCAGCCGAGAGGAGTCCTCGATCCACGCCGCGCTGGCACCGGACTCGCTGACCTCCTACGTGATGGTCGAGGCCGATGACGCCAGCGTCTTTGAGCGCATCCTCGACGAAATCCCCCACGCTAACGGCGTGGTGCCCGGCGAGTCATCGCTCTCGGAAGTCGAACACTTCCTCTCGCCGAAACCCGACGTGGAAGGGATCGCCGAAGGCGACATCGTCGAACTCATCGCCGGCCCGTTCAAGGGCGAGAAGGCCCAGGTCCAGCGCATCGACGAGGGCAAAGACCAGGTGACTGTCGAACTGTACGAAGCGACGGTCCCGATTCCAGTGACGGTGCGTGGCGACCAGATTCGCGTGTTAGATTCCGAAGAGCGGTAGTACGAGTCTCTGCCGAGCGTATTTTTTGTCGAGCTTGTCGAGTATCCGGTCTCGGTCGGCAGCGGCTAGTCCATCGAGTCGTCTCCGGCTGTCGAGAGCACCAGCGGCGGGAGACGACGCCTTGCAATGGCAGGCGTGGTACTTACCCACACGCCAGCCAAATCATCGGGTGTAATGTCCCTTGCAGAAACAATCGACAGGATCGAGAGCTTGAGCGAGGAGCAACGTGAGTGCATCGAGAACTGTAACGAAGCCACCGAGGTATGTGAGTGGTGCGCCGACGAGTGTCTGGGCGATTCGGACATGGAAGAGTGCGCCCGTCTCTGCCGGGACGTCGCCGACCTCACGTCACTGCACGCCCGATTTATGGCCCGTGGCTCGGGACACAGTTCCGCGCTCGCAGAAGCCTGTGCTGAGGCGTGCGAAGCCTGTGCACAAGAGTGCAGCAATCACGACGCCAGCCACTGTCAGGTCTGTGCTGATGTCCTGCAAGAATGCGCCGAAACCTGCCGACGGATGGCGAGCACATAGGCGAGAATCCGTCTCCCGTTCGTTCACTGCCAGAACTGTTTCCCCATTACCCCTGATTCGATTGTGAACGCAGTTGACGCGACCTCTCTTCTACTGGGGACAGACACGATTCCCGAGGATGTCAATGGACGCTCTCACTCGAAGAAAGCGACCAGTCGATCAGCGGCCTCGTTGACCCGCGGGGTCACCAGCGCGAACCGGAACCAGTCGGCCCGTGATTCCCCAAAGGCCTCGCCTGGCATCCCCGCGACGCCGGCCTCGTCGATCAACTCGTAGACGTGCTCGAAGCTTCCGGGGTAGTCCCCGAAGCGAGCCATCACGTAG
>PXRO01000010.1 GCA_003021685.1 Halobacteriales archaeon QS_4_62_28
GATGCCGTCTTCCTCGAAGGTGTGTTCGTACTCGACGCCGGACGTGTCGACCGGGTCACCCGAGTCCAGTGGCCCGTCGCCGTCGGACACGACGTTGTGAGCGCCGCCTTCGCCGGTCCACTCGAACTGGACCGTCGCGCCGTTGTCCACGTGGATCGCTGGCGGGCCAAAGCCAAAGGCACCGTCGTTGGCCTCAACACCGACTTCGACGGTGGCCGAGTCCTGCCCCGTCGCGTCGGCCGTCTCCTCGCTGAAGTTACTCACACTCTCGAACCAACTGCCGTACTCCGGTGGCCCGCCACCGCCGCCGTCGTCGCCTTCGCCGCCGCCGTCACCGTCGCCACCGCCGCCGCCGTCGCCTTCGCCGCCGCTGCTTTCGTTGCCCTCCTGTGCGGCGGCCACACCGGTCGCCGCGGTGGCGGTCGTCGCCCCGGCGGCCGTCCGAAGGAACGCACGACGTGACACGTCCGCTGTACCCTCTGTCATACCCGGCGCTTGGGTGCCCCCCGTAGTGAATACTTCGATATACGGGAGTCTCACGATCCCGGCGGATAACCGGGTTGCCACAACTCATTTGCCACACCGGCCCTGACTCCGGTCGATGACTGACAGTCCACCCTCGCCGTTCGCTCCCGTCGCGAACGGGATGTCGATGCTCGGCCTCGGGACGTGGAAGAACTCCGACGTCCGGCAGTGTGCCGAAAGCGTCAGGACGGCGCTGGAGATGGGGTATCGACACATCGACACGGCCCAGGCCTACGGCAACGAGGCAGCCGTCGGCGACGGCATCGAACGGGCCGAGGTAAGCCGGGACGAGGTGTTCCTGGCGACCAAGGTGTGGATCAGCCAATTGAGTGCCCGCGACGTGATTTCGAGTACTGAACGCAGCCTCGAACAGCTCGGTGTCGAGTCCGTCGACCTCCTCTATGTCCACTGGCCGTCACGAACCTACGACCCTGGCGAGACCCTCCCGGCGTTTGCCGAGTTGCGCGACCGGGGCCTGATCGACCGTATCGGCGTCTCGAACTTCGAACCGCATCACATCGACCGCGCACGCGAGGCAATCGACGCACCGATCTTCGCGAATCAGGTCGAGATGCATCCACTCCTCCAGCAAGACGGCCTCCGGGAGTACGCCGACGAAACGGGTCTCGAACTCGTCGCGTACTCGCCGCTGGCCCGCGGTAGCGTCTTCGAGGTGCCGGAACTGGAGGCGATTGCCGCGAGACACGGGGTCAGCGAAGCGCAGGTCAGCCTCGCGTGGCTTCGCGAAAAGGATGTGACGGCGATCCCGAAAGCGACGGGAGAGGCCCACATCCGTGACAACTGGGCCAGTCTCGGTCTGCAACTCGACGACGACGATATCGACCAGATCGACGCCATCGACCGGACGGAACGCCGAATCCATCCGAGCTTCGCGCCCGATAGCTGGTGACGAGAGCGACCTTCCGGTCAATCCGGGGACAGGAGTGGTAGTGACAGAGAGCAGAACAGTTCTATCGAGTGGTGCCGTCCCAGCCACAAGGCGCTGAACACAATTAAATGGGGGGACAACCAAACTGGCATATATGTCAGTCGGGAACGAGCGAGGCATCGTCGGTGGCATCCAGATCGACCTCAAGCGACTCCACGAGACGTGGATGGAGTTGGTCTATCCGCGCCAGCGGGGCGCAGACGATACGGTGCTTGGCAGGTGGACGCCCGACAGCCAGGTCGGGATGGCCCTCTATCGCCTCTGGTCTGTCGTCGGTCTCCCCGTCATCGCGCTGGTGTACCCACTCGTACTGTTCGGTGCGTTTCTCCGCTTTCAAACACGCCGCGTCGACAGTACCGCAACGCGACTCGGTGTCGTCGGCGTCGTCCTCCTCTCGATTGTCGCCTGGGGCCTCCTGATAGCGCTTGCGAAATTCCGACTCGATCTGGCGACAGGCGGGATCACCGCGATTGTCGCGGCCAGTGGCGTCGCGACGCTCTCGGCCGCCCTCGCTGTCTTCACTCGCCGCATCGACGGCCGTTTCGTGACCGTACTGCTGTCGTATCCCTTCGGCGTGACGGCGATTTTCCTCCCCCCAGTCGTCGCCGCGCTGTTCTCGCCAGCGGTCGCAGACACCGTCATCCCGCTGAGCGATGAACTCGCACGGTGGCTCCTGTTCAACGTGATGGACGCCATCGGTGCCGGGGACTACCTGCGGGCCAATTTCGAGCGCGAGGGGATCGCGCATGCTGTCATCTGGCTTGGCATCTCGGTCCCGCTTGGCTGGGTCATCGGGACGCTCGTGACACTTGCCGAT
This sequence comes from Halobacteriales archaeon QS_4_62_28, assembly GCA_003021685.1. Lineage (GTDB taxonomy): Archaea > Halobacteriota > Halobacteria > Halobacteriales > Haloarculaceae > Halomicrobium. Next base: position 2,292 of record PXRO01000010.1, read on the forward strand.
CTGGTCAGACCGACGGAGTAGCCGTCTCGGCGAGACGTTCCGGTGAATGCCGCACGTCTGGCCGATGATCAGACGACTGCGGCGGGATCGATCACGCGTTCGTCCGGCGAGTCCGCTGGACCGACAGCGACGGTCCCGGTCTGGTCCGGTCCGAGTAACACGGTTGCGCCGACCCGCATCGGAGCCAGTAGCCCCCCGACGAGCGTGCCGGGTTCGGTCACGGGTGCCCGCACGACGATGGCGTCATCGTCGGAAAGGTCGTGGTCGTCGACGACGCGACGGCTGGCAGCTAGGAGGTCACCGTGGGTGTACGTCCGGTCGGCGGCAAGGACGGGGGCGTCGGGTGTGACCGTGGCCGGCGGTTCCAGGGGGTTCTCGCTCCAGGCCTCGCGTTCGAGATGGGCGACAGTGGGGTCCTCTGGCGGCCCGCCGTAGGCGAGTGCCTTCGTCCCCGGCCCGCGCTGGTACTCCGAGAGCCAGTCGTCGGGCGCGATCAGCACTGTGGCGTCGACGGCCGCCGGCGGGTCCATATCGACGACGGCACCGTCGAGTGCGCCGGCAAACAAGGCGACGAGTGGCGCTGGGCTGGCGTCGAGCCACCCGGGATCGTCGTCTGCTGTGGGGGCTTTCGGGCCGGCGACGACGGCGACACGCGCTCCCGAGCGGACGCCGTAATGCCGCAACAGGTTGCCGGTCTTCCAGGCGTTGATCGCGAAATCCGAGTAACTGTACGGTGCCGCTCGTTCACTCGATTCGAACAGTGCCCCATCGCGCTCGCGGGCGTTTGCGACGAGATCACCGAGTGCCTGCATGGGCGGGCCTTGGGACCAGTGGTTCAAAAAGCGGGGGATCGGTGCCTACAGCGAATTCTTGATCTTCTCGAAGAAGCCCTCACTCACGTCGACTTCTTCGCCGCCCGCCTCGGCGAAGTCCTTGAGCGCCTCACGCTGTTCGTCAGTCAGTTCGTCGGGCGTCACGACCTGCATTTCGACGTAGAGATCACCCTGGCCGCGCCGGCGGAGTCGCGGCATTCCTTTGCCGCCGAGTCGGAACACTTCGCCGCTCTGGGTCCCGGCCGGGACATCGAACTCGACGGTGCCGTCGAACGTTTCGATCTCGACCGTATCGCCGAAGACGGCTTGAGGGAACGAGATCGGATGGTGGTGGTGGAGATCGTCGCCCTCTCGCTCGAAGTCCGGATGGTCGCGGACGGCGACGTCGATCAGGAGGTCGCCGCTGCGGGCACCGCGGTCGCCGGCCGCGCCCTCGCCGTTCATACGCAGCGTCTGACTGTGCTGGATTCCGGCGGGGATTTCGACGGTCAGCGTCGCCTCGTTGCGAACGGTCCCGTCGCCCCGGCAGGTCGGGCACCGCTCCTCGTGGAGTTCTCCCTGGCCGTCACACCGGCGACACGTCTGGGTTTGCTGGACACGCCCCATGGGGGTCTGCTGTACCCGTGTTTGCTGGCCCTGACCGTTACACTCCGGGCAGGTCTTGACATTACTGTCGGCCGGATGGCCACGGCCGTCACAGTCCGGGCAGGTCTCCGGACGACGCACCGTCACTTCCTTCTCGACGCCTTCGTAGGCGTCTTCGAGGTCGATAGTCACCTGCGTCTTGAGGTCCTGACCCTGCTGGGGACCGCTCTGACTCCGGCCACCGCCGAAGAACTGGTCGAAGATGTCGCCCATGCCGCCACCGAACGGACCACCGCCGCCGAAGGGGTCGCCGCCGCGGCGGCCGCTCTGACCGTTGTCGCCGACGCCGCCGTGCTTCTCGGCCTGTTCGAATCGCTCGTGCCCGACCTGGTCGTACACCTGGCGCTTCTCCTCGTCGGTAAGGACCTCCTTTGCCTTCTGTATCTTCTTGAATTTCTCTTCGGCGTCCGGGTCGTCGGAAACGTCTGGATGGTACTGCTGGGCCTTCTTCCGGTACGCGTCCTTGATTTCGTCTTCACTCGCGTTTCGGGAGACCCCGAGCACGTCGTAGAAGTCCTCGCTCATTCGTTATCCGACTATAGATGATTGAACTACTTGAAAAGAACGGGTCGAGAGTGTACCTGTCACGGCGTGCCACTGACGCGGCCCGCTGTCATAGGGATCGTTGTAACGATAACACGTGGGCGAGACCGACGGCGAACGCGTTGTGGATCACGAGGCTTACGTAGGCCCGGTGTGAGCAACCCAGTAGATGGCGGATCTCAGAGCCTTCCTGCGAGCAGTTTTCGGCGTCGAACGCGTTGCTGCGTGGCTCGTCGCTGGCGCAGCGCTAGCGCTCGTGCTCACGGTCGCAACAGCGACTGGCGGGAGCCTGTTGCTGGGACCGCCGGCAGCCACGTTCGACGGCACGTACGATGCCAGCGAGAATGCAGTGACGATTACGCACGCTGGCGGCGACCGAATCACTGCTGGTGAGGTGACGCTTGCGATAACGAACGCGACGGGTGACCAGACGACGACGGTCGTCTGGACGCGGGCAAGTGACGACCCACTCGGCGAGGGCAACAGCGTGACCGTCGACGACCCGACCGTCGACAGCGACGGCGATGGCAACTACTTCGACGGTGATCGAACCGTCGAATTCCCGGTGACCGAAGGCGCAACCGTCACAATAAACTGGACCGGACGACCGTTCGGCGCGCCCGAGGCGACGACGGTGACACTCGACACCGACGAGGTCACCGAGTGACAGGGTAGTTACAAAAACGCGACGCGGCGAATCTTTACACCGGACCCGGGCGTTTCTCTGGATATGGCACCCTCCGAAGAGTACGAACAGGTCACGACACTCGATGCACTCACCGAGTCGGGCCGAGAGGTGGTCTCGGTCGGCGGCCACACCATCGCGCTGTTCCACCACGACGGGGAGGTGTACGCTGTCGACAACCGCTGTCCACACATGGGCTTTCCGCTCTCGAAAGGCACTGTCGACGACGGCCTGCTGACCTGCCACTGGCATCACGCGCGCTTCGAGTTAGCCTGCGGCGATACCTTCGACGTGTGGGCCGACGACGTACAGACCTTCCCCGTCGAGGTTCGCGACGGCGACGTGTCCGTCGACCCGGATCCGCCACGGGACGTATCGCCGGCGACGCACTGGCGCAACCGACTCGTCGATGGCATGCAAGAGAGTCTGCCACTCGTCATCGCGAAGTCGGTCGTTCATCTGGACGACCTCGGCGAGGGCTTTGCCACCCCACTGGAGACCGCCGTCACCTTCGGCACGAAGTACCGCGCCGACGGATGGGGGCGAGGCCTGACGACGATAGGAGCGATGGCTAACATCTATGACCGCGTGGATCACGACGAGAAGCGCCGCGCGCTCTTCGTCGGCATCGGTCAGGTCGCCGATGACTGTGCCGGCGAACCGCCACGCCACCCACAGTACGAACTGGGCAACCAGGACCTCTCGAAAGAACGCCTCAAATCCTGGTTCCGCGAAACCTGCGAGGTCCGCGACGAGGACGGTGCCGAACGCTGCATCCGCACTGCCGCGGCGGTCTTGCCGCCCGAGGACGTGACCGAGATCCTGCTCGCGGCGGCGACTGACCACCTCTATATGAACGCCAGTCACACCCTCGATTTCGTCAACAAGGCCCTGGAGACGCTGGACCATCTGGGCTGGGGCGACCCGGAAGACGTACTGGCGTCGGTCGTCCCACAGATCACAGGTGCGGCCCGCGCGGAGGAGACCTCGACCTGGCGACAACCGATTGACGTCGCTCAGTTGTGCTTCGACGTGTCCGACCGACTGCCCGAACTCGTCGCGGCGGGTGAGGGCCGCGAGTGGGAACAGCCACCGGAATTCGTCGACGATCTGCTCGATGACGACCCCCACGCCATCATCGAATGCCTCGACGACGCGATCCGGGCGGGTGCATCGGCCGAGCAACTCACGAGTGCCGTCAGCCGGGCCGCGGCCCGGCGAGTCGCCCAGTTCGCGACCAGCAACGAGTTCTCCGACTGGAACACCGTCCATCACACCTTCACTTACGCCAACGCGGGCCACGAACTGGCCAAGCGAACGGACGCTATCGAGGCCTACAGACCCGCCATCGACGGCGCGATGTCGGTATATCTCGACCGGTTTCTCAACCAGCCAGCGGTACCGATTCCCGACCCCGACGAGAGCGACGCGGATCCGGAGACGATTCGAGAGGCACTGCTTGACACCTTCGACCGCCAGGGCGGCGTCGACGAGGCGGGCCGACTCGTCGCCGAACACTTCGCCGCCGGTGGCGACCCGCGCGAACTCGAACGCACACTCGGACGGGGCCTCCTCCGTGAAGACGCCGACTTCCACACGCTCCAGAGTTACGAGGCGGCCCTGCGCCGCGTCGACAACGCAGCGACGCCGGCAGCGCAACGCCTCCCGCTGATCGCCACGGCGCGGTATATGGCCGCTCACTTCCCGACCCGCCGCGAGCGCGAACAGACCTTTACCATCGCACACCGCCTGTTCCAGGGCGAATCCATCCACAGCGAGTGATACTGCCAGCTGTCCCAGCGTCGCAACCTTCGCCACCGCAACACCGGTCACGGACTGACGACCGATAAATAATTGTAGTTCCACGTAGAACGTCGGTGGAAGGGGGAGACATAGTGCAAGATACCACAGACCAGGAATGGAGGGTCGACCGTGCAGATCAGCCACCCGACGAGCAGCCGGCGATGCCCGTGCCAGACGACCTCTTTGGCATACTTTCCAGACAGATGCGGCGACGGGTGCTATCGGTCCTGTTCGAACAGCCAGAGACGACGGCCGGCGAACTCGCCGATGCCGTCGCAGAGTTGGAACCGAACGATGCTGATGCCGTCGAACGACAGGCACATGATAGGATCGAGGTCGAACTTTGTCACGTTCACCTCCCGACACTCGCCGGGGCAAACCTCGTGGAGTACGACAACGACACCGGTGAGGTGACACTGTGTGACCTTGCGAGCCCCGTCCGTGACGTGATCCGGCTCGCACAGCGATACGAACAGGCAACGGAGCAGAAATCGTCTCACTGACCACGGGGATACGGAAACGACCACTGCGCGTAGCAGCACCGGCTGTGGCTCACGCCATCACAGACGCCGCCGTCGCGACGGCTCACTCGTCTTCGTCGCTTTCGTCAACGTCTTCGAAGTCGGCGTCGACGTACTCCTCGCCCTGGCCGGCAGCGCCGCCGGGACCAGCGCCCGCAGCGCCGCCGGGTCCGGCACCGCCCATGCCGCCTGCACCGCCAGCGCCAGCAGCGCCTTCAGCGGCCTGCTCCTGGTACATTTGCTTGCCGATTTCCTGTAGGTGTTCGGTCAGTTCTTCGGTGACTCCCTCGTACTCTTCGCGGTCGGCATCCTCGTCTGCGAGCGTCTCCTCGACGTCCTCGATAGCGTCTTCGATGTCGGCGATGATGTCGTCGTCGACCTCCTCCTCGTTCTCTTCGATCAGGGTCTCGGCACGACGGACGGCCGACTCGGCTTCGTTGCGGGCCTCGATCCGCTTGCGGCGTTGCTCGTCCTCTTCGGCGTGTTCCTCGGCTTCCTGCTGCATCTCCTCGATCTGTTCGTCCGAGAGCCCAGCGCCGCCTTCGATTGTGATGTCCTCTTTGTTGCCCGAACCTTTGTCCTCGGCTTCGACGTTGACGATCCCGTTCTCGTCGATGTTGAACGAGACCTCGATCTGCGGGGTTCCGGCGGGGGCCGGCGGGATGCCGGTCAGTGCGAACTCGCCGAGTAGTTCGTTCTCGGCGGCGATCTCGCGTTCACCCTGGAAGACGCGGATCTGGACCTGCGTCTGGTTGTCGGCGGCCGTGGTGAAGATCTTGGACTCCTCGGTCGGAATCGTCGTGTTCTTCTCGATGAGCCGCTCGAAGAGACCACCTTTGACTTCGACACCCAGCGACAGGGGCGTCACGTCAAGCAGGACGATATCGTCAACGTCGCCCGAGAGGACACCGGCCTGGATCGCCGCGCCCAGCCCGACGGCCTCGTCGGGGTTGACGTTCTTCTTGGGCTCCTGGCCTGTCATCTCCTCGACCTCGTTTTGCACCTGGGGCATCCGCGTCGAGCCACCCACGAGAATGACCTCGTCGATGTCGCTCTTGCCGTAGCCTGCGTCTTCGAGGGCCTGTTCGGTCGGGCCGACGGTTCGCTCGATCAGATCCTCGGTCAGAGATTCGAAGGTCGCGCGCGTGATCTTCTGTTCGAGGTCGAGCGGTCCGTCGTCCGTCGTCGCGATGAAAGGGAGGTTGACGCGCGTCTCCTTCCGGCTGGAGAGTTCGATCTTGGCTTCCTCTGCGGCCTCGGTCAGGCGCTGCAGGGCCTGCCGGTCATCGCGCAGGTCGACGCCGTGTTCGTCCTCGAACTCGTCGGCAAGGGAGTCGATGATCGCCTCGTCCCAGTCGTCGCCGCCCAGGTCGTTGTCACCGTTGGTCGCGACAACCTCGTAGACGCCCCCACCGAGGTCGAGGATGGAGACGTCGAAGGTCCCGCCACCCAGGTCGTAGACGAGGACCGTCTGGTCGGAGTCGTCGTCGAGGCCGTAGGCCATCGCCGCGGCGGTTGGCTCGTTGACGATGCGTTCGACCTCGAAGCCGGCAATCTCGCCAGCGTCTTTCGTGGCCTGGCGCTGGCGGTCGTTGAAGTACGCCGGCACAGTGATGACGGCCTTCTCGATGTCGTCGCCGAGGTACTCCTCTGCGTCACGCTTGATCTTCTGGAGGATCATCGCCGAGACCTGCTCCGGCGTGTACTCCTCGCCGTCGAGTTCGACCGAGTAGTCGTCCTCGCCCATGTGGCGCTTGATCGACTGGATGGTCTCGTCGGGGTTCTTGACAGCCTGGTTCTTCGCCGGTTTGCCGACGAGACGCTCGCCCTCGTCGACCGCTACGACCGACGGCGTCGTTCGCTCGCCTTCACCGTTTACGATAATCTCGGGTTCGCCACCTTCCATGACCGCGAACGCGCTGTTCGTGGTCCCGAGGTCGATTCCGAGAATCTTGTTGCTCGCCATCTTATCTACCTATACCCGATTGTGCCGCTTAAAAGTTGCTAGATCCGCTCGGCCGGAATCGCGATAAGGAGGCGCATACGTGCGGTTTTCACACCCACGGCTGGTCGTGACCGGTGGCTATAAATCCGACCGCAATCTCACTCTTCTGAGCGTGCTACTGGCTGATTCTTCAGTCCCGGATGGTTTCACTCACCTGCCCCGTCGCTGACGGTAACCTGGGCCTCCTGGAGCACTTTTTCGGCCATGACGTAGCCCGGGCGGTGCACGTCGTCGATGGTACCGTCTGGCTGGTCGGAGTCGACTGTGGCAAGTACCTGGTGGTGCTGTGGGTCGACATCGGTCCCTGGTTCGGGTTCGATTACATCGACGTTCTCCTGGGCGAGTACGTCGTCGAACTGACGCAGCGTCGACTCGACGCCATCGCGGATGTCTACGTCCTCGTCCTGGTCGAGCGCACGCATGAGGTTGTCGCGCACGTCGAGCAGTTTCGAGACGAGGTCCTCGGTCGCTCGCTGCTGTTCCTGTTCGCGACGCTTTTCCATACGCTTTTTGTAGTTCTGGAAGTCGGCCTGCTTGCGCTTGAGTTTGGATTCCAGTTCCTCGATTTCCTCCTCACGCTCCTCGAGTTTCCCGTCGAGACCGTCGACGCGAGTCTGCAGTGATGCCAGTTCGTTCGCGATGTCGCCCGGTTCGGACTCCTCGACGCGCTGAACGAGGTCCTCGTCGACTCCGTCGTCGAGTTCGACAGCCTCACCGTCGGTCGACTGTCCGTCCGTCGTCGCGCCGTCTGTCGCCTCGGTCCCAGACGGCGCGTCGGCATCTGCTGGGTCCTGCTCAGTCATGGTCGAAAGCGGGGCGCGAACGAATAAAAGCGTTCAGAAATCCGCTGTTGCCGAGGGGACAGGCCTCGACGGCAGCGACTATCTGGTCACGAAGGTGTCAAGTGCCACTGGATCGTCGGCACGGGCAACAGCACGCAAGGCGAGTCGCCGGTGTCGGTCGTTGCGGGCATCGAGTGTCTCGATGATGGAATAGCATCGGTCTGATCGAGCCTCGTCGTGCACTCGCAGTTTCGGGGTCGATAAAAAGCCGTCGTGATGGATCCCTCGAAACGTCGGGATCAGTCGGCGACGACCTCGTCGACCGTCCCACGGATCGGGGATGGGAGTTGGACGCGAACCTCGCGACCGTCACGCTCTCGCTCGACCAGACCTCGCGATTCGAGTTGATCCAGGTGGTACGAGACGGTGCTGTCTGCCCGCTCCAGTTCGGCCGCGAGTGTCGACACGGACGCAGGTTCGTGTCGATACACGGCCCGGAGGACTTCGGATTTCGTGTCGTTG
>PXRO01000011.1 GCA_003021685.1 Halobacteriales archaeon QS_4_62_28
ACCCCGAACGGCCTAAATCCTGCGGTCGCTCAACCAAGCGCACGCGATTCACGCCCGTCCTAAAGGACGGGATTCTCTCGCTGTTTGAAGATAGCTTTAGGTGGGTCGGGCGGTCACTGTGGCACATGAGCGCGTCGTTGCGCAACCCAGCCGAGACGGCCGTGTGGCAGTGTCTGAACCTCCAGTCGACCGAGTCGTGTGCCATCGTTACCGACGACAAGCGACAGGCCATCGGCGAGGCGCTCTATCGCGTCGCCAGCGAGACCACCGAGGATAGCGTCCTCCTTCGCTATCCCCCGGGTGATCAACACGGCGAAGAACCGCCGGCACCCGTCGCCGCCGCAATGGCGGGAGCCGACGTGGTGCTGGCTCCGACCACCAAGAGTCTGAGCCACACCGGGGCTCGCAGCGAGGCCAACGCCGCCGGTGCCCGCGTCGCCACGCTGCCGGGCATCACCGACGGCGTCTTCCTGATGGGACTCGACGCCGACTACGACGCTATTGCCAAGCACTGCCGGGACGTGCTCGCACAGGTCGAGGACGCCACAGAGATCCGGGTGACCTCGCCACAGGGAACGGACGTCACGTTCCAGCGAGGCGACCGGGAGTGGCAACTCGACACCGGCATCGTCCACGAGGCTGGCGAGATGTCGAATCTCCCCGCAGGCGAGGTGTTCGTCAGTCCAACGACCGCCGACGGCCGCTTCGTCGTCGACGGGACGATGATGCCCCACGGGCAACTGGACGGCAAAGAACTGGCGTTTACCGTCGAAGACGGCTCCGTCACCGAGATCAGCGACGACGACGTGCGCACAGAGATCGAAGCCGCCGCCGAGGAAGCCGGACGGGACGCCTACAATCTCGCCGAACTCGGGATCGGCACCAACGTCGCCGTCGAGGAACTGGTCGGTTCGGTCCTGCTGGACGAAAAGGCCGGGGGCACCGTCCACATCGCCATCGGCGACGACCACGCCATCGGCGGGAACACCCACGCACCGATCCACCTCGACGGCATCCTGACCGAACCGATGGTGTTCGCCGACGGCGAGGAAGTGACGCTGCCCAGCGACGAGTGATCAGTCCTGGGCCGGGGATGGATCGACACGACTGTTACGCCGGGGGAGTCGAATCTCGAATCGGGCACCCCCAGCGTTGCTCTCTGCGACGGCAATCGTGCCGCCGTGGGCCTCGACGATGCTCTCGACGATTGAGAGCCCAAAGCCCGTCCCGTCGTCGTTGGTAGTAAAGCCGTGCTCGAGAACCTCTGACCGGTGTTCGTCGGGAATCCCCGGTCCGTCGTCTTCGACGAAAAACCCCTGGCTGTCGTCGAGTCGTCCGACGCGAACGGTGAGAGAGGACGGACGTGAGTCGGGGCCTGTGGAACCATGTTCCACAGTGTTACGATAGAGGTTTTCGAGGGCGCGCTGGAGTCGGGCCTCGTCGGCGTCGATGATCGTCTCGCCGGCATCGACAGCCAGGATCGCGTCGTCCGTCTCGACGGTGTCCCACGCCTCGCGAGCGATAGCAGCGAGTTCGACGGGCGTGGTCTCGGCGACGGTCTGCCCCTCGCGTGCGAGGGTCAGCATCTCGTCGATGATGACGCCCATGCGCTCGTGGGCGGACTGGACCTCGTCGAGGTCAGCCATGGAACCGCGTTCGATTGCTAGCTGGAGACGGCCCTGTGCGACGTTGAGCGGATTGCGCAGGTCGTGGCTGACGACGGTCGCGAACTCCTCTAACCGCTCGTTTTGGCGTTCGAGTTGGGTGGTCCGTCGTTCGAGTTCCTGCTCGCGCTTGCGCTGTTCGGTCACGTCGTGGATGATCCCGACCCGACCGGCAACGTCGTCGCGGCGCTCTGCCAGGTCCGTGATGACGATATCGTAGCACCGCCTGCTGCCGTCTGCACGCCGGACCCAGACGCCGTCGTAACTGCCGGGCTGGATATCCGGAGCGAGCAGGCCGAGGTCGTCGTCCTCGAAGGCGTCGGTCTCGATGACGGCCTCGATTCGTCTGCCGACGATCCGCCGGTCGTTCGCTCCGAGCATGCGACGGGCGACGGGATTGAGATCGACGATCCGGTCGTCCTCGTCCAGGACAACGACGCCACTGCCCATCGTCTCGATGACCTGTTCGCGAGCGATGGGCGCGATATTTTGAAATCGCGGTCCCAAAAGTCCGAGCAAGCGGTCGACGGGAACGAACGCGAGAAACCGCTCGCTGACGAGAATACAGAGCGTGAGGATCGCGAATCCGAGAAAGAGCAGCGGGCTCAGGGTGAGATACGGTGTGGGACTCAGGCCGGCCATCGTGAGGACGTGGCCCAGGAGCAGCGACATACCGCCGGCGAAGATGACGAACGTCCGTTTCCGGTAGACGTTGCGCGAACGAGCGACTTTCTTGAACAGCAGCACACTGCCGGCACCGACGGTGAGATAGCCATAGCCCGAGAGTGCCCACATCGCGACGCCCCACTGGAACTGGACACCCACGTCGGTCGTGCTGGCGACGTACATCAGTCCGTCGGGGTTCGTCGCAGCGAGACCGGTGAGGGCAATCGCCGGAAGTGCAATGGCCGCCTCCATCGGCCAGCCAAAGCGCTCGCTGTAGCCGGTGTACTGGAGCGAGAAGCGGAGCCACGTGGCCGATGCGAACACGATGGCCACCAGCGAGACAGCCATCCAGGTCGAGACGGCGTCGGCGGTCGTCACGGAGACGGCACCGCCCTGCCCGACCGCCCACAGCGAACTGCCCAACAGCGTTAGTGCGAGCATCTCGGGCCCCGCTCTCGGACGGTTCCGCCAGACGAGAGCGGACGCCACGACCCCGACCGTGCCAGCAGCAAATAGCGGGACCGTGTAGGCCGTCAGTTCCCAACCCATTCGATTATTGTATATAGGGTGATAGTGACTGTTAACTCTTGTCGCCGCCAGAGCGATCATCGGTACGGTTCGACATCCCCAACCGCTCATCGGCCATCGAGTGTCGGACAAATCGATACCGACACGTCGGGCAGTCCTGACACTGTCGGTCCGCCGAACGCGGTGCCATGCGGTGAAGAACCACACGCAGGACCGTTGCGACGACCATTTAGGCCCGGACCGTCAAACCGGGCGTATGACTGACCCGACACCGGGCGACCGAATTGCCCTCCCCTGTCCGGCGTGTTCGCCCGCGTTCGAAACCGTCCACGAGGTGCTGAGCCCCGGCAGCCACGTCACGGTTCGCTGCACGGAGTGTGACCACACCCACAAGCAACGACTCCCCGAGAACGAGACCCACCAGCGCCGTGTCGTCGTCTCGCAGGACGGCGACTCGTTTACCGCACAGGTCGATGTCCCGGCCGGCGAGGACCTGGCCAGGGGCGAGGAGTTCCTGCTGGACACCGACGAGGCCCTGATGACGGTCCGGATCACCGCACTGGAACTGGACGAGGGCCGGGTCGACGAGGCCAGCGCCGAGGACGTCGAGACCATCTGGGGCCGGGCCGTCGGCAACGTCGCGGTCAACGTGACGATGCACCCCAGGGACGGTCGCCACAACGAAACCGAGAGCTTCAAACTTACCGTCCCCGGCGACTACGAGTTCACCGTCGGCGCGACCGACGACTTTGGCGACAGCGAGTTCACCGTCGAGGGGTTCCACGTCCGCGACGACGCCCACGGCTACGACCGCGAACAGTACGACCAGCAACGCGACAGCGCCGTTGCCAAAGACATCAAGCGACTGTACGTGCGCGACGAAACCACCACCGCCTGGTCGGCCTGGTGACTACTCGGCTTCGACCGAACCCGAGGCGTCGCCGATCTCCGCAACCTCGTACTCGTCGCCGAAGTCGGAGACGGAGTCGAACACGGACGTGTTGATCGTCCCCTCGACGTGGCTCATGACGAACAGACCAATGTGCACGTCGTCGCCGAGTTCGATCTCTTCGGAACCCGTTTCGGTCCACTCTTCGCCGTCGATGGAGGTGTAGCCCGTGACGGTCGATCCGGAACGCTCGATGCGAGCGAAGGCCGGGGGCTGTTCGGGCTCTCTGACCGGATTGTTGCCCTCCGTCGGCTGGCCGTAATCGCTCGACCAGAGGTACTGCTGGCCGTTCAGCGGCGTCTGACCGGTCGCGGCCATCGGGGAGTCTTCCTCCAGCGAGTCCCGGATCATGACGCCACCTTTCGCCCAGCCGTGCGTTTCCTCGACGCTCGCGACGCGGGCTTTGATCGAACCGTCGCCAGAGAGGGTCTTGTGGGCGAACACACAGTCGTTGGTCTCGCCGTAGACGTCGGTCCCGCTACCCTTGACGGTGTAGACGGTGCCACTGCCACCGCCCGACACCGTGATCGACCGGGTCGTCGTCGCGAATTCGCCGCCGCCGTCGGTGACCATCAGTTCGATGTCGTACTGACCCGTCTCCTCGAACGTGACCGTGAGTTCCTCGCCAGTACCGCTCTCACCGTTGCTGATCGCCCAGTTGTACCCGATAATCTCGCCGTCCGAGTCACTGGACCCCGACGCCGTCATGGTCACTTCCTCGCCGGTCTCGATGGAGACGCTGCTAATCTCGATTTTCGGTGTCGGTGGCTCGTTGCGCTCGCCGGCCGGGATCGGCTTCCGACTCGCGATTTTGGAGTAGGAACTGATGATGCTGTGCGTCGTGTCGTCGTCCGGCGTGATGGCGTACTCACCGGAGTCCTCGGCACCCTCGCCGACGAGGTTCGCAATCGTCACCGCGTTGGCGTCGTGGCGGTCGAACTGATTGTACCACCGGCGGAGTTTGCGGTTACGATACGTGGTCTCCGAAGCGGAGTCAGCGGGCCAGTTGAAGCCGGCACAGTACACCGGCTTGCCGAGCAACGCCTCGGCCTCGCGCAGGTGCTTCTCGATCCACATCGCCGATTCCTCGTCCGAGAGATCCCACTGCTCGGGATAGAGGTGGAACGAGGCAACGTCGATGACGCCCGGATCGTGATTGCGAACGTAGGAGACACCGTGACGGCCGTCACGGAGTCCCTTGTTCCAGCCGTACAGTGATTTCTCTTGCCACAGCCGATTGCCGGCCCACTCTTGGCCTTCGACACCCGTCGAGAGCAGGTGGTTCCCGTCGTTGTCCTTGATGAAGTTGGCGTTGGCCTGGATCCATCCCTGCATGACTGCCATGTTGTTCTTGTCGGTGTCGGCGATGTTGACCCGTGGCCTGTCGGCGAGTTCCCAGATGGCGATGGCGGGATCGTTCTTGTACGTGACCCCACTGGCAGTGTTCTCGCGGTTCAGAAGCGTACCGATGAAGTCACGATACAGACTCTGGGCCTCGTCGTTCAGGTAGAAGTCGGCCTCGTTTTCCCCACCCACCCACTCGACGTACTGGGGGATCCCACCGAAGTCGTCGTGGTAGCTCGTCAGCGGCAGGATGAGCCTGATGCCGTGTTCGGCCGCCTTCGCGACGACGTAGTCGAGCTGTTCGAAAGCCGCCTCGTTGAACGTCCCCGGTTCCGGCTGGAGACTGTCCTCGGTTCCCGACCCGAACGCCGCCGTCCGGAGGACGTTGATGTCCATGTCGGCCATCGCCTGGAGCTGTGCGTCCACCTGCTCTTTGTCGGTCGCTGCAGGCTGTGTCAGTGCCAGGTTCGTCGCGCCGTTCAGATACGTCGGCTCGCCGTCGACGACCAGTTCGGACCTGTCGCGCTCGACGAACGAACTGAACTGGCCGGACTCGGCCGCCTGGGTCGCGGTTTCGGACCCAGGAGCAGACGTAGTCGCGGCGTCCGTGTTGCTGGATTCCGCGTCTGTTCCCCCACCCGGACACCCAGCCAGCCCCGCCGCTGAGACTACAACCCCACTCTGAAGTAGCTTCCGTCTCGAAACCATATCTCACTACTCGAGCTTCTTGTAGTAAACGTTTGCTAAATAAGTTCATAGTAAGATCAGGATGATTACAGCGAGCGAGGGCGGCAGGAGGCTGATTCCGGCCAGATACCAGGCCAGACCTGTCGACACGGGGTCGCGGAAGGGATCGATTTCAGGTACGTGCTGGCGCCCTGACAACGGGGCGGTGAGCGATCCGACAGTGTTAGGCGCTCTCGTCCCAGGAACGCCAGCTACCGATTGCCCTGTACGGGCCGTCGATGACTTTCCGCATCGGCCACGTGTTGGCAACACCGACGGGACTGCGCTGGAGTTCGCGAGTATCTTTCATAGTGCTGATATACTGTGCGGTCACGCGAAGCGGGTCCTTGAACACGTGGAACGACCAGTATCCCGGGAGGATACCCGTATCCTGTGCCCCCGTGTTCAGCGGCAGTGCGATGTTGGGAAACTGCTTGTGGTCGCTGTAGTCGTAGTAGTAGTCGTCCCATTTCTGGAACTCGTGAGAGGTCTGGGTAAAGTAGTTCACCTTGTGCTGGTTCCCCGAGAACGCCAGGTCGGCCTTGGCGAGGATCTCCTTCTGGTCCTCGGGCGACATCTCGTCGACGAAGTTTCCGCTCCAGGACTGCGATGTCATGAGGATGATATCGTCGTCACCCTTGTCGATGTCGTCGAGTGCCTCCATCATGAAACGCTTGGACTGCTTGGGGAACCCCGTCGCTTGCATATCGTCACCATAATCGACCGAGTGACTGATAATGATGTGAACCGTGACGCCCTCGTGTTCTTCTGTGACGTAGTAGTCGGGACTCCGTCCACTGAGGCTGTCGGGGTAGTCCGCTTCGAGACCGTCCCACCAGTCCCACTCGGGTTCGAGGCCGTCCAGCCACTCGGCGTACCAGTCGTACATCTCGTGGGCGAACTGAACGTTGTCTCGTTCGTACAGTCCGATGCCGTCGAGCATCGGCCAGGCGGCCCCCCAGTTTTGTTCCCCGTCATCCTCGTTGTACCCCGAATAAAACTGGCAGTCGTGGTCGCCGAGGGCCGGGTAAAAGTGCTCTCGCCACCAGTCCGGGCTACTCGGATCGGCGATATACTTGTTGAACTGGTTCGTCCACCCGTCTCGCGGTGCCGTCAGGTGATCACCAGCCGTCGTGGCGAACTTGCTTCCGTTCTCCAGCATCCACCGTTCCCGTTTGGCCATGTCGTCGTTCTGGTTTGGATGAATACCCCATCCATCGCTGAAGACCGTAAAGTGGAACGCGGCCCTCTCGTCGAGTTCCTCGATACTTTCAACCCCCTCCTCTGGTGCCGTCTGCTCAGCCATTACGCATAGTGTTTCCAAGGTTCAGGTTAAATCTTCCTATACTAAGAGAAGATTAACGCGTATAGTTATAATGGATAGAATTGTTGCTATCATCTAGCGTCTTCCGTGCTCCCGCGCGGGGTTACCCGTATGGCCCGAGAGTCCGAGACAGTGTCACGGAACCAGGAACCCCACAGGATCTACGCAGGGTGATGTTCCGGGGCGCGCAATTCATATAGCTCCGGCGGGAACCTCTGGATATGGAGCCTGCGGTGTTGCGGGACGATATGGTCGACAGCCTGGCACACGAGAGCAAGGGCTGTCTCCAGACTGCACGGCTGGTCCAGGCCATGCGGGCGGTGCCACGCGAACGCTTCGTCGAAGACGAACGCGCAGCGTATTCGGACCGGGCCTTCGAGCGGTTCGGGACGCGCGTCCTCGCACCCAGCACCGCGGCACGACTGCTGGAAGCACTGGACCCACGGGCCGACGAAGCGGTTCTCGTCGTCGGTGTCGGTGTCGGCTACACGGCCGCCGTCCTCGCGGAAATCGTCGGCGAGCGTAACGTCCAGGCAATCGACATCACGCGCCGCCTCGTGCTCGATGCGCGCTCGAATCTCGACGCGGCGGGCTACGGCGGCGTGCTGGTCGACCGGCGCGACGGGGCCGACGGCCTCCCCGAATACGCCCCCTACGACCGGATCCTGCTGGAAGCGGCCGCTATCGAACCGCCCCGAGCGTTACAGCAGCAACTGGCCGACGACGGCCGACTCGTGATGCCGATGGGCGCTGGCGAACAGACCCTGACTGTCGTCGAGAGTGACGGTACCCGGCACCGCCTCGGCGGTGTTGCCTTCCAGCCGATGCTCGTCGAAGGCGAACAGGTCGACACGGTCGAGCGCAACCGGACCAGGCGCGAGGACCGTGAACGCGCCCGCCAGGCCGCCCAGTCACGGACTGGTTGGGAACAAGAATGGATCGACTGGGACGATTACTAGTTTCGAGGGTGTCGCACAACTCTTTACAGGGTTCTCAGCTGTTATCGAATACAGTAATATTTAGTATAACAAATATCAAAAGGTACACAATGAAACGGACCTCAGACGAGTCTCATAATACTCATTGCTCAAGATGCGAATTCAAGCATTTGAACGCACTGTACCACCTGAATACAGTAGCGAAGGAATACGCTGAATCTGCGGAAAAGGCGTACAACACGGGGCTGAAACGGAAGGCGCGAATACACAGTCAGAGAAAAAAGGCACTATACAGCCTCAAACGTGTTATACTGGGTGAGTTTATCGAGAATGACTGCGTTGACAATGTACGAACGCACAAAATCGATGGGCGCACGTACTACTGCGTGTACGTGGACGAGTTTTCTTTCCACACGCCTACTTCTGAATGGGATAACCCACCACAAGATGCACCCGAATCTGCCACAGAGTTGGACTCATTTGATGCCGACCCAAGTAGCCGTTCTAACGAGATGAGCGAGCGAGAAGCAGTAGAGCGACTCACTGAAACATTTGAATCGCCAAACTACCACATTGAGTCACCGTTCACAGACGATAACCACGGCGCTACATTCGTCGGATGGTCATACCTTCCCGGTTTGCTTGAAGAAGGTGATCGAGTTCCTGATAGACGTTTACACGACCGCAACGGAGAGGGAGATTTCGGATTAGAGATCGGCGACACGTTCCAGACTCGCAAAGGACGGTGTGAAATCGTAGACCGCTATCACGCTTATTTGTCTTCTCGTCGGGATCGTTCTCCAGTCCTCCAACGTCCGGTATATGATGTTCTACTTGATGGTGAGCTACAAGAAACAGTCAGACAGAGGCGGCTCATTGATGACTGGTGGATGCTAGCGGAGAGTATTGCTAACCCACTCCCGAATGTTGATGGAGAACTTGGAGATACGGAGTATATCAGAGGACATATTGAATCACACGTTGATACGTCGGTTGAGTTTGAGATTGGCGATATAGTCGAACTACAACCGAACGGGCAGGAGAGTTCTGTCTACTGTCGGATAACAGAAGTTCACGTCTCGCATAATCTGCTTCTTGGACAGTATGAGCCAATCCCACCGACAGAAGAAGCACCGTTGGGATTGTCTATCCACGAAATCGCAGATGATGTGGTCGCTGTTCACGACGAACCACCAGTACAGGAGTGATACTCATAATGCCACGATCATATTCCGTCGGCGAATTTGCTGACGAACTTGGTGTTCATCGCCAGACTGTGAAACGGTGGTGTCGAGAGGACGAAATCGACTACACACGAACGCCGGGTGGTTCTTGACGGATACCGCGTCGGGAATTACTACGCCTCTCTTGATGCCCGGCCTGCAGACCGTGTTGCCCTCTATGGCCGGGTTTCAAGCCACAGCCAGAAAGAAAATGGCGATCTTGATAGGCAGATCGAGCGGCTACGCGACGTGAGTACGAACGGGTGAACAGCAAAATCCAACACAAGCGCGAGCAACTGATACACGATGTAGCCAACCAAATCCTCGCACTTGCTCTCCTGTACCACGTAGATGCCATCGTCCACGATGACTTGCGGTCGCTCTCACCGCCGAGTGACGCAGGCGTTTCCACAGGGGACGAGTCGGTCGTGTCCTCGGTGTGGGTCAACTGTATACACCTGCAAATCGCCTGACCACCAACAAGAACAGTGGTGGGGCGGGCACTTCCGGTGTGACAACGCCCGATGTGGATTCGGGGGCGACCGAGATTATGTCGGGGCGCTGAACGTGGCCCGCGTGTTCTTCAGCGAAGCAGACAAGCTAGATCATGGTTTCACGTCTTCCTACACGGGAGATTCCGAAATCGTGCTAGCTGGCCGTTCCGCTGGCACGCGGCTCACGTTCGGGGACAGCATCGTTGTCTACGAACTCGGACAGGTATAGGCAACCGCTGGTGGCGGGTCGGCTGTGATAGCACCCGCTGTTGTCTTGCCCGAGTCGAATGTGGATGGTAGCGACGGACGTGGCCCAGCCGTCCAGCAGTGTACCCGTTTTGTACGATGTACTACTGAAAGCTACTGAAAATTGGAACGGTATCGCGTTCGAGCAATCGAACGACGAATGAACTGAATGCCCTCGACCTGTGACACCGGTACCACCTCGACTGATAACCGAACGCCCTCGGACGTGCTCGACGATGCTGTGCGGGATATCCTCACTCGCTTTGCTCGTTCGGATAGGGCCCACGCAGCACCGCCGACCCCGCCTCGCCCGTTCAGTCCACCAGGACCCCACTGCACGGCAGCGCAGCACGGTACCGCAGCACGGCACCGCGGCCACACGCCTCCCCAGCCGATTCACTCACTCCTACCGGTCGTGAGCAATGCACAGATCGGGTCTGTCAGCTGTTCTCTGATATTCTGCGTTTCAGCGACGTGTCTACAGCGGATCGAGTTTCTCCTCGTCGTCAGTAAGCAGCTCGTCGATTTCGTCGTCGCGCTGTTCGGCCTGTTTTTCGGTGCTTTCCTTCGCAGTCACGGCCTGTTCTTGGAGTTCGTCGACGCGTGGAACCTCCGTGACGTTCGACAGCAGGACTGCGACAGAGAGCGCGTCGGCATCGGTTCGCGGGTCGTCGCCCGCGAGCACTTCGACGCTGCCAGTCTCACGTTCGAGCCACTGGCGTGCCCGCTGGAGCCCCTTCTGTGAAACCTCGCGTGGCGGTCCCGAGACGACGATCAGGGCTCGCTCGGCCGAGGAGATGTCGGCCGGACAGGTCAGTCGCGACTGGACGGATTTGCGGACGAGACCGTGGATCTTCATCGCCAGGTCGCCGTCGTCGGGGTGGTGCTCGCCGTTGGACCGGAACCGTCCGAGCAGTCCCTGCTGCTCTCGGGTGGTCTGTTCGAGTTTCGCCTGACTGTACGCGATGGTGCTGATCCCGCCGGGCGTGAGTGTTCGCCTGATATCGCTGCCGTCCATCGCCGACTCCGAGACCTGCGACCCGTCGATTTCACCGGCCGCCAGCAGCGTGACGAAGCGCCGCGCGATCTCCCAGTTGGTCCGCTCGTAGCCGGCAGCGACCGACCCCTGGATCTGTCGCCAGGCATTGTTGTCGAAGAGCATGAGATTGTCCGTCGCATCGGCGAACGTCTGGAGCGACCGGGCGGCGTTGAGCGACGGCCGACCCCCCTCGTCTTCGCTCGGGAGCACACCGAGGCCGTACACCGGTTCTTCGTAGATTTCCCCGAGTCGCTCGGCCAGGACTGGCGCACCACCGCTTCCGGTGCCACCACCGAGTCCGGCGACGATCAGGAACCCGTCGGTGTCGTGGACCGGCACCTCGTCCAGTTGGCGCTCGATCTCGGTCAAATCCAGCCTGGTGATATCGGCACCGAGTTCCGGGTTCGCACCGACGCCACGACCCTTGACCTGTTCGTCGGTCTGGCCGATGAGGAGTCGGCGGTCGGGCGGGATCACGTTCAGTTTTGCGAGGTCGATCTCTGCGGAGTTAACCGCGAGCGCATCCGTCATGAGTGAGCGGCCCGACTCTTCCTCGAACTCGACAAACCTGTCGATAATCTTGCTACCCGCGTTTCCAAAGCCAATAGCGGCGAGGTTCATGGCCTGGCTCTTGTCCCCTGAATGAATAATTATAAAGTGGTTTATTTCCCGGAGTATCGATAATCCGAGGTTATTTCGGAGTGTAGTCGCTTCATTCGTGCCCGGCAACGACGAGGATATTCGTGTTACTGCGCCGGTCACTGTACCCGCCACTCGCGGGTGGTTTTACGTCGATAGTAATCGTCCCCTCCTGCTGGTTGGGGCCGAGTGTCGGATCGATGAGGACTGACACGTTCCCGTGCGGGCCAGTCGTGGCCGTCACTGCCGTCGTTCCCTCGAGTGTCGCCGTCCCACCCGTAATCACGACCGTTGCGCCAGATACTGGCTGGCTCTTCGAGTCGAGGACGGTGAGGTTCATCTCGGTCTCGCCGGGACCGATGACCTCTTCGGCAGGGTCGACGTCCAGTTCACTGACGGTCAGGGTTCCCAGGCCGGTAATCGTATTCATCATCACACTCAGACTCGCAACGCCCACGACGAGGGCGATGACGAGCCTGATCGGCAGTCCTTCTATCGCGCGGTCGTCGCGCCACAGTTCCTCGAACATGGTCCCCGCTGGTCCCGTCACCGCTGATAAACCCCCGGCTATCACGAGGGGGGCCAGAGCGTAAACAGTCCCCACGCGAGACCGATGGCAGCGAGCGAACCGGCGAGGTTCACAGACGCGTGGGCGATTGCACGCCAGTGGCGGTCGTCTTCCCACAGTCGAACCGCTGCGAAAGAAAACGACGAGAACGTGGTGAACGAGCCACAGGCACCCACGCCAACAAACAGGACGAGATCGCTATCCAGACTGGCGATGGTAACGAGTCCGAGCACGAAACTACCGAGTACGTTCACCGTGAGGATGCCAAGCGGGAACGCTGGCCGGTCGACACGCTGGGAGAGATAGTAGCGACAGAGCGCACCGATTGCCCCGCCAGTGCCGACGAGATGTGCTGGCTCGATTGCCACCATCAGTCGTCCCTCCGTTCGAGGAACCGGACGACTTCACGGCCAACGAGGACGCCTGCAAACCCCAGCGTGTAGCTCCCGACTACATTCAGGATAGCCCACTCCGGCGTCTGTACTGTCTCCATTGCGAACGTGCTGTACGTGGTAAACGAGGAGAGAAAGCCAGTCGCTGCGACAAGTTTCGTTTCACCCGATAGCACACCCAGGTGCAGTGCCTCATAGAGGAGAAAGCCCAGCGCGAAGCTCCCGAGCGTATTGACCAGTACAGTGCCATACAGCCCCGGGAGCAGGAGTCCGACGAAGTACCTGAGATTCGACCCGGCAAAGCCGCCAATGCCGACGAGAACGACCGTTTCGAGTGTAATAAGCGGATGTGTCTCTGTCATAGCGGGCCCTCTCGAACGGAGTCGTCGACCGGCGTCATCAGTGGGTAGCAGACTCCATCGATCATTCGCTACCGAACGGTAGACTGAGTCGATATTTACCGATTCCGAAAGGAGCTACCGAGATCCGTTCCGGACGACGGTCCCGGACAGTGTGGCACGGCCACGCCGGTTTCAAGTCTGTCGGCCCCGTTACTCTGGCTGTGAATATCGACGACCTCCGGGCCGACATCCCCGCACTGGAAGCGTGTACGTACTTCAATACGGGCGCGAGCGGGCCGAGTCCGCGCCACGTCGTCGCTGCAGCGACGAATTTTCTGGAGCGCCACGCCTTCGAAGCCCCCGGCGGAGACGGTCCCTACCAGGTCGCCTGGAACACGATCGGGGCCGCTCGGGAGACCGTGGCCGATCACCTGGGCGCTCGACCCCACGAGATCGCACTCACGCGCAGCACGGCCGACGGGATCAACCTCGTCGCAAGCGCGATGGATTTCCGGCCCGGCGACGTGGTCGTGCGCACCGACCTCGAACACTCGGCAGCATGGCTTCCCTGGGAGCGACTCGCCGACGTTCGAGATATCGAGGTCCGCGTCTTGGAGACGACAGATGGACGCCTCGACGTGGCCGAGGTCAAAGAGGCGGTCCAAGACGCACGGCTGGTGGCCCTGAGTTCGCTCACGTGGACCCACGGCACCCGCCTGCCGGTCGCCGACGTGGTGGCTATCGCCCACGATGCCGGCGCGCAGGTGCTCGTCGACGCCGTCCAGTCGGTCGGCCAGCAGCCAGTTGATGTCACAGAATGGGGTGCCGACTTCGTCGTCGCCGCCGGCCACAAGTGGCTGCTCGGAATCTGGGGCGGCGGGATGCTGTACGTCGACGACGAGGCCCACAAGCGCCTCGATCAGCGTCGCATCGGCTACCGGAGCGTCACCGACAATGCTGACACCGGCTACGAGTACCGCCGCGGAGCCAGGTGCTTCGAGGTCGGGACCACCTCGCCCGCGCCTTACGTCGCACTTGCGACGGCAATCGATACCGTCGAGTCGATTGGTTACGACGCGATCCAGTCACGAGTCGAGCGTCTCACTGATCGACTGAAAACGGGCCTCGGCGACCGCCTGTACAGCCCCGTCAGTTACGAGTCGGGACTGGTCTCGTTCGCGGCCGACGATCCGGACGCGACAGTCGAGCGACTGGCACGAGAGGGGATCGTGATTCGAGCGCTCCCCCGACCGAACACTGTCCGGGCCTCGGTCCACGCGGTCAACACGACAGCAGAGATAGAGCAGCTGCTCGACGCACTGACGTAGTCGGTCGTCCGATAGCTACGCGTCGGCGCTCGCGGGTGGAATCGTCTTCAATTCCTCGACCCGCTCGCGCAAGCGGTCCAGTCCATCGTCGATGATCGCGACCCGCTGATCGATGTCCTCGGCCGGAGTCGCGCCCTGTGGGGTCGGCTGGACGAGTTCGTCGTTCTCGAGCATTCGTAGCGAGTACCGAACCTTGTGCTCGGGAACGTCAGTTTCTTCTGACAACCTGACAATTCCGATTGGGCCGTACTCGATGACGGCTTCGAGGATCCGGAGGTCGCGGCGTTCTTTTTCGACTTGATCGGGCAGTCGGTCCAGTCCCATGCGGTCGGTCGTTCATTCTGGCCGAAACCACATAAACGCACCCCCAGTACCCCACAAAGCATTTATCCGGTTCGTGTGAGGGTGCGTACGTCCGCTCCCCGAGGTGGGACGGACCTATGACAGGGTGAGGGGATATTCCCCTCCATGCCACGTTCACTCGCCAGCGGCAGGTTTCTCGACAACCACTCACTGAGTGTCGAGCACACACAAGCGGTGCTCGACGGAATTGTTCGTCAAAAGGACGCCCGGAGCGGGATTTGAACCGGAGCCAGACGTGCTCGCTCACGACGTTCGCTGTGCGCGACTGGCAGGGTCCGAATCCCGTCGTCACGGCTTTGACGAACTCAGAGTGCGTTCGGCGATGAGACGCCTCACTGGGGGTGAGTTCGTCAAAAGGACGCCCGGAGCGGGGTTTGAACCGGAGCAAGACTCACTATGTTCGTCTTGCAGGGTTCAAATCCGTTCGTCTACGTTTCGCCGACGCAGGCGACTCGCGGTGCTCGTCGGTTTGCGTCGGCAAAGAACGCCCGGAGCGGGATTTGAACCCGCGTCACGACCGTGACAGGGTCGTATGATGGGCCACTACACCATCCGGGCGCGTCGCAACTCATCGTATCCCGGTGACGGTATTAAGACTTTCCAAACGGACCGCCGGTGAGTGACGGTGTCGTGGGTTGGACAACGTGGTCGTGCTCGGGTGACCCAAACGACTATGAAGGTTGTTTGCATAGTTTGGGACGACGAGACAGCCGGCGCGGTGCCGGATAGCCACTGCAGACCTACTTGGTAAGCGTTAAATGGCCTCCGCCGATAACAATCTGTAGTATCTCGTGACAGCCACCTTCTCCACTAGCCGGCCACAACACACATGGTAGACGTAAGCCAACACGAACTCGTCCCAGACCACAGCATCGTCGACGAAGCGACACTCGACGATGTGCTCGAGGAGTACAACATCAAGAAAACAGATCTGCCAAAGATCAAACGCACCGACCCGGCCGCGCCCGACGACGCCGAAATCGGTGACGTAATCAAAATCGCCAGGGACTCCCGGACGACCGACCGGGCAGTCGTGTATCGACTGGTGGTGTCCTGACGATGGACGCGAACGACCGACGCGCGATTTCCCGGGAGTATTTCTCGCAGGAACGACTCGCAGAGCACCACTTCCGGTCGTTCAATTCGTTCCTCGACTGGGGAATGCAACAGGTCGTCGACGAGAAAGAGACGATCGAGACGGACATCGGCGACAAGGAAGGGCAGGAACCAGTGTTCGTCGAACTCGGTGACGTGCGCGTCGTCACCCCACGCGTTCGGGAAGCCGACGGCAGCGAGGAGCTGCTCTACCCACAGGAAGCCCGTCTCCGGAATATCACCTACTCCGCGCCTGTCTTCATGGAGATGGCAATCGTTCGAGGCGGCGACGAGGAAGAGGAAGTCGTCGTCGACCAGACCGAAACCAAGATCGGTCGGATGCCGATCATGGTCGGGTCGAAGAAGTGCAACATCAACGGGTTCACGCGCGAGGAACTGATCGACATCGGCGAGGACCCCGCAGATCCCGGTGGGTACTTCTGTGTCAACGGCTCCGAGCGTGTCCTGATGACCAGCGAGGACCTCGCGCCGAACAAGATCCTCGCGGAACACGACACCAAGTACGGCGACGACGTGCAGGTCGCAAAGACCTTCTCCCAGCGACGTGGCTACCGCGCACTCGTCCTGTGTGAACGGACCCGCGACGGCATCCTCGAAGTGTCGTTCCCGAGCGTTTCGGGGTCGATCAACTTCGTCACGCTCGTGCGTGCGCTCGGTCTCGAATCCGACGAAGAGATCGTTCACCGCGTTTCCGACGACCCGGAAATCGTGAAGTTCATGCTCGAAAACCTGGAGGCTGCCGACGTGCAGACGACCGAGGGTGCAATCGAAACGCTCGGCGAACGCGTCGCCTCCGGTCAGGGCAAGAACTACCAGCTCAAGCGAGCCAACTACGTCATCGACCGCTATCTCCTCCCGCACCTCCACGAGGAAGGTGTCGACGAGGAAGACGTGCGGATCAACAAAGCCTACTACCTCTGCCGGATGGCCGAGGCCTGCTTCGAACTCGCGCTCGGCCGGCGCGACGCCGACGACAAGGACCACTACGCCAACAAGCGTCTGAAGGTCAGCGGCGACCTGATGAAAGACCTGTTCCGGACTGCGCTGAACAAGCTTGCACGCGACGTGAAATACCAGCTCGAGCGTGCGAACATGCGGAATCGGCAACTGTCGGTATCGACGGTCGTTCGCTCGGACGTGCTGACCGAGCGACTCGAACATCCCATCGCGACGGGGAACTGGGTCGGTGGCCGCTCTGGCGTGAGCCAGCTCGTCGACCGGACCGACTACATGGGTGTGCTCTCACACCTGCGACGCCTTCGCTCGCCGCTCAGTCGCAGCCAGCCCCACTTCGAGGCGCGTGACCTGCACGCGACCCAGTGGGGTCGGATCTGTCCGTCTGAGACGCCCGAAGGGCCGAACTGTGGGCTGGTGAAGAACTTCGCGCAGGCGATGGAACTCTCCCAGAACATCGAGAACGACCAGGAACTCAAACAAGAACTCGCCGACATGGGAGTCCAGGGGATTCCCGGAATCGAGCGGATCGAGCAGCCAGCGGACGATTAAATCATGAGCCAGGGACGCGACGCAAAAGTATACGTCAACGGTAGTCTGGTCGGGACACACCCCGACCCGGAACAGCTCGCTAACCAGATCCGGCAGGCTCGCCGCCGTGGCGACGTCTCGGAGATGGTGAACGTCTCCGTTCGGGACCGGACGGACGAAGTCATCATCAACGCCGACGCCGGCCGGGCGCGCCGCCCGCTGCTGGTCGTCGAGGACGGCGAACCGTTACTCACCGAATCGGAGGTCGAGCAGGTCAAGAACGGCGAACTCGACTTCGAGGACCTCGTCGACCGCGGCGTCGTCGAGTTCATCGACGCCGAGGAAGAAGAGGACATCCTCGTCGCCATCGAGGAGTCGGAGGTCACCGGGGACCACACCCACCTCGAAGTCGACCCACAACTGCTCTTCGGGATCGGTGCAGGGATGATTCCCTACCCCGAGCACAACGCCTCGCCCCGGATTACGATGGGGTCGGGAATGATCAAGCAGTCGCTGGGGTTGCCGAGCGCGAACTACCGGATCCGTCCGGACACGCGCCAGCACCTGCTGCACTACCCACAGCTCTCGATGGTCAAGACCCAGACCACCGAACAGATCGGCTACGACGACCGGCCGGCGGCACAGAACTTCGTCGTCGCGGTCATGAGCTACGAGGGGTTCAACATCGAGGACGCACTGGTCATGAACGAGGGATCGGTCGAACGGTCGCTTGCTCGCTCGCACTTTTTCCGGACTTATGAGGGTGAGGAACGACGCTACCCCGGCGGCCAGGAAGACCACTTCGAGATTCCCGACGACGAGGTCCGGGGCGCACGCGGTGAGGAAGCCTACACCCACCTCGACGAGGACGGCCTCGTCAATCCCGAGACAAAGGTCAAGGAAAACGAGGTCCTGCTCGGGAAGACCTCCCCGCCACGGTTCCTCGAAGAACCGGACGACATGGGTGGCCTCTCGCCACAGAAGCGCCGGGAGACGAGCGTGACGATGCGCTCGGGCGAATCCGGCGTCGTCGACACTGTCACCCTGATGGAGGGCGAGGACGGTTCGAAGCTCTCGAAGGTGTCGGTGCGTGACGAGCGGATCCCGGAACTGGGCGACAAGTTCGCGTCCCGGCATGGACAGAAAGGCGTCGTGGGACACATCGCGCCCCAGGAGGACATGCCCTTCACCGAGGAGGGCGTGGTGCCGGACCTGATCCTGAACCCACACGCGCTGCCCTCGCGCATGACGGTCGGGCACGTCCTGGAGATGCTGGGCGGCAAGGTCGGCTCGCTCGAAGGCCGGCGCGTCGACGGAACGGCGTTCACCGGCGAGGACGAGGAAGAACTCCGCGACGCGCTCGTCGAACACGGCTTCGACTCAAGCGGGAAAGAGGTCATGTACTCGGGCGTCACCGGCGAGAAGGTCGAAGCCGAGATCTTCGTCGGGACGATTTTCTACCAGAAACTGTATCACATGGTCTCGAACAAACTGCACGCCCGTTCGCGCGGGCCGGTGCAGGTCCTGACCCGCCAGCCCACCGAGGGACGTGCCCGCGAGGGTGGGCTCCGTGTGGGCGAGATGGAGCGGGACGTACTCATCGGGCACGGTGCGGCGATGGCGCTCAAAGAGCGCCTGCTCGACGAGTCCGACCGCGAGTGGATCAACGTCTGTGGCCAGTGTGGGATGACCGCCGTCGAGAACATCGAGCAGCGACGGATCTACTGCCCCAACTGTGACGAGGAAACCGATATTCACGAGGTCGAGATGTCGTATGCCTTCAAACTCCTGCTCGACGAAATGAAGGCGCTTGGCATCGCCCCGCGGATCGAACTGGAGGACGCAGTCTAATGAGTGCACAACAGACACCCAAATCGATCGGGCGACTCAGTTTCGGGCTGATGGACCCCGAGGAGTACCGTGACATGAGCGCCACCAAGGTCATCACGGCCGACACGTACGACGACGACGGGTTCCCCATCGACATGGGGTTGATGGACCCGCGTCTGGGCGTGATCGACCCCGGCCTGGAGTGCAAGACCTGTGGCAAGCATTCGGGTTCGTGTAACGGCCACTTCGGACACATCGAACTCGCGGCACCCGTCATCCACGTCGGATTCAACAAGCTCATTCGCCGCCTGCTTCGCGGGACCTGTCGGTCCTGTTCGCGGCTCTGTCTCGACGAGCGCGAACGCGAGGAGTTCGCGGATCGGCTCCAGCGAACCGAGGAACTCAGCGAGGACTTAAACGACGTGACGAAGGCCGCGATCCGGCAGGCCCGCAAGAAGGACCGCTGTCCGTTCTGTGGCGAGCCACAGTACGACATCCAACACGAGAAACCGACGACCTACTACGAGGTTCAGGACGTGCTCTCCTCGGAGTACTCCCAGCGCATCGTGGCCGCGATGGAACCGGACGAGGAGAAGGACCGCGAGCGGACCACGCCCTCGGAGCTGGCAGACGAGACCGGCATCGATCCGAGTCGCGTCCAGGAGATCATCTCCGGCGAGTTCCGGCCCCGTGAGGAAGACCGCACGGCCATCGAGAGCGCGCTGGATGTCGATCTCACCGAGGAGGACATGAACAAACTGATGCCCAGCGACATCCGGGACTGGTTCGAGGATGTCCCGGACGAGGACATCGAAGTGCTGGGCATGAACCCCGAGCGCTCCCGGCCAGAGTGGATGATCCTCACCGTTCTGCCGGTGCCGCCGGTGACGGCCCGGCCGTCGATCACGCTGGACAACGGCCAGCGCTCCGAGGACGACCTCACGCACAAACTGGTGGACATCATCCGTATCAATCAGCGGTTCATGGAGAACCGCGAGGCAGGTGCACCACAGCTGATTATCGAGGACCTCTGGGAACTGCTCCAGTACCACGTCACGACGTTCATGGACAACGAGATTTCGGGGACGCCGCCGGCCCGCCACCGTTCGGGTCGTCCACTGAAGACCCTCTCACAGCGACTGAAGGGCAAAGAGGGTCGATTCCGTGGCTCGCTCTCCGGAAAGCGGGTGAACTTCTCGGCCCGGACCGTGATTTCGCCGGACCCGACGCTCTCGCTCAACGAGGTCGGTGTCCCTGACCGGGTCGCGACGGAGATGACCCAGACGATGAACGTCAACGAGCGGAATCTCGACAACGCTCGTCGCTACGTCGCCAATGGCCCCGAGGAACATCCGGGCGCGAACTACGTCAAGCGGCCCGACGGCCGCCGGCTGAAGGTGACCGAGAAGAACTGCGAGGAACTCGCAGAGAAGGTCGAGCCGGGCTGGGAAGTGTCTCGGCACCTGATCGACGGCGACATCATCATCTTCAACCGCCAGCCGTCGCTCCACCGGATGTCCATCATGGCCCACGAGGTCGTCGTGATGCCGTACAAGACGTTCCGGCTGAACACGACGGTCTGTACGCCGTACAACGCCGACTTCGACGGCGACGAAATGAACATGCACGCCCTCCAGAACGAGGAGGCCCGTGCCGAGGCCCGCGTGCTGATGCGCGTCCAGGAACAGATCCTCAGCCCGCGCTTTGGCGGGAACATCATCGGCGCGATTCAGGACCACATCAGTGGGACGTACCTGCTGACCCACAGCAATCCGAAATTCAACGAGACACAGGCACTGGACCTGCTCCGTGCGACACGGATCGACGAACTCCCGTCCGCGTCGGGAACCGAAGACGACGGCACTCCCTACTGGACCGGTCGGGACCTGTTCTCGGAACTGCTCCCCGACGATCTAGACCTCGAGTACACGAGCGAGACCGGCGATCCAGTCAGGATCGTCGATGGCCAACTCGTCGAGGGAACGATCGACGACAGCTCTGTCGGTGCGTTCGGTGGGGAAATCGTCGACACCATCACCAAGGAGTACTCCAACACGCGTGCCCGCATCCTGGTCAACGAGATCGCGGCACTGGCGATGCGCTCGATCATGCACTTCGGGTTCTCAATCGGGATCGACGACGAGTCGGTTCCCGAGGCCGCCGAGGCCCAGATCCAGGAAGCAGTCGACAACGCCTACGACCGGGTCGAAGAACTCATCGCGACCTACGAACAGGGAGACCTCGAATCACTGCCCGGTCGCACGGTCGACGAGACCCTCGAGATGAAGATCATGCAGACGCTCGGCAAAGCGCGTGACTCGGCCGGTGATATCGCCGGCGAGCACTTCGAGGACGACAACCCGGCGGTCGTGATGGCCGACTCCGGTGCGCGTGGGTCGATGCTGAACCTCACGCAGATGGCCGGCTGTGTCGGCCAGCAGGCAGTGCGTGGCGAGCGGATCAACCGTGGCTACGAGGACCGCACGCTCAGCCACTTCAAGCAGAACGACCTCTCGGCCGACGCCCACGGGTTCGTCGAGGCCTCCTATCGCGGTGGCCTCGGTCCCAAGGAGTTCTTCTTCCACGCGATGGGGGGCCGCGAAGGACTGGTCGACACGGCCGTCCGAACGTCGAAATCCGGCTACCTGCAGCGCCGACTGATCAACGCCCTCTCGGAACTCGAAACGCAGTACGACGGTACCGTTCGGGACACCTCCGACACCATCGTCCAGTTCGAGTTCGGCGAGGACGGCACCTCGCCGGTTCAGGTCTCCTCCAGCGAGGAAACCCCTGTCGATGTCGAGAGCATCGCCGACAACGTGCTGGATGCAGAGTTCGACTCGGACGGGATCAAAAGCGAATTCCTCGGCGAGCGCGCCGAGCCCACCAACCTATCGGAACACGCCGACGACTGGTGGATGGCGGAGGGTGACGACTGATGACAGCACACGATATAGACCCGGACATCGAAGCGGTCGTCGAGGACACCGACCTCCCCCGGCGACTGAAAGACGACGTGTACAGCACGATCATCGAACGCGACGTGACCGTCGAGGAAGCCGACCAGATCGCCACGGCCGTCGAGTCGCGCTACCTCGACACCCGCGTCGATCCGCTCGACCCGGTCGGGACCGTCTCGGCCCAGTCGATCGGTGAACCTGGAACGCAGATGAGCGTTCCCTACGACGAGCGTGTCGTGGTCCGCCGGAACGGCGACACGGATGTTACCGAGATCGGTTCGCTCGTCGACGGACTCCTCGAAGTGCGCGAGTCCACAGCAGTCGATGGCCACGAACTGACGAGTGGTCCCGCGGGAATGGAAGTGCTCTCGCTCCGTGCCGACGAACAGGTCGAATGGAAGCCACTCGAACAGGTGAGTCGGCACGATGCCCCAGACGAGTTGCTCAGGTTCGAACTCGAATCAGGGCGCGATATCCGGGCGACGAAGTCACACTCGTTCGTCGTCAAGGATGGAGACGAGATTGTCCCAATAGCGGCAGACGAGCTTTCGACAGGAGACGATCTGCCCGTTGTAGGAGCCTACAACGGAAGTACAGGCAAAACCGACTTGTCCGGTCTCGAACCGCGTGCTGCTGACGGTGGTGCGATTACGAAATCCACAAGTGAAGAACCTGTCAGTAAGATCGTTGGGACTGCTTCGTGGGAGCGCATCGAATCGATCAAAACGATCGAGCCGGCACACGAGTACGTCTACGACTTCTCCGTCGCAGGGCTGGAGACGTTCACGACGGCCCAGGGTGTCGTGACCCACAACACGATGAACACCTTCCACTACGCGGGCGTCGCGGAGATCGACGTGACCCAGGGGCTGCCCCGCCTCATCGAACTGGTTGACGCGCGGAAGACGCCCGACACGCCGATGATGACGGTCCATCTCGACGAAGAGTACGCGACCGACCGCGAAAGGGCCCACGAGGTTGTCTGGAAGATCGAGGCGACGCGGATCCTCGCGCTGGGTGACATCTCGACGAACGTCGCGGACATGCTCGTCCAGATCGATCTCAACGAGGAGACCTTGCGGGAGCGGTGGCCCACAGTCGACGACGTGAGCGACATCGCCGAAGAGATCGCAGAGACCATCGAGTCGAAACTGGGGGTCCAGACCCGCCGTGGCGGCACGATGATCGAGTTCGGTCCGGAAGAGCCGTCGTACCGCGACCTGCTCCAGCTCGTCGAGGAACTGCGCGAGGTCGTCTTCAAGGGGATCGACGAGATCTCGCGCGTGGTCATCCGCAAAGAGGAGACCGACAACGGCGAGGAGTTCGTTCTCTACACGGAAGGGTCGGCCTTCGGCGACGTGCTGGGTATCGAGGGCGTCGACGCCTCCCGGACGACGTGTAACAACATCCACGAGATCCACAAGGAACTCGGGATCGAGGCGGCCCGCGAGACCCTGATCAACGAGACGATGCACACCCTCGAAGAGCAGGGGCTCGACGACGTGAATATCCGCCACCTGATGCTCGTGGCAGACATCATGACCAACCGTGGCGAGATCGAGTCGATCGGTCGTCACGGCATCTCCGGTAACAAGGAATCCGTCCTTGCACGGGCCGCGTTCGAGGTGACGGTCAATCACCTGCTCGATGCGGCGATCCACGGTGAGATCGACGACCTCAACGGCGTGACCGAGAACGTCATCGTCGGGAAGCCGATCAAACTCGGCACCGGCGACGTGGACCTCCGGATGGGCGCACGTCAGGACTGATGGCGGTCGAACTCTCGGACGAGGCGCGGCGGCTCATCGCGTTGTTCGAGGACGAGGCCGGCGTGACCGTCCGGGACTGTCTGGTCGACGACGCCAACGACCGGGTCGTCTACGTCGTCAAGGCCGGCCAGATGGCCGACGCGATTGGGCCCGGCGGCACCGTCGTCGACCGCGTCGAGTCGAAACTCGGCCGGGAGATCAAACTCGTCGAAGACGCAGAGACAGCGTCGGCGTTCGTCGCCAACGCGCTGACGCCCGCCGCGGTGTACAACGTCACCATCTCCGAGAACGACGACACCGTGGCCTACGTCGAAGTCGCGCAGGACGACCGGGGCGTCGCCATCGGAGCCGACGGCAAGAACATCGACGCCGCACGCCAGTTGGCCGCTCGACATTTCGACGTCGATGGCATCGAGTTGACCTGACCGTCGCTTTCTGGTGGAGCCGGTCGGCGTGCACGACCGGGGCGTGCGGTCGTGTCTCTAGTGTCATCACTCACTTGCGTTCGCCGGACCGATCTTGGGCATCTCGCGGACGTACTGCTCGCCCTCCAGACAGTCGAGGACGAACCGCGCAACGTCGGCCCGTGCGACGGACTCGAAACCGAGGTCGATGTCGCCGGCCCGATACTCCCCGGTTCCCTCGCCGTCGGTCAGCCTCGGTGCCCGGACGACCGTCCAGTCGAGGTCGGTCACCCGCACCCGCTCGACGTGGGCCTTCGCGTCTTCGAGCACCTGCCGGGCGAGCAGTTTCAACAACGCGCCCATCACCCTGCCCGATAGCGTCACAGATTCGCCCTTCTTCCGGACGCCAGCGCCGACGAGCGTAACGAACTGATCGACGCCGGCCTCGTCCATCGCGTCGAGGATGTTCTCGCCCGCTACCGTCAGCAGGTCGTCGGGGCCCTCGTCGGTCTGTCCCAGCACCGAGACGGCAGCGTCGGCACCCGCGACGGCCTCGGCGACGCCCCCGCCGGTGTAGGCGTCACCCTCGACGACTGTCAGGTCCGGGTCCTCGCGATCCACTTTCGCCGCCGAGCGGGCGAACGCGACGACCTCGTGCCCGCGGTCGAGTGCCTGTGCTACGAGTGGCCGACCGGTACGACCTGTCGCGCCGAAGACGGTAACTTGCATACCCCAGATAGGCGTCCGTAGTCCATATACTTGCGACTTCGAAGCTTCGAAGCAATGGACTCTCAGGAGTGGTTGGGACAGAGCTACTGAAACGCAAGTATTTACGCGAGGGTGGACAATGACCGACCGTGAGCGACCCACCCGAGAAACCGGAGTTGAGTGCGAACCTGTCCCGCGAGGAGGCCGTGGCGCTCCGGGACTCGTTCGACCCCGAAGAGCGCGAGCGCGTGGAATCGACAGTCGCCGAGTTACTGGACTTGCTTGGAAAGGCCCACGCGATGGCGGTACTGAGCGCCTTTGCCTTCGCCGGGGAACCACTGCGTTTCAGCGACCTCGAATCCGACATCGACATCGCACCGAACACGCTGTCGGCCCGCCTGCAGGATCTGACGGGAGCGGGCCTGCTCGATCGGACGGCTTACGACGAGATTCCGCCACGCGTCGAGTACACGCCCACGGAGAAGGCCGAGGCGTTGTTTCCCGTCTTCGCCCACCTACATCACTGGGCCATTGAGCACGACCTCTCGGCTGACGGCACCACAGACGAAGACGGCGGCGAGTGACCCGTCGCTTCGATTTCTGTAGTGACCATCGTCCCTCGAAGTCACACGCATATTACCGTCGGTCCCCAACCAGCGTCCATGTCACAGGAGCACTCCGGGGAACGCGACGGCCAGGCACCCGGATCGGTCGACGCTCGCTCGTCCCGGCCCGCCGCCATCGACGTGGACGGACTGGAACTGACCTACGGCGACGGGACAGAGGCCGTTCAGGGCGTCGACATGACCGTGCCCGAAGGGGAGTTCTTCGGTTTTCTCGGCCCGAACGGCGCGGGCAAAACGACGACGATCAAGGTGTTCGCGACGCTGCTGTCCCCGACGGCCGGGTCGGTGACGGTCAACGGGTTCGACGTGACGGCCGACCC
Organism: Halobacteriales archaeon QS_4_62_28; assembly: GCA_003021685.1. Classification (GTDB taxonomy): domain Archaea; phylum Halobacteriota; class Halobacteria; order Halobacteriales; family Haloarculaceae; genus Halomicrobium. The sequence goes on from PXRO01000011.1 coordinate 25,991, forward strand.
ACGGAAGATCCGGGAATCGATCGGTTACATGGCCCAGGAGACCAACATCGATCCGGAACTGACCGCGAGTGAGAACATCCGCTTTGCCTGCGAGGCCTACGGCGTCCCGCGGGGCACGCGGGCCGACCGCGTCGACGAACTGCTGGATCTGGTCGACCTCGTGGACGTAGCCAGCAAGCGCGCCGAGGAGTTCTCCGGCGGAATGAAAAAGCGCCTCGACGCCGCGACCGCGCTGGTCCACCAGCCACCGCTTGTCTTTCTCGACGAACCGACGACGGGTCTCGATCCGAAGGCACGGAATCGACTCTGGGAGTACTTCCAGCGGATCAACGAAGAGGGCACGACCATCTTCCTCACCACACAGTATCTCGAAGAGGCCGACCAGTTGTGTGACCGACTGGCGGTCATCCTGGGCGGGGAAATCGTCGCCGACGGCAGCCCGGCCGACCTGAAACGCCAGGTCGGCGGCGAGGTGCTCGACGTGGACCTCGAAGACGGCGACGACGCGCGACAGCGTGCGGCGAGCATCGCCGAGGGGTTCGACGCCTTCTCGGACGCGACCGTCAACGTCACTGACGAGGGGATCAGCGTCACCGCCGAGACGGCCCGCCAACACGGCACCGACCTGCTGGTCGCCCTGCGTGATGCTGGCCTGACCGTTACCGGGTTCAACATCCGCGCGCCGACGCTCGATGACGTGTTCCTCGCGATCACCGGCGAGGAACTGGCGGAACGCGCTCCCGACCAGGGGGTCGAGCAATGAGCACGCCGGCGGCGTCCACTCGATCCGTCGACCGCACCAGCAACACCGTCGTCGGTGACACGTGGGTCACATTCAAGCGCTGGAATCTCAAGGCCGTCCGGAACCCCTTCGTGCTCGTGGTGTCGCTGGTTCAGCCGATCATCTTCCTGGTGTTGTTCACCGAGGTGTTCGGTAACGTCGCCGGGCAGGCCGTCAGCCGCGGCATCCCGGGAATCAGTTACGAGACGTATCTCGTCCCGGCCATCGCTATTCAGGTCGCACTGGCCGCTGCGGTCACCTCCGGCGTCGGCTTAGTTAACGACATCGAGAACGGAATGTTCGAGAAGGTGCTGGTCTCGCCGATGAACCGGACCGCCGTCTTCGTCGGCAAGACCGCCGCCGAGGTGTTCCGGATTGCCATCCAGATTGCGATCATCCTCGGACTGGGCGTCCTGCTGGGCGCGGAGATAGCGACCGGTGTGGTCGGCGCACTCGGCATTATCGCTGTCGGGATTCTCTTCTCGCTGTGGTTCGTCGCCTTCTCGAACACGCTGGCGATTCTCACCCGCGATCAGGAGTCGACGATCATCGGTGCGAACCTGTTGCAGTTCCCTCTCCTCTTTCTGTCGAGTGCTTTCCTCCCGCTTGAGGCGTTGCCCGACTGGATCCAGACGTTCGCCCGCCTCAATCCCGTGACGTACGGCGTCGACGCTGCTCGGTCGCTGATGCTCGATCAGGACGTGATGACCGTCGTCGAGGTGTCGTGGTTCGAGGGAACGCTGAACGGCGTCGCGCCGGGCCTGCTGGTCCTCGGTGGCCTGGCCGTCGTCCTGGGCGGTGTCGCCGTCTACCTGCTGGCCCGCGCGTCGAGTTCGGACGTACGGTAATCTCGCAGATATACCGGTGGACGTACCGTTTGATACGTCTCAGCCGTCACGGTCCCCGGGCTGAATGTCTCATTACGTATGTCCACCGGTATACTCAAAACGACGTGACGACTTCGATGCCCTCGGTTCCGTAGTCGCTCATCGCCGCCAGCCGATCAGACACGTCGTCGAGTGTGACCCGCCGGGTGATCAGTGCGCCGGGGTCCAGGGTCCCGTCGGCGACCGGTCCCAGGAGTTCGTCGTACTTCGAGGGCGGCATGCCACGCGACCCCAGCACGTCGATGTCCCAGCGGGTCAGCCAGTCCGTCGGGAGCGCAATCTCGCCGCGCTCGGCGTCGGTCGTCAGTCCCACCTGCACGTGGCTCCCCCGCGGGCGGAGACTCCGGACGCTGTTCTGGCAGGTCTCGGCGCGTCCGAGTGCATCGACGGAGACGTGTGCGCCGCCGTCGGTCGCCGCCCGGACCGCCGCCGGCACGTCCTCGATTGCACTGGCGTCGATGGTTTCGACTGCGCCAGCCTCGCGGGCCATCGCCAGTGGTTCCTCGTCGATGTCGACGGCGACCACGCCCGCGCCGAAGGCGGCCGCTATCTGGACCGCCGCCAGACCGAGGCCCCCACAGCCATGCACTGCGACGCGGTCGCCCGCCCCGAGGTCGGCCCGATGGACCAGCGCGTGAAAGGCCGTCACGTACCGACAGCCAAGCGCCGCGGCCTCGTCGAACCCGACACTCTCGGGGAGGGAAACGAGGTTGTACGCCGCACTGGGAGCCACGACACGTTCGGCGAAGGCCCCCGGCGTGTTCGGTTCGAACCCCAGTGTTGCGCCGTCCTGACAGACGTTGCCGTGGCCGTTCTGGCAGTATCGGCAGGTGCCGTCCCCGAGGTTGAACGGGATCACGACCCGGTCGCCCTCGCTGACCGACGCGACGCGCTCGCCGGTTTCGACGACGCGACCGGCGGGTTCGTGGCCAAGCACCTGTCCTAACGGCACGTCGTCGTCGGCCCACTCGCCGTGGCCCTGCCAGGCGTGCCAGTCGCTGCGACAGATGCCACACGCTTCGACCGCGACGACTGCCCCGTCCGGGGTCGGTTCGGGGGCGTCGATATCGCGAATCGTCAACGGGTCGCCGTACGACGAGAGGATTGCCGCGCGCATGTCTCACGGTTGTGACTCGTACGTATTGACATCCTCCCCGCGCTGAAGCGCGAGGATTCCCGACCACATTGGGATATTAGGGTTTGCAGTCTCCCACTTGTGCCTGCGGTTGGAATCCGCTGGACAAGTCGTGAAGGTAGACTGCTGGCTGTGCCAACCAGCCGGTACTCCTATCTCCGTCGAAAACGGGCGGAGACTCAGAGTTACTTTCGTTTAGGTCGAGACGGATGTTCTCCGCCCCGTTCACATCAGCGTTGAACGCCGCATCACACGCCTCGCAGACGTACAACCCGCGCTCGACACGCTGACTATCGTCTTCCCTACCGCACACGCAACACGTCTTGCTTGTGTCGCGCTCGGACACTTCTACGACTTCAATACCCTCAACTTTCGCCTTGTATTCGAGGATATTGGTGAACCGGTCGAACGCCCATCCGTGCAGGTCGAGATTGCCGTGCCGACCCCAATTCTTCGAGTCGCCGTTCTCGTCCTCACGGACACCCTCCAAGTTACCGACGTTGATGCGACCAACACCTCTCTCCACACACCGCTGGACGATGTGTTTGGCAAGACTGTGGAAAAAATGGGTGCGACGCTCCGACCACGTGTGGTGCAAGCGGGTGGCTTGGTCACCACCAGCGTCGTCGCATTTAGCGATTTCTTTCGGGAAGTAGTAGCCGTCTTGTTTCAGGCGGTTGCCGGGGTACAGGTCGGCTTCGTCGGTACTGTACGCGACTGCCGCGAAGTTACAGATACCGAGGTCAACGCCCGCCGTCTCGTTGCCCGGCGCGGTGGGTGTCTCGATTTCGTCTTTGCAGACGAGGTGAAGTTCCCACCGCTCGTTCTGCTGGTCGTAGACAGCGCGAACCTGTTGCAGGTTCTCCACGGTGACGCCGGGCCGGATTTCGTATTCGACAAGGATGTACTCCAGGGCTCGTGGGTGTTCCTTGTGATTCGCGCCTTTCGAGAGCCTGACGCGGTTGTTCTTTGGGTCGTGACGGATACCGTTCTGCTTCCACGTCACCGTGCTGCGCGGGTGTTCTTCATGGACGCGACGGCCTTTTGAGTCGTAGTAGTTTTCTTTTCGATAACCGGGCGGGTTGTCCCGTTCGTCGTCGGAGCCGTACCACGAGTTGAAAGCTTCAGCGAGTTCCTCCAGAACGCGCTGACTGGACTGACTGTGCAGTCCGTTGTAGTTGGTGTGACCTTTCAACTCGGTTTTGAGGTCTCTGTGGTCGGGAATCTCTCCGATTTCCTCCCACACGTTGCGGGAGTGGTAGTTGGCGACGTTCCAGAGTTTACTGGCGCTCCATCCGTGTCGGTCAAGCGAATCCGCGACCTGTGAATGGTTGCGGATGTTCGCTCGATGGGTGCGGTGGACTTCCAGCATTGATGGAACGCCTCTATAATCAGTTATACTTGCGTTTATTGTAAAGGTTCGGATTGAAGGCGGTGGAATATCCGGCAGTGCTGTTGCCGGTGGCGTGTGTCATCGGGTGACGGCGCGTATTCCCGCGCTAAAGCGCGAGGTTTTGCGCCTGCTCATCACATAATAGCCGCTCGTGACGCTGTCCATTATCGACCAGCCGGCAGTATAAGTCCGAGCCACCACACCATCCGGTATGGTCGACCGAATCATGAAGGTCAACGCGTACACGACCTTCGACCTGCTCGACGGTGAAGTAGAGGGCCACGGGTTCGCCGAGGAAGCCTACGCCGTATTGAACGTGACCACAGATACGCGGGACGACCCCGACAACGTCGAACTTCAGCTAGAACTCGACAACACCCAGTTAGACGCGGTTCGTCCCCACGCCGAGACGGTCACGCTCTCGGCGGCCCAGGCCAGGGAATTAGCCGAGGAACTGGAAAAGCACGCCGGACGGGTCGCGGCCGAGGACTAGTATCAACTCTGGTTTCGGCAAACGATCCAGTGGTTCTATAGTGTGTCACGCCATACCGCGGTGTATGTCAACTGACACGCCAGGCAATCCAGCGTCGCGTGAGTTGGGATTTTGTCCGTGCTGTGGCTATTGCACGCTCCCGGAGGGGCAACCGGGGTCCTACGAGGTGTGTCCGGTGTGTCACTGGCTCGACGACCCAGTGCAGTTCGGTGACGACGAGTACGTCAGTGACACGAACCACGTCTCGCTCCAGGAAGCCCGTGCCAACTTCGCGGAATACGGGGCCCGAACGCCCGACAAGGCAGACCAGACGGAAACGCCCGACGACACGCCACGGGATCCAAACTGGCCTTACACCGAGGAGTGAAACTGAAAGCGGAGACCACAATAGTAACAACGGGTGTGTTCCCAAAACGAACGTATGCAAGTCCCGTCCCGGACACTCCCGAGTGGTGAGGACCTTCCAATCGCTGGCGTCGGTACCTGGAACATCGGTGGCAACACCGTTCAGGACGCCGTGCGTGCCGGTCTCGACGCCGGTTGCACCCATATCGACACCGCCGAGGGGTACACGAACGAAGCCGAGATCGGCGCGGCAGTCGCCGAGTACGACCGCGAGGACCTCTTTCTCACCTCGAAGGTGCTGCCCAAGAACCTCAACTACGAGTCGGTCATCGAATCGTGTGCGGCCTCACTGGAGAAACTCGGGACGGATTACCTGGACCTGTACTTGATCCATTGGCCTAACCCTGCGATTTCACTCCGCGAGACCCTCGACGCGATGGCGACGCTGCACGACCAGGGCAAAGTCAGGAACGTCGGCGTCTCGAATTTCAGTGCCTACCAACTCAGCGCTGCCCACCACGTCAGCGACGTGCCCATCGCCGTCAATCAGATCGAGTTTCACCCGTGGTTCCAGCGTCCCGACCTCGTCGAGTACTGCCGCGAGACCGACACCGTCGTCGAGGCTGCTGCCCCACTGGCCCGCACCGAAGTCTTCGACGATCCCGTGATCCAGGACCTCGCAGAGCAGTACGACCGATCCCCCGCCCAGGTCGTTCTGAAGTGGGCGACCGAACGCGACGTGGTCGTCCTCCCGAAATCTACTTCGCCGGCCCATGTCCGACAGAACGTCAAACTGTTCGACTGGGACCTGGCCCCGGAGGACCGCCGGCGCATCGACGACCTCGACCGCGACTATCCAGTGTACGATACTACCGGTCGGGACTGGACCGACGACGTGTACGGCATCTCACAGTGAGAGTGATAACCATATACAAAATACGAAAGAAGTTACATGAACACAGAAGAGAAATAAAAGAATAATATTTCATTATTTCTGAGCCTGTAACAACTAACGCGTCTGATTTTTTTCTCCCAACAATACTGAAAAGTCGTTTGTCAACCCCTCTATCACTGAAGGAACTACATATGAAATAAGATAAAAATCCAATACATGCATAACCGTTATGTTTTGCAATTATAATGGGATTTTATTATATACACGCTCCTAAAGCATGATGCATGTTTACAAGACGTGAACTCTTGAAGTCCTCCGCGGTGGGGACGGCAATTGGTGCAGGGGTACTGGCAAGCAGTTCGAACGCAACGGCAAGTGGCGCATCCTTCGGTGATGGGGTGAACCTCCAGCCGGCCTACTACTGCAGTGGCGATCAGGATCTCGGTTGGCCGTTGATGAACGACAACCCGAAGATCCAGACGACGCGGATCGAACTGGAACCACCGTCATGGGGCGAGTCGAGCGCAACGCTCGCAGACGAGAAACGCTGGATCGACGAGGCCGCTGCCAATGGTAAAACCGTTATCGCGACCTGCCACCACTATCCGAACAACGGTTCGGGCGACAAGCAGGACCTGCTGGACGCGGCCAACTGGTGGGCCGACAATTACAGTTACTTCGCTCAGGATTCGGATTTCATCATCAATCTGATGAACGAGTGGGGGAGCCACGACACGACCCGGGCTCAGTACGCGGATGCGTACAACGACGCGATCAGCATCATCCGGAACAACACGAGTTACACTGGACCGATCATCTGTGACCTATCGGGGTACGGCCAGGAGTACCACATCTGTGCCGACGCCGCCAACAACATCACTGATGACAACATCATCCTGTCGGCCCACATCTACGACTCGGCGTACAACTCGGACAAGGGTCGCTACGTCATCGCGTCCGATCTAGACTACCTGAACGACAACCAGCCCTATCCGTGCATGGTCGGTGAGTTCGGCAGCAAGATGAGCGGCCAGGCTGACTGGTCGAAACTCGTCGACCGGGCCAAGTCACTGGGCTGGCCAGTGCTTGGCTGGGCCTGGAACGGCGATGGCGGCCAGATGAACATGGTCTCACCCGACTGGGGCTCTGGCTGTTCCGGCCCGTACTCCAAGAGCAAGTACTTCTCGACTGTCTATGACAAACTCGGAAGTTCGAACACGTACCCGACGGCGTCGTTCACCTACAGTCCGAGCAGTCCATCGACCGGCGAGAGCGTGAGTTTCGACGGGAGCGAGTCTTCGGACCCGGATGGATCGATCAGCGACTACAGCTGGGACTTCGGTGACGGGTCGACAGCAAGCGGGTCGACGGCCTCTCACAGCTACAGTTCCAGCGGGGATTACACGGTGACGCTGACTGTCACCGACGACGCCGGTGCGACCGACAGTTCCTCACAGACCGTCTCCGTCGGGAGTTCGGGGTCCAGTGCCCCGGCTGTCGACGCCTACAGCGTCACCGAAGCGGGCAAGAACAACCCACATGCGGATATCACTGCAGACTGGTCGGTGTCCGACAGCGATAGCGACCTCGCATCGGTCGACGTGACCGTATACGATTCCGGTGGCACACAGCAACAGTCTTCGAGCACGAGCGTCGACGGTTCGAGTGCCAGCGGCACGGACTACTTCACGATCAAGAAAGCGAGAAACCAGCGCTTCGACGTGGAAATCGTCGTCACCGATAGTGCGGGCCGGACAGCCAGTCGGACCCAGACCGTAACCGAGTAGCCCGTCTGTTATAGTAGCATTTGCAAGTCTTCACTCACCTGATCGCGCGACTGCGCGCGACCGGATGAGCAATCGGTTGCAAATGCTATTATAGATTTCGCTGGCGGTTTTCTCGTCCGACGCCGGTACGCTCCGCGAGACGCTCTCGCTGTCCCGGACCGAACGCTCAACTGTCCCGCCGTCCAATACGGAATCGATGGAACGGCCGCCGCCACCGGACCGCTGGGATGCGAGCGCACTCGGGAGCGTCGTGGTGCTTCTCGTTCTCGCGTACGTCGTCGTTCCCGACCCCGTCCTCCAGTACGGCGTCTGGCTCGCTGTCTTCTGCATCTGGATGGCCTGGTTCGTCTTCTACGGCACGAAGTGGCTCTACAGCGTCGATACGTAGCGACTGCCTCGGGCAGATAGAGCGGTGTCTCCCGAAACAGTGATCGACACAGAAAACACCGAAGCCGATACCCCCCGATGCGTCGAGCGGCGTCGGCGGTGTTCACGCAACTGGTGGTCGAGCGGGCGTATCATACGGTCTATTGTAGTCTGTTACCGGAGATCGCCGACCCCATCGGAGCGATCAACGGTAAATCGCTACAATAGACCGTATCAGGCGCTTGCACGCTCGTTGATCGATGACTGAAGCATGAACCACCAGGCGGGCGCGAGGAAGAGCCACAGCGCGAACATCAGCCCGGCACTCTGGTCGAGTGCTTCTTCGGTATTCTTACTGGTCTTCCACATCACTAGGAAATTATAGAAGGGGATGAACAACCCGGCCGTTCGCGTCGTCGGATTGTACTCCGCGCCCAGTTCCGCTTTCAGTTCTTTGTGGTACTGGTGGATCCAGTAGATCCCGTACAGTCCCAGCGATACGATCATGAAGAGGACCGATTTCCCCATACTCCGATTCGTGAAACCACTTGGTTCAGATGACATAACCATCTACGTATCTAATTAGTGCTCAATTAAAACTTTCCCCTATATTATTGCCATCTTCGTACTGAACTAATAGTGCAGCCGCGAATATCCGTACGCGGTAGCCGACCTGGTGGTGGTCATCTCGTCCCGATCGGACCGGGTTCTGCACCGTTGTCGACAGTCTCGACCGTCCCAGTTTCACACTCGATGTCGAACCGTGCGCCACCGGCCTCGGAGTCGGTGACGTGCATCTCCCAGCCGTGACTATCGACGATTTCCGAGACAATCGACAGGCCGAGACCGGTGCCGTCTTCGCTCTTGGTGTAGCCGTCTTCGAGGACCTGGTCACGTTCCTCTTCGGGGATGCCGGGGCCGTCGTCGGCGATGAAAAATCCGGTCACCGTGTCGTCGTCGGTGATGGGGCCGACAGTGATCGTCACGGTTTCGTCACCATGTTCCACGGCGTCCTGACGAGTCTGCGAGTCAGGGCCTGTCGAGCCATGCTCGACTGCGTCCTCGTGAGCCCCCGAACGAGGGCTCGTGGAACCATGTTCCACGGCGTTCCGGAAGAGGTTCTCGAAGACTTGCACGAGACGCGTCGGCGTCCCGTCGACCGTGAGTTCGGTGTCTACTTCGAGTGTCGCATCGAGCGTGTCGACGTGGTCCCAGGCCTGCTGGGCGATCACGGCGATTTCGACCGGCTCTCTGGACTGTGCGTCACCTTCTCTGGTCATGGTGAGCATGTCCTCGATGATGTCTTCGATGCGTTCGGTGTTCGATGCGATGGTATCGAGGTGGTCGTCGACATCCCCGTCTGTTGTCCGTGCGAGTTCGGCGTGGCCCTGGATGACATTCAGGGGGTTCCGAAGGTCGTGGCTTACAATGCTCGCAAAGCGTTCGAGGCGCTCGTTCTTGCGTTCGAGTTCCTGTTCACGCCGTTTCTGTCCGGTTATCTCGCGAACGAGAAACGACCGTCCGAGCAGTTGTTCGCTCCCGCTCCGGAGTGGCGTCATCTCGACGCTGTAATACCGGTCGTCGAACTCGATTTCGCACTCCCGGTCGAACGTTCCAGATTTGGCGGTCCAGTACACGTCCTCAAGCTCAGGCCGGTCTGTCAGCAGATCCGAGACGTGGCGACCGATCAGCAACTCGCTGTCGTCGAACCCACAGATACGCCGTCCCTGAGCGTTGATGTCGACGAGCTGGTGGTCCCTGTCGAACGTCAGGACGCCAGCGTACAGGTCGTCGATGATCGCACTCCGGCCGATTGGCGCGATATCGAGAAATCGCGCACGATAGATCGCCCACGACAGGGCCAGTGCCGAGATCGAAAAGCCAATTGGGACGGGATTCAATCGCGTGTAGTCGAGCGCGAACGCGAAGCTGCTACTCAGCGGCAACACAGTTGCGATGAGAATTGCGACTGTCTGGTTCCGGTAAATCTTGGCCGACTGAATCGCGAACCGAATCAAAAGCAGTAATCCCACCAGCATTACGCTGTATTGAAACACCACGTGCAGTTGTCCGATGGTCGTCCACTCCCAGGCGTATCCAGTCAGCGTCGTGTCAGTGCGTCCGACGGGCCGCCACAGGTACTCGATATCGACTCCGACGAGAAAGTTGACCACAGCCGGTTCGATCAGCAGTACCGCTGTTGTCCGTTTCGACACCGGCACTTCGTACCCGGAATACTCTATCGCGAAGAGAAAGAACCCGACAACAGTGAGACTCGACCCGACAGTGTTCAACCTGGTGACATATAGAACGGCGGGTGTCCCCCGGACCATCGAGACGGCCAGTTTGACGGTAATCCAGATGACGGCACCGGTACACATGACCAGCAACGGCCGTACACCCTGCTTCTCGCGATTACCGATGGCCAGATAGATAATAAATAGTGACAGGATCCCTGCTGCGGCGAGTGCGACTCGATACTCGGTCAGCAACAGCGCCATCTTATCCCCTGTTATCCTGATACAGTATAGTCCTTATCACATTGGCTCCATAGCTGAACTTTTCACGGTTCGGGGCGTCCACTCTCAGAAAAAACACGTTTCGGAGCCGCTGTGTCATCAACTGGCCTACGCTTCGACGATGATGCAGTCGATGTCGTAGTAACCCCAGTTCTTCCAGATGGTGATCTCGTTGTTGCCGGCGGTGAAGTAGTGCTCGCCGGTGTCGACGGTCCTGAAGTCGGTCGAGTACCAGAGGTCGGGTTCGGCGACGGTGTCGCCGTTGACGTTGAGGTAGCACCTCTTGTCGTCGTAGGGCGAGGCGTAGCGAATCTTCACCCGACGGTTGCCGCTGGTGGCCGAGTCGAACCACACCTTCACGTAATCGCCGGACTCGTCGAAGCCGGTGACGTAGCTGTCGCCCCAGTAGCCCGACCGGGACGTGCTCGTGTAGGTGCCGCCCAGTTCGTAGTACTCGGCGTTGAGGTACTGCGTCTCGTTGCCGCCGCCCAGCTTACTGTATATCGTGTTGAAGTGACTGTCGCGCTCATAGAAGGTATCACGACTACAGCCGTTCTGACTGGAGTTACCCCAGGCGGGCCAGGCCATCAGACAGCCGTCCTCGCAGGGGTCCCCGTTCTCGTCGTACTGGGGATCCTCGTAGCCGTTCCAGACCCACCCGAACACGGGGAAGTTGAGTTCGTTGGCACGGTCAACGATAGCCGACCAGTCCGTATCACCCTTATCACAACAGGACTCGTCGCCGAACTCCCCGAGCATGCAGGGATAGCCGCCGTCGTTGTTGGACAGATAGTCCATGTCGCTGGGCTGGACGTTACGGTTCTGATCGCCGTTGTACGCCGTCGGATAGATGTGCGACGAGAGGATGAGGTTGTCGTCGGTGAGGTCGCCAGCGGCGTCGGCGGCGACGTGAGTGTTCTGTCCCCACCCCGGACAGTCGATGACGATGTCGCCACTGTAGCTGGTGTTGTTCCTGATCTTGGTGATCGCATCGTTGTAGGCATCCTGATACGTCCAGCGGCCGAGATCGTGGTCGCCCCACTCGTTGCAGAGGTTGATCCGGAAATCAGTGTCCTGCGAGAGATACCAGTAATTGTCAGCCCACCACTGGGCGGCCTCCATGAGGTCGCTTTTCGAGTCACTGCCGATGTAGGGTTTGTGGTGGAACGTGGCGATGACATCCTTGCCGTTCCAGTTGGCCTCGTCGATCCAGCGCTTGAGGTCGGCCATCTCGAGATCGTCACCCCGGTTTTTCTGTGGTGGCTCCATCTCGATGCGCACGGTCTGTATCTTGTCGTGCTTGTTCATCAGATCCCAGCCGAGGTTCTGCTCGCCGTTACAGGAGTAGGAGGGCAGGATATTGACGCCGTCACCGAAGGGCGCGTCGACCGTCGCCGCCGAACCGCTCGTCGAACTTGCCAGCACGCTTGCTCCAACCAGTGCCCCCGTCGCCGAAGTCTTCAGCAGGTCGCGTCGTGTTACCATGCTAATTTCCCTCGTCTCTACATTAACAGCATATGCAATAAAATTTCATTATAGTAGATCTGTCACTAAATACCATGTTTATCATTAGAAATTTTCACCGTGGACGCGTTTGTCCACAACCGGATGACACATCCTGCCCAGATTTATTTTGCTACAATCATATCCGTTGGCAGCGTTGTTTTCTCGTACTGGGGGTTGCAAGCATTGTATACCGGTGGACGTACGCATTAACACATTCAGCCCGGGGACCGTGACGGCTGAGACGTATCAAACGGTACGTCCGCCGGTATAACATAAAACTCGGCATCCGCCTCGATATAGCTGTAGTATGATTTTCCGTGTTACATACTTTTTAGATATTTCTCTTGCTGATAGATATAGTTCCACTATCGACGACTGAATCCAGAAAGTCGGTCTAGAGCTGAATGATCCGAATCATTGGATCGTATCGCGATTAACGAAACGATGATTCGACTCGACGGGAGCCGTCTCGGCTATTCTGCACCGCTATGCCAAAAGCAAATCAATTTCCGATATAAACCGCTTTTCGGTGGTGATCATTCCATTGACAAAATACTCTCTGTAACAAAATTCATAGGGCTCAACCCCACATCGCTCGTTAACGGCGCATACTCACTCTAGACCGCAGTCCATCGTTACAACGTCCACACTCAGCCGTCGAGATAGCAATAGAAAACATAACTGGACTAATAAAACAGTCAAATAATCAGTGCTAAATCATTTAGCTGCTGGCCTATCGGACCGTTGTTTCGACACCGCTGATTCCATATCGGCCAGACACGAGACCTGCCCGGAGCGAATCAATGTCGATGATGATTGTTTTCATCCGTAACCCCGGACACCTTGTGCAAACCGATCTCCAAAGAAAATATAAATCAAAAGTGTGGGGATCGCCGTAATGAATGCACCTGCCATCATCGTGTTGTACGTTGGAATTTCACCCGCAATTGCCAGCTTGTTGACCTCGACAGTGATTGGGGCCGCTGGCCCAACGCCTGCGACGATTAGTGAAATGAGGAGCCCGTTCCAGATCGAGGTGAATTGATAAATGAATACCACGATAAAGATTGGTTTCGACAGTGGTAGGATGATGTTCGTGTAGACACTCGTCGGTGTAGCCCCGTCGATTCTCGCTGCTTCTACCATCTCAGTGGACAATTCTTGATAGAAGGAGCGGAAAAGAAGCGTAGCGATAGGTATGCCGTAAGCCGTGTGGGTGAAGATAAGCTCCAGAATCGTGGCGTAATGATCCCTCATATACGGAAGCGTCCATACATTGATCGGACCGAGGTTTGCGAGTATCGCGTGGAGGTCCACAGCGTTCCAGAACCGTGTCAATGGCACCAACACCGATTGATACGGGAGGAAAATGCCTGCTACGAAGAGTAAAAAGAGGAGGTTCTGATACTTCCAGTCGATATTGGTCAATCCGTGGGCAGCAATACTTCCCAGGACAGCTGACAATATCGCGGCAGGAACCGCAAATCCAAGGCTATTCATGAAGCTGCCAGATAACGCACTCCAGGCCTCAGTCCACGGACCAAGAGTGAATGAATCGAGCGGTGGGGCCAACGGTGAACTTGTCAGATAGCCGCTTTGGGACTTGAGTGCGGTCATAATACCTGCTTCGAACGGGAGCAGGTAAACGAATGCGAGCACGGCGAGGCCTATATAAAGTCCAGCGCGCCGTTTATCGATTCGTTGCCTCCACTCTTGAAATCGTTCAAGTACGTGTCGTGTGTCTGCTTCAGGGCTCATAATGCGCCCCTCCTATACTCAGTGTACAGATATGGTACTACGATGACCAGGGCCAGCAGGAAAAGTACCATCGCTATTGTCGCACCGTAGGCCCAGTTTGCGCTTTCGAAGGCCTCTCTATACATCATTGTAGCGAGGATATCCGCCGTCGGCCCTGGGAACGAGCGAAACATCGCATAGAGGAAATCGAACGCCTTGAGAGTGAAGACGATCAGTACGATTGCTGCACTCACCGTCGATGCTCTAAGCTGTGGGATGATAATCCGAAGATACACTGTCAGGGAATTTGCTCCGTCGCTTTTCGCAGCTTCGTACTGTGTCGTCGGTATTCTGCGCAGTCCAGCGAGGTAAATTATCATTGCGTATCCGCTGAACTGCCAGACGAGCGCAATCATCACTGCCCACAATCGATACTCGGGAGCTAACCAGTTGAGAGCCAGGAAGTCGAGGCCAAAGTAGCCAAGGATGCTATTGATCACACCGATTTCGGGGTTATACATCCAGAGCCAGAACTTGGCCGTAACTACGAACGACAGACTAAACGGCAACAGATATATGATTCGGAAGGTATTCTCAAATCTAATTTTCTGGTCGACAATTATAGCCAGAAATATACCGACACTGAGACAGGCAAGCGGAAAGAGTACCATCAGAATGACAGTATTCCGCAGCGCTCGCCAGAACGTCGAGTCCTCAATTAGCTGTGTATACATTTCGAGGTCGAAATTCGAGACCTCATATGCTGGCAGCGTGATACCCTGGAAGTCAGTTAGAGAGATGATGAAATTCCAGCCGATCGTTCCGTATACTGCCAAGAAAACGATGAGCATGGGGAGGAGCCAGAAATGAATCGACCGAATCATCCCCGACTGCCGTAGCGTCTGGACAGGAGCTGCGTTACGTATCCACCGCATTACCCGCCGAGACACGTTTTCAAGAGCCATAAGCGAGACTGATCACTCGAAAGCGTCCCTGAACCCGGTGTATGCTTCGTCGACGTTCTGGTTAGAGGTGAACGTGCCCATCGCTTCTTTGAGACTCGACGAGACATCGGGGTTGACAGCGTGCGTGAATGTAATTGTCAACGGCTGTGCTTCTGTATCGGCAATCGACTCCATCTGCTCGACTTGGTAACCACTGAACTCGTCTTGGGGGACGTCGCTCCGTGGTGGAATGGATCCCTTGATCGAGTTGAGAATCTCCTGTCCTTCGACGGATGCACACCACCGACAGTACGCCTGTGTCGCTTCTGGTGTAGGAGTGTTTTTCGGATAGACGAAGGTGTCCATAACGTTCAGGAAATAATCTTCCGTCCCGGGCACGGTCATCCAGTTCCAGTCATCCCCGAATTCGAACCCGTCGATACCGAGTAAAACACCAACTGCGAAGTCGCCATTGTGGTAGAATGCAGCATCGCCGTTCCCGACTCTAGCCGCTGCCTCCGGCCACGCAATCGAATTCGCGTCGTTGGGGAAATGCTCACTGTACTGCTGTATTAGTTCGAAGGTTTCTCTCACCTCACTCTCGACACTGGCGACGTCACCATCAGTAAATTGCCTGAATTTTTCAAGTCCCGCGATGGACAGGAACAGTGACTCCCAGGTCGCCAGCATTGTCCACGGTTCAGAAATTGACTTTGCAAACGGCGTCGCGTCAGTTTCTGACGCGATCTGATCAAATGCAGCGGTCAGATCATCAATCGTGCTGATCGAGTCCGGATCGACGCCGGCCTCATCGAGGATATTCGTGTTGTAATACAGTGAATTGATTCTGTGGAGATTCGTTGGGACTTGCTTGTACTCTCCATCGAGCTGCGCTGCTTCCTGTGCGCCCTCGTAGTATGCCTCTTTCGCTCCCTCTGGCTCCCAGACATCGGATTCAATATCCTTCAGTGCCGTCGCAAATTCGATCTGGTCTAGACCGCCAAGGCCTTGCCACGAGCCAGGTGCATTTTCGTTGAGCAACCGCTGTCTGACGATCGTTCGGACGTTTGCCCCTCCCTGTCCCGACGGTGTCTCTTCACTGACCGAAATTCCACTCCCATCCTCGAACCCGGAAAGGAACTGGGCCATTGCTTCTCCATCTGCCCCACGCGACCAGTGGTGAATTAGCGTTAGTTCTTCACTGCCGCCCTCTCCTGTTGTTGTCTCATTACCTCCATCACCACCGTCACCGCCACTGTTGCCGTCGCCACCGTCCTCACCACCGCTTCCATCACCAGTGTCGTCGCCAGAACAGCCTGCCAGCCCCAGTATACTACTAACTCCTGCATAGCCACCGTACTTGATGATTCTGCGCCGCGATGGGTGATTACTGTCATCTACCATGACAATCTATCAGTGCTCACTCCTCGTATAAATACCTATTGATGGATATCCTACATTCTGCGGGTTTACTGTTACATCTGGCCTCTACATGCGCGCTCGAAGAGAAAGCAAGAAAGTTCCAATTCGTTGGGATATCGATCTTCTAACATGATCTTGGAGTTTTGCCCACCCGATACACTGTGATCTCGAGATCAAACCAGAAGAACCAGATGGCCTCTCAGTACCACTCTACTTCATTTGATGTGAAAGCTGCTTTACTAATATGCCACACCTCCTATGACATTGCTTGTCTAGCCCGGTGTACATGTAACGTCGGTACGTACACAGTTGTTCGGGGGAGTGAACTGTTATTGCGTCCGAACTGAGATAACAAAAGTAACACTGTTATTTGGGCGGAACGGAGAATATACACCCCAACTGTGACACTATTTCTGTAGTCGTGACGCTTTCTACATCCCATCCTCGCTGTTATACCGGTGGACGTACCGTTTGATACATCTCAGCAACCACGTCTCCGTTCTTTCCTACCCGAAAAACGTATGCCGTTCCGAATCGGTCATCAAACCATGGCACATCTTGACTTAGATAATATTACGAAGACTTTCAACGACGGGAACGACACTATCATGGCCGTTGATGACTTGGATGTCGGGATCGAGGAGGGAGAATTCGTGGTATTCGTGGGCCCTAGCGGCTGTGGTAAAACGACCTCGCTGCGGTGTATTGCAGGGTTCGAAAAACCAACCCACGGCGAGATCACTCTCAATGGAGAACAGATAACCCAGAAATCACCTCAGGATCGGAATATTGCGATGGTGTTTCAGTCATACGCATTGTATCCTCACAAAACTGTCCGTGGGAATATGAGTTTCGGGCTCGAACAGTCAACTGACCTCTCAGCGGAAGATATCGATCAGCGCGTGCGTGAGACTGCTGAAATGTTGAACATCCCGGAGTTGCTTGACCGTCGTCCGGGTGATCTGTCCGGAGGTCAACAACAGCGAGTCGCTCTCGGGCGGGCTGTTGTTCGTGATCCAGAAGTCTTTCTGATGGACGAACCACTTAGCAATCTCGATGCGAAACTGCGCGCGGAGATGCGCACCTACCTCCAGGAGTTGCAGGATGACCTCAACGTCACTACAGTATACGTAACGCACGATCAGACAGAAGCAATGACCATGGGTGACCGAATCGTCGTTCTCAACGACGGACAGCTTCAACAGTTCGGGACGCCACGAGAGTGTTACTACGAACCCGTGAACCGTTTCGTGGCTAGTTTCATCGGCGAACCGTCGATGAACTTTTTCGAGACAAGCGTCAACAAAAATCGATTGAGTACGGACACATTCGAATGTGGGATCCCCGATACGGTCGTTTCGCGGATCGACACTAATGGTGCCACGCTCGGTATCCGTCCAGAACACATAGAAATCGATGACTCAGCGACCGTCGAGGCTACAAACGTCTTCCAGAGCCGTATTTCAGTTGTCGAGCATGTCGGGCGAGAAACGCTCCTGTATTCTCCGCATCCGACTGAAACCGATGAGTATTTCATCGCTATCACTGACGGACGACGACAGCTAGAGAGTGGCCAAGATGTGGCTGTACGCGTTCCGGAGGATAGCATCCATATATTTGACGATACGACTGGTGAAGCGCTTTATCATAGTGAAACCTCCAAACAGCAGATGCGAATCTGATAGCCCGATTCTGTCATAAACAATAGAGAACATCACCTATGTTGATTATCCCCCCAGTCCTACCGAGAAAATATGGATGATGCGAAAGGATTTCTCCACCGCGTCCTCGTCAGCAACTTTTCCTTATCGAATTACGAGGCAGACATGTATATGACGCTACTTCAAAACGGCAAGCAATCGATTACCGATATTACTAATCTGTCCGAAGTCCCTCGCCAGCGGGCATACGACGTAGCAGATAGTCTCCAAAAAAAAGGGTTCGTCGAAATCATCGACGAGTATCCCAAGAGCGCATACGCAGTCCCCCCAGAAGACGCTCTCCAGCCTGTACAGGATGACATCGATAAGGCTATCTCTCAGCTGTCAGAGCTACATCAAACAGAGAGTCAATTTGGGACGGACATCGCGATGTTCAATAACGAATCGACGATAGAAAAATATCTACGTAATATTATCGACGACATCGACACCTCTGTGGCTATATCGTTCCCCTATCAATTGATAGAACAATACGGGCCGGTTTTCAACAACATGTCTTCGGAGGTCCACTCGAAGCTCGCTGTCTCGAATATCCCTGAAGAGCTAATCGGAGAGCGCTCAATCGAACTCCCATCTGCTTCTTCGATGGCAGCCGAAGTTCGAGGCACACCGAAAGAGGAGCCGGTAATCATTTGTGCTGACCGAGAAGTCTGTCTCCTGTGGATTGGACATCCCGGCCATCGTATTTCTCACTCTTCGCAGGGGTTCTATATCACTAGTTCGGAACTCGCGTTCCTTTTCGACCGATTCATCACCGACCTCCTCTGGAGGCAGACAAAACCTATACACGACCCACAGTATATTCCCCAGCTGCCACAAACTTTTCTCCGGATAAAGGATTGCATCGAGTATATTCAATCGATCCGCGACGAGGGAACGCTTGAGTCACTATTCGTAGAAGTCGATGGGTACGATACACAGGAACAACAACCCGTCTTCATTTCGGGAGAACTACTGGACTACTATACGCTTGACTCCGATATTCGTGCGTATATAGTGCTCGGACTGCAGACCAGTGAGGAAGGTTCAGATAATATTGCGACTGTCGGCGGTTGGAATACAGGTGTCGAGGATTACGAGGCAAAGCAAATCACTCTCAGGCGAACGTAGCGCTGATACAACCATGATAGTCACAGTAACCACGACAGGAAAGCGAAGGCACAAAACGAAGGCTGAAATAAAACCATGAAAGAGAATATTCTAGTAATGGGGGAAAATTTTGTAGATTTTCTTCCAGAAGAGCCAGGAAGTATTGAAGACATTGCTACGTTCAGTCGCCGCGCCGGAGGTTCCGCGGTCAATGTTACTATCGGACTAGCCAATCTGGGTGAACATCCTCTCCTGCGAACTCGAATAGGTCAGGATCCATTCGGTCAGTTCCTCTTAGCGACGCTGGCCGACCACGGTATCTCGCGGGAATATATCGAACAAGACGAAACTGCCCGAACATCTCTCTCTTTCGTAGGAAAGGAGAACAATACTAAATCTGCCCTCTCATTCACCTTTTACAGGCACGAGACGGCTGACACCCAGATGGAGGCGAACGTTATCCCCAACGAGGTCCTGGCCAATATCGACTGGGTCCACACGACAAGTGTTGGTCTCGAATCGGAACCAACTCGTACCGCGCTATTGAAATTGATGGAACGCGCTCAAGCGATGGACTGTCAGGTCTCGTTTTTCCCAAATACTCGGGGGCAGTTGTGGTCGGATCCTGACGTACTCAAAAACGATTTTGACACTGCAATCGGACTCAGTGACGTCATCACAGGGACTATCCCGGAATTAGTCGCTGCCGGATACGAGGGAACCGAACTCCACACGCTATCGAGGGAACTATGCGAATTAGGACCTAACGCGGTTTTCCTGTCTGTCAACGATGTCGAAGCCTACGGGTACGTGTGTAATGGGGCCTTGGAGGGCGAGTATCATCACGATGGATTTGAGGTGACGCCTAAATACCCAATCGGATCGACCGACGCATTTACAGCGGCCATAATTGCTTCATATATGAATGACGTGGACTCGCTCGAGGAAATGTTGAAGTCTGCGAGTGCAGTAGCTTCTATCTCGACACTTTCCCCTGGCGCTATTACGATGTTTTCTCTCAAACAGAGTGCTTCCAGTCTCTACCGAGACCTTCCCTGGTCAGATTGATCTCATACTGTCACTGTTTCCTATATCGAGGGTCGCCAAACTTTATACTTCTTTATTGATTACCGATATTCGATGCCTGATCGTTCACCATGGCAGCGCTCTGAGTGGCTGAAAGATACTATCGATGATGTGATTAGTTTTTATTATCCAGAATGTATTGATAATGAAACTGGGGGGTTTATAGCACAATTTGATGAGCGAACTGGAGAGATATATGACCGGAGTTCAAAACATCTCGTTGCCACATGTAGATTTATAAATAGTTTCAGTGTGGCTTCCCGGCTAGATGGAGTAGGTGACTACACTCAAGCAATAGAACACGGACTGGAGTTCCTCCAAACTGCTCACCACGATCAAAAACAGGGAGGATTCCACCAACTACTCGACGGCGCAACGCCACTCGATTCAAGACGGACCTGTTATGGGCATGCATTTGCTCTTCTTGCTGCCGCCCGGGCCGAAACAGTTGATAGTATCGACACGGATTCAGCGCTCGACACGGCGTACGATCTAATTATCGACCGATTCTGGGAGGAGGAGTATGGCCTCTGCAAGAGTACGTATGACCACGATTGGACCAACTCCGAGTCCTACCGTGGTCAAAACGCTAATATGCATATGTGTGAAGCAATGATGGCTGCATATGAGGTAACAAATGATCAACGGTATCTCGATCATGCTATAGACATTGTAGAGGGCATTGTCGTTGACTCGACAGACAATACCAATGGGCTGATCTGGGAGCATTATACTTCCAACTGGGATCCAGACTTCAGGTATAATGTTGATAATCCCGAACACAGGTTTAGACCTTGGGGATATCAGCCTGGTCATCACGTTGAATGGGCAAAACTGCTTGGCATCCTTTTACGCTATACGTCGGCCAATTGGATACTGCCGCGTGCTGAGGACCTCTTTACATACGCAGTTACCCATGGCTGGGACGATGAAACTGGTGGGTTCTATTATACACTAGACCGCAACGATGAACCCGTTGTCAAGGACAAATACTCGTGGGCAGTTGCAGAGGCAATTGGTGCGGCTGCAGTTCTCTTTGAGCAGACTGGGGAAAATCGCTATTTAGAGTGGTATAATACTCTCTGGGAATACGCCGAAGAAAACCTGATCAACCCCCAACACCGAAACTGGTACATAAAAGTCGGAGTAGATAATAATCCCATTCCAGAGAAATCCGGCGTATCGGTATCGGCCGGCTATCACCCTATCGGCGCATGTGTAGAGGGAATCCAGTCGTCCGATTTGTAGTGCCTATAAGATAGAATCCCAATCCGACCCGAGCACTTTTTCACTTTGCTGTTGAGTACATCCCGAAATTCCTTTTTTCATCCGTATTGCCATCCAGAAGCCATCTCTCGAAAAGTATGAATGGTACGTACTCGTAAATCTATTTTATCTGATACTTATAGTGATTAATCAAATAAATAATATACATTATTTCTTTACATTTCTGATCTTTTCACATTAGCGCATCACGTAGTTCACTTGAAAAGCTCTGTGTCCAATGACCGGTCGGGTAATCGGCAGGCGGTAGCGCGGAGGTGCGAGCGCATCGCACCCTGCTTTTGGGGAGGACGACCGCGAACGGGTTCGACTCCCGTTCCCCGCCTGAAGAGAGCGTGAGAACACCGGGATTTAAATCGGCGGGACAGTCCTCGCCGTCGGTCCGAATGGGAGGCGACAATAATGCGTCCATGTCGTCTACAGGACGGTAAGAGGAAGTCGTGCTATGCCCGTGCAAGGGTTGCGGGGTACAATGTCATTTCAGTATTAAGAGCGAGGCCTCGTTAACCACAATTTTTCCATATATGCTCTTTTCTCCATATTTTCTTACTATTATCGTAAACTGTCATATACTCGCCACGTGCTGTCAGTCGTCGTCAGCAGTGTCGGCACCGCTTCGATGTTCGATCCGGTGTATTTACACCATCGACCCCGGGTCGATGTCTACCGGTACATGGTTATACCGGTGGACGCACGCACTGATACAGTCAGCCCGGGAACCGTGACAGCTGGGACGTATCAAACGGTACGTCCACAGGTATACGACGGTCCCTATCACTACGGTCGAGAACGCAGGCGAGCTGATACTGTCTGACGCGGAGTTTCGAGAACGGACCGCCGGTCAGCGGTTCGAGGACTTCGTCGGGGTTGCGCCACTCCGATTCGACGACTTCGTCGAGTTTTGAAACGATACGGTCCTACACGTGCGGGCCAAGCGACTCTAACCGATCCGCGGCCCGTGGCGCGAACTTCCAGGTCCAGTCGTCGTCATTCGTCATCCTCGTCCCGATTCATCAGCTCGATGACTTCCTCACGGGAAACCAGTTCTGCCTCGCCCGAGCGGAGGTCGTGCTCGCTCGCCGCGATCTGTTTCCACCCCTCGCGCGAGAATTCCGGATGCTTCACCGCGTCCCGGGCAGCGTAACGGAGGAACTCGCTCCGGGAATTGAATCCCTGTTCTTGCCACGTCGCGTCGATGTCTTCGAGGAATGCTTTGCTGAGGCGAAGATTGATCTGTACCATCTCGGGTCCGTCGTCGCTGCCTGTGGTATCCGCGTCAGACATACACACATGCTTTTCGCCCGTATATGCTAAATCCTGTCGTCCCGTAATAGCGTTCGCGCGAGCGAAGCGAGCGCGGTTCACCGTCGGAGCGGGTCGAAGACCCGCGGAGACGGCCTTTTTCGCCCACGTTTTTGCGCCGAGTGGTACTCGCAGCGAACCAAGTGAGCGAGGATACCCGAGGCCGAAAAAGGTGGTAGTGGACTCGCCGGGATTCCGTTACGCCGTTTCAAAGAATCCGTTTAATCCCCGTGCTGTCTGGCGATTAGGCTGACGGTCGGTTACGGTGACGCCATAGACATCGTTTGCAGTGTTTGACTGGCGATCCCACGAGTTCTGATAGGAGTTCCCTGTGCCGCCAGACTTATCCATACACACTTAGTACACACTAATATGGAACGAAAGAACGTCACGATCCGGGAGGACCAGTCGGAGTGGGTGGATGAAGCAGGAGTCAACCTCTCTCAGCTCGTTCAAGA
>PXRO01000012.1:0-10456 GCA_003021685.1 Halobacteriales archaeon QS_4_62_28
ATCATACGAGCCAGCGGTGTTCCAGTACCGAGTGTGGCTTCACCCACAAGGACAATCGTGACGGCGAGGAGTTCCGGTGTCTGAAGTGTGGCTACGAGATCAACGCTGACTACAACGGCGCGAAAAACATCGGATTGCGGTATATGCGCAAGCGACAGCACAGACTGCGTTCCTCGCCCACGTCGGGGAGCGTAGACGCACCAGTAGACGTGCGTATACATGGTGGGATGTTGAACGGTGACGGCTATCGGCCAACAGCCGAAAGCTGATCGCCGGGAGTCCACATCAAAGCCCCTCCCTCAACGAGCGAACCGCGTCTGCGGTGAGCGAAGTAGGCGGGGTAGTTTACTGACTTCCGTTCGACTGGACAACAGTGAGCGATGGCATCGATCACCCTCGATCCGACAGACCGTGCACAACTTCGGACAGAACTCGACCGCTTCGCCCCGAGCGTCACAGAGCGTGCAGACGGGACCCTCGTCGCTGATTTCGGCGGTCGGGCCCATTTCGCCGTCGAACCCGATGGAACAGTCGACGCAGGCATGCCACTACACGACTTCGACGGGCCGGCCGACCGACTCGCGTTCGATCACGATACCGGTGCAATCGACGTGGAGTTCGACACCGACGAAGCGGTCGCCGTGTACACGTTCCGTCGGCCGTGAACAGGTGGCGCGGCGGGAACGTCACAACCCTTATCGCCGGTCCCCCGCCTATCACCGGGTATGAACGAAGCAGACGTGCGAGAGCTGTTGGGCGGGGTCCAGGACCCGGACCTCCGGGACGACATCGTCTCGCTGGGGCTGGTCAACGAGGTCGAGGTGACCGACGACGAGATTCGCGTCGACCTCGCGCTGGGCGCACCGTACTCGCCGAACGAAACTGCAATCGCAGCGGACGTACGTGAAGCCCTCTCGGAGACGGGCCGTGAGGTCGATCTGACGGCCAGCATCGATCGTGGCGTCGATCCCGAAGAACAGGTTCTCCCGGGCGTCAAGAACATCATCGCCGTCGCCTCGGGGAAAGGTGGCGTCGGCAAGAGCACGCTCGCGGTGAATCTCGCGGCCGGCCTCTCCGAGATGAGTGCCCGGGTCGGCCTGTTCGACGCCGACGTGTACGGCCCCAACGTCCCGCGGATGGTGAACGCCGACGAGCATCCACAGGCCACCGAGGACGACGAGATCATCCCCCCCGAGAAGTTCGGGATCAAACTGATGAGCATGGACTTCCTGCTGGGCGAGGACGACCCGGTCATCTGGCGCGGACCGATGGTGGACAGCGTCCTCACCCAGCTCTGGGAAGACGTCATCTGGGGGAGTCTCGACTACATGGTCATCGACCTGCCGCCGGGGACCGGTGACACGCAACTGACGATGCTCCAGAGCGTCCCGGTCACCGGCGCAGTGATCGTGACGACCCCCCAGGACGTTGCATTAGACGACGCACGCAAGGGCCTGGAGATGTTCGGTCGTCACGAGACGCCAGTACTCGGTCTGGTCGAGAACATGTCGACGTTCACTTGCCCGGATTGTGGCAGCCAGCACGACATCTTCGATTCGGGCGGGGGTCGGGAGTTCTCCGAGGAGACGGACCTCCCCTTCCTCGGCGAAATCCCGCTCGATCCGGCAGTGAGAGAAGGTGGCGATTCGGGCACACCGATGGTGCTGGACGAGGACAGCAAGACCGGTGAGGCGTTCCGCGAGTTCGTCCATCGGACGGCGATCAACCAGGGCATCATCCACCGCAAGCGCCACTCTGACCGACTCGCCGCCCGTCAGTCACAGTGACAGAGAGTCTAAGCTTCCGCAGGGGACGCTTCCTTTCGGGCGATGTAGCCAGCGATTCGGTTGCGAACGCCTTTCGATTCGATGTTGGTGAGTTCTTCGACGACACCCTTGTTGTGCTCGAAGTCGGCACCGAAGGCGTCTGGATACCGTTCCATCAGGAGTGTCCCTGTCTTCTTGACGTAGGCGGGCTTGATTGCCATACGGGTGCCTACCGGAGTGGCCCCCTAAAAGGATTCGGAACAGCGACCGGTCTGTCGTCCGTTCGCATGGACGGCGCTGTTACCAGTTTTCGTCGGTCTGTTCGCGCACGATAGCGAAGGCCTCGCGCTCGCGAGTACCGCCACAGCGCTCCACGACATCCTCGAAATAGGCCAGTCGGTCGAGGAGTTCGGCGGTGTCGTAGGCGTCGACACCGAGGCGCGAGGCCGCGACTGTGGCCTCGACGACGGCGTAATACGCACGGTTTGTCGTGGGCACTCGCTGGCATTCGATGGTTGCTTCGACCGGTTCGAGACCCCATTCGACCCACTGGGTCCCGCCGTCGGTCCCGCTGGCACGTTCGGTCACCTCGACACGCGCCCAGGCGTCCGCACTCGCGAGAATCGGGTCCTCCGCCTCGCGAATCGTCATCGCGGCCTCGGTGAAATCGACCGGGTCGGTCGTGAACTGGACGTATCCCTCGCCTCGCTCCGTGAAATTCCGCCACGTCCGGGTGCGTCCCCACGTACGCGCCGTGACGGTCTGACTCTGACCGCTCCCGTCCACACTGTCCGGTTCGTGCAGGCCCAGGGCGGCGACGTTCCAGCGGTCGTTCGGGCCGAGCGTCGTGACGACCGATTCCGTGACGCCGTGGACGTCGGCCGGCCAGTCGGCAGTCATACGTCCAACCCCCGTTCGAGTGCGACAAAGAGGCCGCCAGCGACGAGGTCGGCGGTCGTCCCGGGGTTGATGTCGCGCTGCATGAACGTTTCGGCCAGTTCGTCGGCGTCCGTCTCGCCGTCGAGGACGGCCCGGGCCCTGTGCATGACGTCCGTCGCGGTCTCGCTGTCCTGACGCGTGACGATAAACGTGTCTGGCCGCTCGGCCAGCAGTTCGATAAAGACGGTCGATGCCCGGTCCGGGACTGGTCCCTCGGTCGCCTGGATGCGGTCTGCGGCGTCGAACGCCCGCTCGAAGCCACCGACCCACTCGGCCGCGATATCGTCGATGTCTGCACTCCGCCGCATGATCGCTTCGAGCGTGAGACCACGCTCCCGGAGCGTCGGAATCGCGTCACTCCCACGACGAACGTCCAGTGGTTCCAGCCCGTCGGGCGGATCGTCGACCGCGACGTCGACGTGTTCGAACGACCGGTAGAAGGCCGCCGCGTCGTCGACAGTCGTCTTCCGGACGATACCGTCGGCCCGTTCCGGCGTCAGTTCGCCGCTGGCGGCAGTTGCGACCAGCGGCGTCAGGAGCAAGAGCGCACCGAACTGCGTGTTGCCTCCCTGCTGCTCGGCCATGCCTTCGATTGCTTGCTCGAAGGCACTGCCGAGTGGATCGCCAGCAACGGCCAGTTCGAGGCCGGGACGCGCCCCGACCGCGCCCGCGAGGAAGTGCTCGAATCGCAGGTCGTCGTACTCACGGTCGCGGTCGACGTTGCCCGGTTTCGGCGTCCCGGTGACTTCGAGCAACAGCGCGAGTTCGGCGTTCTGGGTGACGGTTCTCACAGTGTAGCCTCCCGGGACCAGTCGCGGGTCGCCGTCCGGACTCTCGCTAGCACGTCCGGGTCGACGCTCGCCCGGCCGACGCTGACAGCGTCGGCCCCGTACTCGAAATATTCACGGACGCTCTCGGCGTCGCGAACGCCGTTGTTGGCGATCACGAAGCAGTCACAGGCCGCGACCACGTCGGCGACGACGGCTTCCGAATCCATCGCGTCGACGTGGATCGCGTCCGCACCCGCACGCTCCAGTCTCGCCGCGAGTGCCGGCAGATCGACGCCGGGGACCTCCGTCCTGACCTTGACGCTGACGCTCGCGCCGGTGGCTGTCGCGGCTTCGACCTGCCGGCAGAGCGTCTCTGGGTCACCGAGCAGTGATTCGCCGGCCCCTGCACGGCACATCTCCGCTTGCCGGCAGTGGGCATTGATTTCGAGGACGGCGTCGTACTCGCGACAGAGGTCGGCAGCGTCTTCGATTGGTGCGAGTGCGGCACTGCGGACGTTGATGCCGGCCCTGATCGGCACGTTTTCGAGCGCCCGGAACTGTTCGTAGATGAAGTTCCGTGGGTTGGGTGGGAGAAACTCCTCGCGGTCTCGTTGGACCATCTCTCGTGCGGCCCGCCGGGTCGCATCGTCGAGTGCAATCCCGCCGAGGAAGGCACACCCGGCAAAGGATGCACCACCCTCGGCCCAGTCGGCGTCGGCGACGCCACTGAGACTCGCCAGTGCAATCGGTGGGTCGAACATCGTTACGTGGCTACCTCCCGTCGACGTGCCAGTCGCGTCATGTGATCACCGCCAGTGCGTCGTCGACTGCCCGTGTGACCCGTGTGGCATCCTCCGTGTCGTCGATACGGGTGTCGGTCCGGACGACTGGCCGGTCGAGTTCGGTCGGATCGTCGTCGTCCAGAACGAACGCGTCGGCAAACGGATAGACCGCTGCTACGCCCGCCGTGGCCGGTTCCCTGCCGACCGACGCCATGAGTGTCGCGGCCGGCCCCGAGAACACTTCGCCGCCGACGAACGGCGAGACAGCGACGACCGGTGTCTCCCGAAGGGCCGCCTCGAACCCAGGGACCGCACGCATCGGTCCGATACTCGTGACAGGGTTGGACGGACCGATGACGACTGGATCGCCGAGTGCGCTCTCGACGGCCGGCGTCATCGCCGCACGCTCGCTGCCCCGAAATTCGACGTCCTCGACTGTCGGTTCGCCACCGTGTGCAACCCACCACTCCTGGAAGTGCTGGATCCCGTCGGGCGTGTGGATCAGTGTCGCGACGGGGTCGTCGCTCATCGGGACGATGTCACGGTCCACGCCGAAGGCGTCGGCGAGGAGCCGTGTCACCTCGGTCAGGCTGTGGCCCTCGTCGAGCAGTCCCGTTCGCGTCACGTGGACGGCCCGGTCGCGGTCGCCGATGTGCATGAACTCCGCGACACCGGAGAAACGCCGCCAGTGACCGATTGCACGACCGCCAGTCTGTGCGTCGTCCGAGAGATATTGCGGCCCAGTCGGCAGGCCAGCGGTGTCGGCGATCCGGTGGAGTTCGTCGTGGGTGGCGGCGGAATCGTCTGCGATCCCCCACCACGTCTCGCGGTCGAGAACACCGCCATCGAGAAAGAGGACCGTATCGATATCTGGACAGATCAGGTGCCCCCCAAGCACGACATCGTCGCCAGTGTTCCCTACGACGGTGGTTTCGGCTGCCGGGAAAACGCTCTCGGCACCCGAAAGTAGCTTCGGCGTCCCGGTGCCACCCGAGAGGAACGTCACCATATCTCCAGTAGCGGGGAGCGTCTGATAAAAGGTTCTGCTGTCGAAGATGGGCGCAGCGAGCGACGGACGAGCAGCAGCCGATTGTCACGCCTGAGAACTGCGGGGGTCCCTTCATTAGCGTCGAATATCACACATCCAATAATGCCCCCATCCCGAAACGAAAACAGGGTCGATACACACCGGTTCGCCCCCGCCTCTCCGGGCGAAGAGACCGTCTATGGAGCGTGTTGTCCCGGCTGGCATTCCACCGCAGGTCGTGACGACGCCATCGAGGAGTGGATCAGTTTTATGCAGACACGCGGTATCGAACGGGTCTGCTGTCTCCTCTCGGGGACACAACTCGAACAGACGAATGCGAACACGGGCCGGTACGAGGACGCGTTCGGGAGCGAGAACGTCCGACACGTCCCGATTGCGGATCATCACCTGGCTGACGCTTCGACACTCGAAGACGATATTCTCCCCTTTCTCAAAGCGGCCGACGAGGCCGACGAGTCGGTCGTCGTCCACTGTCTCGCGGGTATCGGTCGCACAGGCCACGTCCTGGCGGCGTGGCTCGTGTACGGCCGCGGCTACGAACCGGTCGATGCCATCGAGACGGTTGAACAGATGGGACGGTCACCGGGCGACGCCGAGGACACCGGGAACGCGAGGCTCGGGGAACTCCACGAGTTGCTGTCGTCGATTGGCGAGGAGCCAGGCGTGTAAAGTACCTCGGGGTCGCCGCCCAACCTTATCCCGGAACGCGCCCAAGAAACCCCAATGACGACGATCAAGGACAGCGTCCACGACCACATCGCCATCGACGGTGTGGCCCGAGACTTACTGGACACACCCCCCGTCCAGCGGCTTCGTCACATCAAGCAACTCGGGACCGTGACGCTCGTGTACCCGTCGGCAAATCACACCCGCTTCGAGCACTCACTCGGCGTGTATCACCTGGCCGACGAAGCGCTCACCCACCTGGGTATCGAGGGACAGCAGGCCGAACGCGTCCGTGCGGCGGCGTTGCTCCACGATGTCGGTCACTCGCCGTACAGTCACAACATCGAGACGATCATCCACCGCGAGACGGGGAAGTACCACGACGACGTACACGAACTTCTCGGCAATGGGGCGGTCGCCAGCGTGCTCACAGACCACGGACTCAACCCGGACGCGGTCGCCGGCCTCGTCGCGGGCGAGGGCGAACTGGGCCAACTCGTCTCGGGCGAACTGGACGTGGACCGGATGGACTACCTCGTCCGCGACGCCCACCACACCGGCGTGCCGTACGGGACTATCGACCACGAGCGACTGGTTCGGGAACTCCGGTTCGTCGACGGTGAACTCGTCCTCGGCGAGGGGAACGTCCAGACGGCCGAATCGCTCCTGCTGGCGCGTGCGCTGATGAATCCGACCGTCTACAAGCACCATGTCGCCCGCATCGCCAAGTCGATGTTGCGCCGCGGGACCGAACGGCTTCTCGACGCAACTGACACCCGCCCGGCAGAACTCCGGCGCTGGGACGACAACGACCTGCTGGTGACCCTGCGGCGGTGCGAGGAAACGTCAGCGTACGCAGCGAGACTGACAGAGCGGCGACTGTACAAGCGGGCCGTCTGGGCGGAGATGTCAGCGGTCCCAGAGGCATTGCAGACGACCGACCACGGGCAGGTTCGGGATCACGAGACGGCCATCGCGGCGGCGGCGAACGTCGAACCGGACGCCGTCATCCTCGACATCCCCGGGATGCCCTCGATGACAGAGTCGACGAGCAGGGTCATTGTCAACGGCGACGTGCGTGAACTGAGTGGCCAGTCGACACTCGTGAACGCGCTTCGGGCGGCCCAGCGCGATCAGTGGCGGCTCGGCGTCTACGCTCCCGAGGATGTCGCCGACAGGGTCGGTGAGGCAGCGATTCGCGTCCTCGGACTCGACATCGACGACACGCTCGTTCGGGACGTTCGACCGGGGATCAACGCAACACTCGACGAGTTTAACTGATCAGTCGCTCGCTTCGGCAGTCTCGTCGGTATCGGCATCCGACGACTCCTCATCTGTTAGTTCCTCGGCTGCCTCCGCCATCGCTGCCGCCGTCTCGTCGGGACGTTCGATCACCTCGTCGGTGTGCATCCGCATCTCGCCACTGGCGCGGATCGTCCCATCGACGGTGGCGTTCTCGTGGAGCGCGACGTCGCGGCCGACGACATCGCCCCAGACGGTGACACCGGCACCGATCCGCACGTCGCCGCCGCGCGTCGTCACGTCGCCTTTGATATCACTGCCGCGTCCGACGGCGATGTCTTCTTTGGCCCGGAGACTGCCGAAAATCGTATTTTCTCGGCCGAACTCCAGGGACCGAGCACGGACGTTGCCGTGGAGACGACAGTTGTCACCGACGGTCGCCGGCGTCGAGACTCGCCACACGTCGTCACTGACGTTTGCGCCCCGCGGGATCACGAGCGGGTCGTGATCCGGCCCGTCGTCCTCAGTCAGCGACGCGAGAACGTCCGCTGCGGCCTCTTCCTCTCCGATCCGGAGCAACTGCGAGAGATAGACAAAGAGGAAGACGATGGTCGGCATCGGGTTCCGGATGACGATCCAGCCGTTGGCTTCGAACCCGTCTTCGATATCGACATCGTCGCCGATGTCGAGGTCGCCGGCGACTTTGAGTTCGCCGCCGATGTGGACCCGCTCGCCGAGGTAGGCGTTGTCCCCGACCAGCACGTTGTCAGCCACGTCACACCACATGTCGAGGCGACAATCGCCTTCCGCCTCGATGTGGCCGCCGAACGTGACTCGCTCGCCCGCCATGACTGAGTGGCCCCGAACTCCGAAGGCGACCGTACTCTGACCGCCGACGACGACGTTGCCGTCCGTCACCAGGTCGTGTTCCTCGACGGTCGTCCCGTCTGGAATTGTCATCTGGTCGAGCGGATCGGAGCCCAATTGCACAGCAGTAGTACCGCTTTCTGGGGTATTAAACCCTGAGGATGGTGATGACGTGCGTCTGACGTGTGTCTGACAGTCGTGGTGACGAGTGACGAACGGACGCTGGCCTGCAACGTTTTTATTGATCGTTCGCTTAGCCGGTGGTATGACCGTTCTCTCTTTCGACGAACAGGGTGTCGACGTGGTGTACGACGGGACCGACTTCCGTCTGGAAAAGGCGCTGATCGAGGACGCTATCGGGAAGTCGTACCCCGACGTGACCGACCACGAGGTGCGACAGATCGTCGAACCGGACCCGTCGCTCTCTGGCGAGCCACGAAGGATCAGTGAAATCGTCGAGTAGCATCCACCCGGTATAGTACCTTCAACGGCTCTATATCCCTTGTGGGTAATAATAAGGCAGTAGATACTTCCGTCTCCGTCTTGCGGTTCCTGACCGTCAGAATCGTGGCAAAAAGTCACACAGACGGCAGAGATTTACGTACTGAAGCCGACGATACTTGTAATGACCGATCCACGTGTTGCCGGGGCTGGCGTCACGAAGTTCGGGAGCCACCCGGAGCGAACCAGTCGCGATATGTTCGCCGAGGCAGGGCTCGAAGCACTCGACCAGTCGGGTGTTCCCGTCGACGACATCGAGGCACTGTATTACGGGAACTTCATGGGTGAACTCGCAGAACACCAGGGCCATCAGGGGCCGCTAATGGCCGAAATGATCGGTGTCGACGCACCCGCAACGCGGTACGAGGCCGCCTGTGCCTCTGCGGGCGCGGCGATTCGTGAGGCTGTCAAGGCGATTCGCTCGGGCGAGTCGGACGTGATCGTGGTCGGCGGTGCAGAACGCATGACGAACATCGGGACCGCCGGAGCGACGGACGCGCTGTCGATTGCCGCCGACGACCTGTACGAGATCCGCGCCGGGATGACCTTCCCCGGTGCGTACGCGCTGATGGCGCGGGCCTACTTCGAGGAGTACGGCGGCACTCGCGAGGACCTGGCTCACATCGCTGTCAAGAACCACGAGCACGCCCTCGTCAACGACCACGCACAGTTACAAAAAGAGATCAGTGTCGAGGACGCACTAAACGCACCGATGGTCGCCGACCCACTCGGGCTGTACGACGCCTGTCCGATTACGGACGGTGCGGCCGTCGCTGTACTCACGAGCGAGGCCTACGCCGACGAGCACGGTCTGGACGCCGACATTGGGATTTCCGGCACGGGGCAGGGCGGAGACAATCTGGCCCTGCAGGACCGCGCCCACTACACCCAGACGCCGGCAGCAGACAAGGCAGCGAGCGAGGCCTACGCCGACGCCGGTGTCGACGCTGCCGACGTGGATGTGGCGGAAGTCCACGACTGCTTTACCATCGCCGAGGTGCTGGCACTCGAATCGCTCTCGCTGTTCGAGCGTGGCGATGCAATCACGGCCGCCCGCGACGGAACGACGACGCGTCACGGTGACTTGCCGGTCAACCTCTCTGGCGGCCTCAAAGCGAAGGGCCACCCGGTGGGTGCAACGGGTGTCGCCCAGTTGGCGACGCTCACCTGGGTCCTCGATGGATCGCATCCCCGTGCAAACGCCGTGCCCGACGGCACCGTCGGCGTCGCGCACAACGCCGGTGGCACAGTCGCGAGTACCACTGTCCACGTTCTGGAGGACAAAGCATGACTGAGCGCGCACGCGACGGCGAGTACGACGACTGGCTCGACGCAATCGAATCTGATGATGCGTACTATCTGGCCTGTTCGAACGGCCACGGCTGGCTCCCGCCACGTCGGGTCTGCCCGGACTGTGGCTCACGGGAGTTGACGGCGGAGCAACTGCCAGTGGCCGGTGAGATCGGGACCCACACGACGGTGCAGGTCGCGACACCCCAGTTCGAGGACGACGCACCCTACGTCACCGCTATCGCGGCGTTCGGTCCCGTCTCGGTGACCGGTCTCGTCAGGGGTATCGATCCAGCAGACGTCGAGGTCGGGATGACGGTCGGTATCGAGGTCGGTGAACGGGCAACGACTGGCGACCGAGCGGTCGTGTTCCGGCCGCGATAGGCGCTTTTTTGACAGAACCATACTGTTTGTTGTAACTGTGTATCGCTGATTCGCCACGCAGTGTCGGCGAACCAGCGGGACTGACTGACAACAAACAGTATACCGGTGAACGTACCGTTTGAGACGTCTCAGCCGTCACGGTCCGGGGCTGTTTGAATAAATAACCGTGCCGAATACATCGGAGACACCGAAAGCCCTCGC
>PXRO01000012.1:10518-18376 GCA_003021685.1 Halobacteriales archaeon QS_4_62_28
GATGAAAGGGCGAGTGCCGCGTGGCGGCGTCGCCGCCACGACATGCGGCGGTCGGTGAAGCCGACCGCCCGTTGCGGGAACCCGGACCCCGCAAGCACCCGCTGGAGCGCAGCGTGGGTCCCGGGACCGCAACTGTACGAGGGCTTTCGGTGCTTTCGTTTCTCTCGATCTCTTCTCTAAACACTGCTCACGGTCCACGGGCTGAATGTATCATTGCGTGCGTCCACCGGTATATCAGGCGACGACTTTTTGGTACTCGCCACGCACCACATCGACGAACTGCTCTGGGTGCTCGACGTGGGGCAACAGGAGCGACTCGTCGAAGACCACGAGTCGTGCGTCTGCCTCGTCGGCCAGATCACGACCCTCCGAGAGCGGCGTGATATCGGCATCGCGACCCCAGACGAGCGTGACCGGTACCGCGAGGTCGGCAAGCACCTCTCCCAGGTCGTCTTCGACATCGAAGAAGCCACTGACGAACGAGGCCGGCGCGAACCGTGCCCCTGGCCGGTGGCTCGTCACCCACTCGTAGTTGAGGACGTCGTCGCCGAGATTGTCGATATCGTAGTAGCCGTGGTCGTCGTGGAAGTATCGCAGTCCCCACTTGCTGACGATCAGGTTGTACAGCCCCTGGCCGACGACCGGCGAGCGAAACAGCGAGCGAAGCCACGTCCGCTGGCCACCCATCGAGGTCGCCGTCGGACAGGTCAAGATCAGTTTCGCGATGTCGACCGTCTGGGCGGCCAGTGACGCGTAGGACCCCGTCAGCGAGGAGGCAACGACGGTTGCGTTCTCGCTGTTGTCCGTCAGGAAATCAGTGACGAACGTGGTCAACAGCGAGGCCGAGTACAGCAGCGGCGGCCTGTCGGAGTGGCCAAACCCGGGCAGGTCCGGCGCAAGGACGTGGTACTCCTCTGTGAGTTCGTCCGCGATGGCGTGAAACTCGTGGCTCGACGCGGCCGCGTTGATCCCGTGGAGCAAGACCAGATCCGGATCAGACGGATCACCGGCCTCGGTGTACGAGATGTCGAATCCGCGCCACCGGTAGGTTCGATGCGTCCCGGGGAGAAACGGTTCGAACTCGCTTGCCTGCGCTGTCAGGAGGCGGTTTGCCAGCACGGTCAACCCGGCAGTCCCTGCAGCGACTCCCAGGAGGTTGCGAAGCTTCATACCTGCCTACAGGAGTCAAACGGATTTATACTCTCTGCACGAGCGCCCTTCATCACTCGCGCTCGCGCTCCAGACACGTCCGCAGTGGCGCGACAATTTCCTCGACGACGGTGTAAGGGTCCGACCCACGGGTGAACACGTCGTCGACGAACTGGTCGATTCCGCCCCGGGCGGCCAACTCCGCTGCCAGCAGTTCGTTGGCATCCGCCCGTAGCAGCGTCCGGATCTCTGCCTCGTAGCGCGAGCGCTTCTTCTCGTCTCGCTGGCCGGATTCGTCCAGATATGACAGGTGTTCGTCGATGGCGCTCGTGAACGCCTCGACGCCCTCTCCGCTGTTGGCGACCGTCTCGATCACCGGTGGCTCCCACCCGTCGTCGGAATCACTGCGCCCGTCGCCGTAATGGAGCATCTCGGTCAGTTGCTGGACGGTCCGATCCGCGCCGTCGAGGTCGGCCTTGTTGACCGCAAAGAGGTCGGCTATTTCTAAGATGCCGGCTTTCAGCATCTGGACGTCGTCGCCGCTGTCCGGCGGGACCAGTACTGCGACGGTATCTGCGGTCCGGACGATGTCGATCTCGTTCTGTCCGGCACCGACCGTCTCGATGATGATCTTGTCCTTCCCGAACGCATCGAGTGCCGTGACGGCGTCGGTCGTCGCCGTCGAGAGGCCACCCAGCGATCCACGGGCAGACATCGACCGGAAGAACACGTCCATGTCGCCGGTGTTCGACCCCATCCGGATCCGGTCGCCAAGCACCGCCCCGCCAGTAAAGGGCGAGGACGGGTCGATGGCGATGACGCCGACGGTCAGGTCCCGGTCGCGGTACGCTGCCGCGACCTTGTCGACGAGCGTCGACTTGCCGGCTCCCGGCGATCCGGTCACGCCGATCACGTCGGCACCGCCGGTGTGGCGATGGAGTTCGGAGACGATGTCGCGATACCCCGGCGACCGATCCTCGATCTTGCTGATGACGCGGGCTAGGGCACGGTGCTTTCCGGCGAGCAGTTCCTCGACGAGGTCGCTCATCGCTCCCGGTCAGGCGCGTTCTCCCGCACGTAATCGATCATCTCTTCCATCGACGCCCCCGGACCGAAGATTTCGGCGACGCCGAGGTCGCGCAACTCGGTTTTGTCGTCGTCGGGGACGATACCCCCAACGATCACGAGCGTGTCGCCGAAGGCGTCGTACTCCGTGAGTCCCTCCAGTATCTTCGGGACGAGCGTGTTGTGTGCGCCGGAGAGAATCGAGATGCCGAGCACGTCCACGTCCTCCTGGACGGCGGCCTGGACGACCTCCTCCGGTGCCCGGTGAAGGCCCGAGTAGATCACTTCGAATCCAGCGTCCCGGAACGCGCGTGCGATGACGTGTGCCCCCCGGTCGTGCCCGTCTAGCCCGACCTTGGCGACGAGACAGCGAATTCGTTGGCCGTCCGACTGCTGGTCGACACTCATGACGGTCACTACTACGTCGACCGGTTTGACTCTAACGGAGCTGTCGGTTAGCTTACTCGACGTTCGAGAATATCGTCGCGTATCCACGGCGTGAACGCCGTGGTATTGCGCCTGCTCAGCCTATAACGAAGAGCAGATCGCCCATATCGACCGACTCACCCTCGTCGACTGCGACGTCCGTGACGGTGCCGCCGCGTTCGGCGACGATGTCGTTTTCCATCTTCATCGCTTCCAGCACGCAGATCACGTCGCCGGCCTCGACGTCGTCGCTCTCGGTGACGTTGACCTCCAGAATCGTCCCCTGCATCTCGGCGGTGATCTCGTCGCCGGCCGCACTCGATCCGCCATCACCGGACGAGGAATCACCGCCGCCGGGGCGCTCGGGGCGGGAGCCGCCACCACCGGCTTCGACCTCACCGACGTTGATCGGCGGTGCCCCGCGCTCTTCGAGTTCGACATCGAATCGCTTGCCGTTGACTTCGACCGTGAACTCTCGCTCGGTGACTTCTTCCTCCTCCTCGCCGCTCTGTTCGGCGGATTCGGTCCCCCAGCGTTCCTGTGCGGCGTCGATCCGCTCTGGGTCGAGGTCGTCGTCGAGGTACTTCGTGGTGTGACGACCGTCGAGGAACGGTTCGTCGGTGAGCATCATCCGGTGGAACGGGACGATCGTCGGGAACCCCTGAATCTCGTAGCCGGCGAGCGCACGCTTCCCGCGTGCGATGCACTCCTCGCGGTCCTCGCCCGAGGTGATCAACTTCGCGATCATCGAGTCGTAGTCGGTCACGAGTTCGTCGCCCTGCCGCGGGGCGTCGTCGACGCGGACCCCGATCCCGCCCGGCGGGTCGTACACCTCGTAGGTGCCCCCTGTCGCGGGTGAGAACTCGTTGGCGGCGTTCTCGGCGTTGATCCGGAACTCCATCGCGTGGCCCTCCAGTTCCACGTCGTCTTGATCGAAGGTGATCTCCTGGCCCGCGGCGACCTCGATCTGCCACTTCACGATGTCGATGTCGGTCAGTTCCTCGGTGACGGTGTGCTCGACCTGGATGCGCGTGTTCACTTCGAGGAAGAAGAAGTCGGTGTCGGCGTCGAGCAGGCCGTCCTCGTTGCGTTCCTCGTCCTCGACGAGGAACTCGAAGGTCCCGGCGTTGTAGTAGTTGCCCGCGTCCGCACCTCTTCGGGCGGCTTCTGCGATCTCTTCTCGCAGTTCGTCTGTTAGCGCGGGACTCGGCCCCTCTTCGATGACTTTCTGCTGGCGGCGCTGGAGCGAACAGTCACGCTCGCCGAGGTGACGGACGTTGCCGTGCTTGTCGGCGAGGATCTGTACCTCGACGTGGCGAGCGTTGTCAAGGAACCGCTCTAGGTAGACGGATGCGTTCGAGAAGTACGCTTCGCCCTCACGCTGGGCGGTTTCGAGGGCTTCCTCGGCTGCTTCGGGGCCTTCGACGACCTCCTGACCCATGCCTCCGCCCCCGCCCTCGGCCTTGATCAGGACGGGGAAGCCGTGTTCCTCCCCGAACTCGATGACCTGTTCGGGATCGTCGATGGGTTCCGTAGTCCCGGGAACGATGGGGACATCCGCGTCACGCATCACCGTCCGGGCGTGGGTCTTCTCGCCCAGGCGGTCCATCGCGTCCGAGGACGGGCCGATCCACGTGATCCCGTCGGTCCCCTCCACGCGAGCAGCGAAGTCCGCGTTCTCTGCCATGAACCCGTAGCCGGGGTGGATGGCGTCGGCGTCGGCCTTCCGGGTAGCCTCGACGACCGCCTCCCCGTCGTTGTACGAGTCCGCCGCACGTGCCGGACCGACGTTGAACGCCTCGTCGGCGTAGCGAACGTGACCAGCGTGCTTGTCGGCGTCCGAGTAGACGGCGACTGTCCCCACGCCGAGTTCCTCGCAGGCCCGCATCACGCGGACCGCGATTTCCCCACGGTTGGCGACGAGAACCTTGTCGAACATATCTCCCAGTACCAACGACCCCATCATAAAACTATGCGGAGTGATTTTTCCGTCAATCACGCACGAGGGAGCGGGAACGAAGTCGACCTCTCGGGGCTCTACAGGGGGATGTTGCCGTGCTTTCGGTCTGGCTGGTTCTTTCGTTTGTCCTGCAGGGTTTCGAGGTCGCTGATGAGGCGTGGCCGCGTGTTCTGTGGTTCCAGCACGTCGTCGACGAAGCCGCGTTTGGCGGCTGTGTAGGGGTTGGCGAAGGCGTCGCGGTACTCGTCGATCAATTCCTGGCGGCGGGCCTCCACGTCGTCGGCGTCGGCGAGTTCGTCGTCGTAGAGGACGTTGACCGCACCCTGTGGACCCATCACGGCGATTTCGGCAGTCGGCCAGGCGTAGTTCGCGTCGGCCCCGATATGCTTGGAGGCCATCACGTCGTAGGCCCCGCCGTAGGCCTTGCGCGTGATGACAGTCATGAGCGGGACCGTCGCCTCGGAGTAGGCATAGAGGAGCTTCGCACCGTGGTTGATGATCGCATTGCGCTCCTGCTCCCTGCCGGGCATGAACCCGGGCACGTCGACGAAGGTCAGGATCGGGATATTGAACGCATCACAGAAGCGGACGAACCGCGCACCCTTGCGCGAGGCGTCGATGTCCAGCGTTCCCGCGCTCACCCGTGGCTGGTTACCGACGACACCGATCGAGTGGCCGTCGAGGCGGGCAAATCCGATGGTGATGTTGCGGGCAAAGGCCTCTGCAACCTCGAAGAAGGAGCCCTCGTCGACGACGCCATCGACCACGTCTACCATGTCGTAAGGCTTCTGTGGCGCGTCGGGCACCACGTCGATCAGGCCCTCGTCGCGTCGTTCGGGGTCGTCCCAGGGTTTCACGCGTGGCGGGTCCTCGACGTTGTTCATCGGGAGATAGGAGAGCAGATAGCGGATGTCGTCGAGGGCGGCCTCCTCGTCGGCGGCGGTGAGGTGTGCAACACCGGACTCGCTGGCGTGGGTCTCTGCGCCGCCGAGTTCGTCGAAGCCGACCTCCTCACCGGTGACGGTTTCGATCACGTCCGGGCCGGTGATGAACATGTGGCTAGTCCCCTCGACCATGCAGACGAAGTCGGTGATCGACGGCGAGTACACCGCGCCGCCGGCGCAGGGCCCCATGATCGCCGAAACCTGTGGGACGACGCCGCTTGCCTGCTGATTGCGATGGAAGATGTCGGCATAGCCTGCCAGCGAGTCGATACCCTCCTGGATGCGTGCGCCCGCCGAATCGTTCAGTCCGATGATCGGTGCGCCGGTGTCGATGGCCTTGTCCATCACCGTACAAACCTTCTGGGCGAAGGCCTCGCCGAGCGATCCGCCGAAGACGGTGAAGTCGTGGGCGAACACGAACACTGTGCGACCGTCGACTTCGCCATAGCCGGTGACGACGCCGTCACCGGGGACACGCTTGTCTTCCATCTCGAAGTTCGTCGCCCGGTGCTCCCTAAGCGTGTCGATTTCGACGAACGTGTCGTCGTCGAGAAAGTAGTCGATCCGTTCACGGGCCGTGAGTTTGCCTTTCTCGTGCTGGGCTTCGATGCGCTCCTCGCCACCGCCCAGTTCGGCCTCGCGCTTTCGCTCCCGCAACTCCTCGACTCGGTCCTCGTGGGTCATGCGATACCAGGGCTCCAGAGACAGTGCATGCCCGGATGGTAGACGGGACGCGAAAAAAGCGTTACCCGCCAGTCGACCCTCGTTACGAGGGTGGACTCGGACCGTCGGAGTTTTGTCGCCTGCTCGCCTTCGACCGACCGTGAGAAACGTCGCAGAACGGCCGGACAATCCCTTCGGCTTCGATCCTGACTGTGAACGGTACGTCGCGGGCTACGGCGACGCGAACGCCCACTTTCACGTCATCGGCGACCATCCCGGCGTCCACGGGGGGATCGACTCGGGCATCCCGTTTACCGACTCGTTCGCTGGTGAGCGCCTCCAGCGAGCACTCGTCGAGGGTGGCCTGCTGACCGAGGCCGGAACCCCGCCGGTCGGCGAGAAGACGTATTTCTCGTATCTCCACATGTGCGTCCCCGACGGCACGCCGACCGACGACTCCTATGTCGACCTCGAACCCCTGTTCGACTCAGAACTGCGAGCGATCACTGCCCACGTCCTCCTGCCGGTCGGTGAGCGAGCGACGCGTCACGTTTTCTCGATTGCCTCGGCAGAACCGACCGAGGACATCGATATGGACGAGCGCCACGCCACCGAAATCGTCGGTGCTGGTTGGCTCATCTACCCGATCAAGGAACCCGTCGAGTGGGATGGTGAGGACGAACAGCGACTCGTGCAGGCGCTACAGGCCCTGCTCGCGACAGATTATCGCCGCGAAGTCGACCTCGGTCGCTACCTTCCCGACGACGACCCGTATCTGGTTCGTTGAAGCGGCGGAACAATCGCGGCGTCCGCGCCGAGAAACAGCGTCCGGATACCGAGTGCGGGCGTCACGAGAACAGCGCCGACACGGGGAGACGTAGCTGGTGGGCCAGCGTGCGGGTTCACCCGCCGAGGGTGGCAAATGCGAACAGGAGACCGAGATAGCCGGCGACGACGACGAGCGCCAGGACCGGGACCGTCGAGAGGTAGGCGTGGGAGCCGTTGTTCCCGTTAATGTCGCCGTTTTCGATGGCGTCGATGTCGACGTTCCCGGATTCGATCTCCTCGACCGAGGGCATTACCTCTGGGAGTCCCTTGCGTCGCGCGTCGAGTTTGTTGAGCGTGAGCACTGCCCCCGCCGTCAGGACGAACGACAGCGGCAATACGACGTAGACTGTCTGGATTCCGACCCCGTACAGCAGGAGGCCGACGAGAGTGACACCGGCGGCGGTACCCGCGAACGGGACCTGCGTGTTGACGTGGTCAATGTGGTCGGACCCGGCGAAGATAGACGACATCACGGTGGTGTCGCTGATGGGCGAGCTGTGGTCGCCCCAGATGGCCCCGCCAAAGAGGACACCGATCAGCACCGGAAGGACCGAGAGACCGCTCAGTTCGTAGCCGAGCGGGATCGCGAGGGGCGTCAGGATGGCCATCGTGCCCCAGGAGGTACCAGTCGTGAACGCGACGATTGCCGCAGCGACGAAGATGATGGCGGGCAGGAAACTGCCAGGGACGCCACTGCCCACCATCGTGTCGACGATGAACTCCGCGGTGCCCACCTTCTCGGCAGCCAGACCGATCGACCACGCGAGGACGATGATGGCGATGGCGATGTTCATGGTTTTGAACCCGGCGATGATCGTATTGC
>PXRO01000013.1 GCA_003021685.1 Halobacteriales archaeon QS_4_62_28
TTCGAGGGCGTCGCACGTCCCCTGGAGTGATCTGCCTGAAAACGGTAGATACGAACAGCGACCTGTTATACTTTGCATGTCGCAAGCTGTCAGAAACACCCCCACCATGTTTGTAATGAAGAAACATGATAATATATTTCACAGCTCGCTCTCGGTTTCGAATCCGCCATGTCTCCCCAGATTCGACGGCGAGAGTGCGTGTTACCAGTGTGAAAACTTTCGGAAGAGACGTATCCGACTGTGTTGTTGTGCCGGTAGTAACACTAACACATCGAAAATACGGCCTGAGCTGCAGAATAACACAAGTACTCATATTAGAACGAAATGAAACGACAGGAGAGAATCACAGAACACAATCGATGAGAAGAAGCACGAGCGACACTGTTGGTGAAGCCCAAGCGTAATGAGAGTACGCTCGTTATTCGAGGGCCGGGAAAGCGAGACGAACGCCAAAGGTTCATTTTCGCGTTAGAACCACTATCTATACACAGGTATGGCTAAGTATAATCAAAACTGGCAATTAGAGTCGAGATAGATGCCGATGATAGATATATAGCGAAAGCTCTTCTTCTTTCTTGATCTATCGCCGTATTTCTTGTTCTAGATTCTTCGAATCTCCAAAAACGTTGGTGAAGTATATATAGCGCTGTTATTCTTTCTTTTTTGGGTGTGTTTTGCTCGTTTAGAGGTTTATAGCGTGTGTTTTGAGTGTAGAAATGCGTATCGTGTTGCTCTCACGTCGATCCGGGCACGCCGCTCGGACAATTCGCCGTTCGGGAACTGAACTGGAGCCAGGCAGTCGCTCTCATCGTTCGAGCGCGACGACTGACCGAACTCTAACTCACGTGTCGCGCGGCTATCTCTCAATATCGTTCGAGAGGAGTATGCGCCGTCCGGGAATTGAACCCGGGCTATTAGCTTGGGAAGCTAATGTCCTACCACTGGACCAACGGCGCTCGTTGTACTCGCGCTCCGCGGGTCGCGAACCACTGGTTCGCTCACCAACGGCACGCTCACTGTATTAAGACGTTGTGCCTCGGTCGCACTTGAACGTAGCGCTTGGCGATACACCTGTCCCCAATCGCAGGCGTGTCCGACCGATTGTCATCGTCGCCTCCGGCGTGGGGATTATGTTTACGGCCGCCGTACTCAGGTGCGTGAACACGCGTACCGGGGCGCTCGACGCCGTCGTTTTCGGAGTCGATATCCAGAGTGGCGTGACGTGGTGAGTTTACGAAAGCTACGGCGTCGCATCGACGACGAGAGGCCATCGATTGTCGCGACGGACAACATGTACGAACTGGCCGAAAACAAGCAGTCACTCATCCACTTCCTGGGGAGTCTGCCCGACGAGACGAAGCTCGTCCAGGTGACCGGTGCCCAGCAACCAGAACCACTCTCCAGGGTCGCCTCGCGCCACGGTATTCCATACGGCAAGGACCCGATGCAAGAGGCAGAGGCCGCCGCACGCCTGGCCGCAGGCAACGTCGGCCAGGAAGTGTCGGCCTTTACTGACACGACCGAAGTGAAGGTCTCACGCGGGCGCTCGACCGGCGGTGGCGGCGGGTGGTCGGAGGATCGGTTCACCCGGCGGATCCACGGATCGGTCAAGAAGCGGGCCAGAGAGGTCGAGTCCGAACTCGACGACGCCGGTCTGGAGTACGAACGCGACGTGACCGAGAAGTACGGCGGTTTCTCGCAGGCGATTTTCACCGTCTCGGCGCG
Organism: Halobacteriales archaeon QS_4_62_28; assembly: GCA_003021685.1. Classification (GTDB taxonomy): domain Archaea; phylum Halobacteriota; class Halobacteria; order Halobacteriales; family Haloarculaceae; genus Halomicrobium. The sequence continues at coordinate 1,726 of PXRO01000013.1, forward strand.
ACCACAGGACATTCCCGTCTCGCGCGGGCGCTCCGGCGACGTTCGTGTCGAAATAGAGCGCGAGCGTCGAGACGGCATCGAATTCCGACCGCTGGCCAAGCGCCGCGATCACGTCATTGTCGGAGTGGATCCGGGGACGACGACGGCGGTCGCGCTGGTTGGCCTCAACGGCGAGATGCTCGACGTACACTCTTCCCGGACCGTCGACGCCGCCGACGTGACCGAGTGGATCGTCGAGCGCGGGCGACCAATCGTCGTCGCGGCCGACGTAACGCCGATGCCGGAAACCGTCGAGAAACTCCGCCGGTCGTTCAGCGCGGCCGGATGGACGCCAGAGAGAGACCTGGCCGTGGACGTGAAACAGCACCGCACGCGGGATGAAGCCTACAACAACGACCACGAGCGCGACGCGATGGCGGCCGCACTGGGGGCCTACGACGACCACGCAGACCAGTTCGAGCGCATCGCGACGAAAGTCCCGCCGCGTCAGGACGTTGGCGAGGTGACCGCCCGCGTCGTCGCCGGGGAGGAGTCCGTCGAGAGCGTCCTCGCTGACCTGGCCGACAACGGCGAGGACGGCGAGGAGACGACCGAGCACACGCCCCGGGAACTCACTGACGAGGAAAAGCAGATCAAACGACTCAAGGCTCGCGTCCAGCGTCTGGAGGGCCACGTCGACGACCTCAAGGAGACGATCCAGCAGAAAGACGACGAACTCGACGCCAGGGAGCGGGAACTCTCACAGGCCCGGAGCGAGGAACGCCGTGCGGTTCGCAAGGACCGCGAGGTCACCCGTCTGGAGCGAGAGAACGAGCGGCTCGAACGCGAACTCAAAGCCGAGCGCGAGGAGCGAGAGGAGCTAGTCGGGAAACTGGAGCGACTCAAAGCGCTCTGGAAACTTGATCACTCGAATTTCGCCGACGTCTCGGAGAAACAGGAAGGGCTGGTATCGGTGAAAGTCCTCAGGCAGTTCACCACCGACGCAATCGAGGAGGCCGACGAGCGCTTTGGCCTGGTCGAGGACGACGTACTCTTGCTCCGCGACGCCTCTGGCGCGGGCCGGTCGACGGCACAACGACTCGCCGAAACTGATCCGAAAATCGTCCTGCGAAACGGCGGTCTCTCGGACGTCGCCGACGAGATTCTCTTCGACAACGACATCCCTGTTGCACCCGCAGAGATGGTGACCGTCCAGGAAGTCGACGAGCTGGCCGTTGCCCGCGAACACGACGTCGAAGAGGCCATCGCCGATTGGGAACAGCGGGCCGAACAGCGTGAGCGCGAGCGCAACGCCGAGATGGTCGACAAGATCATCAGCGAGCATCGCGCAGACCGGCCGGAGAGCTGAGCAGTTTCGAGAGCGGAAGTGCCTACGGCATCCCGCCCAGGCCAAAGGAGGCCAGCAAGTTCTGTACCATGCCGTAGACGACCAGTCCCAGTCCCGCGATGACGAAGGCGATGCCGGCGGCGACGATTGGGGCTTGCCAGGCGACGACGCTGATCCCACCCAGCATGATCGCGACGCCGAGAACTCCTGCGATCCCGAGTTTGTTGAGCATATCCCGACAGGTGCCAGCGAGAAAGGTAAGCGCTATGATCTGGGCTGGTCGACGACGCCACCAGAGTGTCGGAGGGTACTGTCAGTACGAGAACGTCGTCTCCACGTCGCGGGCCGCCCGAACGAGTTCGGCGACGGCCTCTTGACGCTGGAGGAGCGCGATGGTGTCGCCTTCGACAGCGAAGGGGCCGTCCATGACGGCCGTCGACACCTCGATTTCGTTTCGAAGGAGTGCCTTCCAGGCCGTATAAGGACCCTGAAGCGCGAAGTCGTACTCCGGATCGTCGGTCACGTCTGCGACGGTACAGACGCCGTCGTCGAGGACGACCCGGAGGACGACTGGATCGCCGTCGTAGCTCTCGTCGGGGGTGATCTCGAAGCGAAACGTCGCCGTGAAGCCGTCGGCCGCCTCGGCGAACGCCGGTCGGTCGGCCAGTTGTGACTGCCACTGTTCGACCCAGATGTCTGCTTGCTCGGGCAGCGTCGTGCTCATCGCCCGGCCGTTGGCCCAACAGGGCCTTGTACGTTGTCAAAGGCAGCGACGAGTATAGCGATCCCTATCAGTCGAATTCGGTCGTGGTGTCCGTCGAGGAGACCATCCCGACGTAGTCCCCGTGGTCGTCGATTACGGGAAGATGCTTGATGCCGAAATTCGTCATCATCGTCGCGGCTTCGTTCAGTTCGGTCGCGGTCGTGACCCGCTCGACTGGCGAGGTCATCACGTCGCCCACGCGAACCGTCGACGGATCGTCGCCCCGTGCGACAGTGGTGACCACGTCGGTAGTCGTGACGATTCCCGCCGTGGCTCCCGGGACGAACAGCGCGTTGATCTCGTTGTTGTGCATCTGCTGTGCGGCCGCCCTGATGGTCGCATCGGGCGAAGTTGTCTCTAGCGGTGCCGACATGACATCCTCGACGAGGATCGTGGTGTCACTCATAACGAGAGGGACGGCCCCAGCGTGCTTTGTCTTTTCCCCGTCGGACAGCCTGTCTCAGTCATTCTCATCAGACAGCCTGTCTCAGTCATCGCGGAGGGCTTCCGCGATTGCCTGGAGTTCGGCCTTCCGGAAGGGGCGCCGTGTGTCTGTCGGATCATCGTCGTCTCGTTCTCCGATTTTCCAGAGAGTGCCCGCCCGCATCTGTGGTTTCGGGGGGAGGCGGCTCGTGTCGATGTCGTACCCGACGGCCGTACAGATCGCAGCGAGCGCTTCCTTGGTGAAGGCCGTCGATTCGACCCGTTCGTATCGGTCGACTGATTGGCGAATCTCGTTTCGGAGCGCGTCGACGGTCGGTGACATACCTGTACGTCGGACCGGCCCCGTTGTGCACATTCGGATTCGATTCGAGTGTGCCGTCGGTCGAGGTATCCGTATTGTGTGGAAACTGATCCGACCTGAAAACGATTATACCGCTCGCCGTCGAAGGATCCGGTATGAGCGACAACGAGGGACGAAAGAACCTCCGGATGCCAGACGACGACGAGGTGTTCGCAATCGTGACAAACATGCTCGGGGCAAACCGGGTCAAAGTTCGCTGCATGGATGGAGTCGAGCGAACGGCACGCATCCCCGGCAAGATGCAAAAGCGCATCTGGATCCGTGAGGACGACGTCGTCTTGGTCGAACCGTGGGACTGGCAGGACGAGAAGGCAGACATCACCTGGCGCTACGACAAGCAGGAAGCAGACCAACTCAAGGAAGAGGGCCATATCCAGGAGTAACCATGTCGACATGAACCACTCTACGTTCGCCGGGGGAACGCGATGACGGGCGACGCGGAGTTCGGCCTCGTCGACACCGAGGAGGCCGACGGGGTCGGCGACGAGTGGGAATCTATCGACGTTTCTGATACCGAGGCAGACCGGATCGCGCGCGAACGCGACCGGGAGTTCGACGAGTTTCGCAAGCGGATCAAAAACACCGAGCAGTTCAAGGTGACGGCGTCCGTCTTCGACGATGCCACCTACGGTGCGCTGTACAAACTCGTCCAGGACGGCCACATCGATGCCTTCGGCGGGCCGATTTCGACGGGCAAGGAGGCAAACGTCTATACGGCCCTCCGGGGCGAGGAAGAAGTCGCAGTCAAAATCTACCGGATCAACGCCTCGGATTTCCGGGATATGCGGGAGTACCTCGACGGCGACCCCCGCTTCGAGGGAATCGGGTCGGACAAGAAGAAAGTCGTCACGGCCTGGGTTCGCAAGGAGTTCGCGAACCTCCAGCGTGCCCGGACGGCCGGCGTGCGCGCACCGGAACCAGTCGCCGTCCAGCGGAACGTCCTCGTCATGGAGTATCTGGGACACGAAGAGCGCGCCAAGCGACTCGCCGAAGTCGACATCGAGAATCCCAAGACCGCCTTCGAAGTCGTCCGGGAGTACATGCGCCGACTCTACGACGCCGGCCTCGTCCACGGCGACCTCTCGGAATACAACGTCATCGTCCACGACGAGCAGCTGTACATCATCGACCTCGGTCAGGCCGTGACGGTCCACCACGGCAACGCCGGGGAATATCTCCAGCGTGACTGCGTGAACGTTGCCAGTTTCTTCACGAGGCAGGGGTACGACGTGTCTGTCGACGACCTGCTCGAGTCCGTCACACAGAACGGCGATGAGTGACAGCAGGCAGTCTCACTACCGGAGAGGGATCGGTCGAAAGAAAACGAAGCGAGCGGTAAGTATTAATCGTGATCGTGGAAGTTCTCGGGAACTTGAATGCTGTAGCGCCCGTCCTCTTCGAGTGCAACGATGTACTCCTCGCGGTCGTACAGTTCCATGAGATTGAGTTCGTACTGGCCTGGCTGGAGGACCTTGATGCTCTCGAACTGGTCGTTCAGTTCGTCACGTAACTCTTTGAGGTCGGGCCGTTCGGTGTCGACGGTTTCTGGCTGGCCGACGCTCGCGTCGGATCTAGCCTCCGTTTCGTCTGGAACGGCGGATTCGTCCGAACTGTCGGTCCGAGGATCGGATTCGGTCGACCGTGCAGTCGTGGCATCAGTCGACTGTGCAGTCGTGGCATCGGTCGACGGTGTGCTCGTCTCGTCGGTCGAAACCGGCTGGAATTGGTGGGGTTCGTCGGTCGTTGTCTCCGACGGGAGTTCCTCGGGCGAGATAACGTCACTGCGAGCGCTCGCCTGTGCCGTATCTTCCCGACTCGGGGCCGCCTGGTCCTGTGGTGTGGTCCCACGGTTGCCAGCCCCAGCGTTAGATCGACGTCCCGAAGACGTGGCTGTCTCCTGATCGGTCGGGTGCTGGTCCCCGGAGCCACCGGACATCAGGTCCTTGACTGTCGCGGCCGTCCGGCCGACGGTCCGGGCAACCGACGAACTGCTCGGTTCCGGCGGTTCCGGCGGTTCTGCCGGCGTGTCGACGCTGTCGGTCCCGTCGGGTTTGAACTGGAACTTGTTTCCACCGCAGTCGGGACACCCCGATAGCATCTCCTTGGAGCCGTCGTCGAACGTGCGGTCGCAGTTCGTACACTGGTGGGGCATTATTTCCGAGAGACGAGCGCACTGATGAGGTTTTCGTCCTTGTGCAGCGTCTCGATCTGGTTTGCCGGTCCGATCACGGTGAGTTTCTTCGTCGATTCGGTCCCCATCAACCGGTCGAGGAAACTCGCGTCGGCCGTCTCTGATCGCGGATACGTTTCGATTTCGATACCGTTGAACTCGTCTGGACTGATCTCGGTCATCGTCACTTCGATGAGGCGCGATTCCTCGTCGGGGGAGAGTCCCTCTTCGAGGATGACGATGTTGCCATCGCGGACGCCATCCAGGATCATCCGGATCTTCTCCATGGAAGTCATTCCCTCCATGCGCTCGCCGCTGATCAGGTCGATCTGGACGCCGTCTTGTGGTTTTGCTTCAGCCATCGTGGGTCACCCGAAGTACTCCGCAATCTTGTCGTACACTTCGTCCATGTTGTCGCCTTCCAGTGCCGACAGTGGAATCGTCTCGTGCTGTGGGAAGGCGTTCCGAATGCGCTGGACAGAGGACTCTTCGAGGTCGGTCTTGTTGGCCAGGATCAGGACAGGCAGGTCCTGGCTCTCGATGATGCCGATCAGCATCGTGTTGACCTGCGTGAAGGGGTCCGTCGAAGAATCGAGTACGTAGATCACACCGTCGACATCTTCGCGGAGCCAGTGCATCGCCTCGGCGACGCCCTCCGTCGCCTCCCGCGAGCGACGCACGGCATCGTCTTTCTCCATGTCGTGATCGAGGAACTCCTCGTAATCGACTTTGGTCGTCACGCCCGGCGTGTCGACGATGTCGATATTGACCGTCGCACCGTCTCGCTCGATCTCGATGTCCTCTTTCCGGCGTGCGCGACGCGTTTCGTGTGGAATGTGACTTTCCGGACCGACGGCGTCACCAGTCCAGTCCCGGGCGATGCGATTTGCCAGTGTCGTTTTCCCGGCGTTCGGTGGGCCGTAAATACCGATACGCTTGGGGTTCTCCTCCGAGAACAGCGTCGATACCGCACGTGAAATGCTATGTTTGAGATTTCTGATCAGTCCCATCCTCGTTCCTCCCGCCCGAATGTTCCGTATTCGAGGGCTTGAGCGTAGTAGACAGGCCAATTCACTTAAGACTACGTCAGACAACAGTAATATATTTGATAGTAGCGCGAAGTCAACAGTGGCAAAGCGAGTAGCAGTGAACGGACAGTGGCATTACTTGAAGAATCGTGTACAGAACCATCTGGAGAGTCGCGTGCAGAACGGACTGGAACATCGTGTTGTCTTTCTCCCGTTACTTCGAACGGGACAGATTTTCCGTTGCTTCGGATGGGACATATTATCTGTTGCTTCGAATGGGACAGGATCTGTTAGTGGCCCCCCACCCCTTTGTTTCAGGTGGAACGGCTCGACCATCCGGTAGATACACTGGGAATCTAGTCGGGATCGAAGGGAATTGTTCGGTCAGCACGAAAGAGTCCGCGCGAGAGATTGGCTCTAGAGTCTCTCCTAGACGACTAGAACGTACTCTAGAAGACAGTATACGAAATAGAATGACCTTTGTTCCTAGTGCGGATTTAGTTCTTGTTTTTTCTACTTAAACCTTCTTGTTTCCAGAGACCACTCTCCCGTGCTGCCCACCCCCCACCCCCCTCTTTACGCCGTTCCATCCGAAACGAAGGGGTTGGGGGGTTGGGGGAAGACGTGATACCATACCACATCCAATGCTGTCTGGAACTGGTCACTCGTCACTCAGGTGTGCGTCCGAAATAGTTCCGATACGTTCGTCAGTATGTGGACACTCCCGGCACCCCTTGCGATTTCGTGTCTATCCGAAATGCTGTATCAACCGCTCTTCCCCATAGTATCGACTACTCGTACCGATCAGTTTTTGCTCTTCTCTTCGTTATCTGTAGCTAGGCCGACTTCTACGATCGAAATATTTAATATTCCGTCACCCACGGGTTCTTGTGGTTCAACTGGACGCGCTTCGCTCATCGAAATCCGGTCGCAACTCGCGTATCGCCTGTTTCCGGGCGTGTCGGTGACCGCGCACCAGTGTTTCCACCTGAAGCGAAGGGGTAGTGCGCACGATCATGACAGATAGAGGGAACGATACGGGAGCTGACGAGGAACGTCCGGACAGTACGCCGTCGGACGACGCGGTACGCGACACCGACGAAGAGCACGACGGTCTCGGGACGAGCCTCGACGATGTCGTTCTCGACAATCTCGACCCCGGTGACGACGAGGCGACGGACGAAGCCTCGCGTGGTCTGTTCGACGACCTCCTCAGCGGCGAGCCGATCTTCGAAAACAAGGAGGTGTTACGCCCGTCCTACACGCCACACAAACTTCCCCACCGCGAGGAACAGATCAACAACATGGCGACCATCCTCGTGACAGCACTTCGTGGGGATACGCCGTCGAACATTCTCATCTACGGGAAGACCGGGACCGGCAAGACTGCCAGTGCCAAGTTCGTCAGCGAGGAACTGGAGACGACGTCCCAGAAATACGAAGTCCCCTGTGCGGTCGAGTACATCAACTGCGAAGTCACCGATACCCAGTATCGCGTCCTTGCCCAGCTCGCCAACAAGTTCATCGACCAGAACAGGGCCTATATCGACGACCGGATCGACGAGTTGTCCGACCTCCGCGAGCGCGCCCGAGACGATCCGGACGCTCTCACTGACACTTCGTTCACGACCGTCGAAGAGGTATCCACCGAGATCGAATCGCTCGAAGACGACCGGAACTCCTTCGATGCGGTCCCGATGACCGGGTGGCCGACTGATCGTGTCTACAGTTCGTTTTTCGATGCCGTCGACTACCACGAACGCGTCGTCGTCATCATGCTCGACGAAATCGACAAACTCGTCGAGAAATCCGGTGACGATACCCTGTACAACCTCTCGCGGATGAACTCCGAACTGGAGCGATCCCGCGTTTCGATCATGGGCATCTCCAACGACTTGAAGTTCACCGACTTCCTCGACCCCCGCGTCAAGTCGAGTCTGGGCGAAGAAGAGATCGTCTTCCCGCCATACGACGCGAACCAGTTGCGCGACATCCTCGACCACCGATCGTCGGTCGCGTTCAAAGACGAGGCCCTGACCGACGACGTGATCCCGCTGTGTGCCGCGTTCGCCGCACAGGAACACGGTGACGCCCGGCGTGCGCTTGACCTCCTCCGGACCGCGGGCGAACTCGCAGAGCGTGACCAGACCGACTCCGTCGAGGAAGAACACGTCCGGCAGGCCCAGGAGAAAATCGAACTCGACCGGGTCGTCGAAGTCGTTCGGACGCTGCCGACCCAGAGCAAGATCGTCCTCTTCGCGATCATTCTTCTGGAGAAAAACGGCGTACACAACATCAACACCGGCGAGGTGTTCAACATCTACAAGCGCCTCTGTGAGGAGATCGACGCCGACGTGCTGACACAGCGCCGTGTCACCGATCTCATCTCCGAACTGGATATGCTCGGTATCGTCAACGCCATCGTCGTCTCGAAAGGGCGCTACGGCCGGACCAAGGAGATCAGCCTCTCGGTGCCCATCGACGAGACCGAGGCTGTCCTCCTCTCGGACTCGCGTCTCGGCGACATCGAAGACGTTCAGCCGTTCGTCCAGGCTCGGTTCGACAAGTGAACTACCCCTGCCTACTCAGCGGCCAAGGTCGCTTCCTTGAGGCAGGAGCTTCCTGGTTCCAAGACGCGCTTTGCAGGAACAACGGCAGTTCCCGTAGGGAGCGCAGTCTCCACAGGCGTTTCTTCGGAGTGACCCACTCCTAGTTTGGCGAGTCCGCGAAGAAGAATGTTCCATGCCGCGTTTGCATCCCTGTCCGCCTCGAAGCCGCAGGCAGGACAGGAATGTTCACGCACCCACAGCGGTTTGTCTGTTTTGACTCCACATGACGCACATTCCTTCGTCGTGTCTTCCGGGTCAACCTCCACGAAGTGCGTGCCTTCACGCTTGCATTTGTATTCGAGCAGATCGGTGAAGGTGTCCCACGCAGCAGACACGGTGTTGCGGCTGTTTCCTGGCGATTCCAGCATTTCTTTCACGTCGAGGTCTTCGACGGCGACCAGATCGTACTCCCGAGCATAGTAGTTCGAGAGTTTGTGTAGGAAGTCACGCCGCTTGCGCTTGATTTGCTGGTGACACTCAGCAACACGCCGACGTTGTTTCTCCCAGTTGTTCGACCCATG
>PXRO01000014.1 GCA_003021685.1 Halobacteriales archaeon QS_4_62_28
TGTTCTTGCAACTTCGGCGCGAGTTTGACTTCGGCGTCGCCGTAGGTCGGGGCCACGTCGAAGTGGTTCACGCCCGCATCGAGGGCGTTCTCGACCATCTGGTTGGCCTTGTCCTGCTCGACGTAGTCCAGCACAATCGACCCGTAAGTCAGGATACTCGATTCGTGACCGGTCGCACCGAGTGGGCGCGTTTCCATGCCCAAACCATCGGTGGAGACGATAATAAAAGACCGTGGCAGGTGTCGCTGGCGTGGTGGCGTTCAGGATGTCGTGACGATATCCAGGTCCAGCAACTCGTGAACCGGCGTCTTGTCGAAGTCGTTCGTATCAGCCGTTGCGAGCGTCGCCCCGTGTTGTTGTGCCGTCGCTGCAATGAGGAGATCGGCCGCGTCGAGCGAGACTCCGGCCGTCGCTAGCGACGACTCCATACTGGCGGCTTCCACAGCAGTCGCTTCGTCGAACGCGAGCACGTCGTCGACAACGTCGGTCAATTGATTGTGGCGGCGTCGTTGCGTCGATTGCTCTTCGTAGTAGCTCAGGAATTCGTAGAGAACGATTGCAGAGATGCCCCACGGTTGGTCATAATGGGCGGCAAGGTACTCGACGACGTGTGGATCCGGGTTCCGGGCAGAATACTTGCGAACGATATTGTTGTCGAGAAGGATTATTCAGAGCGGGATGTCCGTTTGTCGAGCGATTCGTTGAGTGTGTCGCGTTTCTGCTTCATGTGGTCTCTGAGGCCGTCTTCTGCGAACCCGGCCATTTCTCGCACGTCGTCCGCTGTACGCGTGACGGCAAGCCGGTCGAGTAACTCATCAAACGTTTCCCCGTCGCGTTTCAGGGCCTCGAGCTTTTCTTTTGTCTCTTCAGAGATCCGGATCGACGAACCCATACTGTATACACTGTATTCGAGAGGAATAGAGGTTTCGTAGATCAAAACGGAAAACTCGTTGGCGGCCGTTACTCTGTACCTTTGAAGAACTCGGGCTGTTCGAACGCCTCCTCTTCGCCCTCGACGTCGAGCACGTCCAGTGCGGTCACGACCGCAGGAACGCCCACCTCGTCGGTGAGATTGGGCTGTGTTCGGCCCTCGTCACCGGAGACGAGTTCCTTCACGTAGAGACCGCCAGCGCCGTTGACTTCGATTTCGGCGTGGCGCGGGTCGAGGAGTTCTCCCGAGATGTCGTACACCTCGCGCGTTCGGACGATGTCGGCCCGGCGGTGTTCGACACGCTGGGGAGTTTCCTGTTCGATTGTCACCCCGTCGATGACGTCGAGTGCGTCGGCGAAGGTCTCCTCACTGACGGGACCGTCGAACTCTACGTCCATCCGGTAGGTCTTGGCGGCCTCGTGTTCCTTGACCCGTGCGACCATGTCGTGAGTCGCCAGTCGAAGCCCCTCGACTTCGACCTTGCCGTCGGCGAAATCGTTGCTGTCGGCTTCCAGTCGTTCCGGATCTACGTCGCGGCGACGTGGCTCCTTGATCTCGATGACGAACGGGCGGCCGCCGCCGAGCATCAGCGCGTCCACGTCCTCGCGGCCAGCGCCGTGAAAGACGGCTTCCTCGCCGTCCATCGCCTCCAGAACGACGGGCGCGCTCAGTTGCTCGACGCTCTCGTCGTAGCGATAGCCAGAGCCGTCACAGCCCGGACACTCCGCGCCGCGCTTGAGGCCGGTCGCACCACACTCGTTGCAGGGCCACTTCGTCTGTGGGATGTCCCGTTCGAGCTTTCGATAGCGTCCGTAGACGAACGCGGAGTTGACCTGAACGTCGACTTCGCCGGTCGCCAGATCGATGGTCAGTTGTACGTCCGGGCGGTCGAAGTCCACCTCTGCCCCGGTCAGGTCGCCGACGCGCTTGCCGACTTCGCGGTTGCACTCCGTCTTCAGTGCCTCGCCGGCGAAGGCCTCACGGTCGTCGTGCTCGGCGTCTGGTTCGCTGCCGTCGAGACCGACCTCCTCGCGCAGCAACTGGTCGTTCTCTTCCAGCAGCGGCGGCACACGGGTCCCGAGCTGGTAGGTCTCGAACTCGTAGCCCTGAACGGCGGTCGCCGCGCGCTCGGCCCACTCGTCGAAGGCGTCGGTTTCGCCCTCACAGACCCAGCAGTCCTCGGGTGGGTCGTAGGGTTCGTCGTCTTCGAGGGCGATGGTGGTCCGGAGCGCGCGGCCACGTTCGGTGTTAGTGAGGCCGAAGCTCCGGTCGGCGAACAACCGACCGAGACAGGAGTCACAGAGGGGACCGGTCGAGAGGGCGGCCCGTGTATCGTCCAGAAGTGTCATTGTCAGACGGGACGTGAGCGGAGCGTAATTGCGTTTCGAAGCCCGCTGCACTGCGGTCCCCGGCCGCCTCGGAACGGTCCTCGGCCGCCTCGGAACACAGTCCGAGCGCGGGCGGTCGCCGACGCCGATGGAATGAGTTAAGCGTCCCGACGGACGGCCAGTTGGTATGAACGCAAACGACGCCATCGTCGCCGCCGTCGTGGGACTGGTCCAGGGGGTGCTGGAGTGGCTCCCGGTCTCCAGCGAGGGGAGCGTCGCAATTCTCGTCACCGCACTCACCGGGGCGACACCGGCCATCGCAACCCGCCTGGCGCTTTTCATCCACGCCGGGACGGCGCTCTCGGCGCTCGCGTACTACCGGAGCGAGGTCGCGCTGGTGCTCGCGTCGGCCGGGGGCTGGCGGCCGGGGACGGCCTTCAATCGGTCCACGGCCGACCTCTCCTTTCTCGCGCTGGCGACACTCGCGACCGGAGTCACCGGGTTGCCGGCTTTTCTCCTGTTGGACGCGCTGGTTTCGGAGTTGACCGGCGGGGCCTTCGTCGTCCTCGTCGGTGGCCTGCTCGTTCTGACTGGCCTGCTCCAGCGATGTGCGGCCTGGCTCTCGCTTGGCGGCCGCGAGACACCGGACTGGCTCGACGCACTCCTCGTGGGCGGCCTGCAGGGGCTTGCGATCCTGCCTGGCGTCTCGCGGTCGGGGACGACCGTCAGCGCCCTGCTCCTGCGGGGCCACGAGGGCGAGGCGTCGCTTCGCCTCTCTTTCCTGCTATCGATTCCGGCCGCACTCGCGGCCAATGTCCTCGTCGTTCTCTCCGACGGGATTCCCGCCGTCTCGCCCGCTGCGGCACTGATTGCACTGGCCGTGAGTGCGCTCGTGGGCTACCTGACCGTCGACGCGCTCGTTCGACTGGTCCGACGGGTCCCCTTCTGGGCAGTCTGTGTCGGCTTCGGCGGCCTCGCAGTGATCGGTGGCGGCCTGCTGCTCGTGTGAACACCTGATCGAATATGACCATACGTCACGGATAAGAGAGCAATACAATACAAGCGTACGAATATACTCCGATCAATACCGCATAAAGTATAAACCCCGTGACTAGACAGAGCCTACTGAGGAGTAGGGACCAAACGTTCAAACCCTCCCACTGTGAGGACATGGTATGAGCGTACGAACGGCTGTCGTCCTCGCGGCAGGCGAAGGAACCCGTTTGCGCCCCCTGACCCGGAACCGCCCCAAACCGATGTTGCCCGCAGCGAACCGCCCGATCCTGGAATACGTCTTCGACTCGCTGGTCGACGCTGGAATCGAGCGGATCGTGGCCGTGGTCGGCTACAAACGAGACCGCGTCCAAGACCACTTCGGTCCGACGTACCGGAACGTGCCGATCACGTACGTCACACAGGACAAGCAACTCGGCAGCGGACACGCCCTCCTCCAGGCCCGTTCTGCCGTTTCAGGTCCCATCCTCGTCGTCAACGGCGACGGACTCATCGACGCACGGACGGTCAGTGCGGTAATCGATCACTTCCAGACCGATCCGGAGACGCCGGCAGTGGCCGTCCTCGAACGGCAGGACGCGAGCCAGTACGGTGCCGTCGACCTGCGCGACGGCGACATCGTCTCGATCATCGAGAAGCCAAACACCGACGAGTACCGCCTGATCAACGGCGGCATCTACGCGTTCCCGGAGACGATATTCGACGAAATCGAAGCGACACCACGAGCCGACGGTGAACTGGCAATCACCGATACGATCGCGCGACTGATCGAGTACGACCGGGTCCGGGCCGTCAAGAGCGACGGGATGTGGGTCGACGCGAAATACCCCTGGGACCTGCTGGCTGTCGCCCGGGAGGTACTGGCCCGCAGCAGAGCCAGCGAATCCGAGCGCGACGACGGCGTCTGGGTCGCCGATTCGGCCCAGGTTCACGAGGACGCGACACTCCAGTCGCCGGTCGTCGTCGGCCCGGACTGTGAAGTCGCCGCGGGCACGGTTCTCGGCCCGAACACCGCGCTCGGGGACAACGTCACCGTCGGTGCGAACGCGACCGTTCAAAACTCCGTCCTGGACGCAGACACGCGCGTCGACGCCGGGTCGACGCTGCTCGATACAGTGACCGGACAGAACGTGACACTGGGCGTCCAGACGGTCGTGCCGGGCGGCCCGGCCGACGTGCAGGTCGGGACCGACGTGTTCGAGGACCAGCGACTCGGGGCCGTACTGGCCGACCGGGCGCGAACGCGCGGGAACGTCTCGCTGTCGCCGGGGACGCTGGTCGGACCGTCGGCGACGCTCCACTCGGGTGTCCACGCCGCTGGTCAGATCAGCGAAGGAACGGAGGTGGTCCGATAATGTGTGGCATCATCGGCTGTGTCGGACGCGACGGCGAGACACTCGACGTACTGGTCCATGGCCTCTCGAAACTGGAGTATCGCGGGTACGATTCGGCCGGCGTTGCGCTCGGAGGGAACGGCGTCTCCGTGACGAAGCGCTCGGGCAGGATCGAGCGGCTTCGTGACGCACTCGAAGACGACCCGGTCGAGGGATCGGTCGGCATCGGCCACACCCGCTGGAGCACGCACGGCCCGCCGACCGACGCGAACGCCCACCCACACCGGGACTGTACCGGTGACGTCGCAGTCGTCCACAACGGGATCATCGAGAACTACCAGTCGATCCGCGACGAACTCGTCGCCGCCGGCCACGACTTCGCCTCGGATACCGACACCGAAGTCGTCCCCCACCTGGTCGAGGCGGCACTCGCCGACGGTGCCGATCCGGAATCGGCACTCAGGCAAGCCGTGGATCGACTCGAAGGGAGCTTCGCAATTGCCGCCATCGTCGCCGGCACGGCGGCCGTCTTCGTCGCGCGCAACGATTCGCCCCTCGTCCTCGGACTCGACGACGACGCCACGTATCTCGCTAGCGACGTGCCCGCCTTCCGGGACTACACCGACCGGGTCGTCTACCTGGCCGACGGCGAGTTCGCTCGCCTCGACGCCGACGACTGGACGGTGACCGACGAGACGGGCCAGCGAGTGCAAAAGGAGGTCGACACCGTGAGCTGGGACGCAGAGGAGACCGGCAAGAGCGGCTACGACCACTTCATGCTCAAGGAGATCCACGAGCAACCGCGGGCCTTGCGCCAGTGCCTGCGGGGCCGTGTCGACGAACTCTCCGGGTCGGTCGACATCGAGGATCTGGGCGACCTCTCGCCCACTGGCGTCCAGTTCGTCGCCTGCGGGACTTCCTACCACGCCGCGCTGTACGGCGCGCAGTTGTATCGGCAGGCCGGCATCCCCGCACAGACGTTCCTCGCCAGCGAGTACGCAACCGCGCCCCCGCCCATCGGCGACGCCCTCGTCGTCGGGGTCACCCAGAGCGGAGAGACCGCCGACACGCTCTCTGCACTGCGGGAAGCCCGCCACCGCGGCGCGCGCACGCTCGCCGTGACAAACACCGTCGGTTCGACGGCGGCCCGCGAGTGCGACCACACCCTGTACATCCGGGCCGGTCCCGAAATCGGCGTCGCGGCCTCCAAGACCTTTGCCTCACAGC
Source organism: Halobacteriales archaeon QS_4_62_28 (assembly GCA_003021685.1). GTDB lineage: Archaea > Halobacteriota > Halobacteria > Halobacteriales > Haloarculaceae > Halomicrobium. The sequence continues at coordinate 5,835 of PXRO01000014.1, forward strand.
TCAGCGCGCTGAACCTGCTCGCGCTCGGTACCGCACCGGTGGGCGACGCACGCGAGGCCATCGCCGCACTCAGGGACTTGCCCGGCCAGGTCCAGGAACTACTCGACGAGTCGAGGGCACAGGAAGTCGCACAACTGTACCAGGACGCCGGTGCGTACTTCTTCATCGGCCGGGGTCACCAGCACCCAGTCGCACTGGAGGGCGCACTGAAGATGAAAGAGATCACGTACAAACACGCCGAGGGCTTTGCCGCCGGGGAGTTGAAACACGGCCCGCTCGCGCTGGTGACCGAGAACACGCCCGTGTTCGCGATGGTCGTCGGCGACGGCGAACAGGCCAGAAAGACCGTCGGCAACGTCAAGGAGGTCGAAGCACGCGACGCGCCCGTCGTCGCAGTGACCGACGGCCAGACCGACGTGGACCGGTACGCCGACTACGTGCTCGACGTTCCCGAGACCCACCCGTGTGCGTCGGCCGTCCTGGCGAACGTCCAGCTACAGCTCGTGTCGTACCACACGGCGAAGCTCCTCGGGCGGTCGATAGACAAGCCGCGGAACCTGGCCAAGAGCGTGACTGTCGAGTAGCCGCCACGAAGGCTACAGCGAGACGACGGTGGCACGCACCGTCACGTCGCCCAGATCGAGCGTGATCGTCCTCCCGCGCTGGATCGTCTCACCTTTGAATGTCGTCCCGGTCGTCGTTTCTCGAACGGAGAGCGTCGCTTCGAGCGTGACATCCCGATTGACTGGATGCTCGCGTTCGTAGATGTTGCCGTCCTGACTCGTCAGGATGACAGACGCGTTCGTGCGGTTGACCCTGGTAATCCGCGCGACCGTCGTGCCAGCCGTCGTTTCGGTTGCACCGACTGTGATGCTCTGTGCGAGGTGTGACGAGACGTTCGTCAGTTCCAGGGTGACAGTTCGGGATGTCGCCTGTCCGCGCTGTTCGGTCGTCCCGACGCGCTGGACCGTTCCCGAGAGGTCGTATTCAGGTGTCCGGAACGGCACCGTCGTCCCGTTGCGGATCGGCGTTGTCCCGAACCGGGGGGACTCCCCGCGTTGCAGCGTCGTCAGATTGAGACCGAGGTAGACGCGTTTGCGGTCGGGATTGTCGGTCCCGTAGGCAGTCACCGAGGCGACCGTCGCGACCTCGTGGCCGGCGATGCGTGACACGTCTCCCTCGTCGATTTCGGCTGCCGTCTGCGCGCTGACCGTGTCGGTAACGAGCACGCGCGTCGTTCCGCGTTCGAAGTCACCGCCGACGTCGCGGATCGTGCCGTTGACGATGTACGTATCGGTCGCGACACCGAGTTGTCGACCGAGGCGCGGCGGTGCCCCGTCGTAGTTGATCGTCTCCTCGGTCGTGGGCCCCCGGAGTCGAGCGTGCACGAGAACGTTCGTGTCCGAACCACGTGGTGTGCGATAGATATCCGTGATCGTGAGGGTGGAATCCCCGGCTGGTGAATAGCTATCACCTTCGTCGAGTTGGTCGACGATGTAGTCCGGTTGTGTCCCGAGGTCGAGCGTGACGTTCGTCGTCGCGAGATCCCGTTCGGGTGCTGGCGTCTGGTCGCCGGAGCCAAAGACGAGTGTGGCCCCCGCGACGACGACAGCAAAAAGCAGGAGAACGACGAGCGCGTCGATCACGTTGACGAGCCCGAAAAGGTTCCCAGAATCGTCGATGATTTGCATTCGATTCCGAGTGTCTGGCTGTCTTAAAAGCCCTTTTGGATGCTCCCCGCAGTATTTCCCATTCAACCGACCCGTGTGCCATTACGGACTGCGGCCGTCGAGACTGTACTCTCGCCAGTCTCATTGCCTGCACTGATCGTGTACGTTCCCGGATTTGCCACCCGAACGCTGTAGTTGCCGGTCTCGTCCGCGGTCGTCTGGCGTTCGTATGTGAACGACGCGCCCGGGATGGTCACGTTCGTTCGGACCGTCACCGTCGCGTTCGGTGGGGCCTGGCCCGTCAGATTCGCACCGGGGACGACGCCGAAGACGGCCGTCTCGCCGTCAGGTGTAACGGAGAGTGCCCGGAAGTGAGCCACGCCGTCGCTCCGGGCAGTTCGGCTGCCGTACGCTTTCGTGAGGTGTGCGTGTACCGTGCCGGCGCTACTGTCGACACCCGCTTCGAGAACGACGTAGCCGACCCGACCATCGAACCGGTCGTACCACCGGTCGGCATCGGAACTGCCCACGAACTCTGCGTGTGTCTGCCGGGCGTAGCCGTAGCTCCGTGACTCGCCACTGACAAAGTAGTTGTATACCCGGTTGCGCCCCCACTGGCTCAGGACGTAGTTCTCCGGGTACGATTCATTGTGCTCGGCCGAGTGGTTCGCGATGAACGCGGCGCTCTGGTAGGTGCTGTCCTCGACCGTGATCTGGCTCGTCTTCACCGGGGACTGCACGATTCCGAGGCTGCCAACGAGCAGGAACGCGGCGGCGAGGATCCCCAGGGTTCGACGATCCGGGACGGAAAGCGACTCGACTGTGCCGTGGTTCCCATCGAAGTCCACCGGTCGGGCCGCGTCGATCCAGGCGGCCAGCCGGACGAAGCCAACGCCGGCAAATACCGCGAGGATCGGGGCGAGTTCGCCGACGAAGCGGACCGACAGCGTCGAGAGGCCGAAGAAATACCAGACGTAGGCTGTCGGGACTGCCCACGTGAGACGTGTGCGGGCTCGCTGGACGCCACGCACCATCGCCGGGAGTGCGATGACGAGCGTGAAGCCCAGCAAGAGGAGCACGCCCACTGTCTCCGGATCGAACAGCCCCACCGTCTCGGCGATGTTGCGCTCTGCGGTGAGTCGCTCAGTCCCGCTGGTGAGTGCAGCCCAGTCTTCCGGGCGGCTCGCCCGGAACACAGCGAGTCCGACAGCGAACAGCACGGCATCGACCACTGCCAGGTGTCGAACGTCTCCGGTCGTCCGGTGAACGAGTGTGGAGACCACGACCACGAGAGCGGAGCCACCGAGAATCAGTGCCGGCGAAAACGCCACTCTCGGCGTGTGCCAGCCGACGACGACGTGGCCCACGGCAGCGGTTCCAGCGGCGAGTGCGAGACCGACGAGGATCGGGATACCAGCGAGCAGTGGTGATTGCTCCCCGTCGACGGCTGCCAGTGTGAGGGCAACGACTGCGAGTCCCACCGCCGCGATCAAAAGTGGTGCAGACTCCCACGATAGCGTCTGACCGGCAACAGCGATACCCAGTCCCGCGCTGGCCAGCCACGTTCGTGGGCGGGTGAGTGTGTCTCGATCTGTTCCCGCCAGCACAGTCAGCGTGAGCGCCGTCAGTGCCAGCCACAGGTAGTCGAAGGCGTGGTGGTCTGCAAAGCCGAGACTCGTTCGGAGCGCGTGGCCCGGAACGATAGCGAACAGGAGCACGGCCGCGAGGCCGACGCGCCGGTCGTTCGTGACGGTGACAGCGAGCAGATAGACGAACAGGCCGGTACTCACTGCAGTGACGACCGGATACCACGCCATCACGTCGCCGACGACGGCCGCCCCCCCACCGAGGAGTTCCGAGACCCACCACAGGGTCGCGACGTAGAGGGGCTCACCGTTGGTGACGGCGTCTGGGAGGGTCGTGAGTGCTCCGGGATTCAACACCGAGTTACTCTCGGCGAGCACTTGCTCGACCCAGTAGCGATAGTAGTACGGATCGTTTCCCGAGAGAACGACATCGCCGTTTCGATAGACTGCTTGCAGTGGATGTGCGCGGACGAGTGCGACAATTGCGAGGGCGGCCGTGAGTGCAAGAGCGGTCGTTTTGTCGACGGTCGGCCACTCGAACGTGGGGAGTGAGCGGTCGAAGTCCGTCGGTTGCTCACCAGATCCAGTCTCGTCCCGGAGAGCCACCCGTGCAGCGTCCGGGTCCGCGATCCGGTATTCGTCGCCGACGGACTCGACGATGCCACGAGAAACGAGTTCACCGAACTGACCGGAATCGATCGGCACGTCGTCGAACGTCCACGTTTCGTTGTGCTCGTCGACTGCTGTGACCGCGTCGAGGGCGTCACGGAGCGCCGGTCGTTCTTCGAGAAGCGTGCCGACATCGCCCTCGTCGCCCATATGCGGTGGTGTTTGCTAGATCGAATAAAGTCACCGACTCTCGGTGGCGACGTTACCGGTCTTTTTCCTCTGGTGGTTCCGGTGGTTCGAAGAGTTTCTTCGCGAGTTCGCCGACGCGGGTCTCGGCGAGTTCCTCGATGAGAGTGGCTGTGCGGGCGAGCGCTCGCTGTAGGAGTGACCCGGACCACATACGCTCGACGTGTGGCGCGACCGCGTCGAGTAATCGAATGATCGGACCGATAGTATAGGTCTCCCGGAGGTCGATGACGATCACCTCCGGTTCCGGCTCGCTGGTGAGCCAGTTGACGAAATAAGAGTTTTGCACAGCAACGCCGAGTTTCTCGACGCCGCGTTTGACGCGCGAACTGCGAAAGACGGCTGCTGCTTTTCGTTTGACGCGCCGATACCCGCCGACCGTCTGTGAATCCTCGTAAACACCGCCACCCATTGAAAGCCCGGTTAGTTTGCTCGATTACAATAGTTTTGATCTTATCCGTGTCTCTCGAGTACTGTTCAGAGAAACAGCCGTGCTGAACGCATCGCAGACGTTTCTCTCGATCTCTCATCTGATACTGCCGGCTGTACGTTTGTAAAGAATGTCACGAGCCCAGAGTTATAAATCTAGTGACACAGTGACAGCCGGCAGTATGAACGCCGTCGTCTCTTGGATGTTGTTACTGAGAACGACAGGATGTAGGAGGATCGTCTTATGCTCGCGATCCGTCGTGAGCGGAATTTGATCGGGTCAGCTCACGTTATTCGCTCGGTGAGCAATCCGACCGCGTCGAGGCCGACCTGATACACCTCACGAGTGACGATCTTCAGATCGAACCAGAAGGACTGTTCGCGGGTGAGGCCGGGTTTGACGAACCATCGGCTCCGCCACTCGTCGACGGTCGTCCCGATGTCAGCATCGAGTTCCGGACGTTCGGGTCTCGGACCGACGACGCTCATGTCGCCCACGAGAACGGACCAGAGTTGGGGAATCTCGTCGAGGTGGGTCTTCCGGAGGATGCGGCCGGTGCGCGTGACGCGTGGATCGACGCCACCGGCGTCCCGCTCACTGAGTTGTGCCCCTGACTTCTTTTCGGCATCAGTGACCATACTCCGGAACTTGTAGATGGTGAAGCGATTGCCGAACTCCGCCGTGCGGCGCTGGCTGTACAACACCGGTCCCGGCGAATCGATCTTGATCGCGACGGCGATGAGCACGATGATGGGCGACAGCGCGATCAATCCACTGGCAGCGAAGACGACATCGAACAACCGTTTGAGCAGGTGATCCTGCCAGTCCCACGGTTCGAGATCCGTATCGACAATCTCCCCACCGACAGCGTTCGAGACCAGAACACCATCGGCGTGATCTCGATGGACCCGTGCCCGGATCCCAAATTCGTGACACTCGGCGAGCGCGCCGAAAAACTCCTCGCGGTCGGGTCTGTCGAACCCCAGAAGGACAGTGTCGATGTCGTGGTCGACGAGAACCTCGTCCAGACGCGAGAGTCCACCGAGTCGCGGGAGCGAGCTAACGCTCGTTTCCCCCCCGTCTGCGATGGGTTCCGGGATCTGTTCGGCCTGGCTGTCGATACTGGCCGGCGCGACATAGCCCAGCAGCGTCACGTCGACAGCGTCACGGATCGTCTCCATCGCCTCGAAGTCGTCACCGACGATGATCGCCCGGGTCGATTCCTGTGGCCGCCGCCGGATCGAGACGAACCATACGGGGAGGACAACCGTTAGCAGTGCGATTGTGAAGATGAGCGTCGTCCGCGGTAAGCGTGTCGACCAGTCGAAATAACCGATGGTCGCCAGCAGTGTCGCAGCGAGGACGACCCGCTTGTGCGTGAGTGCGATCGTATCGAGGATGCGCCT
>PXRO01000015.1:0-3894 GCA_003021685.1 Halobacteriales archaeon QS_4_62_28
GGCCGCATCGTCGAGGAGAAAGTCCAGTTCCTGTGGATCGTCGAGTCCGATGACCTCACTCTCACACCCCAGTCGGATCGCCTGGTCTTCCAGTTTGTCACGATTGCGCCCCGACAACACCGGATCGAATCCCCGATCAATAGCTGCCTGTGCGATCAGATCCCCAGTGTATCCGTATGACCCGTAGATCACGAGTTCGCCACTCATCGCCCGCCTTTCGACTGGTCCCCGCAAAAGGGTTTGGCAGTCAGTTACAGCCACTCGGCACGACAGGGAGTCGGGTGCTACACTGTCGTCTTCGTCATATCATAGCCAGTGGCCGACAGTATCAATCGATTCGATACGCTGGTTCCGTGATCGTCTCGCTCTTGCACTCTGGACACCGACTCGGTCGGTTCACCAGGTCGTCGAAATCGTCGAACCCACACCGCTCACAGGTCGGCGGCGCGACGAGTAACTGCTCGTCTGTCGAATCAAGTGAGTAAGCGATGTGTTCGACGTGGTCGAGTGCGTCGCTGGTCTGTATTTCGAACTCTCGGGCAATCGCACCCGCGGCAAGTGCGTCGTCCCTGAGTTGATCGGCGATGCGCTGGCGCGTCGTCCGACTTGCCTCGCGCATGGTGTACGTTAGCACAGTAAGCTTAAAATACTTTCTGCGTCCGGCAATCCGAATCGCGCCAGAGCGTACCCCTAGCCGAAGTTCTCGATTTTCGCGTCGTCGGTGTCGACGCCCGCGGCCACGATGGCGTCCATCGCCGTGTCGATGAAGTCAGCAAACCCATAGACGAACAGTTGGCCGCCGTCTTCGAGTGCTGTAGCGGTGGCCGCTGTCAGGGTCTCTTCGTCGGCGAGAACCCGGACGAACGCGCCCTGCTCTTTGATTGCAGCCAGTCGCTCCTCGTGGACTGGGTCGTCATCCTGGTACACGACGGCAGCGTCGTTGCCGTCTGCCAGCGCGCGCTCTGCGATACCGACCGCCGGGCCGACGCCCGGTCCCCCGGCGAGGATCACCGCACGCGGTTCGTCCTCGTAGTAATCGCTTCCGAACGGCCCGGCGACCGTTACCGAATCACCGGCTGCAAGTGCGGCCAGTTCGGGCGCAACGGTCCCGTCGGGGTCGATACCGACTGTGATCTCGAAGGTCCCCTCGACATCCGGCGAGGAGATGGTGTAGAACCGAGATTCCGCCTCGTCGTCGAGTTGGAACGTGAGTTTGACGAACTGTCCCGGCCGTGCACTGAACGCTGCCGGCGTCTCGATGTCGATTGCGACCGTATCAGGACCGACATCCCGAACGGCTGCGACGCCACATTCGGTATCGTTCATACCCTCGCTTGGTGTATTGGGGGCAAGCCGGTTTCGATGTGTGGTCCCGGTGAAGCACCTCGGGGTCAAGCCCCGAGGCACTCTGCCTGTATGTCTGTAGAAACTGCCAAACTTTCGTTCTTCAACGCTGCACGAAATACGTGGGAGGGGAGCAACAGAATCGAAAGCTCACACACCGCCAACGGTTTACAGAAGGCTTTTGCTTGGTCGATGGGTACCCCTGTCTAGAATGCCGGACGACCTCAACTGGGCCATCGGTGGCGAAGCCGGCGATGGAATCGACTCTACCGGAAAGATCTTCGCTCAGGCACTCTCGCGGGCGGGTCGACACGTCTTTACATCCAAGGACTTCGCGTCGCGTATCCGTGGTGGATACACGGCCTACAAGGTCCGGACGTCCGTCGACCGCGTCGAGAGCGTCGTGGACCGACTCGACGTGTTGATCGCGTTGACCGAACGCACGATCGACGAGAACATGAACGAACTCCACGAGGGGTCGGTCATCATCTACGACGGAGAGCGGACGACGATGCAAAACGTCGAGATTCCCGAGGAGATGATCGGTCTCGAGGTCCCGCTCAAGCGCCTCGCCGAGGAGGCCGGCGGTGCGATCATGGCCAACGTCGTCGCGCTGGGGGCGGCCTGTGAAGTGACCGGGTTCCCCATCGAGAACCTCGACGAGTCCCTCGACAAGCGTTTCGGCAGCAAGGGCGAGGCCATCGTCGAGAACAACAAGAAGGCGGCGCGGGCCGGTCAGGAGTTCGTCCAGGCCGAGTACGACCACGACTACGGCTACTCACTCGAGACGACGGATAACGACTACGTCCTGCTCAACGGTGACGAGGCGATTGGCATGGGGGCTATCGCCGCTGGCTGTCGGTTCTACGCCGGGTATCCGATCACGCCTGCGACCGACGTGATGGAGTACCTCACTGGCCGGATCGACCAGTTCGGGGGCAAAGTCGTCCAGGCCGAGGACGAACTCGCCGCGATCAACATGGCACTGGGCGCGGCACGCGCCGGCGCGCGCTCGATGACGGCCACGTCGGGCCCGGGAATCGATCTGATGACCGAGACGTTCGGCCTGGTCGCGACAACGGAGACGCCGCTGGTCATCTGTGACGTGATGCGCTCGGGTCCCTCGACCGGGATGCCGACCAAACAGGAACAGGGCGACCTCAACATGACGCTGTACGGCGGCCACGGCGAGATTCCGCGCTTCGTCGTCGCTCCGACCTCCATCTCCGAGTGCTTCTGGAAAACTGTCGAGGCGTTCAACCTCGCCGAGAAGTACCAGACGCCCGTCTTCCTCGTCTCGGATCTGGCGCTTGCGGTCACCGAACAGACGTTCTCGCCGGAGACGTTCGACATGGACGAAGTCGAAGTCGAGCGCGGCAAGGTCGTCGACGAGGAGGAGATCGACGGCTGGCAAAACGAGACTGACCAGTTCCAGCCCCACTTCCCGAGTGCAGACGGCGTCTCGCCCCGGACCTTCCCCGGTACGCCCGGCGGCGCACACATGACCACTGGTCTCGAACACGACGCGCTCGGCCGCCGGACCGAGGACACCGAGATTCGCAAGGCACAGGTCGAGAAACGCGAGCGCAAGGTCGAGACCGCGCGAGCGGAGGAGAACTGGGACTACCGAGAGTTCGGCGACCCCGAGGCAGACACACTGGTCGTCTCGTGGGGGTCGAACGAGGGCGCGATGCGCGAGGGACTGGAACTGCTCGCAGACGACGATCTCGACGTGCGATTCATTTCTGTGCCCTACATCTTCCCGCGACCGGACCTCAGCGACCCAATCGACGCTGCAGAGCAGACCATCGTCGTCGAGTGTAACGCGACGGGCCAGTTCGCCGACGTGATCGAACACGACGTGCTCGAACGTGTCGACCGCGTCAACAAGTACAACGGCGTGCGGTTCAAGGCCGACGAACTCGCAGACGAAATCAGAGAGGCCGTCGCGACGGCGACGGAGGTGTCAGCATGAGTTCAGACATTCGCTTTACCGACTTCAAATCCGACAAGCAACCGACCTGGTGTCCCGGCTGCGGTGACTTCGGGACGATGAACGGCATGATGAAAGCCCTCGCCGAAACCGGCAACGACCCGGACAACACGTTCATCGTCGCCGGTATCGGTTGTTCGGGCAAGATCGGGACGTACATGCACAGCTATGCGCTGCATGGCGTCCACGGGCGTGCGCTCCCGGTCGGCATCGGCGTCAAACTCGCCAATCCCGACCTGGAAGTGATGGTCGCTGGCGGTGACGGTGACGGCTACTCTATCGGTGCCGGGCACTTCATCCACGCCGTTCGCCGGAACGTCGACATGACCTACGTCGTCATGGACAACCGAATCTACGGGCTGACGAAGGGCCAGGCTTCCCCGACCTCGCGCGAGGACTTCGAAACCTCCACCTCGCCCGACGGGCCGAACATGCCACCGGTCAACCCGAAGGCACTGGCGCTCTCTGCGGGTGCGACCTTCATCGCACAGTCCTTTTCTTCGAACTCCCAGCGCCACGCCGAACTCGTCCAGCAGGCCGTCGAGCACGACGGCTTT
>PXRO01000015.1:4039-13301 GCA_003021685.1 Halobacteriales archaeon QS_4_62_28
GAACCCCTCCTCGCAAAAACGTCGGTGAAAAAGTCCTCCGAGTCGCGGCGAAGCCGCGCTCGGAGCGAACCGCGCTCGCTTCGCTCGCGCGGATGCAATCAGTGTATTCTCGAAAGACGTCATATATTCTCGCAAAACACCACGAACCGACAGTCGGGGACCGTTGTAAGCCATTAGCGGATAGCACCGTCGTCCGTTCGGTCGTGCCCGCGAGTCACGACACCCAACCTGCGTCCGAGGGTGAGACGGTATCGGTACAGCGTCGCGGTCGCGAGGCCGCCAAAGACGACGCTACCTGTGATCAAGGGGTAACTCGCGACGAAAACGGTGCCGGCGAGGAGGGCGAGAAACGCGGCAGTCCCACGGACTGTCGCGCTGCCGGTCGAGTGATGTGGTCCGTTCGGATCGAGTGGGCGTCTCATACATAAATGAACGGGCGACACCGACATAAGTATAATCTGAATGATATTTCTGTAAACGATCTTTCCGAATATTCGTTCTGTAGCGTATCTGACTGATGCTGGCGATTATCTGGTTGTCGTGTCAACTGGTGGCTATGGCAACTGAGGAGAGTTCGTCGAATCCGCTGTCGCCCGACGACGCGTTTTCCGTCCTCGGCGACGAGACACGACTCGACATCCTCCGGACGCTGGGCGAGGCCACCGACCCACTGTCGTTCTCGGCACTGTACGACGCTGTCGATGTGGACGATTCGGGCCAGTTCAACTACCACCTCGACACGGTCGTCGGCCACTTCGTCCGGAAGACCGACGAGGGGTACGTGCTCCGGCCACCGGGCCGGCGAATCGTCGAAGCGGTCCTCTCCGGTGCGGTGACCGAGACGCCCACAGTCGACCGAACGACCATCGACCAGCACTGCGAGTACTGTGGTAGCCCCGTCGAGATACAGTGGCAGGACGGCAGCGTCGAACTCTACTGCACCTCGTGTGCGGGCAAGTTCGGCCGGACACGCGGCGGTGGTCCCGAGGGGAGTGCGTCCGTCGATGGGTATCTCGGCCGACTTACACTGCCACCGGCGGGCGTCAGGGACCGCAGTCCCGACGAGGTGGCCCGGACCGCCTGGACCTGGACGAACCTCGAAGTCATGGCTTTCGCGAGCGGTATCTGTCCCCGATGCTCAGCCACGGTCGAGTACGAACTGTCGGTCTGTGAGGACCACGACGCGAGCGAGGGCCTCTGCCCGGCGTGCGACCGCCACCACGCCGTCACTGTCGGGGTCGAGTGTACGAACTGTATCCTGAAGACCGGCGGTGCCGCCGTGCTTGCGCTCCTTTCGAACACCGAACTGCTCTCTTTCGTCACTGATCACGACCGCAATCCAATCGCCCCGGACGATATTGGGTCGGTCAACGAGGCCCACGAGGACTACGACGAAGAAGTGCTCTCGACGGACCCCTTCGAGGCCCGTTTTACGCTCACCGTCGACGGTGACAGCCTCACCATCACTGTCGACGAGGACCTCTCAGTCGTCGAGGCGACGCGTGACATCGACACCCAGTAATACTGTCGGACGGAAGTCCGTGAAGCATTTCGCCACTCTGGGGTAGCGAGACTCTTCAGAGAGGTACGTCCGGCAGTATAAGTGTCAGTGCTTGCCGGGCAGTACTTCGGGTTCTCCCGACCGATATATGTACTCCACTGCGACGCCGGTCAGCGGCGAGTCTGCGACCGTCGCGTACTCCTTTGCCAAGTCGAGATACTGCTCGGTGATGTCGACGACCCGACGGTAGCCCGCTTCGTCGTCGGGCGCGAGCAGGTATTCGGCGGTCACCGGTGTCAACTGCCCGTCACGGCGGTCGTCGTTGTAATCGTCCACGTCGTCGAGCCAGATCTGTGCGCCGATGATTGACAGGACGATAGCGCGAGCGAACTGGTCGTCGATGTCCAGACCGGCCAACCGGTACAGATCGAGCATGCCGTCGTACAGGACGCCGACGCGCGCGTACTGAGTCTTGAGATACGACAGGTCGCGTTCGGCGTCGGAAAACAGGGCCGCCACGTCCTCGTCCTCGAAGTCGGCGAACTTGTACTCCTCACGGATATCCCGGCGGGCGCTCTCATCGCCGCCTTCGGTTGCCTGCATACACTGCCGGAAGTATTCGTCTCGCTCCTGATGGGCCTCGCTGTAGTCTGCCGCCCGCGCGTACGTCTCTTCGACGATTGGTGGCAAGTCGTCGAGGATGTCAGTCAGATGGGATTCGAGGGCACTCTGGGCAACTTCGGCGACGCGGCGTCTCTCGTCGGGTTCGAAATCGACCTGGAAATCCTCGAACTCGTCGTCGTTGATCGCGTCCCGCATGTCACCGTCGATCAACGCCTCTATCGAGAAGCGCGTCACCTGCTCGGCCCGGACTACCATCTCGCGAGGGGTGAGATCCTGTGACGGGCCGGCCGACAGTGCTGTCTCGTCGACCGCCGGAACGCCGGTCGCAATCTCGTCAGTGACGGGATCCGTCGCGGTCTCTTTGCGGGCCCGGCGGTAGACGTATCCCAGCGTCAGTTGTGCCGGCAATACGAGTTTCGTGTCGTACTCGAAACTGACCCGCTGACGGTCGAAGGCGTCTTCGAGGGCGTCCTCGACGAGCTCGAACACGTCGCTGATCATTCGCTCTGATCGCTCGTCGATCTCGCGTTTCAGTGTGAGGCTTCCGTAGTCGAACACGCCAGCGTCCGCGTAGTATCCAAGTACTGCCCTGAGCGCCGTCGGGAGCCGACTACTGTCAGCGAGTCGCCCTGCACCTGTCTTGAGCATTGAAACCACCTACGGGACCACACTGTCGGATAGCGTCGGTCCCGCGCTGTCGAATGCCTATCCCGGCGGGGGCTTTATCCTTTCGAGAGCTATCCATCTCGATTCAGCAAGACTCATAACCGCAACGTTGTATCACAGGGTATGAGCGAGCGTTTTGACGTGGTCGTCGCCGGGGCCGGCCCTGCGGGGGCGCAGTGTGCCCGTGACCTGGCCGCGCGGGACTACGACGTCGTGGTCCTCGAAACGGAACCGGAAGACCAGTTCCCACGTCAAAGCAACAAGTCGACTGCGGGAACGTTTCCCTCGATGATGGCGTCGTTCTCGATTCCGGACGATGTCGTGATGCACTACACGGACAACGTCGTCCTCGAATCCCCGAACGACCACTACGTCCGGGAACAGGCAGGTGCTGTCTTGGAGTTTGCGGATTTCAAACGCTTCCTGGTTCGGGACGGCCGCGAGCGAGGTGCAACGTACCAGTTCGATGCCAGAGTGACGGCACCGGTCATGGACGACGGTGAAATCGTCGGGGTCAGATACAACGGTGACGAGGAAGTGTACGGCGATATCATGATCGACGCGACCGGGCCCGCTGCGCCGCTGGCACAGGAACTCGACGTCTGTGACCTCGAACGCGAGCACCAGGCCATCGGGATCGAGTACGAGTTCGAGGACCTGACCCTCGATCATCCCGACTATCCCGACCTTCACGGGGCAATGATGCTTCGTCTGGACCACGACCTGGCCCCCGGAGGCTACTCGTGGATCTTCCACACTGGCGGTGACGAGGCCAAAGTCGGGCTGTGCTATATCCAGAACGACTCCCATCGGGCGTACGCGAAAGACGGGATGGGTATCGACGACTACCTCGACTACTGGATCGAGCGGGATCCGCGATTCGACGGCGCGACCAAACTCGAGGAGAAACAGCACCGTGGCTCGGCCCACATCCAGCGACCGGAGTCGATGAGCACGGACAACTTCATGGCGATTGGCGACACGGTGCCGACGATTGATCCGCTGTGGGGCGAGGGGATTCACAAGGGGATGAAATCAGCCAGGGCCGCCGCAATCACGGCCGACGCGTCGCTGACCCATTCTCGTCCGGACACCTCCGCCGAGCAGCTGGCGACGTACGAGGAACTCTGGCACGAGGATGTCGCACCACGGATGAACGCGCGGCTGATGTTGACCGAACTCCTCTATCTCGTGCCCAACGAACGCTACGACCAGCTGATGGCCGACCTCAGGCGAACTGGTGAGAACACGCTCGAGAAACTAAACTCCGGTAACAAACTGGCGATGACGAAGCTCATGCACCTGTCGGACCTGCCGACGCTTGCAAAGTACGCGCGACAGCGACTGGACGTTTAGCCGTGACCCGCGCGGGCGGGACACGCCTATCAGCATCTTTTTTTCCGCATAGACTGACCACCTTGACATGAGTGCTGACTCGCCAGTGGTTGGCATCGTCGGCGATGGACTCGACGACCTCGTCGCGAGGATCGAACGTGCCGGCGGTCGGGTCCAGACTGGGAGCGTCGACACTGTGCTGTCGGACGACACCGATGTCATCGTCACTGCTGGCGAGACGACGACGCTCTCGGTCGCCCGGTCCCGTCCGACGGTGCCAGTGGTCCCGGTCGATGCGGGCCGTAGCCTCCGCTCCGTGCCGGCCGACGCGGCTGCTGGGGTCGCCGAGTCACTCCTCGAACGGAACTGGGCGACCGAGACCCACCCCGTCGTGGGGATCGAACGTACAGGTACGGTCAGTGACCACGCCGTCATGGACATCACGCTGGTAACGGCTGAGGCGGCGCGCATTTCGGAGTTTTCTGTCACTGCCAGTGACACCCACATCGGCCAGTTCCGTGCTGACGGTGTCGTCGTGTCGACGCCCGCTGGCACGCCCAGCTACGCCCGTCGTATCGGGACGCCGATTGCCGCACCGGAGACGAGCGTCGTCACTGTGGCACCAATCGCGCCCTTCGCGACCGATCCCGACCACTGGATCGTCCCGGACGACTGTCTCGAAGTGACTGTCGAACGTGACGATGCCGTCGTGACACTTGCGGCCGACGGTCGCTCCATGGACCCCGTCGATCCTGGCGAGCCAGTGACGCTTGCGGTCGATGGAACGGTGACGGTCGCCGTTCTCGCCGAGAGTCGGCCTCGTTTCCCCCTGAGATGATCGACTGGCCCGAATCCGGCATCAGAAATTGGAAAGACACTAATGGGCGACGGACGGATTCTCACCTATGGAGCCGTTCGTTGAAATCTTCGGACCGCTGGACGCACTCCACAGCGTTATCGAACCCGTCCTGCTCGTGCTCGTGCTCGCCAATATGGCGACACGATTCTTCGCCCACAACCGTCACGTCAAACAGTACGAGAACGGCGGAGCCGACGCAATCAGCCGTTTTTTCCCACACGAGTCCACCAACGTCCTGCTGATGCTGGGCTCCTTTTATTATCTGACGGTGAACCACCACGGCGGGATGATCATGTCCATGTTCGTCGCTGGGCTGCTCATCACCGACCTCTTCGAATTCGAGTCCCGGAAAGTCGAAGCCCGGCGTGAGCTATCGCTCGACCGACCCAAAGCATCCCTGAGTCTCTGGACGCTCTCGTTGCTGTATCTGGGCTTCCAGCTCTTGTTTACCGGAACGCTCGGCACGCTCGTCTGACTACCGTCGCCGTTTTTCGACGCTCCTTTCACTCACTGCGCTCTGCCCAGACCTCGCGCGCTTCGTCGAACAGCGGGACGAGGATCCAGAACGTGAGTGCGCCGATGATTGCGAACCAGAACATCGCCTCTCCGAGGAACAGCGCGATCTGGTCGTACACGCTCAGGCCCTCGGTCGGAACCGGGCCAGTCAACTGTGCGCCTTCGAAACTCGGTGTCCGGTACCAGCCAGCGACCGCCATCCAACCGAGTCCGGCGGTGACAAAAATGCCGAGCCCCTTGATAAATTCGTCAGCCATTACCTGAGGCTTCGTCAGCGTCGTCTTTAGACTTTCCCATTTCTTCGGTCCGGAACCGCGTCGCAAATGCATACACTGCGGCTCCGAACAGTATCAGACCGATCCCGGCGAGCGCGCCGACTGGGTCCACTTGGGATGCGGGAAGTGTCGCCCGATTGGTCGCCCAGTCGATGAGTATGAACCCACCGACGACGCTGACGACCGAAAACAGGGTCGAAAACACTGTGATCGTCTTGTACACCCGGAGCGGAACGACGACATCACGGTCCCTCTCGTCTGTCCTGTCGACCGACTGGTCGTCCGTCATTGCCGACCCTAAGACTGGGAACTACTTTACTGCGGCGAGACGCGTGACTGGTCTGCAGCCGGAAACGGAAAGCAAAGAGTGTGACTGGCTACTTCGGTGGGCGCAGGCGGTAGTAGCGCCGGTTGAGATTGAACATGTACCCTTCGCGCATGGTGCGCAACGCGGCGTAGGTGATCGCACCGGTGACGATGGGAAACAGGAAGGTCAGGTCCAACAGCAGGTTCGAATCCATCGGGATCAGGTTCTGGACCGACAGTGCGGCGATGGTGAGGCTGAAGACGACGCCGGCCATCCCGACAGCCGCCCAGAACGGTTGCTCGACGGGTCGACGGGCCGATCCCTTGTTGAGGAAGGGCACAATGGCGACGAAGCCGACGACGACCACGTTCGCGAGCACACCGTACGTTCGGTCTGCCATCAACTTCTGGCCGCCCAACAGGCTCAATGACGGGTTCAGGTTCTGGAGCTTCAGGAGCCCGAAGGACCAGTAGAGATACCAGTCCGGCAGGATGATCGCTGGCGTCTGGTTCGCGTTCGCCGGGGCCGGCATCTCCGGCGGGAGCGCCGCCGAGAGAAAGAGGATCATCCCGACGAAAAACGATGTGAGCGCGAGGTTGCGCATCATCTCGTGGGGCCAGGCCGGGAACGCCAGCACGTCTCGTTCGACGTAGTCCGATTGCTGGCGCAGATCCTGGTCTTCGCGGCGTGACCGTTCGAAGTACTCGTAGGTCAGCCGGGACAGTCCCTGGGTCCGCTCTTTACGTTCGGACCAGTCCGGTGTCTCGTCGTCCGGTGCAACGATCCCTGTCCCGGAGCCGTCTGTGCGAACGTCGTCGTTGGTGTCGTTGTCGCTCATGATTAGTGTGGTTCTGCGATGCCCTGCATCCAGACGATGCCGATGTGGACCGCGATGATTGCGGTCGTGATGAACGGCAGGAAGAACACGTGCAAGATGTACATCCGCTGGAGCGTGCTCTGGCTCAACGTGAAGCCACCGAACATCAGCTGTGCGACCCACTCACCGATGAGCGGGATCGACAGCGACATCTCGACGCCGATCTGACCGGCCCAGAAGCTCAGCTGACTCCACGGGAGCAGGTAGCCCGTGTACCCGAAGACCAGTGTCAGCGAGATCAAGATAATTCCGATGATCCAGTTGATTTCACGGGGTTCCTTGTACGCGCCGGTAAAGTACACGCGGAGCATGTGGAGGAACACCGCGGCCACCATCACCTGTGCCGACCAGCGGTGGACCGACCGGAGGAAGTACCCGAGGTTGAGCTGGCCCATGATTATCATGACCGACTCGTAGGCGACGGTCATCGTCCCATCAGAGGCGGCGGCGGCCGGTGCGTAGTAGAATCCAAGGAGTGCGCCCGAAATCGCCGCGACGATATACGATATCGTCGAGAACGACCCGAGCGCGTACAGTGGATACCAGTACCAGAACTTGTTGTCGAGGTTGTACTGTTCTGTGTGGCTCTTTGGCATCTGCATGTTGACCTTGTAGTACAGGTCCTCGAGGAGTTCGAGATAGTCGACGACGCGGAGCCGTTTGTCGAGCCACATCAGTGTGGTCAGGTAGATCGTTTCGAGGAGTGTCAACTCTCTCGATTCCATCCAGCCGTTGTGGTCGTGGTCGTCTTTGCGTTCGAGACTCATTGTTTATTGTGGCGGTCGCGGGAGCGCGACCATCGTTTTCTGCACTGGGTTGAACGGATCGTACACCGACTGGTGGCACTGGCAGTACACTTTGTTTTCGGCGTCGTAGTTCGCACTGCCCTCCAGTTGCTTGTAGCCCGGGACACAACAGAAGTGGGTACACTTGTTCGCCCAGGCCATGAAGCTATCCTCCGTTGCGGCTTTGAAATACTCCCTGACGGGGCCAGGGATCGAGGAATAGGGTCCCTCTCCGTTGGCGATCTTCGGGACTTCGGGACTCCGGAGTACCTGAACAGGAATCGTCTTGACGTCACCTTCCGAGCGCCAGGTGCCGGTCCCGGGCTTGCCGAGTCCGTCCTTCCCGATCCCGTTGCCCCACTCCTTGTAGTCGTCGAACATGTCGACCGTGATCGGGACGCCCTGGTCGTATTCTGATTCCCAGGCGTACGTGCCCGACCCCGTACGGAAGGTGTTGTTCTGGTCTGCCTGGGGATAGACCCCCTCCGCTGTCTGGAGGCCACAGTACTGGAGCATCTGGGAACTGTAGGGGATGCCGCTGCCACCGAAGTCGTCGTTGATCACGATTCCTCGTTCGGAGTCGAACTCGGGCCAGACACCCTTCAGTTCACCGCTCTCTATCGTGAGTGGAATGAGCGGCATCCCACGCGGTGCCGGACCAGCGGTGTTTTCTATCGCAACGTACGTCGTCGTCCCGCCGCCGATACCCGCCGACGAGGTGGCCGTGTCGAGCGCCGCCGCGCCGCCAGCCCCGACTGTCGAGAGCGCCGCACTCCCGACGACACCCTTTACGAACCGTCGACGGCCTGACTCGGCCGGATACTTGTCTTCGTCTAGTGGCATAGTTATTTCTTGTAGTACGGATACACTGCGCGTTTGACGCTCTCCCACGGGTCGTCACCGCCGAAGGTCGTCCCATCGACATCCTCTTCCCGAATGTAGAGGTCTTCCCACTTGCGTCGCCGCTTCTTGACGATCATCACGTCCGGGAGGAACTCCTTGCGGTACAGCAGCATGATGAACGCGAGGTCCAGAAAGATCACCGTCAGCACGCCACCGAGGAACATGTTCGCCTCGATGAGTGGGTTCGTCAGCGACGGTCCGATGCCCGACGCCCACCCCACGAGCATCCCGTAGGTGAACAGACCGACGAACACGACTTCGATGATCGTCAGGAGGACGATAGCCAGCGCCGCTGCCGTGCTCTCCCGTGGCTGTTCGTACCGGTGGATGTCTCCGTAGTTCGAACCTGTCGAAGACATCAGTTGTTCCCTCCTTTCGTGTGCGGCGATTCGCTGTATTTGAGCAGGTAGAACGTAAAGACTGTCGAGATGACCATAATGAGTCCAGCACCGATCCCGACCCAGTGTGGCTGGATCGGGACGCCGGCTTCTTCCGGTTCGAGCGTCTCAACGCCGCCACCCTCGCCACCGCTGCCGGCAGTGGGGTAGTCCGAGCCGACGACGACTGCGCCTTTCATGCCGAGGCTCTCGTGGGGGGCACAGTAGTACTTGTAG
>PXRO01000016.1 GCA_003021685.1 Halobacteriales archaeon QS_4_62_28
AACACCGCGTTCTTCTCCATCGAGACCGACGACGGGTACGTTCGTATCGAACAGTCGCTGGGGAATCAAGTACTGTACACGCCGGAGGAGGCGCGGGATATCGCCGAGGCAATTCTCGAAGCGGCCGAGGAGGCACCGGACCAGCAGTAAGCCCGGATGGGTGAAAGCGGTGGGGCTTTTTGTCAGGGTATCCCAGTGCCGTCCATGACGGACGCTCATCACAGGGCAGCAATCGCCGAACGCGCTGCGCGGGCCGGTGGAGTCGTGGCCAGAGAACAGTTCCAAACAGCGGTCGCTATCGAGACGAAGAGTGACAAGACTGATCTGGTGACACAGGCCGACCGGGACGCCCAGCAACAGGTGGTGGCGACGATTAGAGAGGAGTTCCCGAACGACCGGTTCGTCTGTGAAGAAGACAGCCCACAACTGAGCGGTCCCGAGAGCGAGGCACCGGCGCAGGTCGATTCTGTTCCAGCGAACGGGAGCGCCTGGATCGTCGACCCCATCGACGGCACGACGAACTTCGTCCGGGGCAGTCGCGCGTGGACGACGAGCGTCACGGCAGTTGTCGACGGCGAACCGGTCGGCTCTGCGACGTACATGCCGGCGATGGGTGACCTCTATGCCGCGGGTCCCGAGAGCGTGACCCGGGACGGCGAGACGATGACAGTCAGTGAACGGGACGACCCCGAGACGTTCCTCGCCGCCATCACCAACCGGTGGGAGGACCCAGCGGCGTTTGGCGACATCTGTCACGCCACCGGCGAGGCTTTCGCCGACGTTCGGCGGCTCGGCTCCTTCCAGGCCACACTCGCCCAGCTGGCCGACGGCGGGTTCGAAACGGCGGTGTGCACACGGCGGGCTAACGCATGGGACACCGTCGCTGGCGTCCACATGGTCCGTGTGGCAGGTGGAACTGTCACTGACGTCCACGGCGACCGCTGGGAACACGACAGCGAGGGCGTCGTCGCCTCGAACGGGGCAGACCACGAGGCAGTGCTGTCGGCGGTCCAGGCAGCACTTGACTAATACTGTCGAACAGACGGACAATCGCGATGCAACTGTTCGTCGGTCGCGCATGCAACCGGAACGCTAAAACAGCCACCAGATAGCCCAATACATATGCAACTGGAGGCGCGGCTGGCGGCACACCTCGACGGTCGTGATCCGCTCGGAGTGTGGCTCGCCGCCCTGGGTGGAATCGTCGGATTCATCGTCGTCGCAGCCGCTGTCGCGACACGGACCGTCTGGGACAGGTTTATCTGGCAATATTTCTGGGGACCGGTCGCTGCAGACGCCCAGGCCGCGCGGTGTGCGCTCCGCGACGGAAGCAGCGTCGAGTTACTGTACAGTGCTGACGCCTGTACGCAGGCACAGCAAGCAGGGACTGCGGTGTATGCCGAACCCGGCTACACGGTCGTTTCCGAGATCGGGTACATGGTCGTGCTCGTGTTCATGTTGGTCGGCGTGTACCTGCTCTTGCAGCGCTACGACCTCGTTACCGACCTCTCGCTGTACTACCCGCTGGTCCCGTTCATGCTCCTCGGGGGATCACTCCGAGTGCTCGAAGACGCGACAGACGCGGCGGTCCGGGCTGGAGTCGAGCCAGCGATCCCCTACCCGATCAACACGCTACTCGTGAGCCCGATCATCTACGTCACGCTGTTTGTCGTGACCCTTGTAGCCCTGGTCGGCGTTCGCAGACTCGAACGGAGTGGCCGGATCGAGAACGGGAACAGGGCACTCGGCCTCGTCGGAAGCGCGGTCCTCGCGCTGTCGATTCTCTACCTCGTCGGTCTCGGGATCACCAGGGAGTACGTCACAATCTACCCGCAGATGGTAACGCTCGTCACGGTCGGTGCGATCATGCTGGCCGCTCTCAGCTGGAAAGTAATCGAGGCGTCGTGGCCGGAACTCAGAGACGCAACGGGGTACGTCGGCCTGTTCGTCCTCTGGGGTCACGCCATCGACGGCATCGCGAACGTCATCACGGCCGACTGGCTCGACGCACTCGGCATCCCTGGCGAGTACTTCGCCAAGCACCCGGCCAACCGCATCATTATCGACGTGACCGAGTCCGTCCAGCCAGCGTCGCTTTCGGCTGCTATCGGGACGTCCTGGCCCTTCCTCGTCATCAAGATGATCGTCGCCTCGCTGGTGCTGTGGCTGTTTACCGAAGAGTTCGTCGAAGATAGCCAGCGCTACGCGCTGTTGTTGCTGGTGGCCGTCACCGCCGTCGGTCTCGGTCCGGGAACACGGGATATGCTCAGAGTGACGTTCGGTATCTAAAGCCGCGTCAGCGGCGAGTGAGTGGGGGAGAGTAGTTCACGGGAAGGGGTGGTGTTGTCGGTCGAGTGCTGGCTCGAACCCGAGTGATTCCGGAATTCGGCGCGCTCGTTCTCCGAAGTACGCATCCCCGAGAAACAGTGGCTGGGCCTCGGGCACGAGGACGCGAACACCCTCGAAGCCGATCGATTCGATGTCACGGGTCGTCGTCCGGGCCGCGTACGGCGTCATACCGACTTCGGTAACGCGGTCGAGCAGATGATCGAGTTCGGTCTCGCCCTCGTAGCCTTCCTCTGGACCGACGGCCGCCGCAGGGATGGTCTGGCTGTAGTCGAGCAGTTCGATTGCGTGCTCTGGCTTATCGGCGTAGCGACCGATGGCTCCACTGGCATTGTCGGCCGCTTCTGGCCCCATCCCGCGCAGTTCCATCCAGTTCTGGAGGGCCTCTTCGAGCGCGCCGAGTGCCGCCTGCTCGGGGTCCAGATCGGCCGCAGAACCGACCGCAAAACTGGGCCACTCGTCACGATGGACGGCGACAGCGACGACGGGCACGTCCACGTCCTGGGTCAGGAGCAACGGTGTCACGGTCAGTCCTTCGGCCGTGGCTCGTTCGTATAGCGTCCCGAAGATGTCCTCGTCGACGGTCAGTCCGAGCGGTTCGTACGTCGAATACCACGATAGCATCGCCGCGTCACGCTCGATTACCTCGTACAGACCCGTAAGCAGCGCTTCCACGCCCGAGGAACCGAGACCGAGTCCGGTCGTCAGTGGGGGTCTGACCTGCCACTCCGTGGGCGGATGACAGACCAGCTCTGCCGGGACCAGGGCTCGCTCTTCGGTCACGAGATGGGTCGCCTGAACCCACTGTATCTCGGTGTCGTCGTCGACCGCTGTGTCCGCGGGCGCGACGAAAGCAGCGGGCGAGACTGCGTCGGGAAGCGACGCGGCCGACCCCGTAGTGGTGTCTGTGTCGGTGTAGACGCCGGCGGCGTATCGTTCGTAGGACTCCCCGAGCGCTTTCATGAACGCCGAATCCCAGTCCGGGGCGACACCGGCGGCCTGTCGGGGTGCCGTGACAGCGCTGAAACCGGACGTGTCGGTCAACTCGGCGAGATAGTACGGTGCGGGAAACGACTCGGTCTCACCGACCTGCTGGACGACGCCGACTCGGTCGTCGAGGCCCAGTTCCGCACGGCCGAGGGCCTCCTCGGTCGTCTGGGCCACGTAGTCAGTCTCGACTGTCGTCGCACGGTCACTTCCGCAGGAACACCCTGGCAGTGGCAGGAAGCGTCGTTGCTGGCGCGGGAGTTCGATCACGTGACCCAGAAGCGCGGCCGACGGATCGGGGTCGCTCTCGGTCAGGAGCGTCGCGGCAGCCTCGCCCGCAATTGCACCGGCGACCCGCTCTGTCGGTGGGTCCGGTCCCTCAACCGACTCGGTCTCGGGGTCCGTGTTCGCCTCGACCCGCCCTTGCAGGCAGTTGTAACACTCCCGTTCCGGGGCGAATCCGGCGACCGATGCCGGACAGACGGGTTCGCCTCCGATCCCGCCGAGTTCGACCGAAAGCCACGGCGTCGAGCCGTCGAGTGCCTGCTCGCTGGCAGTCTCGAAGATCGATTCGCCCGACTGGCCGGCGACAATAGCGAACTCGACAGCGTCGATTGCCGGCGTCTCTTGCTGGTCGACGCCAACGTCGATATCCCCGAGTGCCGCGAGAACCGCTTCGACTGCCGGTCCACTCCCGACGACTGCGACTACCGTATCCATGGCACGGACATCGGTAGTCTGAGAGAAAAAAGCCTAGGAGGCGAGGATGCTCTGTGCGACGCTCGCGAGTTCGTCGCTGTCGGCCGACTGGAGCCGTTCGTCACCGAGCATCAGGCGCAGGCGCGGTCGTCCGACATCGATTGGGACTTTCTCCGTATCGATCAGGCCCATGTCTTCGAGCGTGGTCTTCGTTCGGGAGAACGTCGCCTTGCTGGCGAGGCCGATGTCTTCGCCCCACTTGCTGATATCGTAGAGCAACTCGCCGTTCTTGGCTGCGACCAGCAGGCTAATCGTCACTTCGTCGAGTCCATCGCCGTCGCCCCGGGCCGTCTGGAGCGACGACAGGACGCCATCGAAATCCGACGCCGTCTCCGGTCCGATGTCCGAGTCGAGCGTGTCCATGACACGGGACATCGCCGGAGTCCGCAGGGAGTAACTGTCGGCGCGCTCCCACTCGTCCTCGTAGAACGAGGCGATGTCGTCCACGAACTCCGCTTCGTCCGTCGTCAGCCCGGCGACTGCGTCACCGGCGTCGATGAGGGACACGACGCTTTCCGAGCCGATGAGCAGCGAGTGGTTCGGAACGTCTGTCAGGATCTTCAGTTCCAGTGTCCCGGCGTCGATGAGGTCTGCGGCTGTGCTGGCGACGATGAAGTCGTCCATCTCGTCTTTCAGTGGCCGGTCTTCGGCGAGAATCCTGATCGACGGCGGGTTCTCGTGGGCATCGAGGACCGACACGAGTTCCGAAAGCGTCTCTCGTGACGGGTTGACGACCGTCAGGCGGTCACTTTCGCTGTCTATAGCAGCGGAAAGAACGGTTCCTGCATCATCTTCGAGTAGGTTTGAATGCATTGGTATGTTAGACTACTACGATGTTGTCGTATTTAATTTTACTGGCCATCTATGATTGAATTCGCATGTATGTTGGATACTGCCACACCATTTACGTATAAATATTGCCGGTATCTACGTGAAGCAGAATCGTGCGGCGTGGTGACAGGGCCAGCTGGCCGATACGAACGAGTTTCGTGTCGCGCGCCCTCAGAGCGTTTCGACGAACTCCTCGGACCAGTGGAAATCCCCCTCGTAGATGACCGGCAGTGACATCGAGGACAGTGCCCGCTCGAGCTCGGCCGCCGACACTCTCGTATCGAATTTGTCGCCGTTCAGAATTTCTCTGCCATCGAAGGGCAGATCGTAGCGGTCGCCGTTCGACTGTGCCGTCAACATCTCACAGGAGACAGTGTACGCGGAGCCACGGTCCCGAACCCGGACGACAGCAGGTTGCTTCGGGCTCGGCAAGAGCGCGTAGGTACCGTCGCCGACGACAGCATAGTCCTTGCCCATCATGATTCGGCGGCGAGCAAGCTGGAGCGCCCGCTCGATACTGAACCCGTGGACGAGTAACCGCGCGAACGCTGTCCCGACCTTCGCGGCCTGCTTGTCCAGTACCTTTTTGAACGTGACACCGCCGGCAATCGAGCCGGATTCGACCAGCGAGAGGCCCTGTTCGTAGGAGCCACACGCGTTGAGGAAGAACGTCTGCGTGTTCGACTCTTCGATGTTTGCGATATCCAGGTTCCCATCGGGACAGCGGAGGCCCACGTCGTCGCAGTGGCCGATGTAGTGGACGAAGTCGTTCTTGGCCTCGAAGACATCGGCGAGCGTCTCTCTGTCCAGACCCGACTGGATCGTCACGTCGATTGGCAGGTCGGCGGCCCGCTCTTCGTAGATGTTCGAGACGGTTTCGTGTTCCTCACACATCTGATCGTCGTTGAGGACGACGCCGACCTGGAGCTGATCGTTCTGGCGAGTGCGGTACTTCGCGCGGTTGCGATAGGCCTGTGGGATCGGCTTGAACGCGTCGATGGGCGTCCCCGGAGCCAGCCATGCGTGCAGTTGCCCGGCCTCCAGCTCGGGCTTCAAGACGCTCGAAGTCCGTGTTTCGCCCCGCGTCGGATAGGCGGCTGTGAGCGTCTGGTCGAGCAACTCGTGCTGGTCGAGTTCCGTCGCCTGGGGCAGGTAGACGAGACTGAGCCGATCCAGGAGATAGGGGAGACAGCCGATTCGGTCCGGGGTCGGCTTCGCGTACGTCGAGAGGTGCCAGTCGGGCAGCAGCGAGTCGAGGTCCCGTTCTGATATCGCGAGACACTGTTCGAGACGGCCTGCCGGGCCGAGCGACCGAAGCGTGTTCGGGTCGACGGGCAGGTCTCCCAGGGCGTCTCGACAGGCCCGGTCGGGGGCAACGCGCCGGACCTGGCAGTCCAGGAAAAACGCCCGCCGGAGCAACTGTGCACACTGGTGTTGAAAGCCAGGCAGCCCGTCGAACTCGTGGTGGATCGACGGTTCTTCCGCCCGGAGCAGCGGCCGCTCTCGATCCTCGACACGCACGCTCGCACCGAGGTAATACGCCAGTGGTGCAGCGACGAACAGTTTGTCCAGCGCGGGCGGCAGGAGGAACTCGATACCGGTATCGGGTGTTTCGGCTTCGACTGCCGCCGGGACGCTCGTCTCTTCGCCGACTTCGAACAGCGGTGGATGTTCCCGAAAGCTTGGATGGGACCGGACCGGTGCTGTCGTGTGATGGGCCGCAGCCAGATGTGTGAGGCCCGTCGCGAGTCCCTCCGGGGTCGGTTCGACGGTGATTCGGCTCAACCCGGAGCAGTCACCGGGCGACCCGCCGACGGTGACCGAAATCGTCTCCCAGAACGAGACGACGAGACGGTCGCCGTCCGGTTCGACCGCTGCCGGACCGGGGAACTTGACGTAGCTCGTCGGCCCCGGTGCGGAGGACGCTGTGGGCCCGCGGCACTGCAGAAGATATTCGCCTTCCGGTAGTTCCGTCGACGAGGTCACCCGGTACTGAGCGCCCAGACCGAGCGCCGTCACCGACACGTCGGTACACGGAATGGTCAGTTTCTCGGCATCACCGCGGAAACACTCGTCGATGTTTCGCGGGATTGCGGTAAGCGGGGCTTCGGCTAACCGATTCAGCTGAGTACACAGCGCAGAGAAATCGGCCGATTCGGCCACTTCGCTCCCCTTCGAAGCGTCCGAACCGACTGACCGATCCCCCGCGGACGTTCCCCCCCAGGCAGACATACTGTAATAGTATGTGCCCTTGTTGTACATAATGGTTGCTGGTCGTCTAGTTTCCAGATTGACACTCGTATTGGTATCATGTGACACGGTGCGCCCGGAAAGGTAGATTATTGACACGGGCGCTGTGAAGGTGAACTATGCATTTCGACCATCTCCAGTCGACTGACCCCGAGGTCACGTCGGCACTCGAAGGCGAAGTGAAGCGGCAGAACGACACGCTCGCGATGATCGCGAGCGAAAACCACGTGAGCGAGGCGGTTCTGGAGGCCCAGGGGTCGGCACTGACGAACAAGTACGCCGAGGGCTACCCGGACGAACGATACTACGGCGGCTGTGAGTTCGCCGACGACGTCGAGCAACTCGCGATCGATCGAGCGGAGGAACTGTACGGTGCCGAACACATCAACGTCCAGCCACATTCGGGTTCACAGGCCAACATGGGCGTCTATCTGGCCGTGCTGGACCCCGGTGACAAGATTCTCTCGCTTGACCTGACTCACGGCGGCCACCTCTCGCATGGCCACCCCGCGAACTTCGCCGGCCAGGTCTACGAGGTCGATCAGTACGAGGTCGACCCCGAGTCGGGCCGCATCGACTACGACGAACTGCGCACTCACGCCGAGGAATACGACCCGGACATCGTCGTTTCGGGATACTCCGCGTACCCGCGCACAGTCGACTGGGAAGGCATCCAGGCGGCCGCCGACGTGGCCGACGCCTACCACCTCGCCGACATCGCACATATCACCGGTCTCGTCGCCGCTGGCACACATCCGTCGCCGGTCGGTATCGCCGACTTCGTCACTGGATCGACCCACAAGACGATCCGCGCGGGCCGGGGTGGCATCATCATGTGCGACGAGGAGCACGCAGACGACATCGACAACGCGGTGTTCCCCGGCATGCAGGGCGGCCCACTGATGCACAACATCGCTGGCAAAGCCGTCGGCTTCGGCGAGGCCCTCGAACCCGGGTTCGAAGAGTACGCCGAACAGACCGTGGCCAACGCGAAGGCAATGGGCGACCGCCTGCAGGAACACGGTCTCGACCTCGTCTCCGGCGGCACCGATAACCACCTCGTGCTGATCGACCTGCGTCCCTCCCATCCGGATACGACGGGCAAGGACGTCGAACAGTCCCTCGAAGAGGCAGGCATCGTCCTCAACGCAAACACCGTCCCCGGCGAAACGCGCTCGGCGTTCAATCCCTCGGGCATCCGCGCCGGCACACCCGGCCTCACGACCCGTGGTTTCGACGAGGACGCCTGCCGTGAGGTGGCAGACCTGATCTACGAGGTCGTCGATGCACCCCACGACGAGGATGTCGTCGCCGAAGTCAGCGACCGTGTCGACGAACTCACCGACGAGTTCGCGCTGTACGACGACGAAGGCCTCGTCTACGAGTAGTCGACCGCGACGGTTTCGAGCGACCCGGTTCTTTTCGGCGTGGCAATCGTGGTACTGGATATGCCCCGCACTCTCCCCCGCCGTCACCTCCTCGCCAGTGTCGGCGGTGCCCTCGCGACGCTTGCCGGCTGTACCGGGCCGACTGGGACGGAAGACGAATCCACGCAGTCGACAGACAACAGTGGCCAATCGACAGGCGATTCGGCCCGGTCACCGACTGCGACTAAACAGTCTGGGGACGCTTCCCGGTCGGCGACGGGGACGCCGGAACTCGATCTGCAAGAGGCGAACGTCGTCGGTGTCGAGGTGGCCGCCGAGGATAGCCAGCACCGCTTCGACGTGACGCTGTACCACGACGATGACGGTGAAGACGGCTACGCGAACTGGTGGCAAGTCGAGACTCTCGACGGGGAGCAACTC